>NZ_JALKBZ010000004.1 GCF_023227765.1 Fuchsiella alkaliacetigena
TGCATTTTTTAAATTCAAACTGAGTATAAGAAATAAGATTGAGTTTTAAAATAAAATTTATTCATGCGATTGCCCTGATCTGAAAAAGAAAATGCTTGATATTAAACTCGAAGTCTTATATAATTTTATTGCACCATAGCTATTAGGAGGAGTATAAATGCAAGGTTTAAATAATTTAACAAAAAAACAAAAATGTTTTGCTGTAACTTTTTTGCTAGGATTTTTGATTAAATATAACTATCTTCTAATCCAGATATTTAATGTTCCTTCTTTTACCGGGGTTATTTTCAAAAATTTAGTTTTTATTTTATTTAGTGTTTATTTTCTATTTCCTATGCTAAAAATTAAAAAAGGTCGTATTTTTTTATTATTAATACTATCCTTATTTTCATTGTTCTTTTTAGCAAATCTTTGGTATAATCGCTATTTTGGCAACTATTTAAGTGTTGTTGATATGGCTAGAAGTGAAGCTGGTGGTTCTAGTAAGGTTTTGTTTAGTCATATTATTAATTATTGGGATCTTGTTTTTATCGTAGATCTAATTTTATTAGCTGCCTTCTTGTTTAAGGATAAGCAAGGAAGTATTAGTAATCAGTTTGGGGATAGATTACCTATTAAGAAGAGCCAGAAAAAACCTCGGGTTTTAGCGGGGGTTGTTATAGCTTTATTATTAATTATTCAGGTTTTTACTACTAATTTATTGTTAAACAATAAAACAGCGCCAGAACTTTATAATAGAAGTACTTCCGGATTTGTTAATGTATATGGGGTTATTCCGCTTTATTTATATGAACTTTATGAATCTGTTTATGTAGATAGATCATATGCAGTTAAGCCGGAAACTCCCCCTTTTTTATTAGCGGATGAACTGGATGGGGAAGCATTAATTGAAGAAGATAGCAATATAATTGTTATTCAAGTGGAGTCTTTAGATGAGAAATTACTTGGTTATGAGCATAATGAGCGTCAGTTAACTCCTTTTTTGAATGAGCTTAAGGAGGATAGTCTCTATGCTGAGAACTTTTACACTAAACATGTGAATGGGAGTTTTGATGCTGACTTTTCGCTGTTAACTTCATTGTATCCAGTTAATAGAACTGATACCTTTAAAAATAATGATATGACGGAATTCGATTCTTTAGCTAGAGTTTTAGGAAAGCAGGGATATGAGACTCTAGCTTTTCATGGTAATGATAAAAGGTTCTTTAATCGACATCTGGCCTATCCTGAGCTAGGCTTTGATGAGTTTTATAGTCGAGAGGACTTTTCTAGTGCTGATCGGGTGATGGAGATGGAAGAGGGTTATCTGGGGATAAACGATTATGATTTCTTTAAGCAGTCTTTAGATTACTTAGCAGAAGCTGATAGTCCATTTTTTGCTTATTTCATTACTGTAACTAGCCATACTCCCTTTAGTTTTTATCCTGACGATCAAACTATAGAAGCTTATAGTGATATTGAAGATCAACTGCTTCATGACTTCTTTCAATCTATTTCCTTTGTAGACAAGTCTTTAGAAATGTTTATTGAAGGATTAGCAGAAAAAGGCTTAAAGGAAGATACTTTATTTGTTATTTATTCAGATCATGATGCTAGTATTGATACTCCAGAATACTCTTCAAGTGTAGACTTTAAGCTCGATAAAAATGTCAAAAAGCCAGAACATATCCCCTTATTGATTAAGCATCCCGAGCTTGAAGCCGGTACTATTGAAAAGACTGGTACTATTACTGATTTGGCACCTACGATTTTAGATATAATGGGTGCGGAAACGAAACCAGAGGGTTTTATTGGTTCTTCGCTATTGAAAGGTGAGGAAGCTCCAGTTATTTTTATGCATGAACTGCCTCAGGTTCTGTATAAAGACCATCTTTTTGTTGAGCAGTTAGGAGAGTTTGAAAAAATAGGTTATCTTGAGGATAGAAGAGAGGAAAAAGTAGAGCTACCGACGAAAGAAAAGGATAAGGTGTTGGATATTATGGAATATTTAAGAAAGAAGATCTTAGTTACAGAGCGGGCTCAGAATTAATCAAGGGTGGGTTAAATAAATGAAAGTGAAATTAGCTATTATCATGGCGATTTTATTTTCTTTTTTCATGCTGTTTTATGGTGGTTATTATTTAATAAATCCCGATTTACAGGGAGAAGAAATACTTAATCGGCAGGGTATTCCTTATCCAACTGTGATTGCTCATCGAGGAGCTTCTATAGAAGCTCCGGAGTCTACTGCTGCTGCTTATATTAAAGCGCGAGAGATGAAAGCTGATTATTTGGAGGCAGATTTGCAAAGAACTAAGGACGGAGAAATAGTGGTTATTCACGATCAAACTTTGGGTAGAACTTCTAATGTAGAGGAGATTTTTCCGAAAAGAAAAGATGATCCAGTAGGAAGTTTTACCTATAAAGAGTTAAAAAAGTTGGATTTCGGGAGCTGGTTTAACCAAACTTCTCGCTATGCTCGGGAGGAGTATCAGGGTTTGGAGATTCTTACTTTAACAGAGCTGATTGAGATTGCTAAAGGTGGCGAACATACTCCCGGTTTAATCTTGGAAACTAAAGATTCTCAAAAGTATCCAGGTATTGAAGCAGAAATAGTCGATATTTTAGAGGAAGAGGGTTGGTTAGCGGCTGATAAGGAAAAAGAGGACTTTGCTAAAACTATATTTTTTTCTTTTAAAGAGGATAGCTTAAGAGAGTTTAAAGAGTTAATTCCAGAGATTCCTCGACTTTTATTAATTACTGATAATATGATTACTCGGCGGAGTTGGGCCCACTGGTTGGGAAGAGCAGAGGGTTTAGCTGATGGTTTAGGTACTAAAGGTTTTATGAGCTGGCCTTGGTATATTGCTGCGGCTCACGAAAAAGGGCTTTTTGTTTTTCCTTATACTATCAATGAACTGTGGCAGGTTAAAGTTTTGGCTCACTTTCAATCCAGTGGCTATATAACCGATAGACCGGATGTGGTATTGGATTTTTTGGATAGAATTCCTAAATCACTAGTAAAAGACCTTGAAGATGAGGTTTGAATTTTAGGAATTGAGTAATAATAATTTAAAGTTTTTTGGAGATAATAGTAGCTTTTTCTTGACAACGACTGTATATCGTGATAATATATGTTTGTTGGCTATTAAGCCAGACAAATTAGGAGGAATAAATTTTATGAAAACAGGAACAGTAAAGTGGTTTGACGGGAAAAAAGGTTATGGATTTATCACAGTTGAGGGAGAAGATGATGTATTTGTACATTTCTCTGCTATTCAGGAGGATGGATTCAAAACTTTGGATGAAGGTCAAGAAGTAGAGTTTGAAGTAGTTGAAGGCGATAGAGGTCTTCAAGCTGAAAATGTAACTAAGTTATAATCGTTTATTATGCGCAAGCAATAATATAGATTATTTCTAAAAAAGGAGTCCTATACGGGACTCCTTTTTTATTTATTATTATGGTTTTTGCTGAGTAATGATTGAACTTTTCTATGAATAATGTTAAAATAATAACTGAATAGTTTTTTTATTATTAATATTCAGAATATTATGAATATAATACAAAATGAAGGAGTGCTTAAGAGTAATGAAGATAAAAAAAGCAGTATTAAAATTCAAATTAGCAGATCAACTTCCTTTAAGTTATGGTTATAAATTAAGAGGTTTCTTTGCTAAGCGCTTTGAAAATATACTCTTTCATAATCACCATCAAGACGGTGGTTATAGATATGCTTACCCCTTAATCCAGTATAAGATATATCAAGGACAGCCTACAGTAATTGGTTTAGCTAAAGGAGCTGAACTTTTAAGCCAAAACTTTTTGGAAATTGATAAACTAACTTTAGGACAACGGTTATATGTAGATCCCGAAAAGGAACTGCAGGTTATCGCTGAAAAGCTGAAGGTACTTTCTAAGATTGATCAGTTGAAATATCGATATCGATTTTTTTCTCCTTGGCTAGCTTTGAATCAGGAAAATTATAGATTTTATTCCGCGGAAATACAGGATAGCTGTTTAGCACAACAGCAACAGTTTTTAGCTAAAATATTAATCGGTAATATTCTTAGTTTTGCTAAAGGAGTAGATTGGTGGGTAGAAGAGGAGATTAAGGTAGTTTCACAGTTAGAAGAGGTGGAGGTTAACTTTAAGGGTCAGTTAATGATCGGTTTTATAGGTTATTTTCAAACAAATATTTTTTTACCCGAATATATAGGTCTTGGCAAATCATCTGCTAGAGGTTTTGGGACAATAATTGAAGCGAAAAAAGATTAGCTATTATTTGGAGGGAGTGATAACTTTGATTCATGCTTTGAAATCGATAGGGGATTATAAAAGAGAGAGTTCAGATCAAGATTTGTTAGCTCAGATAGTAGATAATCCTAACTCCAGAGGTAGTTATAATACTGTATTGGTGATTGCTTTTAAAGAAGAGGCAGCTCAGATAGTTTTTGATAAAGTAGTAGTTGAAGATTTTAGTAAAGAAAAGTTGACTAAGTATGCTTATAAGTATGGTAGTCCTCGTGGGGGAGATCTAACACCTACTTCTAAATTGACCGATTTAGAAAAGACTTTTCAAAGAATCCAGCGTCCTTTGCAGAAAATTTATAGTAGATTGAAAGGAAAAAAGAAGAGCGAGGAAATAATTTTAGCAATCTATGAGCAGTTTCAAGAGCAGCAAGTGGCTAGCAAAATATATAATCGGCTAGCTGAAATAAAGTATTCTGATGAGGCTATACTGACTATAGCCTTCAAGAATAAGGATAGTACTTTGAAGTATGTGGGAGACTTTCAGGAGTTTGTGGAGTTACTGATGGAGAGTTATGAAAAACAGTTTTACTATAAAAGCTCCTATCTTAAACAGGAGCAGAAGTCTATTGGTGAAAATAACCTCTGTTATATCTGTTCGCAGCAGGCTGATAAAACTTATGGCTATGTAGGGACTTTTTCTTTCTATACCTTAGATAAACCAGGCTTTACTACGGGAGGTTTTAATCGCCAGCAGGCTTGGAGAAACTATCCTGTCTGTCCTAAATGTGCTAAGGCTTTAAGTTTAGGTAGAAAGTACCTGGAAAATAAATTAAAGACTAATTTATGTGGAATTGATTACTTCATTATCCCTAAGACAATTTTTAATAGTAAAAATGAAGATAAGCAGGAGCTTTTTAAAATTTTAGAGTATTTAAATCAAGTTCAAACTTTGGAAACTAAAACAGAGGGAAAGAATTTAACTAATGCTAAAAAGGATTTCTTTAGGTCGATGAGTGAGCTTGAGAACTTTATTAGTTTTAATCTATTATTTTATGAACAGCAGAATAGTGCTTTTCGAATTTTGTTATATGTGGAAAACATTACTCCAACTTACTTACGAAGGATATTTGCTGTTAAAGAGAGAGTTGAGGAAGAAGAGTTATTTAAAAATCTAGCAGTTAGTGATGCTTCGCTAGATTTAAAGTTTAAACTTGAACTGATTGCTAACTTCTTTTATATAAATCGTGAGCATAAACTGGACTTTACTACAGAGTTTTTGGAGATTATCAGTAGTATTTTTACTGGCCAAAGACTTTCGGAAGCACTATTAATGGAGAGATTTGCTGATCATTTACAGGAAAAATTTAGAGCTAAACGTTCTATTTGGAGTGATACTCTGAAAGCAGTAATGATTTTGAAGTTTTTGCAGCAGTTGGAACTGTTGAACTGGGGTGAGCAAGAAGTGGAAGGCTGTTTAAAGTTTTTTGATGAGATTGAATTTCCAATAATAAATTTTTTAGCTGAGCAGAGTGATGTTTTGGATTCTAAGATTAAACAACTGATCTTTCTACAAGGTTTATTTACTCAAAAAATATTGAATTTACAAAAGAAAGAGTATAACGGGATTGCTCCTTTTAGAGATAAATTGAATGGTTTAAAATTGAACCAAAAGCTTTTAGAAGATCTTCATCCTGAATTATTTACTAAGCTGAATGATTATCTTCAAATCTCTGCTCTACAGTTAAAAAAATTAAAGAAGCTAATGACAGATCTTTTTGTAGATAGTGATTTTAATTCAATCACCAATAATAAACTTTCTTTTTACTTTGCCTTTGGAATGAGCCAGGCTACTAAACTTCAGCCTCAGGATAAGAGATGGGAGGTCAGCAATTGATGCCACTATTGCAGCAAAGAAGCGAGTTAGTTTTTCTTTATGATATCAAAGATGCTAATCCTAATGGTGATCCTTTGGATGAGAATAAGCCTCGTCTTGATAAAGAAACGGGAGTTAATTTAGTTACTGACGTACGTTTAAAAAGAACTATTAGAGATTATCTCTATGAATATCGAGGCTATGATGGGCAGTCTAAAAATAAAGATATCTTTGTGCGCGAAATAAAGACTAAAGATGGTATTCAGGATAGTAAGACTCGAGCTAAAGATTTTGCCGAGGATCCTGAGTTAATATTGGAAAGCTGTATTGATGTGAGGCTTTTTGGTGGGGTAATTCCTTTAGCGGAAGATTCTATTACTTATACCGGGCCCGTTCAATTTCAAATGGGCCGTTCTTTACATCCTGTGGAGTTAAAATATATTAAAGGAACTGGGGCTTTTGCTTCGCAGACAGGAAAGAGTAAAAAGACTTTTCGCGAGGAGTATATACTTAGCTATTCTTTGATTGGTTTTTACGGAATCATTAATGAAAATACCGGCCAAAAGACTAACTTAACCGAAGAGGATGTACAGTTGTTGCTGGAAGGAATCTGGAAGGGGACTAAAAGTTTACATAGTCGCAGTAAGATAGGGCAGACTCCTCGCTTGTTATTAAAGGTTAATTATTCTGAGAAAAACTTTTTTATTGGTGAACTGAAAAATTATCTGCAATTAGTTACGGAAAAGCGAGGGGAGCAGCTTAGAGATGTTGTTGATTATCAACTGGATATTACTGGGCTATTAAAGATATTAAATAGATTTTGGGATAAAGTGGACTCTGTTGAATACTTGCTTAATCCTAGACTTCAACTGATTGCTGAAGGGACGGAGGTACAATTGGCTGAGATTGATGGTTTTAAGAGAATTGTTTTTTGAGTTATTCAAGGAGGTGGGGAAAATCGATATCAACAAAGTATTAGTTTTCGATATTTGGGCCGACTATGCTCATTTTAAAAAATACTATACTACTACCTCTCCTTTGACCTTTTCTATTCCTCCTAAAACTACTCTTTACGGCATAATAGGGGCTATTTTAGGCTTAAGTAAAGATAACTACTTAAATTATTTTAAGCCGGGTCAGTGTAAGATAGGGATTCAGATCAAAAAGCCTATTAAAAAAACTAGAGTTAATCTGAATTTGATCGATACTAAGTCAGCTAAATTGATGGCTCGTATTGATAATAGAACTCGGATTAAAACTGAACTGCTGAAGGATGTCAAATATAGAATTTACTTTTGGCATAGTCAAACTAGTACTTATCAAAAACTAAAGAGTTACTTAGTTCAGCATAAGACTGTATACTCCATTTCTTTGGGTTTAAGTGAGTGCTTAGCCAATTTTAGGTATATTGCTGAATATGAACTACAAAAAATAGATGCTAATAATTCTTGGTTAGAACTAATAACAGTTTTGCGGATTGATACCAAAGGTTTATCCAAAGCGGATATAGACTTTACTCAGGAAGATAGAGAGTATTTAGTTGATAAGTTAGCTTTAGAGATGAAGCCGAATCGAGAGGTAGTAGATTATGGTCAGATTGTGTTAGAAAAGAAGGGGCGGTCTATTCGGATTAGACCTGGTTATTATTATCAATTAGAAACTGAAGAAAAAATACTCTTGCTATAAATAAGAACCTTTACTGTTAAAGTAGAAAAAATGCTTAAAAAAATAATTATTTATTCTATTTAACGTTAATTATAAAATTTTTTAAAAAAATTTATTATTCTTGCAGGAATATTCCAATTTATCTTGAATAAATATATTACAAGTTAATTGTCAGAAAATTTAAAACATTTATAAGATTCATAATCATGGCAATATAAAAACTTATAAGAATAATAAGATTATTGCTAATATTAGCAATAATGAACTTGATACTAGTTGAGCTTGAATATTAAAAGAGGAGGTGAGTTTTTTAATATTGGCAGATGAATTTAAGAGGGAAAAGTGATTTTAAACAAAGCTTGTACAGGGTTGTCAAAGTCTAAGTAAATCAACTATTAATCAGGAGGTGTTTTTAATGGCAATTGAAAACAAAGAAGAAGTGGATTATCTTTCTAAAGAGGTAAATCTGATCAGTCCAGGTACTGATTTTATGAGAGAAAGCTTATTTATCATTTGGACTACATTTATCATTTGGGTAGTAGTTGTTTTTGGAGGTCCGATCTTACTGTGGTTGACTGCTGAAACTGCTACTGGAGCTGGTCCTTTATGGAGAGCTAGATTTTTAGGTTTCCCGTTTGCTTGGTGGATGACTGCTCAGGGTTCTCCGTTAACAGCTTTGGTTTTAAGCGGAGTCTTTGCTTACAGAATGGATAGTTTCCATTCAGAATACGGAATCTTAGACGAGGATGATGATGAAGAAGCAGGACATTAAACCTTAACAACGAAAGGAGTGGAGGAAAATGGAAGAAGTAGCTGTCGGTCTTGACATTAGTTTTAAACTGGGTCCTGCATTATTAATGATTGGTATTATTGCTCTCTTTGTAATTGTAGGAATTACCAGAAAAGTTGTTGATGTAGATGACTATTGGGTAGCTGGTCGTTCAGTAGGGGCAATTGAAAATGGAATGGCTATTGGCGGAAACTGGATGAGTGCTGCTAGTTTCTTAGGTATGGCAGGAACTATTGGTTTATTAGGATTTTTTGGTCTAGCCTATATAGTTGGTTGGACTACTGGATACTTTATTCTGTTGATCTTTATGGCAACTCAGATTCGAAAGTACGGTAAGTATACGGCACCTGACTTTATAGGTGATCGTTATTACTCTAATTGGGCCCGGGGTATTGCTGCTGTAACTACAGTAATTATTGGTTTTGTTTATGCCGTGGCTCAGTATAGAGGTATTGCTTTGATGTTTGGTTATATCTTTGGAATGGAGTATAGTACCGGAGTGATAGTAGGAACCATAGCTGTGATTAGTTATATCTTGCTAGCCGGTATGTTAGGAGTTACTCGAAATCAAGCTATTCAGTACGCAATCTTGATTATTGCTTATCTGATCCCATTATTCTTAATTGCTAGTCGCTTAGGTTATTTTGCGGCAATTCCTCAAATTGGCTATGGAGCAGCGGTCAGTGATGTAACCACCGAGATTGCTAGGGAGTTTTCCGAGCCCTTTGCTAATGCTGGCGTTTATCAATGGATTGCTCTAGCCTTTACGATGATCGTAGGTACCTGTGGTTTACCACATGTACTGACTCGTTTCTATACAGTTAAAGACGAAAAGACATCTCGTTGGTCTTGTGTATGGGGTCTCTTCTTTATCTGTGTTCTTTACTGGAGTGCTCCTGCATATGCTACTTTTGGAAATATGTTAAACTTCGATATCAATAGTATTTATCCTGTTACTTCGGAAATGGCAGATGTAATTGTGGTTATTGCGGCTCAATTTGCTGATTTACCGCAGTTTATAGTAGGAGCTTTAGCAGCCGGGGCAGTAGCAGCTTCCTTTAGTACTACTTCGGGACTATTTATGGCTGCTTCAGCTGGAGTATCTCACGATCTCTTTACCAGTATTATCAAACCTGATGCTACTGAAAAGCAGCAGTTGGTAGTAGCTCGTTTGACTACTCTAGGTTTAGGGGTTGCAGTAACTATCGTAGCCCTAAATCCACCGGCTTTAATTGCGGATTTAGTAGGTATGGCCTTTGCTATAGCTGGTAGTACTATCTTCCCGGTCTTTTTCTTAGGGCTGTGGTGGGAGAGAACTACCAAGGAAGGAGCTATTGTCGGGATGCTTGTAGGGCTTGTTATCTCCTTAACAGCCTTATTTATGCGCGGGCATGCCTTTTGGGATACGTGGATTCCCGCTACATCTTCGGCTATCGTAGCAGCTCCTTTGGCTTTTATTATTATAATCATTGTTTCTAAGCTAACCTCACCACCGCCTGAAGAGGTACGGATGATGGTACGTAAAGTGCATAGTCCGACTCATCAGTAATTAAAGATTAATATCTATAAATTTCTTGACCTGACTTACTTAGATTCCGGAGGAGGATTATATTCTTCTCCGGATATATTTCTTTTTAGTAGTAACTTTTAATAAGTTTTGTTTAAAAAAGTCATAATAATTAGAATTATTTGAGTATTATTGCTCTTCAATAAGCTTTGTGCTATAATAAAATTTAGTAAAGAAGAACAATACTGTTTATTTATGGAGGATGAATTATGAAGAGTATAAAAATGCTGGCGCGGGTAATTAATTTAGAAATTTCTGCTCAAGAATTAAAGGAAGTATTAGCAGAGGCAGGAGCAGAAGCTAGAGTTGAAAGCTATACAGAAGGTACTTATATTTTTGAACAGAATGAGCAAGCAAGAACTGAATTGTATATTATCTTAGAGGGCTTTGTAGAGTTAATTATCAGTGATGAACTGGGAGTTAATAAATCTATTGACTATCGTTATCCAGGGGACTTTTTAGGTGAAGAAGCTTTTAGCAGCTTTAGCGAAAGGCAGACCTATAATAATTTTGCTTTAGCAGTTGAAGATGTTTCCTGCTTTGTATTAACTAAAAAGTCTTTAAAACTATTAATCAAAAAAGAACATAAGTTTGTAGAGTATTTGTTAAATTCTTTAATTGATTGGGAAGACTCCTGTTACCAAGCGCTTTTAAGACGAGAAGATTATCAAGGAGATCAACAAGAGACTATTAAAATCTATCCTTTTCGAAAAAAGATTTTTGAAGTAATGAATTTTCCTGTGGAAACCTGTGCTAGAACAACGCATATTTGGGAAGTAGCTCAGGCTATGCAGAAACGAAATATAAGTTCGGTAGTAGTTGCTGAGAACGATAAGCCAGTAGGAATTATTACTGAAAAAGAAATAGTACATCAATTAATTGCTCAAAAAAAGGATTTTAATAAAGTTTTAGCTGAAGAGATTATGTCTACCGAGGTAATAACGGTGCCTAAAAATGCTTTCTTTTATCAAGCCCTATATAGTATGGTCAAGCATCAATTAAAACACGTAGTAGTTGTTGAACGAGAAGTAATAGTAGGCATAGTTACTATTCGTGATTTAGCACAGACTCGAAATACTGGTTTGGTTACTACTGTAAATGAAATAGAGTCTCAACGCTCTATTTCGGAATTAAATAAAGCTAGACAAAAGGTAGACCAGGTTTTAAAAGCTTTAGTAGTGGAAAAGGCATCAACTAAAGAAATTTGTCAGTTGATTACCGAGTTTAATGACCGTTTAACTAGAAGAGTGATTGAGCTTTGTGAAAACGAAATGAAACAGGAAGGTTATGGTTTAGCTCCGGTAGATTACTGTTTTTTGCAGATGGGTAGTGCTGGTCGTAAGGAGCAGTTTGTAAGGACGGATCAGGATAATGCCATTATTTTTGCTGATGATGAAGAAAAAGAAGAAGAAATTCGGGAATATTTTCGAATTTTAGGTGAAAAAATTGTTGATAAGTTGGTTAAATGTGGCTTTGAAGAATGTGATGGAGGAGTGATGGTTAATAATCATTACTGGCGAAACTCATTTGCTGAATGGGTAGAGATTATGGAGAAGTGGCTTGCAAAATTAGATAATATTAGGATTAGGTCTCTTTCTATTTTTCTTGATTTTAGAGCCATTTATGGTGATCTTTATTTAGCTAAAGAATTAAAAAACAAGTTACTAAAGTATTTTCAGAAAAATGCGAGAATAACTCATAATATAGGTAAGTATGCACTTCAAAATAAGCTTCCTTTAGGACTTTTTGGAAGATTAATTACTAAAAATTCCGAAGAACATAAAGGGGAAATCAATTTAAAACTAGGTGGTTGTGTGCAGATGGTCGATTGTGTGCGAGCTTTTTCTTTGCTGGAAGGAATTATTAAAACTTCTACTTTTGAGAGATTAGAGGCTTTGGCAAAGGAGAGTATAATTTCTAATGATGATAAGGATAAGTTCATTAATGCTTATGAGCAATTATTAGGCTTGAGGATTAGAGATGGCTTAAATAAGTTAGAGTTAGGAGAAGAGGTTGATAACCATATTAATCCTCAGCAACTAAATAAAGAGGATTATCGGGCTCTAAAAGATTCTTTGGGAGCTGTGGATGAGTTGATGAAACTAACTGGGCATGCCTTTAATGTTTTTACCTAAAGATTGAACAGAATAATCTTAAGACTTGTTAAAAAGATCACAATTATTAGAATTGTCTGAAGATTATTGTTTTTTTACTAATTTTGTGTTATACTAATCGTAGAAAGTAATAATAAGCTTTACTTATGGAGGATATATTATGGAAGCAGTAAAAATATTAGATGAGTTTATTAGTTCAGAAGTTTCAGCAGTAGAATTATTAGCTAAAGTAGCTCCAGAAGCTAAAATAAAAAGTTATGTTGAAGATGATTATATTTTTGAACAGAATGAGAAAGTTGATAATAAGCTTTATATTATTTTAGCTGGATTTATAGAGCTAGTTGTTAGTAATGAATTAGGAATTAGTAAGTCTATTGGCTATCGTTATCCAGGTGATTTTTTAGGTGAAGAAGTTTTTAGTCAAAAGCAGATTTACAGTAGTTCTGCTGTAGCAGCTGATGATGCTAAATGTCTTGTGTTAAGTAAAAAAGATTTACAGTTATTAATTAAAGAGGAACCTCAATTAGCAGAGCATTTAATAAAGTCTTTGATTAATTGGAAGGAGTCCTGCTATCAGTCTCTTTTAAAAAGAGAAGATTATCAGCAGAAAGAAGATAATGCTCTTGATATTCATCCTTTTCGAAAAAGGGTTTCTCAAGTTATGAGTTCTCCAGTGGCGACGTGTACTAAAACTACGCCTGTTGATCAAGTAGCTGAAATTATGCAGAAACAGAATGTAAGTTCAGTGGTAGTTGAAAAAAGAAATAGGCCAGTGGGTATTATAACTGAAAAAGATATGGTTCATAAGCTGGTAGCGGCAAAAAAGGATACTGGGCAGGTTGTTGCTGAAGAGATTATGTCTACTGAAGTGATAACGGTACCTAAAAACGCTTTTTTTTATCAAGCCTTATATAATATGGTAAAGCATCAACTTAAACACGTAGTAGTAGTTGAACGAAATGTGATAGTAGGGATAGTTACTATTCGTGATTTAGCTCAAACTAGAGATGCTGGCTTAGTAACAATCGTTAATGAGATAGAGACTAAAAACTCTGTGGCTGGTTTGAATGAAGCTCGTAAAAAAGTTGATAAAGTATTAAAGGCTTTAGTAGTGGAGAAGGCATCGACTCGTGAGATCTGTAAATTAATAACTGAATTTAATGATCGTTTAACTAAGAGAGTAATTAAGCTCTGTGAAGAAGAGATGAAGCAGGAGGGTTATGGTGTTCCGCCGGTGGATTACTGTTTTTTACAGATGGGTAGTGCTGGTCGTAAGGAGCAGTTTTTGCGGACAGATCAGGATAACGCCTTTATTTTTGCTGATCCTGAAGAAAAAGAAGAAGAAGTTCAAGAATATTTCAGAATTTTAGGTGAAAAAGTTGTTGATAAACTCGTCAAATGTGGCTTCGAAGAATGTGATGGAGGAGTGATGGTCAGCAACCATTATTGGCGCAATTCCTTTAGCAAGTGGAAAGAAATTATTAGGCAGTGGGTAGCTGATTTAACTTTTGCTAGAGTTAGGGCCTTTAATATCTTTTTTGATTTTCGGCCTATCTATGGAGAGCGATACTTAGCTCAACGGATTAGAGAGTATTTGATAGATAAGTTTCAACAAAGTCAAACTACCTTATTTTATTTAGGTAAGGTTGCTTTATATAATGATCTTCCTTTAGGTATCTTTGGGAGGTTAATTACTGAAAGTTCTGAAGAACATCGGGGAGAGCTTAATTTGAAGTTAGGTGGTTCTGTACAAATGGTAGACTGTACACGAGCTTTTGCTTTAAAAGAGGGGATTACTGAAAGTTCTACCTTTGAAAGGTTAGAAGTATTAGCTGAAAAGAAGGCTATTTCTGAGGAGAGCAGAGATAAGTTTATTAGTGCCTATCAACAGTTATTGGGATTGAGAATTAGAGATGGTTTAAATAAGGTGGAGTCAGGTCAAGAAGCTGATAACTATATTGATCCTGATCAGCTAAGCAAAGGAGAATATCAGTCCCTAAAAGAATCCTTGAAAGCTGTTGATGAGTTGATGAATCTGACTGGGCATGCTTTTGTTATCTAGAAAATAATGAATAAAAGTGAAGGAAATAAGGGGGAGGAGCTTAATGTTTATTAATAGGGGGGGAGCCTCTAAGTCTTTTTTAGTTTCGTTTGCTGAAGATATTTATTTTCGATTTAAAAGTTTAAAGTCAGAAAGCTGTGATTTGGAGATTGATGAATCTACTTTAAAAGAAGTAGAGCAAAAATTAGCTAAAGAGACTAAGCTTGACTTTAAACAGCCGCTAGTAAAAAATGAGTATGTAGTTTTTGATTTGGAAACTACAGGTTTTAAGCCTTTTGCTGGTGATGAGGTTATATCTATTGGGGCAGTGCCGATTATTGATGGAAAAATTGAAGCTTATGATTCATTTCATTCCTATGTCAATCCTCAACGCGGGATTCCAGAAAAGGTGGTTGAACTGACTGGAATTACCGAAGAGATGGTTAAAGATAGTCCTGATATTATGACAGTTTTAAATGATTTTTTGGATTTTGTTGATGGTAGACATTTGATAGCCCATCATGCTTCTTTTGATACTTCTTTTATTAATTTCAAACTGCAAAAATACTGTAATAGAAAGTTGAATTTGGCAGTGTTAGATACTTGTGAGTTAGCTAGACTTACCTATCCTTATTTGGATTCTTATTCTTTGGATTATTTAGCTGGTGTTAATAATTTACCGGTTATAGGTCGACATACTTCTTTAAATGATGCTTTGATTACGGCTCGTATCTATTTAAATATGCTTAAAAAGCTTAATCGCAAGGGAGTTTTGACAATTGAAGACTTAATTAATTTTTGGAAAAAAAACTTTAAACAATGCAAAAGAGAGCATAAGGTAGAGCAAGGAATAATTTGTTAACTATTTATTTTAACTGTGCTTATGATTAAGAAAGCATATGTTCGATCCACTGCCAAGCCTCTTTAGGTAGCCAACCTGAGTAATCTTTATCAACTTTAATTACCAATAAGTCATCGTTATCATTGATTTCTCTTTTAAGGATATTAGCTATTTGTGATGCATTGTAGATATGGGTTTGGATTAGCCAAGTGGAGTCTAAATGATGCCACCAGGAAGAACTAATTTCTTTAATATGTTTATAAAGTTTATCGTAATTTTGATTAGAGTTATCTAAATTATAAGATATTAGATAAACGGCCATAATAACTTAACTAGCTTTTAATATATTAGTAGTTTTATTATTAGCTAAGCTAGTTACTTTCCTCCTTCCCAGATTAAACTTATTTTTGCTAAGATAGTATACTTGATCTGTTATTTCAGTATTCTAAATAGGAGTTGTCTACCTGATTAAGGGGTAGACAATTTTTTTTGTTTAAGTTCTAAACTGATGGTATTTTTATCTTTTTCTTAAGGCGAAGAAAGCATAAAAGCCATAAAAGCCAAAGAGAGAAAACCATCTAGGATCATCTACAATTATTCCTACTAAACCTGCCAAGCCAATTAATCCTAGCCAACCTAATTTACGTAATTTCATTGTTGACACCTCCATTAACTAATTTTATTTTTGAATTTAACTTAACCTAGTATTATTTTAATATATTTTTGAATGAATTACCAGACTAATAACTGTTTATTAGCAAATTATTTTAATTGGAACTATTTTTTAATTAGGAAGGATTAGTTATACAGCTTGCAGAATTATTAGCATGTAAAAGATTTAAGCTAAGATATTTTACCCTGAAGATGAGTGGTACTGTGGGGTTATGAAATGAGGAGGTATTAAATGGTAGACTTAATTAATGTAGAGTTGACACAGTTACTTGTTTTATTAGAAACTACTATTTTTGATAAAGATTTTTTGATTGGAATTTTATTAATAGTTGTACAGTTATTAGCGATTATAGTTATTACTAAATTATTGAGAAAATTGGCTCACCTATTAATTAATAATCTATTTCATGAAAAAGGAGATTATTATACTCAACAAAAGAATAAAACTTTAAAGGTAATTTCCAAAAGTGCTGTTAAATATGTAATTTACTTTATAGCTGCTACTATGTTTTTAGAGGTTTTAGGGATTCCTACTTCTTCTATTTTGGCTGGAGCAGGAGTAGTTGGTTTGGCGATAGGTTTTGGGGCTCAGGATTTAGTGCAGGATATTATTACGGGGTTTTTTATTATTTTTGAAGAACAGTTTGTGGTAGGGGATTATGTGGAGATAGCTTCTTTGGAAGGAATAGTACAGGAGATTGGTTTAAGGATTACTACTATTAAGAGCTTTGCTGGGGATGTGCATATTATACCTAATAGTCATATTGAGGAAGTGACTAATTATTCTGCTGCTAATAGTAGAGTGTTAGTGGATATGCCTATTGATTATGAGCAGGATATTCAAGAGGCAGTAGAGGTTATTCAAGAGGTTAGTCAGCAGTTAGAAGAGGAGTATGATGTAATTAGAGAGGGCCCTGAAGTTTTAGGAGTACAGGAGCTAGCGGACTCCAGTGTTAATATTAGAATAATGGCTATGGTAAAGCCTTTAGAACAGTGGAAAATAGAACGGATAATTAAGCGCAGAATTAAGGAAAGATTTGATGAGGAAGATATTATAATTCCTTATAAGCATTTGGTAGTAGTAAATGAATGAACTTAGCTACTAAAGAGTAGTGTGCTTTGTTTATTAAATTTAATAGTTAGATGATAGAGAGGAGTAAGCTTATTATGGGGGATGATAGTTCTATTAAACAGGAAAGCTTTTTAAAAAGAAAGAATATAGAGATTTCTGTTAAGAGATATGGAATTGATGCTTTAGGAGCTATGGCTTTAGGTCTTTTTGCTTCTTTGATTGTTGGTTTGATTTTGAATGTGTTAGGTGAACAGTTAGGGATTGAGCTTTTATATGAGTTTGGGGAGACAGCTATGGAGATGATGGGCCCTGCTATTGGAGTGGCAGTAGCTCATGGTTTACAGGCCCCTGGCTTAGTGATCTATACTTCGGCAGTAACCGGTTTTGCTGGGGCTGCTTTAGGCGGGCCAGTAGGTGCTTTTTTAGCAGCAGTTGTGGGAGCTGAGTTTGGTAAAGCTGTTTCTAAGGAGACTCCAGTGGATATTGTAGTTACTCCGGTTATAACTATTATTACTGGGCTTTTAGTTGCGCAGTTTGCGGGCCCTGTTGTTGATTCTTTAATGCAGGGACTAGGAGCTGTAATTAATCAAGCTACTCAATTACAGCCAGTGCCAATGGGAATTATAGTTTCTGTGCTGATGGGAATGGCTCTTACTTTGCCTATTAGTAGTGCTGCTATTGGTATTATGTTAGGTTTAGAAGGTTTAGCTGCGGGAGCAGCTACGGTAGGTTGTGCTGCGCAGATGGTAGGTTTTGCTGTAGCTAGCTATCGCGAAAATGGAATTAGTGGTTTAATCTCTCAGGGTTTAGGTACTTCTATGTTACAGATACCTAATATTGTTAAGAATCCTTTGATTTGGATTCCACCTACTTTGACTGCAGCTATACTGGGGCCTGTGGCTACTACAGTTTTTAGTATGAAAAATAATCCTATTGGTTCTGGAATGGGAACAGCAGGTTTGGTAGGACAGTTTGGGACTGTAGAGGTAATGGGTTTAGCTGTTCTGCCGGAAATTATTATTCTTCACTTTATATCTCCGGCAGTGCTTACGTTATTGATTGCTCAATTTATGCGCAGTAAAGCTTGGATTAAAGAAGGAGACTTATATTTAGATTTATAGTTAAGGCTGATAAACAGAGCTGTTAGATAGTAGCTCTGTTTTTTTATCTTTAAGACAATATGTTTTCAAAGCTAATAGTTAAGTGTATTAATTAGTTTCTATTTTAGTTGAGATAGTTTTTAGTTCTGTTTTAACTTTAGGAACTGTATTTTTAGTTATTTCCCAAATAATTGCTAAATCTATTCCTAAATAATCAGGTAAGTTAAGTTTAGTATAGTTTTTAGTGATAATACTACTTAAGTTAGTCAGTCTTTGCCAATGAGTATCTGTTTCAGTAATTGAGTATTTTTGTTCTAGACTTCGAGAGGATTGGTGAAGTTTTTTCTCTAAAGACTTTAAACTTTTAGTGATTTTTTCTTGGATTTTTTTATTGCTGATAAAGTCTTCGTAAACTAAGTCTTTGCTTAGTTTTTCAATTTGATTGATTGAATTAAGAATACTATCGATAACAGCTTGCTGCTTTTTTTTCATGTTTGTCACTCCTTAAATCTTTAATTATGTATATTATATAAAATTTTTATTAATACTGCAAAGGTTATCAGTACTAAAGCTTTAGCTAATAATCCTTATTATTATGAAGGTAAATACTAGGCAGGTCTAGAATATAAGCATGAATGAAGATGATTTTAAAAAAGATTATTTAACTGAGAAAAGAGGTGATAGTTATATCTCAGGATACTTTAATCTTAATAGTTGATGATTTATCGCGCAACTTACAGGTTTTAGGTAGTATGTTGAGGGATAAGTCTTATCAAGTAGCAGCAGTAGAGAATGGAGAACAGGCTCTGAAATTTGTAAAGCAGAGAGTTCCAGACTTAGTATTATTAGATATAATGATGCCTGGGATTGATGGTTTTGAGGTTTGTCAGCAATTAAAGTCAATGGAGCCTACTAGAGATATACCGATAATTTTCATTAGTGCTTTAGGAGATGTGCAAAGTAAACTAAAGGGGTTTGCAGTAGGAGGGGTAGACTTTATAACTAAGCCTTTTCAGCAAGAGGAGGTTTTAGCTAGAGTCGAGAACCATCTAAAATTGAAAAGGGCCCAAGAAAAAATCAAAAGAAACAAAGAAAAGTTTCGCAAGTATATAGACTCTGCTCCGGATGCAGTTTTTGTTGTAAATGGACAAGGTAAGTATATAGAGGTGAATCAGGCTGCTTGTGAGTTGACAGGTTATAATGAAGAAGAGCTACTTAATATGTACGTGGGCCAGCTAAATGCCCAGGAAGAATCGCTAAAGATTAGCGAGGACTTTAAAAACTTAATTGATGAAGGGGAATTACATAAGGAACTAGTAATAGAAAGAAAAGACGGCGTGATTTTTTATACTCTTTTAAATGCAGTAAAACTGACTGAAGATAGATATATTGGCTTTAAAAAGAATATTACTGATAGAAAGTTAGCAGAAATGTCCTTAAAGGAAAGTGAAGAGAAGTTTCGTCAGCTTACTGAAAGTATCCATGAAGTTTTTTTCATGGTAAGTGTTGATCTAAAAAGGATGCTTTATGTGGGCCCGGCCTATGAAGAAGTTTGGCAAAGAAGTCGCGAAAATCTTTATAAAAAGCCTTTATCTTGGTTAAAAACTATTTATTGTCAAGATAGAGATCGAGTGAGTGCTAAGCTTAAGCAGACTTTTAAAAAAGGAATTGAATTTGAAGAGAAATTTAGGATAATCAGGGGTGATGGCTCTACTCGTTGGATTGAGGCTAGGTTTTTTCCAGTTTATAATCAAAAAGATGAAGTTTATCGTTACGCCGGGGTGGCTGAGGATATTACTGAAAAGGAAATACTGCATAATCATTTGGAGTATCGAATGGAGTTAGAAGGGCTGATTATGAAGTTTTCAAAAAGTTTTATCAATTTGGAATTAACTGAAATCAGCAGTAAGATCGAAGAAGCTTTAGAGACTATCGCTCGTTTTATCGAGGTTGAGTATAGTTATATTTACTTATTATCTGAAGACAAAGAGCATATTGTCAATTCTTATAAATGGTGGAGTGAGGAGTTTGAAGTTGAAAGTACTATGAGTAGCATGATTAGAAAAGGGCAAGCTTCAAGCTTGAAGGATTTTGATTGGCTGCTACGCAAACTAACTCAAGGGGAAACCTTGGAAATTACAGATATTGAGCAATTGCCTAAGGAAGCTGACTATGAAAGAAAGCTTTTTGAATATCTCAATGTTGATCATGCTTTAATTATACCTTTGATCTATAAAAATGAATTAACCGGTATTTTAGGTTTCGATTCAATAGAAGAAGAACATAAATGGTCTAGTGAAATAATTTCGTTATTTGAAATAGCAGGTGATATATTCATTAATGCTATAGAGCGCAAACGAAGAGAAGAAAAGCTTAAAAACTATCACTTAGAGGTTAAAGAAAAGAATATGGTTTTAGAAGAGCTTTATAATAGCTTAAATCAGGAGTTTGAAAAGGGAAGTAAATTACATAGTCAGTTTTTGCCGGATCAACTACCAAAAATAGAGGGGCTGTCTTTTGGAGCTTATTATCAACCTGCTGATAAATTAGGTGGTGACTTTTATGATGTAATAGAGATAGCCGGGCAGTTAATAGTTTATATAGCTGATGTTAGTGGTCATGGTTTAGATGGTTCTATGTTGAATATTTTTTTAAGAGAGTCTATTAATAGCTATTTGATATATAAATATCAGCAGGAGCAGTCTATTTCTCCGGCAGCTATAATTAATTTTATTATTGATAAGTATAGACAGGAGTCTTTTCCAGATGATTATTTTATTTGTCTTCTTTTAGGAGTATTGGATTTGGAGACGATGGAGTTTGTTTTTAGTAATGCTGGTTTTCAAATTTTACCCCAGTTAGTTTCAACTACCGGTGAAGTAACTTCTATTTATTGTAGTGGTTTGCCGGTTTCCAAAGCAATTAAAAATCAAATTTATGCTGAATTAAATGCTTCTGGCTACCAGGAAAAAACAATAGAGTTAACAGCAGGTGAAACAGTCTTTATGACTACTGATGGTCTGATAGAAGAAAGAGTTAAGAGCTCTCAATATGGAGAGCTGCGCTTGCAAAGTGTCTTAAGCAGGTGTTCTCATTTACCTCCGGAGACCATAATTGATTGTATTAATAAAGACTTTAAAGATTTTACTGGCAGCTTAGAAGCCCAAGATGATATTACTTTTTTTATTATTAAACGAAATAATTAAGGGAGTGGTTTAATGCAAATAGTAGTAATCGGTGGTGTAGCAGCTGGGACTAGAGCAGCAGCTAGAGCTAAAAGGATTAATCCCGAAGCGGAAATTATTATTTTGGAAAGAGATAGCGATATTTCTTATTCTGGATGTGGTTTTCCCTATTACATATCTGATTTAATTAAAGGTAGGGGTGAACTGATAGTCTATAATCCAACTGAATTTCAGGCTGCTAAGGGAGTTGAGGTCAGGACTAAGCAGTTAGTGAAAAAGATAGTACCTGCTAATAAAGAGATACAGGTTAAGGATTTAGAGGAGGATAGAACATATAGTCTTAACTATGATAAGTTATTAATTGCTACTGGAGCTGAACCGGTAATTCCGCCCATTCCTGGGGTAGAGTTAGATAATATCTTTACCTTGCGTAATGTACGCAGTGCCGAGCGGATTAAGTCTTTTATCGAAGAAAAAGATCCGCAGCGAGCAGTAATTGTAGGTGGTGGGCATATTGGTATGGAACTAGCAGAAAACTTTTTAGCCTTGGATTTGCAAGTGACAGTAGTAGAGATGGCTGAACAGATCTTAACTACTTTAGATCCGGAAATGGCAGAGCTAGTTAGTGAGCATTTAATTAAAAAGGGAGTAGAAATTTTAACTGATGATGGAGTAGTTGAGTTTGCAGGTTCAAAGCAAGTAGAGAAGGTAATTACAGACTCCGGGGTAGAGCTAGAAGCTGATTTTGTAGTTTTAGCCATTGGGGTGCGTCCGAATGTAGAGTTAGCTAAAAAAGCAGGAATAGAATTAGGTCAATCGGGAGCTATTAAAGTAAATTCTAAGCTGGAAACTTCATTAAGCAATATCTATGCTGCTGGAGACTGTGTGGAAAGCAAGCACTTGTTAACAGATAAGTCTGTTTGGATTCCCTTAGGTTCTACAGCTAATAAACAGGGCCGAGTGGCTGGCAGTAATTTAGGAGGTAAGAAGTCTGAATTTGAAGGTGTACTAGGGACAGCTATTGCTAAGGTTTGTGACTTGACAGTAGCCTCTACTGGACTTAATGAAACGATGGCCGAAAAAGAGGGCTTTAAGGTAGTAAGTTCTACTGTTCGAGTGCCTAGTAAAGCAGGTTATTATTCAGGACCGGAGAGTATATTTATTAAGTTAGTGATTAATCAAGAAAATGAAAAATTGTTGGGAGCCCAGGTAGTTGGAGAGGCTGGAGTGGATAAAAGAATTGATGTTTTGGCTACTGCAATCTATAATCAAATGACTGTTAAAGAGCTTGTTAAGTTAGATTTAGCTTATGCTCCTCCTTACTCTACTCCGATAGATGGACTGCTTACTGCCGGGATAGTGGCTGGCAAAGAGTTTGATTAAAAAAGATTAGCAACGGCTTAGCTGCTAATCTTTTTCTTTCTCAGTAGTTTGATGAAGGCTTCTACTACTTGCGGTGAAAACTGTTGGCCACTATTATTTCTAATTTCTTTTAAAGCTATGTTGCGGGGAAGTTTATTTCTATATGATCTATCTGAGTTCATTGCATCCCAAGCATCAGCTAAAGTAATAATTTGAGAAATTAGAGGGATTTCATCGCCTTTAAGTCCTTGTGGATATCCTTGCCCATCCCATCTTTCGTGATGAGCTAGTACGTATTCACCTATTTTCTTTAATTTAGGTGAACTTTTGAGGGTTAAATAGCCCCAGCGAGGATGCTTTTTTATTTCTTCGTACTCTTCGTCGCTTAGTTCGCCTTTTTTATTTAGGATTCTATCAGGGATAACCGTTTTGCCTATGTCGTGAACAATACCGGCCCAATAGGCATCTTCAACTTCTTGATTTTTAAGCCCCATTTCTACTGCTATTTTTTTAGCAGTCTGAGCTACATTTTGTGAATGACCTTTGGTATATCTATCGTGAATTTCTAACATTTGAGTAATGGAAGTAATGATTTCTTTTTGGAATTCACTCTGCATTTCACTATGCTTTTGTAAAGTGAAAAAGGAGTTAGCTATATTGCTAAAGGCTTTAATTAATCTTTTGCTATCTTGACCAAAGCTTTCTTTGCTGTCTTCAGCAATACTTAAGCTTAATCCACCGATTTCTTCTTGATTTATATAGAGCCCAATTTTGATAGACTCTTTAGTTTGGTCAATAATTTTTCTTAATTCTGGGCATTGGTGAGTTTTGATAAATTTATCAGTAGTAATAGCTTCTCGCGAATTACTTTTAAAGATTTCGGGAGTTATTGATAGACTATTAAGTTTATTTAGATCATAACCGATAGCATTTTTAAAGTCTACCTTATTGTTCTCGAAGATATAGATGAGCCCATAATCTGCTTCGGGAATAATATTGATGGCTGTATTAAGTAATTTAGATAAAAATTTCTCTTCTTGTTGAAAAGATTTTTTATTTAAATCGGCAGTGAGTTCGATCATTTTTTCAAAGTTACTAGCTAGTTCATTCATTTTATAAAAGGATTTATCTAACTCTTCAGTTACTTTTTCTAATGATTGGTTGTAGGCTTCTAACTGTTGGTAACTAGCTTCTAGTTCTTCTTTAAACTTATTTTTTTCTTTGCTGAAGGTATCTATATTATTTAGCCAAGCTTTTACTTGATGTTCTGTTTTATTTTTTGGCTTAGATTCTACAGGTGGAATATAATAAGGGTTTTCGTGGATATTATTATTATGAATTACATTAGGATGAGTTTCTAATGCTATTTTGATTAAGTCTGGATTTAGTTTTTTAGTATTATAGCTACAGAGAATTGTTAAAGGTTGATTTTTAATTAATTTTTGTTTTAATTTAAGTTCTTTTGCAGTAATTTTATCAATTTCATGTTTGTCTTTAAATAAAAGGCTAGTTTCTATAGTTATTTTAAGCTCTGAATAGCCTTCATTAAGAGCTGCTTCGGTTTTTTGGTTAACAAAGTTAATTATTTTATCTAATTTAAGGTTTTTATTTTCAGGAAAGTATTCATCTTCATTTATATGAACTAGTTGTCCTCTTTTTTCTGCTGTTGAGACATTTACTTCTTGGGCAAGTAGAAATTTTTTAATAACTTTAAAGGAGCTTTTTTTAGCCAGGCAAAGGAATTTTTCGTTATTTTCTATTGCTGCTAGGGCAAAGTTACCCACTGCTGATTTCCACTCGGCATAATTTTCGTATAGTAAGCCGAGATGTTGATAAGAATCTAATTGTTTAAATGAATTTTTTAAGTTAGTTGTCATTATCTCAGCTCCTTATAAAGAAATTATTACTTTATATATAGAATATCATAAAATATATGTAATGAAAAGCTTTTATTAAAAATCGAGGCAAAATTAGCTTGATTTTTAGACTAAAAGTTTCAATTTCTTTTAAAAAATGATAAGATAAAAACAGAACTTTTGTTAAATAGTTATTTTTATTAACTAAAAGGTGTTTTTAAATGTTAATTATTTGATACGGTGGTGTTATATTATGAGTAAAGATGAGTTAATATTGATTGCAGATGATAACTTGCATAACTTACAGGTATTAGGGAATATGCTAAAAAGGAATGGTTATAATATTGCTGCAGTAAGTAATGGAGAGTTAGCATTGGAGTTTATTGCTGAAAGGACTCCTGATTTAATCATTTTGGATATTATGATGCCTGGACTTGATGGTTTTGAAACTTGTGAAAAGTTGAAGAGTGACTCTACTACTGCAGATATTCCGATAATTTTCTTGAGTGCTTTGAATAATGTGGAAGATAAAGTAGAAGGCTTTGATTTAGGAGCCGTCGACTTCATAACTAAACCTTTTCACAGCCAGGAAGTAATTGCTAGAGTTCAGAATCAATTGGAGTTGCAAAGTGCTCGTCAGCAGCTTGAACAAAAAGCAGTTGAACAGGAGTTATTATTAGAAAATATCGATGTTCAGGTCTGGTATTTAAAAGATCAACTGACTTATGGAAAGGTTAATTCTGCTCATGCTGATTTTTTAGGCTTGAGTAAGGAACAGATTGAAGGGAAGAAAATTTCTGATTTTATTGATAATGAACGAGTAGATATTTGTACTCAAGGTAATTCAGAAGTATTTTCTGATCAGATTAGCTTCAATGAAGAAATGTGGATTGAAAATGCTCAGGGAGAGCTACGTTTATTAACTGTTAATAAGGTTCCTAAGTTAGATGCTAAAGGTGAAGTGGAGTATGCTATCTGCTGGGCCCGCGATATTACTGAAGAACGCGAAAGACAGAAGCAGATTAGATATTTAACCTTCAATGATCAGTTGACTGGCTTATATAATAAGATTTACTTTCAAGAAGAGCTTAAGCGCTATGATACCGAAAGGCAGTTACCGATAGCAATTATTTTTGTAGATGTTAATGGATTGAAGTTAGCTAATGATGTCTTTGGACATCAATTGGGAGATCAATTACTGTCACAGATAGCAGAAATACTAGCTGACTGTTGTCGTCAAGAGGATCTAGTGGCTCGTTGGGGTGGTGATGAATTTATAATTCTACTTCCTCAGACTGCAGAAGAGGAAGTAGCCGATATTTGTCAACGGATTGATAATGAATGTAGACAAAGAAAGATTAAATCAATTAAGCCTAGTGTTTCTTTAGGTTATGCTGTGAAAAAACAGATTACTGAGAGTATAGAAATGACTATTAAAAATGCTGAAGAGCAGATGTATAAACAGAAAATAGATCGTAGTAAGAGCTTTAGGGAGGAAATATTAACTTCCTTGCAAAAAGAATTAGCTGGAAAAGCTTATGAAACCTCAGAACATTGTCAACGTTTAAAGGAACTGTCTTTAAAATTAGGAGAGCTTTGTCAGCTGTCTTCTAAGCAACTGAATAAATTAGAAATAATAGCTGACTATCACGATATAGGCAAGGTGGTAGTTTCAGAGGATACTTTAAAAAAGCCTCAACAGCTAACAAAGGAAGAATGGCGAGAGATAGAAAAACATTCGAAAGCTGGTTATCAGATAGCTAGGTCTACAGAGCTAAGTATAGTTAGTGAAGAAATTCTGTGCCATCATGAGTGGTGGAATGGTGAGGGATATCCTAGAGGCTTAGCAGGTGAAGAGATTCCTATTTTAGTTAGGATTTTCTCTATTGTTGAGGCTTACGAGATTATGAGCAGTGGTCGCCCTTATCAAGATCCTTTGAGCAAGGAGGAAATTTTGAAAGAGCTAAGATCTATGGCCGGGGTGCAGTTTGACCCAGAGTTGGTAGAGTTATTTATAAAAAATATAGTAGAAGGAGGGTTAACAAATGGTTAGTGAAGAAAAACGAAGGGTTTTGGATATGTTATCTGCTGGAAAGATAGATGTATCTGAGGCAGAAAAGCTATTAAGTGCTTTAGAAGAAGAAGTGGAAGTAGAGAAGCAGTTCAAAGGAGAAGCTAAGCATTTGCGGATTAAGGTTGATGAAGAGGGAGAGAATAAAGTAAATATAAATATTCCTCTCTCTATAGCTAAGGTAGTTATGAACTTTATCTCTGATTCAGTTAAAAAGAAGCTGAGAGAGAAGAATATAGATTTAGATGAAGTGATTCAGCAGATTGAAAATGCTGAAACTACTCAGAAGATTGTTGAAGTCCAGGATGATGGGGATAAAGTAGAGATCTATTTAGAATAAATAGTTACTTTTTTCAAATGATTAATTCCCATAATAGAACTGCTCCAATAGCGCTGCTAACTACTAAAAATAACTTTACATTATAATAAGCTAGTATAACGGCAATACTCCCGCCGAATATAGCCGACTCTATGCTTTCGGTGGAGAATAAAATTTCTGGAAAGAGTAGGGCACTGAGAGCTGTATAGGGAATAAAGCTTAGAAAACGTTTCCAGAAAGATGGTAGTTCAATACTAGAAAATAGGAGCATAGGTAGTAAACGGGGCAGGTAGGTTACTAAGGCCATACCGATTATTAAAAAGATTAGTCTATTCATTGCTGCTTACCTCCTCAGTAAATATTAAAGCGCCAATAGTAGAGGCTAGAACTGTAGTTATAATAATCTGCCAGCCTTGAGATATCGTTGCTAGGCTGGAGGTGCCCCAATATAAAAGTGAACTAATTGCTATAGCTAGAGCTGAGATAATTAGTACTTGTCGAGACTCCTTGAGACTAGGTAATAATAAGCCGATAAACATTGCGTAGAGAGCAATACCCATACTGGCCTGGATTATTTTCGGGAGACTACTGCCGATATAGACTCCGATGGCTGTACCTGTTATCCACGCTGTGTAGGCGATTATATTTACTCCTAAAATAAAAGCAGTGCTCAGACTTGTTTTAGGACTGAGAGAGATTAAAGAAAAAGTTTCATCAGTAATTCCAAAAGCCAACAGAGGTAGCCACTTTTTAGGGACTTTATTTTTGATCTTTTGGGCTATGGAAGCCGTCATTAAAAGATGTCTCAGGTTAACTATAAAAGTAGTTACTACTATTTGCCAATAAGCTGTACTTAAACTTAATAGATTAATAGCAATAAACTGACTAGCTCCTGCAAAAACCAGCAAGGACATTAATATGCTTATCTGATTAGGAACTCCCTTTGAGTTTGCTATTAAACCGAAGGTGATAGCTATAGGTAGGTATCCTAGAGCAATAGAACTCCCCTTTTTTAATCCTGATAAAAAATCTTTTCTAAATTCCATTGACTCAACTCCTTTCAAAATGTACAATATAATAAATGTATGTTATATGGTTTATGTTTTAGATTATATAATAATCTATTATAGTATACAAGGCTAATTATAAAGGAGTGGGAATTGATGGATGGCTTATTTTCTAATCGAGTTGTAGATGTGCAAAAATCTTTTATCAGGGAGATACTAAAGGTTTCTTTGGATCCTGAGATAATTTCTTTTGCGGGAGGATTACCAAATAAAGAACTTTTTCCAGTAACAGAGCTTAAGGAAGCCAGTAATTCTGTTTTAGATGTTGCTGGGGAAGAGGTATTACAGTATAGTAATTCCGAAGGGTATCTTCCCTTAAGAGAGTTTATTGCCCAAAGGTATCGAGAACAACGAGGAATTGAGGTTTCGGCGGAGGAGGTTTTGATTACTAGTGGTTCACAACAGGCTTTGGATTTATTAGGTAAAATCTTTTTAGATGTGGGTGATGAGGTGATAATGGAGGAACCGGGTTATTTAGGAGCTATTCAAGCCTTTTCAGTATATAGCCCTAGCTTTAAAACTGTGTCTTTATTAAATGAAGGTTTGGACCTTGATGATTTAGAGTCGGTTTTAGATAATAATCAGGCCAAACTATTATATGGAGTGCCTAATTTTCAAAATCCTTCCGGGATTTCTTATTCTGACTCTAATCGTAAGCAGGTAGCCCAACTTATAAAAGATAATAATGTTTATTTCATAGAAGATGATCCTTACTATGAGCTTAGATATGAGGGAGAGGACTTAGTATCTTTTAAAAGTTTAATTCCAGAGCAGGCTATTCTTTTAGGTTCTTTTTCTAAAACTATTGCTCCTTCTTTTAGAGTGGGATGGGTTATAGCTCCAGAGGTGGTTATGGAAAAATTGGTGATCGCTAAGCAGGCTTCGGACTTGCATACTAATTATATTAGTCAAAGAATTTTATATCAGTATTTGCTTGATAATGACCTTGATGAACATATTGCTAAGATTAAAAGTAATTATAACAGTCATCGTCGGGAGATGTTGGCTAGTATTGATAAATATTTTCCGAAGGAGGTTTCATGTGCAGAGTCTGCCGGGGGGATGTTTTTATGGATTACTTTACCTGCTCACCTTAAAGCAATGGACTTATTTGAATTAGCAATTGAAAAGAAGGTAGCCTTTGTACCCGGTGATCCCTTTTATATAAATGAAGAGGCTGTAAATACTTTAAGGCTGAATTATTCTTGTGTTGATAAAGCCGAGATTAAAACCGGTATTAAAAGATTAGGAGCAGCAATGAAAGAGATCATCACTTAAAGAAACTCAACAAAGCAGTTGAATCATTTAAGAAAGTTTCGTTTAAATTTCGGTAGTCTGTGTTATAATAAGTAGTAGAAATGGGATTATTTTTAATTTAGACCCAAGGGGGTTAAAAGCTAAATGGAAGCTGTAAAGGATGAGTTTACACCTTATTTAGGAAAGGCCTTACATAGACAAGGAGCCTATCAAAAGATTCAAAATCTAGTAGATTTATTATCACAGACCGAAGTTGAAGTGGACTTAATAGATAATACTTCTCGGAGCAAAAGATATGGTCGGCGGCGAAAAATTAAAGAGACGGAAAATATTGAACAGATTGATTATAGCGGTTATAGGTTAGAACTGGATTTAGCTGATAAAAATAAAAAGCTTAATTTTAGAACAGCTTCTTTATTTGTACAAGAACTTGAAGAGGAAATCAAACTGATATTTCCTAATGAAGAGCAGGTTGGTCAGAGGTTAATAGTTAAAATTACTTAGTTTAAAGCTAGGGCTGCTATTTTAGTTTAGCAGTCCTTAGTTTTTACTATTAAATTTTTGAATAGATAATGAATAAGGACTGGAAAATAGAGAAAAAATAGCTATGTATAAAGATTGTTTTAATAATATTTGGGATTTTATTTGTAAAGGAGTTGATAGGATGCATATAGCTATGTTTACTAATAATTATAAACCTTTTGTAGGTGGAGTGCCAATTTCTATTGAAAGCTTTGCTAATGAGTTTAGAAAATTAGGGCATCAAGTTACTATTTTTGCTCCCGAGTATAAAAGCGATCTTCAGGATGAACAGGATATTATTCGCATCCCTTCTTTGAAGATGATTAAGTATGGTGATGCTTGTTTGCCTATTCCTTTATCTGGCTTGAGTAATTTAAAGGATGAATTGCTCGATTTGCAGGTGGATCTTGTTCATTCACACCATCCTTTTTTCTTAGGCAGGGTGGGACAGAAGTTGGCGCATAAACTTAATTTACCTATGGTTTATACCTATCATACTCGTTATACAGAGTACTGTTCTCATCTACCGGCGGGGATTGATAAGATCTGTGCTACTACTTTAGAGAAGATAGTTAAGGTCTTTTGTAATGATTCTGACTTAATATTTACTCCCACTAAAGGAATGACTGACCATTTAATCGAAATGGGGATTAATACTAAAATTGAGGTCATACCGACGGGGATTGATTTCAATAAGTATTCTAAATTGGAAGAAGAAAATCTGGAACTTCCTTTGCAGTTTGCTGAACAGGTGGAGAATATTTTACTTTTTGTAGGCAGATTAGGTAGCGAAAAAAATATTGACTTTTTAATTAGTTCTTTAGAGCAGACTTTAAGCTCACGGCCTAGAACTAAGCTGTTGATAGTTGGGGATGGCCCGGAAAGAGAAAGCTTAGTAGAATTAACGGTAGAGCTAGGTATAGAAGACAAAGTTATTTTTATGGGTAATTTAGAACATGAGCAACTAATTAAACTATATAAGCTGGCCGATTTATTTGTTTTTTCATCTTTAGTTGAGACGCAAGGAATAGTAATCTTAGAGGCCTTTGCTGGTCAGACGCCGGTGGTGGCTTTGGAGGGAACTGGAGTTAGGGATATTATTACTTCTGGCGAGGATGGATTTTTATTAACTCCTGGTGATAGCTCAGTTTTTAGAGAGCAAGTAGAAAGGTTGTTAGTTAATGATGAATTACGAGCCAGAATGGGTCAGAATGCTTTGCAGAAGGCTAAAGAATATAATATTTCTAACTTAGCTGAAAAAGTATTGGCTTCTTACCGTCGACTTAAGTTTGAGTATCAAGGAAGAGAGAAGGTTAAAACAGCATTGGATTAGCAGGAGCTTTTTGATATATTTCTTTAAATATGTTAAAATGATACATAATTAACTTATAAGATTAAACTAAATGGGTATAGTAGCCTACTCTTTTTTGAGAGCTGGTTTTACTATACTTTTTGATATGCTAATTAATAAGGGGTTTGATAAAAATGATGCTTTTGTTTTGTCTTTCGATTTTAATTGGACTATCAATAGGTATGTTGGGAATGGGGGGGATATTTTTAACTCCAGTTTTAATACTAACTCTTGATTTACCTATTTCTGTGGCTATGGGAACGGCTTTGATTACTTTTATTGGTACTGGTTTGTTGGGGAGTTATATTTATCATCGTCAAGGAAGTATTAATTGGCCGGCAGCTTTGCTTTTGGGTTGTGCTAGTATAATAGGAGCTTTATTTGGTTCGCAGTTGAACTTAGCCTTATCCCAAACCTGGTTAGAGATTATTTTGGCTGTATTTTTAGCAGTAATGGGGATTTTTACAATTTTTAAAGATAGGTTAGTTGCTCAGGGAATGGATTGGCAGCTTGAATTAGAAGGGCGCTTTGGGAAGCTGATATTTTTTACTTTAGGGATTAGTGTTGGTTTAGCTTCTGGTTTATTGGGAGTAGGCGGGCCCGTCTTATTGGTGCCTATTTTGATCTTTTTAGGCTGGCCGATGTTAGTAGCAGTGGGAGTTAGCCAAGTTGTTAGTGTTTTTGCAGCTTTGGCGGGGACCGTTGGCTATTTAGTAAACGGTAGAATTGAGCTTTTAGTAGCTGCATTGGCTTTGACTGGAGAGCTATTAGGGGTATTTAGTGGAGGATATCTAGCTCATCGTTTAGATGGGAAAAAGTTGAAACTGATATTAGGTAGTGCTTTAGTAGGATTAAGCGTTTATTTTGTTTAGAGCTTAGTTGGCTTTTTCTCTCTAAGTAGTAATTATTTTTTATTGTTTAGCTGGATACTTTGTGCTAAACTTAGGGTAATTATATAGAGAGGAGAAAGTCTAATGCGGAGGTTTATTGTTCCAGCTTTTTTGGCTTTTATTTTGGCTTTTTCGGTAGTCCCTATTCAGGCGCAAGAGGTTGTGGTAGGTAGTGTTTCTTGGTCTAGTGTTAGTAATAATAGTTCGGCTGCGTCTTATTTGGTGAGAGAGGGGGATACTCTCTGGAAGATTGCTCAAAACTTTGGGATAGATATTGATAAGTTGAGAGCTGAGAATGGTATTGATAGTGCTGGGGTTATCTATCCTGGACAAAGACTGATAATTGACTATGATTCTTCTGAAGATTCTACTGAAGATGATAGTTATATTTATTATGTTATTCAATCAGGAGATATACTGTGGAGTATTGCTCAGCAGCATAATACTACTGTTGAAGAGTTAGTGGAGCTAAATAGTATTGGTAGTGGTTATGAAATATTTATAGGACAAGAGTTGATGGTGCCTGTAGATGTAGAAGAGGAAGAAGATAATCATGAATCTTCTAGATCATGGCGAGATAGCTTTTGGAGATCATGGAGAGATAGATCTTCAAGGTCAAGTGAAGATAAATCTACTAGCATAGTAGATTATTATTATGAAGTTCAAGAAAATGATAGAATTTGGAGTATCGCTAATTACTTTGGAGTTAAAATTGCTGATTTAATGGAGGCTAATGAGTTAAATGATGTTAATGATTTAAGCGAGGGTGATCTACTGGTAGTTTCTTTAGAGGATTCTACTAAGTATAATAGTTTAAAAAGTACTGTGAAACGACTAAATAATCAGTATCGAGTTCAAGCTGGAGAGTCTTTAGCGGATATAGCAGCTTATTTTGAAGTGCCTAAGCAGGCTTTGCGGATAATTAATGGCTTAGCTGATGAAGAGGAGTTGCGAAGTGGACAAAGCTTGTTGATGCCTGTGAATCGGGCCCTATTTAAGGAGCATAAAATTCATACTGTAGCTAAGGATGGGGAGTATATTTTTGATATTGCTTTTGAAAATGGAGTTAGTATTAGATCTATGTTGAAGGCTAATTACTGGCATGATGCTAATCAAAAATTAGCTACTGGAGCAACTGTCTTGGTTCCTCAGGATGAAGATAGCAAAACTAGATGGATAGAGTATCAAGATGGAAGACCTATAAATTCTTGGTTTGGTAGATAGATTCTTCAAGGGGCAGATTAAATCTGTCCTTTTTTTAAGTAGGCTGTTTTATTTAGACTTAGTCACTTATAACTATCTAGTCAACTTATTCTATATATTATTTCAGCAGAGTTGAATTTTTGATTTGAAAGCTATATAATATACTTTACTGTTAGAATTTTATTTAGTTAGTTTTTTAAAAGGGAGGTATAATAATTTGAGTATTGAATTATCGGCAAATGCCGAGAATCTATTGGAAGATAGGTACTTAAAAAGAAATGAAGAGCGGGAAATTATTGAGACACCAGAAGAGTTATTTGTGAGGGTAGCTGAGAATATTGCCGCTGCTGAAGAGGATCAGGAAAAAAGAGAACATTATCAGCAGAAATTTTATGAGTTGATGACGGAGTTTAAGTTTCTGCCTAATTCCCCAACCTTGATGAATGCGGGGACTGAGTTACAACAGTTAGCAGCCTGTTTTGTACTGCCGGTACCCGATAGCATGGAAGGTATCTTTAGTGCTGTTAAAAATGCAGCCTTGATACATAAGAGTGGCGGCGGGACAGGCTTTGCTTTTAGTCGCTTAAGACCGAAAAATGATGTAGTGAAGTCTACTGGAGGGATTAGTTCAGGGCCCTTAAGTTTCTTAAAGGTCTTCAATAGTGCTACTGACACCGTTAAACAGGGTGGAAAACGTAGGGGGGCCAACATGGGAATGTTAAGAGTAGATCACCCTGATATTTTAGACTTTATTCACGCTAAAGGAGAGTTGAGTGAAGAAAATCAAGAGCTATATCAAGAGTTTAAGGAAAGCTTGGAAAATACTTATATAGATCCTAAAAAGATTAAGTACAAGCTAAAAAGATATAAGCAGAAGCTACTGGATAGACAGTTTTCTAACTTTAATCTATCGGTAGCGGTGACTGAGGAGTTTATGGAAGCGGTTAAGGAAGATCAAAAATACGAACTGATTAATCCGCGAACTGAGGAAGTAGTGGAAGAGTTAGAGGCTAGAGAGGTCTTTAATTTAATTGTTAAGTATGCTTGGAAGAATGGCGAGCCGGGGATTATCTTTTTAGATGAAGTTAATCAACATAATCCGGTGCCTAACTTAGGAGAGATTGAAGCTACTAATCCCTGTGGTGAACAACCACTTTTACCGAATGAGGCCTGTAATTTAGGCTCTATTAACTTAGCTAAGTTTGTTGAATCGGGAGAAGTAGACTGGAATCAGCTTAAGGATACTGTCAGGTTAGCGGTTCGCTTTTTGGATAATGTCATAGATATGAACAATTATCCTCTAGCTGAAATTGAAGAACAGGTGATGAAGGCTAGAAAAGTAGGTTTGGGAGTAATGGGCTTTCACGAGCTGTTGATTAAGTTAGGTATCCCTTATAATAGTCAGGAGGCTGTGGAGATGGCTAAACGGGTGATGAGCTTTATTAATGATAATGCTCATCAGTATAGTCAAGAGCTAGCTGAAGAGAAGGGCCCTTTTCTAGCCTGGGAGGAAAGTGATTATGAGGTGCCGCAGCGAAATGCTACCTTAACTACTATTGCTCCCACAGGTTCTATTAGCTTTTTGGCTGGCACTAGCGGGGGAATTGAACCCTTCTTCTCCTTTTCTTATACTCATACCGATGGTGAGGGCAATGTTTCTACCTTTGAGTATGACTTTACCGAAGAGGCTGAAGAAGAGGTGCTGGTAACTACTATGGATATTGCTCCGGGCTGGCATATTAAGATTCAGGCTGCTTTTCAAGAGCACGTGGATAATGCTGTTTCGAAGACTATTAACTTAGCTAATTCAGCTACTAGAGAGGATGTAGCGCGGGCTTATCTGATGGCCTATGAGTTGGGTTGTAAGGGGCTGACAGTTTATCGCGATGGCTCTCGAGAAAGTCAGGTTCTTCAGTCTGATACTGATAGCGAAGGTACGCAAGAGTGGAGTAATAAGATTCATCCTAAAGAAAGACCTTTACTAGCTAATGGACAGACTGTTAAGTACGATACTGGCTGTGGTAAGATGTACTTGACCATTAATGTAGAGGACGATGGGCCTATTGAAACCTTCTTGACTACTGGTTCAGGTGGTGGTTGCAGTGTGATGACTGAAGCTGTTAGTAGGTTAACTAGCATGGCTCTTCGTTCGGGAATAGATGCTCGGGAGATTATAGATCAGTTGCGCTCTACTAGCACTTGTCCTAGCTTTATGTATCAAAAGGGCAAAGGTAAGAAATTGATTGGTCGCAGTTGTTCTGACGTAGTAGGTAGGGCCCTCAAGGAAATAATTGAGGCTAATGGATTTAAGGAGCTATCTGTACAAATAACTGAAAATATTAAAGATGAGCTTAGTATTGACAATCTGGATAATGAAGCATTTGGAAATCCTGATTGTCCAGAATGCGGAGCTGAACTATACTTTGAACAGGGCTGTAGTAACTGTAAAAACTGTGGCTATAGCAACTGTGGTTAAAAAAAGAGTCCTACTTTATATAAAGTAGGACTCTTTTTTTATAGATGATAGATTATAAAGGATAGAAGATAGATAAAAATTAAAAAGGGAGGTATTCAGTGAAATAGCCGTGATTAATCATCAGTACTATTACTAAAGCTAAGGTAATTAAAGAAAAGAATATGTTTTCCTGCCAACTACCGGTGGTGATCTTAACTCCAAAGCTGAATCTACGGCTATTAGGAAAAAAGAGAGGGATTCCCGTTGGGTTGAGCATATCTGCTAATAAATGACTGATATATCCTAATAATAAGCCGTAATACCAGATTTGGTTTATCCAGCCGAGAGCTAATATTTTATTGATTAGCATGTAAAAAAGAGCTAAGCCAATTAAACTGTGGGTTATGCCGCGGTGTTTGATTCCGAATAGTCTGGTAATCCAGTTTAGAGGCTTTAGTTTGCTGGTAATTTTACTATTAGCATGGTCGATATCGGGGAGTAGGGCCCCGATTAGTACTGCTAGATAGAGAGTTAAAGGTTCGGCCCGATTGAGAACAAAAAGAAAGTCAGAATGGAGTAGTCTATTTAGATTATTGCTGATTAGAATGATAATTAGAGCAAATAAAATTCCAAAAGTAGAATGTGTACGATAAGACATTAGCTTAACCTCCTTGTTATTTATGTTAATATGTCATAAGTTATATAAGTATGGAGTTATTATATAGTTTGGAGTTTAGCTTGTCAAATATTCCTTTATTATAGGTGGCTAGGGCCCTAAAATGACTGACATCGGCTAGCACATTTTACTATACCAATCCTCCTTGAAATTTGCTATAATAGTTTGCAACTATAAGTTAAATAAAGCAAAATGAAAGGGGAGAACTTGGAAGTGGGAAGATTAATTGAAAAAAGAATAATTGTTTATTTGTTGATTGTTAGTCTATTAGTTCCTTTTATGACAGGTTTTTTGCTGGTGGATACTGCTTGGGCCTTGGAAAGAGACGATTATAGGAATATTTTTAAAGGAATAGGAATGATATTTTTATTATCTTTATTAGGTAGAAGTTCAGATGCAGAGGCAGATATACCGGCTGATGATGGTTTGACTGATTCTTCTGGGGAGGATTCAACAGATACAGACTATGAAGAAACGATACCTGATGAGAAAGAAGAAGATGATTCGTCATCTGAAGAAATTCCAGTTTATTATCGTTATAATGCTGGACAAAGAGAGTTGGAGACTTTAGCTAGAGCAGTCTATTCCGAAGCCAGAGGAGAGAGTTATAAAGGACAGGTTGCAGTAGCTGCTGTAGTTTTAAACAGAGTTGATAGTAATGAGTTCCCTAATACTATTGATGGAGTTGTTTATCAGCGAACTAATGGTGCTTATGCTTTTTCAGCTGTTTTGGATGGACAGATTAATTTGACCCCTAATCAGATGGCTTATGATGCTGCTGAAGATGCTTTAAGAGGTTGGGATCCTAGCGGAGGAGCGCTTTATTATTATAATCCTCGTACTGCTACTGCTAGTTGGATTTTTGAGAATACAGAACCAATTAAAACTATTGGTCAACATTTATTTGCTCGCTTGCGAACAAATTAAAAAATAATGTACATATCAACTTAGAGAAAGGGGGGGAGTTATTTTATTCCAGTATAATCTTCTCTGCTTATGAAAAGATAATAACAGTGATTTGGAGTTCAAATTATAAAGGAGGTAAAGCATGAGTGAGTTTGCATGTGAAAACTGCGGAACTGAGTTTTCAGCTCCACTGTGTTGCGGAGAAGAGATGAGCAGTGCTGGAAATAGTTTTCTTTGTGAAGGATGCGGTCAGGTAATGGATGAAGTTTCTGCTGCTACAGAAGAAATAAATTGTTGTGAATAAACTCTTTTAAAAGCACCCTTAAGGGTGCTTTTATTTGTTGGATATAAAAATTGCTTTTGATTGATTTTAGGAGGGTATTTGTGCTATAATGTAGAATTGTAAGTGAAGTTTTTTACTTAAAAGATAGGTGGGAGGCTGAAGATGAACTTAATTGAAGTAATAGCTTTAGGAATTGTGCAAGGAGTAGTAGATCCCTTGCCAATCAGTAGTTCGGGTCATCTGGTATTTGTACAGGAGTTTTTAGGGATTCATGAACGTTTAACATTAAGTATTTTTCTTCATTTTGGTAATTTATTAGCTATTGTAGCTGTATTTTGGCGGGATATAGTTGAAATCTTTAAATTTGATAAAGATTCTAACTATCCTAGATTTAGTAAATATATAATTATAGGTATTATTCCTGTCGGAGTAACAGGTGTTTTGTTTAAATCTTTTTTTGAAGGAGTATTTCGCCAGACAATAGTATTTGGGTTTATGTTATTAATTACTGGTGTTTTATTATGGCTCTCTGATAAAGTAATTAAAAAAGGTAAAACAATGGGTGAGATGAATATTAAGGATGCCCTAGTAGTTGGTTTAGCTCAGGTTACTGCTTTATTTCCGGGTTTATCTCGTTCAGGGGTTACTATTACTACCGGACTTTTTAAGGGTTTGGATAGAGAACTAGCGGTTCGTTATTCTTTTTTAATGTCGATTCCGATTGTATTAGGAGCTACTTTATTAGAAAGTATAGAATTAATTCGATATGGAACTGGTGATGTAACTTTATTACAGATACTAGTGGGAACTTTATCTGCTTTGATTTCAGGTTATATTGCTATTAAATTATTGATGAAGGTTGTAGAGAATAAAAAAATGAGTTTTTTTGCTTATTATTGTTGGATATTAGGCTTGTTAGTGATACTGCTTGTATAAGTTAGCTATGGTATAAGGTTATATAATAACTTTAAATAAGATATTCTCAATATTCTGATTAGTAACAGATGGTAGGTTTTGTTTAGTAGGTATTTGTTTTGATAAATTAAGTCAAAAAAGAAGGATTCTTTTTTGCTTTGCCAGAAATATGAATAAAGCAAGTTTTTATTTTAATAATATCAATTATAAGTAAAGGAAGATGCTAATGTTTACAGAAACAGATGTGGTTTTATTACATCCACCGAGTGTATATGATTTTCGCGAAAAAGCTATTCTTTATGGCCCGGTTAGTGATTTAATTCCTTCTTCGCCAGTATTTGAGATGTACCCTTTGGGTTTTTTAACTATTCAAAGTTATTTAGAAGAGCGGGGTTATAGAGTTAGAATCGTTAATTTAGCTGTAAAGATGATGAGAAATGAAGACTTTGAGGTTAGAGAGTTTATTGCAGATTTAGACCCGCAGTTTTTTGGAATTGGCTTACACTGGCTTCCGCATGCTCATGGTTCTTTGGAAGTAGCTAAGATAGTTAAGGAGGAGCATCCTGATACTCCGGTTGTTTTTGGAGGACTATCTTCTACTTATTTTCATGATGAGTTAATAGAATATTCACAGGTTGATTATGTATTGCGGGGTGACTGTACAGAGAAGCCTTTTCTGGAACTGTTAAAGAGTGTTAAGGATGATACTTCGCTAAGTAAGGTGCCTAATTTAACTTGGCAGCAAGATGGAGAGACGGTAGTTAATGAGCTTAGCTTTAATCCTGATAATTTAGACTATGTTGATTTGAGAACGGATATTATGATTAAAAATGTACTGAAGTATCGAGATTTGGAGAGCATGCTCCCTTTTGATGGTTGGTTGCAGAATCCTATTACTACGGTTTTTTCAGTTAAGGGTTGTCAACAGGGCTGTGTAACTTGTGGACGTTCTAATTGTACTAATCAGCATTATAATCAGAGATCGGGCCCTATCTTTAGAAGTCCGGCTAGCTTAGCTAAGAATATTAAGGAAATAGCTACTTTTTCTCGTGGCCCAATTTTTATTATCGGAGATATCCGTCAGGCAGGCCAGGAGTATGCTGAGCAGCTTTTAGCTAAACTAAAACAGCTTAAGCTTAAAAATGAGATTATATTTGAACTATTTAGTCCAGCTTCAGCAGAGTTTTTAGAAGGCATAGATCAAGCAGTGAAAAATTGGAGTTTAGAGCTTTCTCCAGAAAGCCATTGTGAAGAGGTTAGAGCAGCTCAAGATAAAGAAGTTTATTATACTAATCAAGAAATGGAAGCAACTTTGGATATAGCAGCGGATTTGGACTGTAATAGAATCGATGTCTTTTTTATGATTGGACTGCCTAAACAGACGGTTCAATCGGTGCAGGAGACTATAGACTACTGTGAACATTTATTCAACAAGTATGATCAGCGATTATCCTGTTTTATTTCGCCAATGGGCCCTTTTCTAGATCCAGGTAGCTTAGCTTTTGAAAAGCCGGAGCTGATGGGTTATAAAAAGCTAGCTCATACCTTAGAAGATCATCGCCAACGTTTAACTAATCCTTCTTGGCAAGAAATATTAAGCTATGAAACAAAATGGATGACTAGAAAGGAAATTGTAGAACAAACATATTCCGCAGCTGAAAGACTAAATGAATTAAAGCATAAGTATAATAGAATAGATGAAGCTACTAAAGAACATGTAAGCCAAAGAATTAAAGATGCTAAGAAGTTAAAGGAGCTTTTGGATACTAAAGTGGCTGCTTTAGAGAGTGGGGAAGAGTTAAATTTAAAAGGAGAATTTGATAAGTTTAGTATTTCTACTGTCTGTGATAAGACGGAATTGGACTGGACGACTAAGTTTATTAAATTTAAGTTTTGGGGAGTATTTAAGATGTTATTTAGTTGGTAACGTAGATCGTTTTCTTTTTATTTAAAATATGCAGGAATTATTAATTAGGTCACGAACTTTTATATTACAAAGAGTTAATACTGGCTATTTTTGTTTTTGGAAGGAGGAGATTATTAAGATGAGTAATGGTACGCAACAACTAATCGTTTTTAATTTAGGTGGTGAAGAATTTGGAGTTAAGATTACTAAGGTGCAGGAAATCATCAGGCTACAGGAGATTACCAAACTGCCTAATAGTTCTGACTTTATGTCTGGAATTATTAATTTGCGAGGAGATATTATTTCGGTAATTGACTTAAGAAAACGCTTTGGAGTAGAAGAGGAGGATACTAAAAAGACCAGGATTATCATTGTAGAGATGGATAATCAAGATGTAGGTTTGATTGTGGATTCAGTATCTGAAGTTCTGAGGATAGATCCTAATGATATTGAAGATGCTCCTCAAAAGATTGCTGGAATCAGGGGTGATTACCTAAAGGGAATTGGAAAAATAGATGATAGAATTATAATTTTATTAGCTTTGGATAAGTTACTAACTACCGAAGAAAAGATTGAGTTAGAGCAGGTTAGTGAAGATGTGGTTATAGAGGAATAAGCGTGATAAAGGAGGGCGTAAGATTATGGATACGGATGAATTAAAGGAGCTGTATGCTACAGAATCTAGAGAACATTTAGAAATTTTGAATACCTCTCTTTTAGATTTAGAAAGTAATCCTAATAATTTGGAGATTATTAAAGAGCTGTTTAGGGCTGCTCATACTTTAAAAGGTATGGCTGGAACTATGGGTTTTGAAAAGGTCAGCAATTTAACTCACGTTATGGAGAATATCCTAGATAGGTTAAGAAATCAGGAAATGAATGTTAATACTGAAATTATAAATAGACTTTTTGAAGCAGTGGATACCTTAGAGATATTGATTAATGAAGGTGAAGATGCTGTAGCTGGTGAGTTAGCAGATGTAATTGATAATCTTAAAGGGTGTGCTAGTGGTGACTGTATTGATGAAATAGAAAGTACTTCTCAAGAAACTGTTGCTTTGGGAACGGATTATAGTGTGGGTCTAAATGCGGCAGAGATTGAGGCTGCTCAGGAGCTGTTAACAGAAGAATCAGTACCTTTATTATTAAAAGTAACCTTAGAGGAGGACTGTGCTTTTAGATCTTTGCGAGCTAAAATGGTAAGTGATGAGTTGGCTGAGTATAGCGAACTGTTAAAAGGTAATCCTCCTTTGGAAAACATTGAAGATGCTGAAGTAGGTCAGGTATTTCATATACTTTTGATTACAGAGATGCTTCCTGAAGATATAGCAGAGCTGGTAGTAGGAATTTCTGAAATCAAAGAAGTAGAAACAGAGGTTATAGATAGTTTAGCAGACCTAAGTATAGAGTTTGAGTCAGAAAGCACTGGTGTTGAAGACTTTGCTTTAAATTTAGATGACCAAGAGATAGCTCAGGCTAAAGAAGAGATAGACTTGGAAGCAGGAACTATCTACTTATTGAAAGTAACTTTGGATGATGGTTGTGTTTTTGAATCCTTGCGAGCTAAGATGGTTAGAGATGAACTAGATGAATTGGGAGAACTGATTAAGGGGAACCCTGCTTTAGAAAATATAGAAAATGCAGAGGTAGCTAAGGAGTTTTATATTCTTTTTGTAAGTGAAGCAGATTCAGACTCTATTTTAGAGGCTATAGAAAGAATTTCTGAGATTGAAGACTTGGACTTAAAGAGAATTGAATCTTTAGCTCAGTTAAAAGAAGAGGAGCAGCAAAAGAAGGCTCAACAGCAGAAAAAAAGCACTGGTAGTTCTATCTCCCGTAAGTTGAAGTCTAGCAGTACTATTCGGGTTGATGTAGAGAGATTAGATGACTTAATGAACTTAGTAGCTGAACTGGTAATTAAGCGTACTCAAGTAGAGTCTGTTGGAGAAAGCTATGAACTAGATGAGTTGAATAAACAGCTGAAGTCTTTAGGTAAGGTTACTACTGAGTTACAGGATTCGGTAATGAAAATGCGGATGGTGCCGATAAATATAGTTTTCAATCGTTTTCCACGGATGATTAGAGACTTAGCTCAGGAGTTAAATAAGGAAATCAATTTGGAAATTGAGGGAGAAGAAACAGAATTAGATAGAACTATTATTGATGAGATTGGTGATCCTTTAGTACATATTATTCGTAATGCAGTAGATCACGGAATTGAAAGTCCTGAAGAAAGAAAAAAGGCAGGTAAGGACCCTGTTGGTACTGTTAAGATGTCAGCCTTTCACGAAGGTAATAATGTAATTATTGAAATTAAAGACGATGGAGGAGGGATCAATCCTGAGTATATTAAGCAGGAGGCCGTCAGTAAAGGAGTAGTTACTCGTGAGGAAGCGGAAAATCTCAGTGACCAAGAGATAATTAATCTTATTTTTTCTTCTGGATTTAGCACTACTGAAGAAGTAAGTGATGTTTCTGGTCGTGGGGTAGGAATGGATGTAGTTAAAAATAAAATTGAATCGTTAAGCGGTTCAGTTGATATTTATTCACAGGTAGGAGTAGGCTCTACTTTTACTATTAAACTTCCGTTAACCTTAGCTATTATTCAAGGATTTTTAATAGAAGTTGTGGAGCAAAAGTATGTGCTACCTTTGGATACTATTCAAGAGATTGTTAAGGTTACTGAGGAAGATATAAAGACTATCCGTCAAGAGGAAGTTATTCAAAGGCGAGGTACAGTAGTGCCTTTGATCTCTTTAAGAGAAGAACTTAATAAGCCTAGCTATGAACAGAAGCCGGAGCAGATTTCAGTAGTTGTAGTTCGGATTGGTGAGGAAAGTTACGGTTTAATTGTTGATTCTATTATTGGCCAGCAGGAAGTAGTAATTAAACGAATTAATGATTTATCAGATGGAGTGGAAAAGATAGCAGGAGCTACTATTTTGGGTGACGGTAGTGTAGCTTTAATTATTGATATTGAAGAAATAACACATGGTTAGGAGGGAATTTAGATGAGTACAGTTTTAATCGTTGATGATGCCCAATTTATGAGGACTATGTTATCTAAATTAGTTGAAGAAGAAGGTTATGAAGTGGTCGGAGAAGCTGTTAATGGAATAGATGCTGTGCAGAAATATCAGGAATTAAATCCAGACCTGGTGACTATGGATATTACTATGCCGGAAATGGATGGTATTGAGGCTATGGTTGAAATAAAGAAGGTTGATCCAGATGCTAAGATTATTGTTTGTAGTGCTATGGGTCAAAAGCCAATGGTGGTAGACGCTTTGGAGGCTGGTGCTGAAGACTTTATTGTTAAGCCGATTAAGCCGGAAAAGGTTAAAGAGGCTATGAAAAATATTTTAAGTTAGTAACTAAAGAGGTGATTTTTTGGCCACGGAGATTGGGGTTTTAGTTGTCGATGATTCTGCTTTTATGCGAAAAATGATTTCTTCAATGCTGGATGTTGAGGGAATTAGAGTGATAGATACTGCTAGAAATGGTGAAGATGCCATTAAAAAGCTGGAAAAACTAAGTCCAGATGTAATTACTCTTGATGTAGAGATGCCCCGAATGGATGGTTTAGAGTTTTTAGGTTGGTTGATGGATAAAAAACCAACTCCAACTATTATGTTGAGTAGTCTAACTCAAGAGAATAGTCGGACTACTATTGAAGCCTTAGAGCTAGGGGCTATTGATTTTATACCTAAACCTTCAGGTTCTATTTCTTTAGATATTGAGGAGATAGAAGCCGACTTGGTTAAAAAAGTTAAGGTGGCTGCTCAGTCTAAGCTACTGGCTCAAGATAAGTTAGAAAAGAAAAGAGAAACTACTCCGAAAACAACCACAAGGACTGAAACTAAACGGAAAAGTAGTGTAAGTAGAGTTAAGGGTAAGCAGGAGCTATTGATTATTGGAGCTTCTACTGGCGGGCCCAGAGCGCTTAAAGAGGTAATAACTAACCTTGAAAGTGGCTTTGGTTTAGGAGTTTTAGTAGTTCAACATATGCCGCCTAACTTTACCAAATCTTTAGCTGAAAGGTTAGATAGACTTTCTGCTTTAGAGGTTAAGGAGGCAGAGCCGGGAGATAAAATTAGGCCTGGTAAGGCCTTAATAGCGCCAGGGGATTATCATTTGTTGGTTAGAAAAAAGGGAGAGGTTGATATAGACCGCAGTGCTAAGCAGCATAATGTACGTCCAGCTATAGACTTGACTATGGAGTCAGCAGCGGAACATTATCCGGGGAGTATAATTGGAGTAGTTTTAACTGGAATGGGTCGCGATGGGACTCGAGGTCTGAAGGCAATTAAAAATGCTGGTGGTTATACTATTGCTCAGGATGAAGAAACTTCAGTAGTCTATGGAATGCCAAAGTCAGCTTTTGAGGCTGGAGTTGTGGATAGTGTTAAGTCTTTACCTTTAATCAGTACTGAAATTATGAAACTTACTAATTAATAAACTGTATTATTAGCTTAGAAAGCCTTTAACCCGTCAGGATTAAAGGCTTTATTGAATTTATTTGGGTAGTTTGATTGCTTTTTCCAATTTTGTATTTGAAGACTGTAGTTGAGAGTACATACTACCTATTCTTTTAGTTAAGGTTATTTCGGCTACATTAATCTTTTGCAATTCACCTTCGCTGTTTACTAATAGCAGTTGATCATTTTCGGCAGCTGTTATCACTTGGATTAGTTCGTACTTATCGCTGCTTAAAGTTTGCAGTCCTTTGCCATTTCGATTCTGAGTGGTGTAGGCCTCGAGTTTACTTCGCTTCCCTCTACCATCGGCACTAATTGCTACTACAAAGTCTTGGGGTTTAGTTAGGTTAAAGGCAATTACTTCGTCATTTTTCGCTAAGTCTATTCCTTTAACTCCTTTGGTATTACGACCAGTGGCGGAGATTTCGCCTTCTTCAAAGTGAATAGTCTGTCCTTGTTTAGTTCCTAATAAAAACTTTTGGTTGCCGTCGGTGATCTTAACGTCGATTACTTCGTCGTCTTGATTGAGTTTAATGGCCTTCAGAGAGGAGATAGTTGTTTCGTATTCTCGAGCTAAGCTTTTTTTGACCCGCCCTTTTTTAGTAACAATGCTGATATATTTATTTTTAATTTCTTCGCTTAAGAGAAGCACACCTACAATTTTTTCATCTAAAGGCAGTTTCAAAAAGTCGCTTAAAGGATCACCGGTGGATAGACCATGATGCTCTGGGATTTGATGTGTATTTAAAATATGAACCTGCCCTTGATTAGTAAAGAATAAAAGATCATCTCTGGTAGTACCGCTGAAAATATGAGTAATATAGTCGTCTTTGCTGGCACGTAGCTTATCCCGGTCGTTACTTCTTTTTAGATATTTGTGATAAGATAGCGAAAGGACTATATCTTCATCTTTGATGAGATCACTTTCATCTAATTCTGCTTTTGACCCATCAGCGATAATTTCTGTTTTTCTATGATCTCCATATTCTGCTTTAATTTCTCTTAGTTCTTTAGTTATTAACTTATTCATTACTTGCCGTTGTTCTAGGATTGAGGTTAAACGTTCTATTTTTTTCTTTAACTCAGCGGCTTCTGCTTCTATTTTTTCTCTTTCTAAGCTTACTAAGCGCTGTAATTTCATGTTTAGAATTGCTTTGGCTTGTTGGGCCGAGACGCCAATCTCTTCTTGGAGATTTTTCTGAGCCTGTTTAGCTGAAGGGGAGTTACGGATGACACTTATCACTTTATCTAAGCTGTCCAGTGCTGTTTGAATCCCTTTTAAAGTATGTTGGCGTTTTTTAGCTTGATTGAGTTCAAAGGTGCTTCGCCGGGTGATAACCTCGCGTCTGAAGTCCAAAAAGTGCTGTAAGATAGTTTTAAGCCCCATAGTCTGTGGCTTTTGATCTACTAAAGCCAATAAATTAATTCGATAACTGCTCTGTAATGAGGTATATTTATAGAGCCGATTAAGTACAATTTCAGGATTAGCTTTGCTTTTTAGTTCGATAACTACCCTTAAGCCTTCTTGATCGGATTCATCGCGGATATCGACTATATTTTCTACTTTTTCTTTTTTAACTACTGTAGCCATTTCTTCTATCAGTTTTGCTTTGTTTAGCTGATAGGGAATTTCTGAGATGATGATTCTTTTTTTACTGCTGCTTACTTTTTCAATTTCGGTTTTGGCTCTGAGGATAATTCTACCTTTACCGGTTCGATAGGCTTTTTTGATTTCTTCATCGCCGATAATCTGGGCTCCCGTAGGAAAGTCGGGCCCGGGTAAATGCTCCATTAACTCCTCTAAGCTAGAGTCTGGATTATGTAATAAGTGAATTAAAGCCGAAATAGTTTCACTGAGATTATGAGGAGGAATATCAGTACTCATCCCTACGGCAATCCCACTGGAGCCATTAACTAAGAGATTGGGAACTCTAGCCGGTAGTACTGTCGGTTCTTGGAGATTACCATCGAAATTATCAACGAAGTCAACGGTTTCTTTTTTGATATCGCCGAGTATTTCCTGAGCTAATTCGGTAAGCCGGGCTTCGGTATAACGCATAGCAGCAGCACTATCGCCGTCAATAGAGCCGAAGTTACCGTGACCGTCGATTAAGGTATACCTCTGGTTAAAGTTTTGAGCCATTCTGACCATAGCATCATAAACGGCTGCATCACCGTGCGGATGGTACTTACCTAAAACTTCACCTACAATTCGAGCCGATTTTTTATGTGGTTTATCCGCACTTAAACCTAAGTCTTGAGTAGCATAAAGAATTCGACGGTGCACAGGTTTTAATCCGTCGCGTACATCGGGTAGGGCCCGACCGATAATTACGCTTAATGAATAGTTTAAATAAGACTCCTTCATCTTATCTTCAATAGCAATGGGAGTAATATCTTCTTCAATCATTTTCAAGTCTCCTTTCTAAAAAATAGCTTTGACCTTTTTTAGTATAATATTAATTTAGCTATTAGTCAATATTTTTATCTTTACTTGCTGCTAATATGAAGATTTAAACATAATTAGAGATATTTTTTTAATTTTCACTTGGAATTAAAGTTTATGTTTGATATAATGAAATTACTTAGTGTACCATCAACTACGAGTACTTAGTCTTTTTAAAATTGGATGAAATTTTAAGAGAATTTTTTTGCTTCTATTTGTCTAAATTTTCTGAATATTAAGAATTTGATGCTATTAAGTATAGGCTGGCTGTTATTTCTCCTTGGTAAGTAAGCGGTGTGGATTGTAGGTGATAAATTGAAAATAAGTTTTAATAAGGGGGAAGTGACAATGTTTAGGTTGGGAGTGGTGCTCTTAATTTTGATGCTTGTTTTAGTGATTGGGGTAGGAGAAGCTGCAACTATAAAACCTTTGGCTGGCCAGGAGCTTGTGTTGGAGATAGAAGAACAAAGAATAGCTAGGCTAGAGATGATAAAAGAGTACTTAGAGGAGCTAAAGAACTTTGTAGATCCTTATAAAATGTTTGAGCTGAAAATTGATGATGAAGTGGAGGTTCGAGATAGAGGAGCAGGCAAGATTGAGATAAGTGTTCCTAAATCGATAACTTTAAAGCAAGATTACTATCAAAGTTCTGTAGAGATATTAAATAGATATCAGGACTATCTTTATCCAGATCAAGGTAGGGTGGACAGTATTAATAGAGATCTTTTAGCAGGCGATTATCGTGGGCGAATAGTTGAAGTTCCAGTTTTAGTAGTATTTTTAAACGATAGAGAGGAAGTAGTGGCTTTTTATGCTAATTATATTAGGTCGAGAAATGAAGGTTTGAGTATCCATATACATAATAGATCTAAGTCTTTTCATCGTTCAGTGATGGAAATCCCAGAATATAGAATGCCTTGGCTGGAGGATAGTAATAGAAGTAAATGGCGAAAGGATTTACCGGAGAAGATAGTTAGTCAAATTGAAAGTGTAAATATTATTTTTGCTAATCAGGAGCTGTTTAAGCTGTTATTCTTACATAATTATGAATCCTATGACGAAAATTATCTTTATGGTGACTTAAATTCCGCTGCTTATATTTATTCTACCTTTCCAGCTAAACTAGCAGATATAAAATTAGCAGAAGCAGATGTAATAGCGGAAATAGATAAAAGGATAGCTAATGTAGAAAATAAAATTGCTGAATTAAAGGGGCAAGAAGCAAAAAATAAAGTTGAATCTGGGGTAGTAGATAAGGAGAAGTTTGAAATTAAGACAGCTGAAGATTTTAAGATATATCGTAAGCGTTTAAATCAAGCTTATAGTGATTATTTACTAACGGAAGCTGAGTATAAAAAACAGTATTATCAAGTTGCTAATAAGTATAAGAGTTATTTAATCCAGTTATATGAAAGTGGGGAGCTAAATCGAGATGAGTATCAGCAAAAGATCAAAGCAATTCCAGAGCCGGGATTGGAAAGCAGAGGAGTTTTACAACAGCTAGTTTACTTTATGGTAATGTTTTTAATGCTGTTGATTTAGGTGAAAAATTTTAAAAGTTGAGTGATATTTAGTTAGGAGAGCAAATTCTGCTCTCCTTTTTTTGTTAAAGGAATTATACTTTAATTTGGGCCATATTTGTTTAAGCTAGATTTAAAACTGGTATTCTGCCTAAATCTTTGGTATAATAATAGACAATTGAATTCAACTGTTAAAAATATACATTTAATCAGCTTTTAATTGTCTAGAGATAAGAAAGGTGGTATTAAAATTGGCTAAGGTAAATTTGAAGCAGGAGTTAGACTATAATGCAGAGCAGATTCATGTTTTAGAAGGTTTAGAAGCGGTTCGCAAAAGGCCAGGAATGTATATTGGTAGTACTGGTACTAAGGGTTTACACCATCTAGTTTGGGAGGTGGTGGATAATAGCATTGATGAGTTTTTGGCTGGCTATGGAAGTGAAATTCAAGTTGAAATTAAAGCAGGAAATGTGGTTTCTGTTAGAGATAAAGGGCGGGGGATTCCGATAGATATCCATCCTAAAAAGGATCTACCGGCAGCTCAACTAGTTTTAACCACTTTACATGCCGGAGGTAAGTTTGGACAAGGTGGTTATCAGGTTTCTGGTGGTCTGCACGGAGTGGGGATTTCGGTGGTTAATGCTTTATCGGAGTGGCTGGAGTTGGAGATTTATCGAGAAGGACAGGTTTATTTTCAAAGGTATGAACAGGGAGTGCCGGTTACTGAGCTTGAAAAGCAGGGCCCTACTAATAAAAGTGGAACCAAGATTGAATTCAAGCCTGATGCAGAGATTTTTGATACGACTGAGTTTAAGTTTGAAGTATTGGCTAAGAGATTACAGGAATCGGCCTTTTTAAATAAGGAGCTACAGATCAGCTTAGTTGATCAACGCCAGGAATCTGCAAAAGAGGTTGTTTATCAGTATGAGGGAGGTTTAAAAGCCTTTATTGAACATCTGAATCAAGACCGCGATCCGCTCCACAAAAAGATTATTTATCTAGAAGAGGAGTTCGAGGAAGCTTATGTAGAGGTAGCCTTACAGTATAATAAAAGCTATAATGAGCGGATATATACCTTTGCTAATAATATCAATACCTCCGATGGGGGAGCACATTTGACAGGCTTTAAGACGGCCTTGACGAGAGTTTTTAATAGCTATGCTCGGGAGAATAACTTATTAAATAAAAAGGATTCCAACTTAACAGGACGTGATTTGCGCGAGGGTTTAACGGCTGTAGTGAATGTGAAGCTTAGCGAACCTCAGTTTGAAGGACAGACTAAGGCTAAGTTAGGTAATAGTGAAATTAGGAGTGTGGTGGAGAGTGCTGTTTACGATTATTTGAGTCGTTATTTAGTTCGTAATGCTGATATGGCTAAGCGGGTGATTAATAAGGCCTTGGAGGCGGTTAGGGCCCGCCAGGCTTCTAAAAAGGCCCGGGAGCTAACTAGGCGCAAGGGAGTATTAAGCAGTAATAAACTGCCCGGTAAGTTATCGGACTGCAGTAGTCGTAAAGCTGAACGGAGTGAACTATACTTAGTCGAGGGTGATTCGGCTGGAGGTTCGGCTAAACAGGGCCGAAATAGAAAGTTTCAGGCTATTTTGCCTTTAAAGGGTAAGATTTTGAATGTGGAGCGGGCCCGCTTGGATAAAATTATTAATAATAATGAAATTGCAGCTATTATTACCGCTTTAGGTACTGGGATTGGAGAGGATTTTGATATAAATAAGCTGCGCTATCATAAGATTATTATTATGACCGATGCTGATATCGATGGAGCTCATATCTGCACTTTACTTTTAACCTTCTTTTATCGCTATATGCCGGAGTTGATCAGAGAAGAGCATCTCTATATTGCTCAACCGCCTTTATATAAGGTCAGTTATCGTGGTAATAGCAAATATTTATATTCTGAGCAACAGTTAAGCCAGTATTTACAGGGTGATCTGGATAGAAGCAAGGTTAATATTCAACGCTATAAGGGTTTAGGGGAGATGAACCCTAAACAGTTATGGACTACTACTATGGATCCCGAACACAGAAGGCTAGAAAAGGTAGAAATTGATGATGAACGGGAAGCTGATGGTGTTTTCACTCGTTTGATGGGTTCTAAGGTTAGGTTAAGACGAGAATTTATTATGAAGAATGCTAATTTAGCTGACAATCTGGATATTTAATACAATTTATGAATATTTAACCTTGCGCTTTTCATAAAGTTTTAAATTAAGAATAAGGATATAAGTAATATATTTGCATTATATTTAGTGGCCTGTGTAGCAATTATGCAGGCTTTTTTTATTTAAAGGGGTGAGAGGCTATGAAGGAGGTAGGGCCCAGAGAGGCTGTTAGTAGCTTAATAGAAGCAGGTGACTTAGCTGCTCTGAAAAAGTTAGTGAAATTACTATTAGAAAGAAGTGTTAGTGGAAAGTCAAATTTGATTTTTTGTGATTTATTTATTGAAAATATGTTATCTGCTCAAGATTACTCAAGCTCTTTTGAGATAGTTGAAATTAAAAAGGATTTATGTGATTTTGTTTTAAGATATTTAAATGGAAGTATTAGAATAAAGTATGTAAGCAAGGAAATTAGGATATATCAACAGTTATTGAAAATTCTAAATGGCTTTTTTAAGTCAGACTATTATTTATTGGAGGAAGCAGTTGTTTTAGAATTGATTAAACTGTTATATGACTTTGGAATAAGCAAGCTAGTAGAGCATAGCCAAGATAAATTTGCTTTTAAATTATACTTGATACCTTATAGTCATCGAGAGTATAATTCATTTACTCACCCTGAATTTAATCTAATAGCCATTTTTAAAGCTAAACAAGAGCAAGGAAAACAGAGCAGAACTCCTGAAACTGAGTTTTTGCATGGAGTAGGCTTACTATTATGTGAGTCTTTAACTGAAGGAGAAGAGGCTTTTCCGAGCAGTTTTGAAGAAATCTATGCTTCTAAATTTGCTCCGGCTAGTAAAATAAGGAAGAAAACTATATTTGCAGACTGCTTTTCCTTGGCAGTGATGTATAATACGCCTTATATTTCTAAAAATCCCTTTGCTGAGAGGTGGGATGAACTGTTTCAAAAAAGATTAAATAATTATTTTCGTTCACTTTGTTAAAAAGTAATGTCTAAGTTAATGGTTTTAGCTAAAAAGCTTGATTTTTTTCTTATTTTTAGCAGGTTATTTTATTTTTTTGATTAACTTAGCTATAGGGGAGCTAAAGTTGTAGATATTATTCAAAGTCTAGGAGGAATGTTATGATTTTATTAGAAAATATTGAAAGAGGATATAATACTGAATCAGGCAAATTGACAGTGGTGGATATTCCCCGTTTGGAGATTGAAGCGGGGAGTCAGGTAGCTTTGATGGGCCCGAGCGGTTCCGGTAAAACTACTATTTTAAACTTAATTGCCGGAGTGATTATGCCTAGTCGCGGTCGGGTAAGAGTTGACGGGATAGAGCTTAATGATCTACCTCAAAATCAACGGGATATTTTTCGAACTCGGAGAGTAGGTTATATATTTCAAAGGCTTAATTTGCTGAGTACCTTGACGGCTTTAGAGAATGTAATGTTACCTATGCTTTTTGCTGGGGAAAGAAGTAAGAATGAGCAGCGAACGAGGGCTAAGGAGTTATTAGCTAAGGTTAACTTAGAGCATCGTTTAGAGCATCGACCTAGTCAGCTTTCGCAAGGAGAGGCCCAGCGAGTGGCTATTGCTAGAGCCTTAGCTAATAGAGTTAAGGTTGTGCTGGCTGATGAGCCTACTGGTAATATAGACTATCAGACTGGTAGGGAGATTATGGAGCTATTAAGAGAGATCTGTACTGAAAAGAATATTACTTTGTTGACTGCTACTCATAATCGAGAGTTAGGGAATAGTTTTCCGCGTTTAATAGATATTTTAGAAATTAACCAAGCCTTGACAGCAGGAAAGGAGAATAGTTAATGGGAGTTTTTACTTTAGTATATCGTAACTTATCAAATAAGCCTTTGCGCTCTATTTTAACTATACTTTCGGTTGCTTTAGGAGTTATTTTATTACTTACTATTTTAATTATTTCTTCGGGTTTGCAGGAGAGTATAGTTGAGGGCCCGCGCGGCCATGATTTAGTAATTGGAGCTCCAGGTAGTCCGACTCAGTTAACTTTAAGCACCTTGTTTCACTATGAGGTTCCCTCGGGAAATATAGATTATCAAGTTTTCGAGGAGCTTAAAGGAGATGAAAGAGTTAAAAAGGCCGTCCCGATGGCCTTAGGTGATAGTTATCAAGGACATCGAATTGTAGGTACTGATTATACTTATTTTGGAGATGATCCCGAAGAGGTAGAGGACTTATTAATTGCAGGTAGATTTATAGAAGAAGCAGGGGAAGCAGTAATTGGTGCTAAGTTAATTAGAGAAACGGATTTAGAAATAGGCTCTACTTTTAAGGGAGTACACGGAATTGAGGGAGCACATAATGGCCATGAGCATGACTTCACCTATGAAGTAGTAGGAATTTTAGATGAAGGCCAGGGCGTTGATGATAGAGTAATCTTTACTGATATAGAAAGTGTCTGGGCTGCTCATCATGTTTATGCTACTCACTATTCTTTTTTCGAAGAGGGTCAAGCTGTAATCCATAAGATTGATAGTGATGCTTGTACCCATGATGATCACAGTCACAATGACCATAGTCATGATGACCACAGTCACGATGATCATAGTCACAATGGCCATAGTCACGATGACCACAGTCACAATGGACATAGCCACGATGACTTTCATTATCAAGCTGGCGATTTGGAACTTACTGCAATTTTAGTAGAAAGCACCGATATCCAGGCTCTTTCTTCGCTAAAAAATGAGCTTAATAATTCAAGTGATTACTCTTTGCAGGCAGCTGCTGTATCTCCAGTATTGAGGCAGTTGATGGAAGTAATTAGTGAAGGAACTACAGTAGTTAATATATTTGCGATTGTTACTTTAGCAGTAGCTTTAAGCTCTATTTTACTGGCTTTATTAAGTTCTGTTGCCGAAGGACGCTCTGATATGGCAGTAATGAGGATGTTAGGGGCTTCGCAGATTAAGGTGATGCTGATAGTGTTCTTAGAGGGAGTAGTAATTATCCTACTTGGTTTATTGTTGGGTACCTTAGGCGGTTATTTAGTGGCAGACTTTGTAAGTAGTTATTTAGAGAGCACTACCGGAATTGTTATTAATGTGTTTCGTCTTTGGCCTCAACAGGATATATTATTAGGGAGTGTATTTTTCATAGGCTTAGGAGCCTGCTTGTTGCCAGTAATAAGTATTTATGGTGATGAGCCAATGGAGTTTATAGATTAAATTTGCTGAATTTAATATAATTCTAGGTTTTGATTTTATGGTTTAAGGTCTAGTCAGATTTTAGTCTGCGTCGAGAAGGACTTTATACATTATACTAATTTTTATGGAAGGGAAAACGACTATGTCAGTAGCTATTGAAATTGAGAATTTAAATAAGAGTTATGGTGATTTACAGGCTTTAAGTGATATTAATTTAGAGATTAAAAAAGGAGAGTTTTTTGGGTTATTAGGGCCCAATGGCGCCGGTAAAAGTACCTTAATTAAGATTTTAGCCGGCTTAGCTCATAAAGATTCAGGTCAGGTAAGTATTTTAGGGACTGATATTGACCGTAATCATCGTCAGGCCAAGCATAAGCTGGGTATTGTCCCGCAAGAAGTTGTCATTGATCCCTATTTTAACCCCTTTGAAGCTTTAAAACTACAGTCGGGTTACTTTGGGATTAAGGATAATGAAGAGCGGATCAATCAAATTTTAACTACGTTAGGCTTAGCGGATAAAAAGAATGCCTATGCTCGTAATTTATCCGGAGGAATGAAAAGAAGGCTCTTAATTGCTAAGGCTTTAGTACATGATCCGGAGATAATCGTTTTAGACGAACCCACCGCCGGGGTTGATGTAGAACTGCGGAGCAGCCTTTGGAAATATATTCGCCGCTTGAATAGGCAGGGGAAAACAATTATTTTAACTACTCACTATTTAGAGGAAGCGGAAGCACTGTGTGATAGAATAGCTATTTTGAATTTAGGTGAGATAGTGGCTGTGGATAGCAAGGAAGACTTAATTAACTCTATAGATAAGAAGATAGTAGAGGTTAAACTGTCTGAGCAGGTAAAGGGAGTACCAACGGAGTTGACTGAACATGACTTTGAAATTGACGAGAATTCAAAAAAGCTCAGCTTTGAACTAAGTAAAAAGAAACTAAAGCCTTTTTTAGACAAGCTTTATCAATCAAAGCTGCCAATTAATGATCTGGATATCTCCAGTGCTAGATTAGAAGATGTATTTTTAAAATTAACTAGTCTAGGAGGGGAGAATAATTAATTATATATCATTTTATACATTAGTTAAAAAAGAGGTTTTGAGATTTATTAAAGTTTCCATTCAAACTATTTTTGCTCCTTTGATTTCTACTACTCTTTATTTAATTATTTTTGCTTATTCTTTAAGAGGGAGAGAGGTAGTAGGTTACTCGGTTTCCTATACTAGATTTATTATTCCTGGTTTAATAGTAATGGGGATTATTCAGAATGCTTTTGCTAATACCTCTTCTTCGTTGATAATTGCCAAGTATCAAGGAACCATTATTGAGCTATTACTGGCTCCTTTTTCTTATCTGCAACTGAGTTTAGGCTTAATGATTGGTGGTATCGCCCGGGGTTTAGCGGTAGGAGTGGCTATTTATCTAGTTTCAATCTTCTTTGCCGGAGCGGTTATTGCTCATCCTTTACTTTTATTGGGGAGCGGTACTATTATTGCCGGTATCTTTTCTCTGTTGGGGATTATTGCTGGTCTTTGGGCGAAAAAGTTTGATCATATTTCTATTTTTTCTAACTTCTTTATTACTCCGCTGACCTTTTTAAGTGGTGTTTTTTATTCTGTTAGCTCCTTACCAGGAGTTTGGAGTAGAGTTTCTCTTTTTAATCCGGTAGTTTATATGGTTGATCTGATTCGTTATTCCTTTATTGCTGAGTCGGATATTAACTATCTATTTTCATTAACGGTGATTAGCGGAGCATTTATATTTCTGCTTATATTAGTTACCTATTTGTTTAAAATAGGTTATAAGCTTAAAGATTAATTGAAATAAAAAACAATCGGGAGGTGAAAAGAAAGAGCGCTTTCCTCTCTACTGATAGATTAACGAGGTTGGCAGCGATGAAATTTGATGAATGAAAATAAACAGTATACTATCTTTTTCATAAGCAAAATAAGAAAAAAAGCGGGTAAATTTATAGAGAATGAGTTAAAAAGACACGGGATTAATGATTTAGCTCACTCGCATGGGTCTATACTTTCAGTATTGTATAAAAATAATGGAAAATTAAAAATGAAGGATATAGCTGAATTAATTGGCAAGGATAAATCTACTGTTACTCAACTTGTTAATAAACTTTCTAAACGTGAATATATTAAAAAACAAAAGTCTGAAGAAGATAGAAGAATTACTTATATAGCACTTACAGAAAAGGGTAAAAATATACAAACGACTTTTGATTCTATTTCTCAAAAATTAATTAAAACGGCCTACGAAGGATTTACTGAGGAAGAAACAGAAGATTTTCTGCGATTATTAAAAAAGCTATATTTGAACTTTTAACTAATATATCAAAATAGCTCCTACAGATATTTAATGTAGGAGCTATTTATCTTACTCTATCTATTTAAAATGCAGATATTACCTTCCTCAGTATAACATTCTCCGCAGGATTTACATTTTGACTTGGATCTATCTCCTTCTTGCCAGCGATTAATCAAATTAGGTTCAGCCATAAGCGGTCTACACATTGAAAAGTACTCTATTTCTGTTTCTTGGAGCAGATTTTCTATTACCTCAAACTCTCTTAGTCCTCCTACTAAAATAATAGGTACATTCACTTCGGCAGCCACTTTAGTAGCATAATCTTTAAAGAAGGCGCCTTCTTTAACAGTATATCCATACCAATCCTCACCAAAATATTCTTGGGCAGTTGAATGTATATTTCCGCTTACTTCTATGGCATCGATCCCTTTTTTAGCCATTGCTTTACATACATCTAGGCTTTCAGCAAAGCTTTGGCCTCCTTCTTCAAAGTCACCAGCAGTTACTTTAAGTAATACCGGATAATCCTCACCTACTCTATCTCTTATCTCGTTATGAATTTCGAATAAAATACGGGCCCGATTCTCTATTGTCCCTCCATATTCATCAGTTCTTCTATTATGATAAGGACTTAAAAATTGATTTAACAGATAGGTATGAGCAGCATGGATTTGCACTCCATCAAAACCGGCTTTCTTGCATCTTTCTGCTGCCTTACCATAAGCTTTAACTAAATCGTTGATATCTTCTTTAGTCATCTTTTTAGCCATTACTCCAGTTTTGCTATTCTTAACTGCTGAGGGCCCTAATATAACTCTATCTTCAGTTTTAAAAGTAGTCTTTGTTCCTCCGTAAACTATCTGCATTACAATCTTACTACCGTTATTATGGACCATATCTGTAAGTTCTCTATATTCGTCTATAAAAGAATCTTCGTATATTCCCATCATTCCCGGATTAGGCTGTTCATCCTCGGTAACAAATGCATAGCCGGTAATAATCAAACCTACACCACCCTTAGATACTTCATCATAGACACTTGTCAGTTGTTCTGTTAAGTGCCCTTTTTCATCGGCCATATTTTCCCAAGTAGCTGCTTTGATAAACCTATTTTTTAATTCCATTCCGTTAATTTGAGTTTCATCAAATAGGTCTTTCATCTTTAATCACTCCCCCTTTAATAGTTTGAATTTAGTTTGTGATCAAACTATCTGCTTAAAAAAAAGTGTGAAGTCAACCTGTGATTATATTATAGTTTGATATCAAACTATTGTCAAGCGATTTTATTCAAATTCTAGAGTAGGAGTAGAAATAGGATTTGAATATTCTGCTTATTTAGTTTGAAAGTTAGGGCTTGGTTTTTTAAGCTAATAAACTTAAAGTTCTGTATTTTAAAGGAGTTTTTTTCTTCGTGTAGAAGTAGGCAATTAATCGACTGAAGAAAATATTGAACTGATTAAAGAAGAGATATAAAGTGATTCTGTATTGGCTAAAGTAGGAGGGTTAAGATGGAGCTAACTAGAGCAGAGATTCGAGAGCTATGTACTGAAAGTTCATTTCAGCGAGCATTAAATTATTGTGCTGAAGGTCGGGTTAAAGAGTTAAAGACTAATGATTTTCAGCTTAAGGCTAAAGTGTTGGGGAGTCAGATGTATAAGGTTGAAGTTGATTTAGAGACTGTGACAGCTAACTGTAGCTGTCCTTATGATTATAGTGGTTATTGCAAGCATATTATTGCTGCTCTTTTGTCTGTTAATGAAGGTGGTAGTGATGTGCTGGAGAGATTAAAAACTGAAGAAAAAGATAATGAAGAAGATGTTGAAGATCTTTTAGCTAGAGTGGAGTGGGAAGAGTTAAAGGAGTTTCTGGAAGAAGAACTGGAGAGGTCTGCTGAATTGCGATCGCGTTTTTTGATATACTTTGGTGATTCTGTTAGTGAAAATAGTCTTTATGATTACAAGCAAGAGATTGATTTATTATACGAAGATGCTGCTGATAATCGTGGTTTTATCGACTATTATAGCGAGGTGGATTTTTCTTCAGTAGCTGAGCGAGCGGAGTTATGCTTGAGAAAGGATAGATTTTTGGAGGCGGCTAAGGTGTATCGGGCCCTATTTGAGTGCATCGCTGAAAATATGAATCGAGTTGATGATTCAAGCGGTTATTACGGAATGGAGTTTGAAATTTATCTGAAGGACTATGTAGTAGCCCTTAATAAAGCAGAGCTGACTTTTGAGCAGAAAGGAGAGTATATTGATTATTTATTTGCTAAGTTTATTGAACGTGACCCTGATTATTTTAACGAATATTATGAGGCAGCTTTATTAGACCTTCTTGAAAGTGAAGAGGAGTTAGAGTACTGTCTTGATTTATTGACTCCTTATTTGCCAAAGGAGATGCCGGATTCAGATGAGAGTTGGTCTGAACATTATTGGGCTCAAAATTTAGTTAAAGTACAACTAGAGCTACTGGATAGGTTGGGTAGCGATGAAGAACGAGAACAGATATTAGCTAAGTATTATCAAGATGATATAGATTTTTGCTTGCTGTATGCTGAGAGATTAAAGGAAATTGGAAAGCTGGAGAAGGCAGTGGAAGTGGCAGAGGATATGTTAGCTGATAGTTCTAGTACCTATATTATCCGTTTAAGAAGTTTTTTAAGTGAAATTTATAGAGAGACTGATTCTGCAAAGTATAAGTATAATCTGCTAATTCTCTTCTGTGAAACTTTAGATTTTGAATATTATCAGGAATTAAAAGAGCTTGCTACTGCTGAGGAGTGGGCCCGCTATTTTGAAGAGCTAGAGGATAATTTGGCTAAAAGAAGAGATTCTGCTTTGGTGAATGTTTATTTAAGAGAGGAGCTTTGGGATCGGGCTTTGGAGGTATTGCAAGAAGAGAATTCCCTACACTGGTGGAGTAAGTATTACGATCAGTTAGCTGATAAGTTTGTGGAAGAATACTTTGCAGCTTATACTCAGGTATTACCGCGATTAATTGAGAGTAAAACTGGTCGTAAGCATTATCAACAGTTGATGCCTTATCTGCGGGAGTTGAAGACTTTAATGATTTTTGATGGCAGAATTGAATCTTTTTTAAGAGATTTAAGAAATGAGTTTGCTAATCGGCCTGCTTTTTTGGATGAATTACAGAAAAATCTTGGTTAATTTTTTAATTACATTGATGGTTTGAGATTGAAATCTGTTCATTAAAGTTTAAGTATGCTCTATAAAAATGTATACTTTTTTTGATTCTAGGCAGGAATATTTGTAGTCTTTGGCTAAATCTGTACATAAGTTTATAATGCTTAGATAACTAAGTAGTGAAAGGGAAACTATTAATAAGTATTGAAGCCGGGCTGTTGAAACTAGAGAAGTAATTGAAGAGTTAATCAAGCTAGCTAAATAAATGAATAGGGCTCAGGAGCAGGCTGAACTGATGTGTAGTAATGGGGTTGAGATGTTATAATTAGTTTTTAGCAAATTATTTAAATAAATGAAGGAAATTAATACAAGTTTATAGAAAAATAATTAGTACTAGTATACTAAGTAAATATTTCTAATTTAGTATTTCTAATATAATTTAATAGGATTACTTGTTAATAGTTAGTATTAAATAATCTTGAAAGGGGTGAAGTTATGCCAGAAATTGATTTAAAAAGAATTAATATTACTGTAGTTTATGAGACTTTAAGGGATGTTTTTATATCAATAGATAAAATTAAGAGGGCTTATGATGATGCCAAGATTATTGATGGACCAGAATATTTAAAAATTGTTGATTTTGTAAAAGAAGTTCAAAAATGCAGAATACAGGCTAATTATAATGAGAATCGTCTTCATATTAATATGGTATCTTTAACAGAAGATTTAAAAGAAATTAATGATTATCCTTTAGATCATTTTGTAAAAGTAGCTAATAAGCTAGAAGAAGCTGTAGAAGATTCTAAAAATATAATAGGATATGGTTTCAATTTTGATGGTAAAGGAGAATTTGATGGGGAAAGAGCAGATGAAGTATTTAAAAATATTTTTATTAAAGAATCTAATGATTTAGAAAGTAAGCTCGGAGGTAATATATCAAAATTTGCTCCAAAATTTATGGTTGAATATGATGATTTTGCATTAAATGTTTCTCTTAATCCTATTGATGAACCAGCAAATTTTTTTAAATTACATTTAAATACGCATTTTCAAAGAACATTATTTCCGAATACCAATGAGTTAAAAGAAGACTTAAAAGGTTATTATAATAAAGCTATTAATAATCTTGGTGAGATTTTAGTTAGATGATAATAACCTATTAATTAGAAAGGGGGGATGAATTATGCTTACAACTGCAGAACAATATTCAGGGCAAAGTTGCGGAGGAGAAATTTATTTGACAATGTCAGATGATAGTTTTAATATTGAAAAAACCCCCGAAGATATATTAATTTATACTAAAAGGTTTGATGATTTATTGGAGTCAAATAACTTGTTAAGTTATTTGGCAAATTTATTAGATGAAATTTTAGTTAACAGTGAATTTAGAATGTCTGATTTAGAAAGAATGAGTGATTCTAAAATAGATTTTATTTCGGATGATGAAATTTTTAGCACAAGTGAAGATTATTATACATTATATGAGCAAATAATTAATAAATATCGTAATAGTTTCCATAAATATACATATACTACACTAGAAGGCAGGTTTAGAACTTCTAGTGGGGAGGCAATCCTATTGAGTTCATTAGGAGATTATTACGATATTAGAAATTGGCAAGAAGTTGGAGAATTTTTAGTAGAACATCCTTATCTTCAGGATGTATTATTTGAAGCTAAGGACAAAATTCAAGAATACTTTGGTGATACAAAAATTGTACTTACTAAAGAAGTTGATCCAGAGATTTCTGATTTAACTTGTTTATATGCTTATATACATGCTTCAATACCATTTGATGAAGCATTAGAAAAAGTTAAGCAAATTGAATATGAGTGGTATATTGAAAATATGGATAGAATTAATGGGAGGTTCTTTATTGATGTCACCTGCCGATAATAAAGAATTTGATTGGAAGGAATATATTAAAGTTGCTGAAGTATTGACGGGAAATGCAGTACATGAAATGAAAGAATGTGCACGGCGTATAGCTATTAGTAGAGCATATTATGGTTGTTTCTGCCTTGCTAGAGATTTTGCTATTAAAAATGATTGGATAAAAAATACTAATCGAGGAGATATGCATCGTAAGTTAATGGCTCTGTATAAAGAGGTAGAAAATAGAAGATATCAAGAAGAAAGTTTAAATAAGAAACAAAAACTCATCGGTATCTATTTAAAAAAATTACGTTTTGCACGTAATAGAGCAGATTATGATACAATTTATCCTGGAGAATATGATCTTAAAGAAGATGCAGAGAAGGCAATTGCCTTTTCTAAAACAATTGAAAATAATCTTTTAGAGCTTCAAGAAAATGTTAGTTAAAGCTTTAAAATAATGCTTGAAGAAGCTAGTTAAACCAGGGCCCTATCCCTGGTTTTTACTAATTAATAGTCTAAATACAGTAAACAAGCAGGGAAATCGAAAAAGAACACTCAAATATATATTTAAGAAGTTTTAAAAAATTGGAGGTTGAAACTTTGCAAGAATCTAAAATACACTACGGTTGGGTAATACTAGTAGTAGGCTGCTTAGTAGTCGCCGGTTCTCTTGGTATTGGTAGATTTATTTACGGTATCCTTCTTCCTTCTCTGCAAGAAGGACTTAAACTGACCCATAATCAAACTGGTTTTTTAGCTTCGGCTAATATGATCGGCTATACAATAGGTACTCTAATCACCGGGGGGATTGTTCTTCGTTTTGGTTCTCGGAAGGTGATTTCTATATCTTTGTTAGGAATAGGGTTGACTATGCTTGTGGTAGGTTTAGCTCAGGGATTTAGAACTGTCTTATTTTTTCGTTTTTTAACCGGGATTAGTACAGCCGGAGCCTATATTACTATGATGGGCTTATCGTCTAGCTGGTTTGCAGAAAATCGACGCGGTCTGGCTAATGGCTTTTTAGTAGGAGGTTCGGGGCTAGCAATATTCTTAACAGGCTGGTTAGTTCCTTTTATTTTGGAAGCCTATCCTGAACAGGGCTGGCGTTATAACTGGATAGTATTGGGGATCTTGACTATAGCTTTAGCAGGGCTTTCTTTAGCACTACTGAGGAACTATCCGTCGCTAAAAGGCTTGTCTCCTTTAGGAGAAGCAAATAGTAGTTCTGTTAACAGAAACACTGTTAGCAAAGTATATACCAGTAAAGAGATTATCAACTTAAAAAAGATCCGTATTTTAGCCTTTGCTTTTTTCTGCTATGGTCTCTCTTATATAATTTTTATAACCTTTTTTGTTAACTTTTTAATTGCGGAAAAAGGAGTAGCTGCTAGTGTGGCTGGCGAGATTTGGGGCTTAGTAGGTCTGCTTTCTGTAGGTAGTGCTATAGTTTGGGGTGTTTTATCGGATCGGCTAGGTCGTCCTCATACTATGGCGATAGTTTTTTTATTACAAGCTTTGAGTTATCTGTTAGTAGCGGGGACTACTGCTACTAGGTTGATGTGGTTATCGGGAGTTATTTTTGGCTTAACAGCTTGGAGTGTTCCGGCTTTGATTGCTTCCTATTGTGGGGATTTGTTGGGCCCTAAGAACTCCACCCGGGCCCTAGGCTTAGTAACCTTTTTATTTTCTATTGGCTCTGTTTTAGGGCCCGCAGTGGCAGGACAGATTAAAGAGTTAAGTAGCTCTTTTGGGAGTGCTTTTTATTTGGCAGCTTTTATTGCTTTCTTGGGTGGTATATTGTCGCTTTACTTAGAGAAAACAAAGGTTGATATAGTGAACAAAAGCAGGGCTTAGGCTCTGCTTATTTAATTAATGCTCCAAAATACTTTCAGTTATTATTGCTTTTTCATTTAAGCTGCTTTTTAAAACAACATGAGAGACAATTCCACTAATAAAATAAGAAACTGTTAAGCCGGCGAAGATACCCGGAATCCCCAATAAGAATGAACCCAAAAAGGCTAAAGGAAGATAGATTACAAACATCTGCAAAACATTTAAGCCTGAAGCCACCAAAGGTTTATTTAAAACATTAAGGATAGTAGTAGTGATCAGCAGAATTCCTTTAAAGCCGTAGGCTAAAGGAACAATTCTTAAGTATAAGGTAATATTGCTAATTACTGCCGGGTCATCATTGAATAAACGGCCGATGGGTCTAGCTAGGACGGCCAGTAGCAAAAAGGATAGGGCGCCTATGAAAAGTGATAACTTTTCACTAAAGCTTAAACCCTCTTTAATTCTGGAAATTTTTTTTGCCCCTAAGTTTTGGCCTACGAAGGGCCCGATTACCGAGCCTAAAGCATTCACAAACACCAAAGCAAAAAACTCGATTCGGGTAGCGACTCCGTAACCAGCTACGGCAGCAGTTCCATAACCGGATAATAAGGCGGTAGTGACTCCAGTAGCAGCTGGAATTACCATTCTAGTTACAGCAGTAGGAACTCCAATGTAAAGAATACTTTTCCAAGAAATCAAAACTTTCCTAAGCGGAACTTTGTGTAGCACAATTAGTTTTTCTCTAATTCCTAATACATAAATAGCAATTACAAAAACGGCCATTTTAGCTATCACAGTAGCAATAGCAGCCCCAGCAATACCTAGCTCTGGAAAAAAGCCAATTCCGAAAATTAATAGTGGGTCAAGAGCTAGATTGATTAGAGCTGCAATTATCATAATTAAACCGGGGGTTTTGGTATCGCCTAGGGCCCGGATAGCATTATTGCCGATGATTGGGAAGATTACAAAGAACATTCCTAGATACCAGATCTCCATATAACTTTTAATATAGGGCATCACTTCTGTTTCGGCTCCTAATAGCTTAAAGACAGGTTCAATAGTTAAAATACCGATTACCACAAATATTATTACCAATACCAAGGCTAAGAGTAGCGAATCAGTAGTTAGTCTTCTAGCCTGTTGATGGTTCTTTTTGCCGATGGCCCGGGATACTATAGCCGAGGTTCCGGCTCCTATACCGTGCGAGATACTACTGATAAAGAGAATTACCGGAAAGGTATAGGAGATAGCAGCTAACTGCGTAGTTCCTAATTGACCGATGAAAAAAGTATCAATTAGGTTTAAAAGAACTATCCCTAGAATCCCTGCTAGCATAGGCAGGGCTAACTTAATTAAAGTTATTCTGATCTTTCCTTCGGTTAATACTGCTTTTTTAGACTTCATTTTTTTCCTCCATATAAGTACAGATATTAGCTTCCATTTTATCTAATAGTCTTCTGATTTCTACTTCTTCTTCACTACTAAAGTTATTAGTTAAAACTTCAGTCCACTTCTTTAAAACTGCAAAGAACTCTGCTTTGATTGTAACTGCTTTTTCAGTTACATATATCCTTGCCGAGCGTTTATCTTCAGCACACTGCTTTTTGACTATATAGTCCTTTTCTTCTAAACCCTTAATTGCTTTGGCAACTGTACTTTTATTTACATTAAGCTTAGCAGCTAACTCCTTTTGTTTTAAACCATCGTTTTTAAGCAGATTAGCTAAAAAGGGAGTTTGGCTTCGGTCTAAATCGAATCTTTGTAGTTCCTGGTTTAAATAAATCTGAGTATAACGGTATAAAGTTGAAATCCTTTTACCAATTGAATCATAATTTTCAGGCAAGGTTTTCACCTCCCAATATAGTTTCCACAGCAACTATATTATAAAGGATAATAGTTTCTATTGCAACTATATTTAAGTGAAAGTATAATCGAAAAAGAGTTTGGTAATGATATTAGTAAATATATGTTAATTGAGGCAGAATGAAGTTTTTAATGATTTAGAGTAAATAATCAAAAATAGATAGGTGATAGTTATGAAAAAAGAGTTGAGTGATTTTCAAAATCAACGAATGGAGCTATTTAAAAAGCTAGTCAAGGAAATTTGGGCTGGAGAGTTGACTCAAGAAGAGTTAAGGGAGATCTTAGCTTGGTTGCAGGAGGAGTATGATTATCAAGCTGAGGATTTGTCTTTTCTTAAGGATCAGTTGCGGGTGAGTATGGGTTTGGAGCCTAATCAAAAAGGGGAACTTAGCACTGAATTAGCTGAACTACAGGAGTTGAGTCGAATTGAGAAGCCGATAATAAATAAGGTTGAGGGGGTATGTCAGCCCTGTATTGAGGAGAGCGAAGCAGAATGTGATCAAGCCTGCAAATATGAAACTTTGCAGTATCGACGCAATCAAGGAGCAGTGATAGTCAATGATAAATGCTTGAACTGCGGTAAATGTATTAGTAGCTGTCCTTTTGGTGCTTTAGCAGATAAGATTGAATTTATCCCTTTAGTTGAGCTGTTAAAGGAGTCTTCGACGGAAGTTTATGCTGCGGTTGCTCCTTCTATAGCCGGTCAGCTTGGGAATGAGGTATCTTTAGGTCAGTTGCGAACGGCACTTAAGCTATTGGGTTTTGAAGATTTAGTTGAAGTGGCTTTATTTGCAGATCTGCTAACTATTAAGGAAGCCTTTGAATTCGACCAACTAGTTGCCGAGGAAGGTGATTTTTTCTTAACTAGTTGCTGCTGTCCGGTCTGGATTAGGTTAGTAAAAAGTAAGTTTCCAAAGCTTTTTGCTCGGATGTCTCCTTCGGTTTCGCCGATGATTGCTGCGGGTAGAGTACTAAAGGAGTTATATCCGGAGGCTAAGGTGGTTTTTATCGGGCCCTGTATTGCTAAAAAAGCGGAAGCTAAAGCTGACGACTTAGCAGGGGCGATAGATTTTGTATTAACCTTTAGAGAATTAGCAGAGGTATTAACAGCAGTACAGATTAAGCCAGAACGGTTGCCTGCTGCTGAGAAGGATCAAGCTTCTTTTGCCGGGCGCGTTTATGCTCGCAGTGGAGGGGTTAGCTTTGCAGTGAAAACAATAGTTAATCGAATTGCTCCCCAAAGATTAATTAAGTTTAAAGCTCAAAAAGTAGCAGGAACTAAAGAATGTCAGCAGCTTTTAGAGAGTTTAGTTACTGAGCAGAATCTTGAGGCTAACTTTATCGAAGGAATGGGCTGTGTAGGTGGTTGTGTAGGCGGGCCCAGAACTAATCTGGAGGTTGAAGCAGCTACTAAGTCAGTTAATCAGTTAGGAGAAGATTCGCTAATTATGACTCCTTTTGATAATTTAAATGTAGTTAAAATACTTGAGCAGTTGGGTATAAAAGAAGTTGTCGAGGTAGTTGAAGCAGATTTGTTGAGCCGGGAAGAAATTAAAAAGACCACTAATTAGTGGTCTTTTTAATTAAGATAGCTTTTAATCTATATAATCAATATTTAATTCTTTAAGTAACTCATAAAGCCTTTCAAATAATAAGCCTACTATGAACCAGGCTGGAGCATAATCTAGACGAATAATCCCATTGATGGAGAAAGGACTATGGCTATAGTCCCAGGGAAATACGCCTACTGTATTTAGCAATAACCAGCCAGTTAAGTACTCAACCGAAAAAATAAGTAAAGTGTAGATCCCTCCTCTAGTGATGATAGGCCAATCTTTAATTTTATCATAAATAGGTTCTAAAAAAATAGCTAATCCATAGATAGGAAACATCCACAGAGAAGTCCAAGCTCGCAGGTCACTCTGTCCTGCTGTTAAGGAGCCTAAGCCGGTCCAAAAGACTTCCAAACACCATCCTAAGAGTCCGTAAATAATAAATCGAATAGTCATATCTATAGTATGAGTAAAAAATAGCCGGAGTATAAAAGGAAATAATATACTTTTAGCTTCCGCTATTCTATTTTTAGATTTCAATATTCCTAAAAGTAATCTAAAAATAAAGGGAAAAGTTATTTAATATAGAAATACTCCATTAGTTAAGATTATTATTCGAATAAGTTTTTTTTATAGGAGATAAAAAATAAACTGGAGGTAAGTAAAATGAAAAGAAAAGGACTAATATTAGTAATAGTACTTCTTGCTTTTTTAACTTTGATTGCTTGTAGTGCTGAGGAAGAGGTTACTGAGGAGTTATTGGAAGAGGATTGGGCCCGGATCGAAGAACTAGCCCAAGGAAGTGAGGTTAATTTCTACATGTGGGGTGGAGATCAGCGAATCAATCAGTGGGTTGATGATTATGCTGCTTCTCGTTTGGAAGAGGAATATGGTATTGAGTTGAATCGGGTACCGATGGGCCCGGATGATTACTTAAGCCAGCTATTAAGTGAAAAAGAAGTAGGACGCCAGCAAGGAAGCATTGATTTAGTCTGGATTAACGGTGAAAACTTTAAAGAGGCTCAGGAGAATGACTTATTATTCGGGCCCTTTGCTGAAAAACTACCTAATTATCAGCAGTACATGGATACTGAGTCACCGGAGATAACTACCGATTTTGGTTATCCTACCGAGGGTTATGAATCGCCTTGGGGACAGGCTCAGTTTACTTTTACTTATGATCAGGCTCGCAGCGAGGAGGCTCCCTATACCTTTGCAGAGTTTGTAGACTGGATTAAAGAAAATCCCGGTCAGTTTACCTATCCTGATCCTAGTGCGGATTTTGTTGGTAGCGTTTTTGTGCGGCATATTATTTATGAAGTGACTGGTGGTTATGAGCAGTATCAGCAAATTGAAGATGAAGAAGAATTAAAAGAAAAGATTAGACCAGCTTTGGAGTTTTTAAAGGAGCTCAAACCTTATTTGTGGCGGGAGGGTGAAACATATCCAGCTACAGTGGCTCAGCTTAATAACATGTTTGCCGATGGGGAACTGATGGCTACTATGGCTTATAGTTCTATTCTTACTTCGGGGGAGATTGCGGCTGGGAATTTTCCGGATACGGCCCGGACCTTTGTTTTGGAAAACGGTACAATTGCTAATACTCATTTTGTAGCTATCCCCTTTAATGCTCCCAATAAAGCTGGAGCAATGGTGACTGCTAATTTCTTAGCTAGTTTTGAAGCTCAGCTAACTAAATATGATCCTGAGCGTTGGGGTGACTTACTGGTTTTTAGTTATGATAAACTAAGCTCTGCAGAACAGGAAAAAGTAGATAGTATCGATGTAGGAGAAGCTACTTTATCTCAGGAAGTTTTGGATGAACATCGTTTACCTGAGATGCCAGCAGAACTTATACCAGTAATTGAAAGAGAATGGGAGCGAGTTGTTAATCGATAATCTTTGGGGGAGTAACTGTGAAGCTAGTTAATTCTTCATTTTGGAAACCATATTTATTATTGTTACCAGCCTTAATTATTTTAGTAGGTCTATTTTTAGGGGGAGTAGCTTTGGCTATAATGCAGAGTCTAGGTTATTTTCCCTTATTAGGCTTAGAAGAGTTTACCTTTGATTATTTTCGGGAGATTTTTGCTGATCCTCATTTTTTAACTTCACTAGGTTATAGCCTCTATATCTCGCTTGTTTCAGCAGTTATTTCAGTTATAGTAGGTGTTTTCTTTGCTTTTCAGCTAATGAGGTTAGCAGATAGATATCGGGTGATTAATATTTTGTATAAGCTACCTATTATTGTACCTCATATTGTAGTAGCTCTTTTGATTTTCTTACTTTTTACTCAGAGCGGTTTTTGGGCCCGCTTAGCTTATAGATTAGGCTGGATAGAAGAGATGTCTCAGTTTCCAGCCTTGATTTTTGATCGGCGAGGAATAGGGATTATCTTTGCTTATTTATGGAAACAGATTCCCTTTGTAACCTTAATAGTTTATACGATTTTCAAAAATATTAATCAACGTTGGGAGCAGGTAGCTTTGAATTTAGGTGCTAGTAAAATACAGGTTTTCTGGAATATTTATTTACCGCTAGCTATGCCGGGAATTGCTTCAGCATTTATAATTATTTTTGCTTTTTCCTTTGGAGCTTTTGAGATTCCTTTGCTTTTGGGCCCGAGTTACCCCCGCACGCTACCAGTACTGGCCTATCAAAGATATGCTAGCTCTGATTTAAGCCAACGGCCCTATGCGATGGCAATTACAGTGGTGATTTCTTTGATTAGTATACTGCTTATTTTAATATATAAGAAGATAATGGACTATTATCAATTGAAAAAATAGAGTAAGGGAGGTAAAAGATGCTTGATACTAAAGCGCGTAAATTAGTCGAACCTTTAATTAATAAGTCAGCTAGAAGCTTATTGAATTTTGGTTTATCCGCTAATCAGGTAACTTGGTTGGCTTTTATAATCGGTTTAACTACTGGTTTCTTTATCTATCTTGATCATTTCCTTTTAGCAATTATCTTATTATGGTTATCAGGCTTTTTGGATACTGTAGATGGCTCTATGGCTAGAGAGATTAATGAGCCTACTTCCTGGGGAACTTTAATAGATATTACCTTTGATCGAGTAGTGGAATTATCCTTTATTATTGGCTTAGCTTTGCGTTTTCCTGAAATACAGTTTAGTTTATTATTGATGTGTGCTAGTATTATCTTATCTATGACTGTATTTTTAACTGTAGGCCTCCTGTCGGAGAAAGAAGGAATTAAATCTTTCTATTATCAAGCTGGTTTAATGGAAAGATCCGAAGGCTTTATTCTCTTTACTTTAATGCTGTTATTTTGGGAAGGGATTTTTGTAATTACCTTGTTTTATGCTGGGGCTGTTTTGTTTACTGCTTTGCAGAGAATGCTGGAAGCAAGGAAGCTTTTAAAGTAATTTGTTAGAGGAGCTGATGGTGTGCAGAGGAGTCATTTAATCAGATTAATTATAGTTAGTATAATATTATTTATATTATTATTTCCTTTGGTCTTTCTAGGTATCTGGTCAATTGGCAGTAGCTGGCCTTGGCCTTATTTAATTCCTCAGACTTTAACTTTAGAAGTTTGGCTTGATTTTTTTAGCAGCGGGAATAAAGCTTGGTTAGCTTTGCGAGAGAGCTTTATTATTGGCAGTGGAGTGACTATTTTGGCAGTTATGATCAGTATCCCTGCTGGACGATCTTTAGCTTTTTATCAATTCCCAGGCAAAGAACTGATAAAGTTATTAGTTTTAGCTCCGATTATTATACCTCCTCTGGCAGTAACCATGGGCATCCATATTAATTTTATGCGTTATGGATTAAGTGGAACTATTTGGGGAGTGATGCTAGTTCATTTAATTCCTACTATCCCTTATTCAATTAAGATTTTAACCGATACCTTTAGAGTTAATGGCCAGAAATTAGAGAGGCAGGCCCAGGTTTTAGGAGCTAACTTAGGGCAGCGTTTTTTTTATGTGACTTTTCCCTTAATTAAACCGGGAATTTTAGCGGCGGGAATTATGGTCTTTATTATCTCTTTTAGCCAGTATTTTTTAACCTTTTTAATGGGAGAAGGACGGGTAATTACCTTTCCAATGGTCTTATTTCCTTTGGTAGAGCAGGGAAATAGAACCTTAGCAGCAGTTTATAGCTGGGTATTTATTTTGGCTATTTTAATTTTTACTGTTATTTTGGAATTGATTTTAAAAGATAGAGTTAAGGGTGAAAGTGATTTCTATATTGTTGACTAAACAGAGAATAGATAAGTTCAAGATATTAAAAGCTATTGGACACAGACTAAAATCTGACTAAGTTCTGACTAGACCTTAAAACATAAAATCAAAAACTTAAAGAAACATTAAAATTAAGTTTGAATTACATACGCGTCAACTTAATACACATTTTTCTAGTTGATTTGTTCTTTTATAGATATATTGTTATAAAAGACCTTAAGTTTGAAAACTTGGAAACACGCGCCCAGAAGCGACGCCATTATTTTGGCTAGTTATTACTCTGGCGACGCTTGACCCTTAGCTAGTCATTACTTTGGGAAGTGCCCTTGAGGTGAATCAACACTAATGAGCACGAATAAGTTCAAAACATTAAAAAACAAAATTATTTAAAGGTTTTATTAGTGTTAATTCAGCCCAAGACTTCACCGCAAGGGTACTAGCTTCGCGTCGCTTCTTCAGGGATTATCATCCCTTCAGGGCGCATGCTCATTAGTGGTTTCAACAGGTTTTAAGGTTTTATGTTTTAGTCAGATTTTGTCAGAACTTAGTCAGCGTCTAATTGTTTTTGAACTTTATTTTTTGACCTTAATTTATCCTCTATCATTTATCACCTGTCCTCTGAAACAATAGAACGATATTGCTTTAATAAGGAGCAATCAAAATGTCTAAACTAGTTCTTGAAAACTTAAGCAAAAATTTTGCAGATAAACCAGTATTAAAAGAAATAAATTTGAGTATTAACTCCGGTGAATTACTTGCTTTGCTAGGCCCTTCAGGTTGTGGTAAAACTACTACTTTAAAGCTGATTGCTGGGTTATTAGCAGTTGATGAAGGAGATATCCTGTTAGCGGGAAACTCAATTATAGATGTTCCTACTGAAAAGCGAGAGGTAGTCTTAGTTTTTCAGGACTATCTATTATTTCCTCATCTGAACGTAGCTGATAATATTGCTTTTGGCTTGAAGATGAAGGGAGTAGCCAAAGATTCTAGAAAAAAGCGAGTAACAGAGCTGTTAGACCTAGTGAATCTTTCTGCTTATCAGAATTTTTGGCCTAATCAGCTTTCAGGAGGTCAAGCTCAGAGAGTAGCTTTGGCTAGGGCCCTAGCAGTTAATCCTAAAGTGTTATTGTTAGATGAACCATTTTCAAACTTAGATGCTAATTTAAGAAAAGAAATGCAGGGGCTTGTTCGTCAACTGCATGAAAAAGAAGAGATGACTACTATCTTTGTTACTCATGACCGCCAAGAGGCGATTGCTATTGCTGACCGAATTGCGGTAATGAAAGAAGGAAGGATAGTTCAAGTTGCTAAGGCTGAGGAACTATATAAAAAACCGAATAATAAATTTGTAGCTGATTTTTTTGGGCGAACAAACTACTTATCTGCTCAGTTGCAGGAGGGATTTTTAGTTGCTAAAGCAATAAAAATACCATTGACTAAGCTTAATTGCTATCCAGATAATCTTGAAGATGAAGTAGAACTATTGATTAGACCAGAACTTATTAAGTTGAAAGATAAGGATGAGAAATTAAATAATGATCAACAACAGATGATACTTGCCGGAAAAATATTAGATAGAAAGTTTTTAGGTGAAAAAATACGATACTCATTATTGATTGAAGATAACTTTAGCTTAGAAGTTGTCACTTTAGCAGATGAAATGTTTGAGCTAGATACTGAAATAAAAGCAGTTATTGACCCCGCAAATATTTCTTTATTGAGTTAAAATCGAGCAACTTAATTAAGTTATTGAGATTAATTAGAGATTAAGGTAGGAGTTTTTATAAAAAAAGAGAATATGTAACTAATAACAGGTATTTCGTTAAGAAGCGAGGCTGATATTTTTAAAGGGAGGTGGAGTTAATGGAAGAGGGAAGTTTTGTGACTGCTATTAACTGTATAGACGGTAGGGTACAGTTACCAGTTATTAATTGGTTACACGAGGAGTATGGGGTTGATTATGTAGATATGATTACTGAACCAGGGCCCAATCTCATTTTAGCAGATGAAGAAGATAAAGCAACTATTAAATCTATTAAGAATAGAGTAGAGGTTTCTACAAAGAAACATAATTCAGAGCTAATAGCAGTAATAGGTCATTATGATTGTGCTGCTAATTTAGCTGATAAAACAACTCAGATTGAGCAGATTAAGGATTCAATTGAATTAGTTAACTCTTGGAATTTAGGAGTTGAAATTATAGGACTTTGGGTTAATCGTGATTGGCAGGTTGAAACAGTAGTTTAAATTAGTTTTTTATTTTTGCATGATAATACTAAGGATCATTAATAATGATCCTTAGTATTATTTGTTTTTTTCTTCTCTTTTTCTTGCTGTTTAATTGGAGTCAGCTCTTCGCTCATTTCTACTAACTCCTTTGCTATTCGTCTTTGATATTCTAAGGTTATCCAACCAAATAAGGCCGGCATACTTTGAGGAGGTGGGGAACCTTTCTCCCTCTCTGGATCATGATTAGGCATTTTTTCAACCATATTTTAGGCCTCCTTTAAGATAGTATGTCCTATTTTAATTCAAATAATAAAGGAATTATTTTTTTTTGCCAAAAGTTATTATTTAAATAGAATTTTTAAAGGAGGCAGCTGTCTTGCAGCAGCAAGTTTTACTTTTAGTTACTTTAGTGGGAGAAACATTACTTAAAAGCGGAGCTGAAACGCATCGAGTCGAAGAAACGATAATTAGAATTGGCAATGCTTATAATTTTAATAAAATAGAAGTGTTTGCTTTACCTACAGGAATTTTTATTTCTTTAGAAGATCAGAGTGGTGAAAGTTTGACTAAAATAACAAGAATCAAACATCAACTTATCGATTTAAAAAAGGTTTCTTTAGTTAATGATTTATCACGGCGAATTGTAGCTAAGAAGATTACTTTAGAAGAAGCTCTTTTGGAAATGAATGATATTAAGTCTGGAAAAGATAGTTATGCAAAAATAACTTCCTATTTAGCAGCAGGGATAGGAGGAATGACCTTTACTTATTTTACCTTTGGTTCAGGCTGGGAATTATTAGGAGTCTTTTGGGGAGCTTTTTTACTGGAGATGTGGTTAGAAAATAATAAAATTAACAAGTTTATTTCTCAGATAATCAGTGGTTTTATAGCTTCTTTTTTTGGAGTTGGATTGAGCTTATTATGGCCTAGTTTGGATAAGAATGCTATTATTTTGGGAATTGTTATTATTTTAGTACCAGGTTTGGCAATTACTAATGCGGCTCGGGATTTGATAGCTGGTGATTCTTTAGCAGGAATAATTCGAGGAATTAATGCTCTTTTAACAGCTTTGGGTATTGCTTTAGGAGTAGCTGCTGTATTAGGACTTAGAAGTTTAGTTTAATTTGAGGAGGTCAAGGATGTTAATTGATACTTTAACGGTTTTTTTAGCTACAGTAGCCTTTGGAGTTATTTTTAAGCTGCCTAAGCGGGCCCTATTTAATAGCGGCTTGGCTGGTGTTGCAGGTTGGGGAACTTATCAGTTAGTTTTTACTTTAGTGGGTAATCGGATTTCAGCTAGCTTTTTTGGAGTAGTGGTACTTACTATCATTGCTGAAATAAGTGCGCGAATATTAAAAGAACCTGCTACACTTTTCATAGTAGCAGGTATTATTCCTTTGGTGCCTGGGGCTCAAGCTTATTTTACTATGTTATATTTAGTGGAAGGAGAGTATCTTTTAGGCTTGGAAAAAGGAATAGAAGCTTTTTTAATTGCAGGTGCTATTTCAGCTGGAATTGTCTTTATAGGAATTTTTACTAAGTTAAGTAGATCAGAATAACAATTAATCAAACCATTTTTTTAGCAAATTCGGATAGTTTGTCAGACATATCTTTAATGGATTGAATAGTTTCTGAAATAGATTGGATTTCTTCAGCTTGTTGAAAGCTAATTTTTTCTATTTCTTCTACTCCACTATTAATTCCTTCATTGCTTTCCTGTAAAGTCCTTAGTATTTCCTCAATCTTTTCTAAGGAAGAAGCAGTATTATTAGCTAACTGTCTAATTTCCTCTGCTACTACTCCGAATCCTTTCCCTTCATCTCCAACCCTAGCAGCTTCAATAGCAGCGTTTAATCCCAATAGATTAGTTTGATCAGTAACCTCTTGCACAACGGTTAATACTTCATCGGTTTCTTCTACCTTTTGAGTTAATTGATCTGCATTTTCAGATAACTTAGTTCCGATGGAAGCTAATTCTTCCGATTCTGCTGATAAGGTTTCAATAGTGTCAGCAATTTCTCTCATGGAGTTTAATAAATTATCTGACATTCTATACATTTCTTCTTGTCTTGCTAAACTTTTGTTAAGAGAAATAGCTGCAAAAACTTCTCCATTTTCATCTTTGAGGGGAACTCCTATTCCAACATAGGGGATGCCGAAATTAGTTTTTTCAGCATCTATTTTTTTAACCACCCTTCTTCCCTCGCGCATTGCTGTTCCAGCTATTGTATGTTTTTGAACCTCGCTTCCTATTGGAATTTCAAGATCAATATTTTCTCCCTTATGATAGGCTATCCATTCGTTGCTCTCAAGATGCGCTACCGCTACGGCTAAATCATCCATAGTCATATCATTTAATAAAGGAGCTACATTTAATATGCAGTCTAAAATATTTTTACATTCTTTTGACAAAATAATTCCCTCCCTCTTTTTAAATTAATTTATATTTTTATTGAAAAAACTCTCCCTGTTACTTTACTGATTTCATAGTTATTACCCTAAACTCCTGCCTGAGCTTCTAAATTTTCAAAAAATTTTTTATTTTACAATTAAAAATAAGAGAAAGCTTGAAGATTGGAGATTTTAATGGTAACATAGTATATTTTTAATGAGCATTTCAGATAATAAGTTTAGTCTTTATGCTAATAAGTGGGGAGGGTAAAAGATGGATTTAACAACTGAGACTATTGAAATGTATCATGATAGTTTAAATCCAGCTTTAGCTAAACTGTTTAAATTTATGGGTTTAGATAGTGTTGAAGTAGAAGCAGAAGGAATGATTATTAAAGATAATCAAGGCAGGGAGTATTTAGACTGTGTCGGAGGGTATGGTAGTCTTAATTTTGGTCATCGTCCTCCAGAAATAGTAGCAGCTGTGAAAGAACAGTTAGGAAGAATGCCCTTAGCCAGCAAACTACTATTTAATCGTCACTTGGCTGAATTTACTACTGAGTTAAAAGAGCTTACTCCAGGTGAATTGCAGTATTCTTTTATTTGTAATAGCGGGACTGAAGCTGTAGAAGGAGCTTTAAAGTTAGCTCGCCTTTATACTGGTAAAAAGGAGATTATTTCTACTATTAACTCTTTTCACGGGAAAAGTATGGGAGCATTAAGTGCTACCGGTAGAGAACAGTATAGTAAGCCTTTTGCTCCTCTAGTAGCGGGATTTAAACATATTCCCTTTGGAGATGTGGATGCTTTAACAGTAGCTATTAGTGAAGAAACAGCTGCTGTAATTTTAGAGCCTATTCAAGGGGAAGGAGGAATAGTTATTCCGCCAGCTGATTATTTAGCAGAGGTTAGAGGAATTTGTAATCAGCAAGGGGTGTTGATGATTGTAGATGAGATTCAAACAGGTTTAGGAAGAGTTGGTAGTAACTTTGCAGTAGAAGCTGCAGGAGTAGTACCAGATATAATGACTTTAGCCAAGTCTTTAGGTGGGGGAGTAATGCCAGTAGGAGCTTTGATAGCTAAGCCTGAAGTTTGGGAGCCTTTTATTGAATCGCCTCTGTTACATACTTCTACTTTTGGCGGCAATCCTTTGGCAGCAGTGGCTGGCAAAAAAGCTTTGGAGATTTTAGAGAGAGATAACTTAGCTTTGCAGGCTAAAAGGATAGGGACTAAGCTTTTAGCTGAACTGGAGAAGTTGAGTCTTAAATATTCTGATTTAATTACTGAAGTTAGAGGTAAGGGATTATTGATTGGGATTGAGTTAGTTGATGAGGGAGTAGGTGGAATGTTAATCTCTGAACTGATTGATCGTGGTTTATTAGCAGTCTATACTCTTAATCAACCGCAAGTGATTAGAATTGAACCCCCTTTGATTATGAGTGAAGAGGAGATGGATAGAGTTATTGGTATTTTGGAAACTGCATTGGAGGCTGTGTTAGAGCTGAAATCGTGATTTTTTGCATTAATATTGGTATATTGTTTCATTCGCGATATAGCTATTATCGAAAGCCTGAGCTAGTTGATATGTTTCAACCACTTGCCGTTCAGTCGGCTTCCTGCCTCCTTCTCTCTCAAAAATAGCCCTCCCGGCGTCCGTGCCTTCGGGCTATTTTAAGAGTCGCTCTTTGAAACATATCAACTTGTAGGTTTTCGTTATCAGCACGACCAAATGGGTGTTTATAAGCGATATTAAAGTTTATTTTTTAGTACTACTTGACGAATCGGAGCTCAAATAAAAGCAAGCTAATTTTTCTAATTAAAATTAGCTTGCTTTTATTTGAGTGGAGATGAGTCTTAGAAGTACTAAAATAAACTTTTCTAGCGTTAAACACCCATTTGGCCCCCACGCTCAGTGCAACATTAGACCGATATTTTTTATTTTTTAGCTGTTCATTATTCATTGTTAATTGTTAATTGAAATAACAAAACAGGAGGAATAGCCATGCCTTATGTAGAGAACACTATCTTAGTTAACGGTAATGCAGACGATGTATATCAGCTAGCTAGCGATATGGAAAGATATCCTCAGTTTATGGAAAATGTACGCAGCGTAGAAGTTTTAGAAAGAGCAGGAAATACCACCGTTACTGCTTGGGAGACTGAGGTTGATGGTAGAGAAATCAACTGGAAAGAGAGAGATTACTTTGATAAGCAGCAGCAAAAAATTTATTATGAACAGATTGAAGGTGATTTAGAGGAGTTTAAAGGACAGTGGAAGATCACTGCTCAAAAAGAAGCTACAAAAATAACCTTAAGCGTAGAATTTGAATTTGGAATTCCTATGTTGGCCCCAGTTTTGAATCCAATTCTTAAGAGGAAGGTGGCTTCCAATTCTGAAGCTATGCTGAAGGCAATTAAGGAAGAAGTTGAGGGAGAAGAAGGTTAAGTTTACTCTGGATTTAGTTATTATTTGTTGAGCTTAGACATAAATTTTAATGATATTGCTTTTGGAGAAAGTGGGTGCAATATGACTGATTTACTTTCTAAATTAAAAACTGTTAAACAAGACTTGACTTCTACAGTTACTCAGCAGGCCTTAATTTATGGCGCTAATACCATTGGTTTTAAGTTGGCCCAACAATTAACTAAGCTCAGCAGAGATGTGGTAATCATTGCTGAAGATGAGCAGCGTTTAAAAAGAATTCAAGAAGAGTTAGATGTTATGGCCTTGGTTGGTAGTGGCGTTGACTTAAAGACTTTAAAGCGGGCCCGAATCGGAAAAACAGCACTGATCTTAGCTGTTTCTGAGAACGATGAAAAGAATATTTTAACTTCAATTTATGCTCATAAATTAGGCGTGGAACGAATAGTTGCTCAAGTTAGTGATGATGATTATCTAAATAATAATGATTTTCTAATCAATACTGAACTGGGAATTGATTTACTAATAAATCCCGAGGAAGTAGTAGTAGAGCAGATTGGAGACTTAATTCGGCCTAGTATGGAGTCAGGAATTGAAAGCTTTATTGATGGGAAAGTACAGATTTCAGAAGTTACTATCTCTCATCGTAATCCCTTTGCTTTTAATAAGATTTCTCAGCTTAATCTACCTAGAAATTCATTAATTATCGGCGTATTAAGAAGAAATAGGCTCTTTATCCCCTACGGAGAACATAAGCTTTATCCTGGTGATACTATTTATATTTTGGGTAAAAAAGGCTTTAGAACTAAGTTAGGTCAGTTATTAAGTAAGAATCGGCGTAAAAAGCAGAAGGTTGTTTTAGCTGGTGGTAGTGAGATCAATTATCGTTTGGCCCTTAATTTAGCCGGAAAACAGAGTATTTTAACTTTAATTGAAGCTAAGCAAGAACGTTGTGAGGAGTTAGCTGAAGAAATTTCAGACCTTTTAGTTTTAAACGGCAAAGCTATAAATATCGACTTACTTAAAGAAGAGGGGATAGAACAGGCAGATGTTTTTGTAGCTGCCGGAGCAAATGATGAAGAGAATTTATTAACGGGTTTGGCTGCAAAAAGCTTAGGCTGTAAAAAGGTAATTACTATTGTTAATAGCTTAGAGTATAGTTATTTTAGCGAGATTGTGGATGTAGATACTATTTTAAGTCCCCAAATCTTAGTTTTAGAAAAGATATTAGACTTTCTTCATCAGGGACAAGTAGATACAGAAACTATACTTGATGGGCAGATGCATCTTTTGAAATTAGAAGTACCTGATAGAGTAGGTCGGCGTAAATTAAAGTTAAAGCAACTTAAGCATGCTTCGGATTTGATAATTGGAGTGGTAATTAGAGATGAAGAACTGATAATTCCTGATGGAGAACTAAGACTTAGAGTAGCAGATCAGTTATTGGTCTTTACTTTAACAGCTAAAAATAATCTGCTAGCTGAGCTTTTTGGTGACGTATAGGAGGCGGATAGTGTGCGCGTGAAAATAGTATTTAATATGCTAGGAAAATTACTGATATTTGTAGGTTTAACCAAAATTTTTCCTTTGTTAGTAGCTCTGCTTTATAGAGAAGTAGATGTTCTTTCTTTTTTAGTTTCTTTGGGTCTAACTATTAGTGTAGGTCAGGTTATGCAGAAGTTTTCTTATTCTAAACAGGAGATTAGACATCGGGAAGGCTTTGCTATTGTGACTTTAGGCTGGGTTTTGATCTCAATTTTTGGTGCTATTCCTTTTATGTTGTCAGGAATTTTTGATAATTTTGTTGATGCTTTCTTTGAAAGTGTCAGTGGTTTTACTACTACTGGAGCTACAGTGATTATGTCCTTAGAAAGTCTACCTAATAGTATTCTTTTTTGGCGTAGTTTGAGTCACTGGTTAGGGGGAATGGGTATTATTGTGATGTCCATTGCAATTTTACCTGAATTAGCAGGCTCTATGCAGTTATTTAAGGCTGAAGTACCCGGGCCAGTTCACGATAGATTAAGACCGCGAATTAAGGAGACGGCTAAGACTTTATGGGTAATCTATCTTTTATTAACTCTGGCTCAGATTATAATGTTAAGCATTAATGAGGTTCCTTTTTTCGATGCCTTGATTCATTCTTTTGGTACTCTTTCTACGGGAGGTTTTTCTTCTCGAACTTTGAGTGTTAAGATCTATGATAACTTAATTATAGAAGCTATTATGGTGTTCTTTATGTTTTTAGCTGGAACTAACTTTACTCTTCATTATCAGGTTTTGAGGGGAAATGTTAAAGCTTTAATTGATAATAAAGAGTTTAGATTTTATGTTTTTTTGGTATTAACAGCGATCACTTTAATTACTATTAATTTACGCTTACAAGTTTACAAGACATTAATAGAATCAATACGCTATGCTGCTTTTCAAACTCTAGCGATTATAAGTACTGCTGGTTTTGCTACTGTGGACTATGATATCTGGCCTCCTTTTGCTCGAGGGATTTTATTAGTATTAATGTTTATTGGCGGCTCTGCTGGTTCTACAGCCGGCGGGATTAAGATTATTCGGGTTTATGCTTTAATGAAGAAGGGCTTTCAGGAATTATATAAGTTAATCCATCCCCGGGCCGTAACCTCACTTAAAATAGGTAATCGGGCTGTTTCCGAAGAGGTCTCCACTAGTATCCTAGGCTTTTTCTTTCTGTATATTGTAGTTTTTGTAATCGCAGCTATGACTTTAACCTCTTTTGGGATAGATATAGTTAGCTCTATTTCTGCTGTAGCTGCTACTTTAGGTAATATTGGGCCCGGGTTGGGTTTAATAGGACCTTTAAATACTTATGTTTCTTTGCCAGTAGTAGGAAAGCTATTATTAGCTTTTTGTATGTTATTAGGCAGATTGGAGATATATACTGTTTTAGTTTTTATGTTATCTGGTTTTTGGAGAAAGTAAATTAAGCACCTATGGCCTTTGTACCATGGATTTACATATATTATAATATATGCTATAATGTAAAAGATGCTATGTTAATATGTTAAGAGGTTTTTTATTTATCATTAAATTAAGTGACTTTTTCTATAAAGATATTTAATAATTTATTATATAATTATCAGCTAAGGACAAGTTAAGAAATTAAAACTTAAGAGGAGGGATATTAATTGGGAGAAGGAGAGTTATTGGCACAGATAGTCAATATTTTAGATGAATTAAAGGCTGTGCATCAGCAGATAGAAGACTGCAAATCTCAGCAATTTATTGAAGAAAAAGTGAAAGAAGTTTATTGTTTAGCCACTATTTATCAGCGAGAAGAACTGGGAAGGATTAGCTATAATCTTTATCAGGATTTAACTAGTAAACAGGTTACTTAAAATTTAGCTCTAAATAAAAAGATCTACTGTTATAACAGTAGATCTTTTTATTTATTCACAGATAGATTAGATTTTTTGGATAATAAGCAGGAGAAACATTTATTTTATAGAAATTTGTTCAAAGAGTGTAACTTTTAATTTTACTTCCTTATTTACATAATTGTTAAAAATAGTCTTTATGGGAATAATACTTAATAGAGTTCTTCTGTAATGGATACTTGAATAATTAAGAGGCTCTTAATTATTCAAGTTAGGAGTAAAATTATAAAATATTGAATAATTGAAAGGATGGTATAATTATGTCTGAAAAAAAAGCAATTAAGGTGTCAGTAGCAGGGAGGATTCAAGGGGTTGGATATAGAGCTTTTGTCCAACAAAAAGCAACTAAATTAGGTCTTAAAGGCTATATTAGAAATTCTGATGGGAGTGAGGTAGAAGTAATTGCTGAAGGAGCAGAAGATTCTTTAGAAGAACTATTGGAGCTTTTGGAGTCAGGTCCTAATAGAGCCGAAATTGAAGATGTTAATTGGGAATGGATTGAACATACTGGGGACTTTATTAGATTTAGTATTAACTATTAAATAAAAAGAGATTATTTTTTAATAATGTTGGGGAGAGGTGGAGGGGATTACAAATGAATATGGCTAATAAACTAACTCTAAGCAGGATTCTAATAATCCCTATATTTTTAGTTGTTTTTTTGATTGAATTACCGTATCATAGATTAATTGCTGGCTTATTAATCTTTATTTCAGCAGCAACTGATTTTTTGGATGGTTATGTAGCTAGAACCTTTAATCAGACCTCAGAATTAGGCAGATTATTAGACCCTTTAGCTGATAAGTTAACAATGATTGCTGTTTTTGTTGCTTTAGCTATTAATCGTTTATTGCCAGTTTGGTTTTTAGCAGTGATAATTGGGCGGGAAGTGATTATCTTAGCGGGAGCACTTTTGGTTTACTTTAGAAAAGATGATGTACAAATTATCAAATCAAGTAAGTTTGGTAAGTTTGCCACAGTGGCTCTTTATATAACTGCTTTTGCTTATATAGTAAAGTGGGAGGCTCTACAGTTTTTCATATTTTTAGCTATTCCTTTGACTATAATATCTGGAGTTGACTATTCTTTAAAAGCATATAGTTACTTTTTAAAGTAGGTAGACTAGGGTCTACCTATTTACTTTTGTTATTAAGTACGATTTATGATCTATATAAATTAGCTTTTATTGATTTAGGGAGGAATTAAAAATATGCTTGAGACTGATAAGTTAAAAGAGGCCATGACCATTTCAGAGATGGCTTATTTGATATTGACGGAAGCTAATGAACCCTTGCATTATAAATCAATTTTTGCAAAGATATCTCAAGTTAAGGAAGTTAAAAATCCTAGTTCAGTTCAGTCCTGCATTTATTCTCGAAATGATTTTATTAGAATGGGGGATGGTTATTGGGGTTTAGCAGAATGGTTAATAGATGGTTTAAGTTTTATTTATGAACTGGATTACCAGGACTGTCAACGTCAGACTTTGGAGGTGAAGACTGATTATCAGTTCTACTTTCCTATTCAAGAGGTAGTAACTGAAATTGAGTTTGAAACAAAAGCTAAAACTTATCTTTGCTCTAGTAGAGGTAGACAGACCATTATGGCTGATAAGCTGCATGCTGATTTTGAGCTTCAGCCGGGCTCTAAATTGATAATCGAGGTTTTAGATATTAATAATTTTAAGTATAGCTTAGATGATTTTAATATATCGCCTTCAGAACTAGATTTAACAGAGCAGAATAAGTTACTAATAGATTTAGCTTTTGAAGTTCTCAAGGAAGAAGAAGGTATTATGAGTAGTGCTCGTTTATTAAGACGTATTTTAATTAAGTTATTTAAAGCTAAACAAAGAAAGTTTAAGCTTGAGCTAGATCCTTTACCGCCTATTTCCAAACTTTTGGCTACTGATCCTCGTTTTGTTGAAAGCCTATCAGGTATTTTTACTCTCGATATTTAATCTATTAATTTGAAATTAAGCAGGGATTCTTTATTTAATGTAGAATAATATAAGTGATAATGTAGAAATTACTAACTTATAAAGGGAGGAAGCATAGTGGGTTACGAAAAGGAAATCGACTTAAGTAGCTCAAAGCCGAGATTTAATTATTTAGACAAGCTAAACTTTGCTAAGAACTTAGTAATTGATCTGTTACCAGCAGAGCAGGAGATAAAATCAAAAATGAAGCTGCTTTATAATGAACTTGAAAAATTAACTGAAATCTTAGCAAATAAAAACTCTGAACGAGCTCAGCAAATGATTAAGGATAGTGACGGTTTTTTAAGTTTTGTTTATTTTGCTAGTGAGGAAGAAATCTATTTAAAGATTAAAGATAAGTTTGACTTGGATCCTAGCTATTCTTGGCAGGTGTGTAATAAAATCTATGATAGATTAAATGAAATTTCTAAGCAAATTGATAATTTATCTGAAATTACTGCTGAGGATATTTCTCAAATTCAAAAGTCTTTAATGCAGATTGCTATTATATTTAATAACAATTTATGTCAGGAGTTGAATGAGAATAAGTATTTAGTTCGTCATTTGAATGCTATTTATCACTGCTTACGGGGAGAGTTTAACGAATCACTATACCAAAATGGTAGTTTGAAAACGGAATGGGATGCCTTAGCAAAGGCTAAAAGTGAGTATGAGCGAGCTTTAGACTTCGATGAGAACTTAGTTAAGGCTCAAGAAAAATTAGCTAAAATTGAAAAGATAGTTATTTAATTACTGGTCCCTGATCTTTGATTAGGGGTTTCTTCTTTGGAAATAACTCAGAAAGGAGTTAGTCGACTGGTGAAGCTGGGTTTAATAAAAGATAAGTTCTTAGGTGCTTTAGTTGGAACTATGGTTGGTGATGCTCTAGGAATGTCTATGGAAGGTAAAAGTTATCAAGAAGTTAAGGAGCAGTACGGAAAAATTGTAAATATGATAAATAGTAGGTTTGGTGCTGGTACTTATACCGATGATACTGAAATGATGATTGGAGTTGCTGAATCTTTGCTTGATTCGCAGGGTTTTGATGGGCAGGATATGGCGATGAAATTCTTAAATAATTTTAATTTAAATCGGGGTTATGGAGCCGGAACTTCTCAGGCTTTAAATAATATTGAAGCGGGTATTAATTGGCAAGAATCCGGTAAGAAAATCCATGGAAATGGCTCTTTTGGTAATGCAGCGGCTATGAGAGTGGCTCCGATTGGAGTATTTTATCACGATGATTATCAATTATTGGTGAAGCGGGCCCGACAGTCGAGTCATATTACCCATGCTCATCCTTTAGGAAAAACTGGCGCTGCTTTACAGGCTTTGACTGTGGGTTATGCTTGCAATCAGGATCCTGAAACTGATTTGACGGTTAAGTCCTTATTAGATTTGCTTAAAGATTTTACCGAGTCACAAGAGCTTTTTAAGCAAAAGTTGAAATTAGTAGGGGAATTTTTAGAGGAGCCTCCTGCTAAGGAAGAAGTGGTTGCTAAGTTAGGTAATGATATTAGAGTATTTAATTCGGTACCTACAGCTATTTATTCCTTTTTACTTAATCAAGGAGACTTTGTTGATGCTGTTACTTATGCTATAGGCTTAGGAGGAGATGCCGATACTTTGGGAGCTATGACTGGAGCTATAGCTGGAGCTTACGGAGGTTTAAATGCAGTTCCTAAAGAATGGCTAGAGCTAATGGAAAATAAGGAGAAGGGTTTAGAATATATCATAGATTTAGGTAAGCAGCTCTTTGAATTGAAGTATAAATCAATCTAATTTAATATATATTAAAAGAACTTCTGGTTTTAAAATACTTAAGAAGTTCTTTTTTTTATTTTTTTTTAGTATACTATATAATAGCATATCCTAGATATTTATTAACTTTGTGGAGGCTGAATAATGATATTTATTAGAGATAAAGTAGTTTCAAGCATGGCTTTATTGAGAATCATCTCCGGAATAGTTGAGCTTAGTGCTGCTTTATTAATGTTAAAGTTTAATTCAATAGAGAAAGCATTACAGATAAATTCAGCTTTAGCTTTAGTAGGCCCTACGGTATTAGTATTAGTGACAGCTATAGGCTTAGCTGGAATTTCGGCAGATATATCCTTGATGAACTTTGTAGTTATAGCTTTAGGAGTAGTTTTAATTTTAATAGGAATTAGACTTTAATTTATAATCTGGGAGGGATTTGTTATGGAGGAAAATAAGGGTTGGGAAATAGATATTAAATTTCCGCTACAGGGTCGACAGAAAAAACCGCGTCAAGTAGGATTAACAATGGTTTTGGATAAAGGGTTGGGGTTGACTAGAACTGAAGATATTTTAAATCTGGCTGATGATTATATTGATTTTTATAAACTGAGCTTTGGTACTTCAGCTCTTTATAAGCCTGAACTTTTAAAGGAGAAGATAGAGCTAGTAACTGCTTATGGAATAGATATCTATCCTGGCGGTACTTATTTAGAGGTAGCTATTAAACAGGATAAGCTAGCTGAGTACTTACAAAGAGCTAAAGAGTTAGGCTTTAGTGCTATTGAGGTTTCTGATGGGACTATTAGTCTAAGCTCAGATTTGCGTTCCCAAACTATTAAGAAGGCTGTTAAGCAAGGCTTTAAAGTTTTGAGTGAGATTGGAAAAAAGGATAAAAGAGTGGAGTTTGAAATACCTAAAATGCTTAAACAGTTAAAGCAGGATCTAGATGATGGTGCTTACAAAGTAATAGTTGAGGCTAGAGAGTCTGGAAAAGGAATTTCTATTTATGATGAGCAGGGGAAACTGGAGAAAAGAAAATTAGAACAGCTATTATTGGGGGTGGATAATAAAGATGATGTTATTTGGGAGGCTCCTTTGAAGAGTCAACAAGTAGAATTGATTAATACTTTGGGCCCTAACGTCAATTTAGGTAATATAGCTCCCACTGAAATATTAGCTTTAGAGTCTCTACGGGTGGGTTTAAGAGGTGATACTTTTAGAACAGCTCTTTTGCAGGAGGATAACTGGGATACTTTTTCTCAAGTTTAGTGATTATAAGAATAGAGGTGATATCTATGAAAATTGAACTAATATTAACTGCCGATTCAATTAAAACAGAGCGGGTTAAAGGTAAAGCAACAGTCGCTATTGACACCTTTAGAGCTACTAGTACAATTTTAACGGCTTTAGCTCAGGGAGCAAAAGAGGTAATTCCTGCTTTAAGCGTAGAAGAGGCTCTTAGTTATAAAAATACTCTTTCGGATGTAATTATAGCTGGAGAAAGAAAGGGAGAAAAAGTTGAAGGTTTAGATTTAGGTAATTCGCCTGTGGAGTATCAGGAGCAGCAAATTCAAGATAAAAGCTTAGTTTTAACTACCACTAATGGGACTAAGCTTTTATTAAATTTAAGTTCTGCCCGGAGAATATTAATCGCTGCTTTTTTGAATTTAAGTAGTATAGCTAAAGCGGTTAAGGGAGAAAAAGAGTTAATAATCTGTTGCGCTGGCAGCCGAGGTGAATTTTCTTTAGAAGATTTTTTAACTGCTGGAGCTTTAATTTATAAATTAAAAGGCTTAAAAAGTGATTTAAAATTAAGTGATCTATCTTTAGTAGCTTATCAAAACTACTTAACTAATCAAGGTCAACTAGCTAAGGTCTTAAAAGAGAGTGAGCATGGAAGACGGTTATTGGCCTTAAATAAAGAGGCTGATATAGACTATGCTTTACAACAAGATGCTCTTTTTTTAGTTCCTAGTTATTCGGAGGGGGTTATCAGTTGCAAAAGAAAGAGTTTAGAAAATAGCTTTTAAAATAAGAAAAGGTGTGGTAATTTAGCTGTGGAATACCTATTACTTTTTATTATTTTTGCACTGGGACTGTTGGCTAAATCGGATTTGATTGCTTTGGCAGCTGTGATTCTTTTTGTAATTAAAGTTTTAGAGCTTAATCTATTATTTCCTTTTTTAGAAAATCAGGCTTTGGATTTAGGTTTGTTATTTTTAACTTTAGCCGTTTTGACTCCTTTAGTCAGCAACTCTACTTCTAGTTCAGAGCTGTTGGCTATTTTTAAGTCCCCGGTAGGGATTGCTGCTTTAATAGGAGGATTGTTAGCTACTAAGTTAAACGGAGTAGGTCTTAACTTATTAGAAAGTGATCCTCGTTTGATAATAGGTATGGTTTTTGGTTCTTTAGTGGGGATTATATTTTTAGATGGAATTCCAGTAGGGCCGTTGATGGCTAGTGGACTTACTGCTTTGCTGGCCCAAGTTTTTCAAATAATACTTAGTTAGGGTGATTAAATGAGTGGTACTTTAAGTTTAGTTTTAATTCCCTTAGCTGGGGTTTTATTGTGGTTGCATTTTCGGCATCCTTATCAAGATCAAGAGGATAAAGATAAAAATAATTATAGTCATTTTTTTAAACAAGTTTCTGAACAAAAAAATGAAGATCAAGAAAAAAAAGATCAACCTTCTTGATCTTCATCATTATTATCTTCATTATCATTTTCGCTGGAGATGATTTTTCCCTCTTTTAAAAAAAGGAAGATTAATACTGCACTTGAAATTCCTACAGTTGCTCCTCCAAAGTACATGGTCTGTTCGCTAATTCTGTTTAAAAGACTAAAAGTAGGAGGGCCAAAGGCTACTCCAATAAATCTGACACTGCCATACAGTGAAGTAATACCTCCTCGTTCTTCACTGGGAGTGGAACTGGTAACTAGAGTATTAACTGTAGGCAGAATTAAGCCGCTTCCCAGACCTAAAACAGAAATCAAAGCCATAAAAAGATATAGATTACGAAAGAAAGGCAGTAAAATTAAAATAATTCCGTTGATCACTAAGCCCAAAGAAAGAGCTTCTTTGAAATATTTTTCTTTTTTCTTTAGATAAAGCCCAGTAAAATAAGAGGTAGTAGACATAAAAAAGATAGGAATGGCAATTACTAAGCCTTTAGTTAATTCTTTAATATTATATCTACTTTCTAAAATATCAGATATGTGGGCGAGTACACCGAATAGCAGGAATAAAACTACCATTCCTCCTAATAGACTTAAGAGTAGAGAAATCCCCCTTTTCTGAAAAATATCCTTGATATGTCCTGCGTATTCTTTAATGGTTTGTTTTTTAATATTATCTTCAGGTTCTTCAGCTAATAACCAGATGCCAATAGTGACCGGGACTGCCAATAAAGCATAGGCAAAGAAAAGAGCATACCAGATAATTAAAGCAATAGCTGCTCCTAAAATAGGGCTTAAAATCTTTCCAACTCCATTGGCTGACTCAATTATTCCTAAAGCTTCGCTACGTTCTTTGATAGAGAATATATCACCTACTAAAGCCATTACAATTGGAGCAGTTCCTCCAGCTCCAATGCCTTGTATTACTCGACTTGCTAGAATAATATTATAAGCATCGCTACCTAAAAATAAGCCAGCTAAGCCAGCAATTAGGCCTCCGCTGCCGTAGAGTATTAAAGAAGGGATGATTATTCTTTTACGCCCATATCGATCTGATAAAAAGCCTAGTATGGGAATAGAAACAGCTGCTGATCCTGAAAACAGAGTAATGAAGAGCCCTACTTGAAACTGGCTAATATTTAAAGCAGCACTGATTCTAGGAAATTCTGGAATCAACATCGAATTACCTAAAACCATTAAAAAAGGTACTGTAGCAAAGGATGCTAACATAGCTCTATACTTTTTTTCCATTAATTAAACTCCTCCTAAACTTAAGAACGTTGATAAATAACACCGTAACCTCCGTGAGGGTACTCCCAAGCTATATTTTCATAAGGACAACCGTAAGGACAAGCTAAACATTCAATACATCTTTGGTAATCCACTCTGATTTCATTTTGCTTTCCTTGCCAGGAAAAAACCCGCGTAGGACAGTAGTAAGTGCAAGGTTTATTTTCGCATTTTTCTAAGCATACTTCCTTCTTTTTAATACTAATATGAGATTCATCGTCTACTTTAATATCTACGTAATCTAGAGGTGAACTTTGCTCTTTATTGAAATTTCTCATTAGAAAAACCTCCAATGTTTTAATCCTGAATAGAGATCACTAAGCAATTTTTGATCGGATTCTATATTTAAGAAATTACTTTTTATTTTTTTAAATTTAGCTTTCTTCTCCTCCAAACCAACAGTGAAAAATTGATAAGCTGCTTTATTTGTTGCTTTAGATATTAAAAAATCGCCATCTGGATGTTTTTTATAGTATTGATTTTTACCCTTTTGATTTTTGATATCTTTAATAAAGAAACTATTTTTAAGCTTTTTTTCGTAGTTTTGAAGCAGCTTGCTGGTGAAATCTTGGGCAGCTTGAGCTTGAGCTATAGTTTCTGCTGCATAAAGCCCACTTAACATTGCTAGATCTAATCCGCGACGACCGCTAACTAATGTAGCTGCATCACCTGCTACCAAAACTCCATCATCATAAAATTGAGGAAGATTAGTATAACCTCCTTTAGGGATAATATGAGCTTTATAGGCAGTTGTTTCTGCTCCAGCAATTAGTCTATTAACTAAAGGATGAGCTTTAAAGTTGCTTAATAGCTGATAGGGACTGAGTCCTTTATTATTAATTTGATTTAAATAACCACCTAGAATTATAGAAAGAGATTCTTTATTAGTCCAAATTCCACCTCTACCGCTAACGCCAGCAGTAGGATAACCGATCATACCTATATTACTTCCTTCATTCTCGGAAAGTTGAAAGCGTGATTCGATAACTTCGGCAGGTAGAGCTACTTCTTCTTTAACATAGAGAAAAAGATCGGAGCTTTCAATTTTACCTCTTAAACCAGCTTTTTCAGTTAAAGGTGCATTAGCTCCTTCGGCTAGTAAAACTACATCTCCGTAAATGATTTCTCCATTATCTAGCTTTACTCCATCCACTTTTTCTGTTAATAAGCCGGTTTTTTCATAAACTAAATCAGTAACTAGAGTACTAGTTATTAATTTAGCTCCAGCCTTAACGGCTTTTTGAGCTAACCAGTAATCAAAGTTACTTCTGATTACTGAAAATTTATTATAGGGTTCTTGATTGAAGTCTAAGCCAGTAAAGCCTACTTTAACGGCTGAATTTTTGTCCATTAGCCATAATTCATCGCTGACTATAGTTCTTTCTAAGGGAGCTTCTTTCCAGAAAGCAGGGATGATTTTAGCAACTGGCTGGCGATAGATACTGCCGCCGAACATATTTTTACTGCCTGGCTCTGCTCCTCGTTCGATCAACAGAACAGATATATTATTTTGAGCTAGTACTAAAGCAGCAGTAGAGCCAGCGGGCCCTGCCCCTACCACGATAGCATCATAACGATCACTTTTCACTTCTGTCACCTCTTATATATTGGACTTAGATAAATACAGTTTTAGTCTTTACGCTATCAGATAATTTATTCCTTAATTTAATTATGTAATATAGTACATTCTTTGACAGGATAGTTTAAAATAATCTTATTTTAGTAAAGGAGTTTTGATTAAGATATAGAATAATTTTTAAAGACTTAATAGAATACTGATTTTAAGAAATTAACTAATATTTTTTTGAATTCAGCTAATATAAATGATATAATTTATTTCGATAGGGAGTGATTGGGGTGGAAAAGCCGGTTTTATTTGGTAAAGAAGGAAGTGAAATGGTAGGTATCTTGCACATTCCGGACTCTAAAACTGATTATCCTAAGCCAGCGGTTATAATTTGCCATGGCTTTAAAGGAGATAAAGTGGGCCCGCATCGGATTTTTGTAAAAATGGCTAGGAAGTTAGCAGAAAAAGGTATTGTTGCTTTTAGATTTGATTTTCGTGGTTCCGGTGATAGTAAAGGGAGTTTTAAAGAGACAAAGATATCTAGCCAAATTGAAGATGGCTTAGAAGCAATTAAATTTGTTAGTAAACTAGAGCAAGTTAATAGTTCTCGTTTAGCCTTATTAGGCTTTAGCTTAGGAGGTTTAATTGCCAGTTGTGTAGCAGCTAGATCAACAGGAGTTAAATTTTTAGTTTTGTGGTCTGCTATTGCTGATTTAGAGGAGGTTTTTACTGCTAAAAGTTCCGCTGAAAATTTAGCATCATTAAATGAACAAGGATATATGGATTTAGGTGGACTGAAGTTAGGAGCTAATTTTGTAGAAGAGTTAGAGCAGATAGAACCTTTGGCCGAGATTGAAGAGTATCAAGGTTCCGCCTTTATTATTCACGGTAGTGAAGATCAGGTAGTACCGGTTAAACACTCTGAAGAGTACTATGATTTGTTTTCTGCTCAAAACTGTCGAAAGCACATAGTATTAGGAGCTGACCATACTTATAATAAGTCCGAATGGGAGGCAGAAGTTTTGAATAGAACTTCCCAATGGCTAATAGAAAATATTTAAAGTGAGGGATTTTATGAAAGAGCAGAAAGAAGTAACTGAAATTTTAGAACTATTGGCAGCTGAATATCCAGCTCCAGAAACCGAATTAAACTATGACACTCCTTTTCAATTATTAATTGCTACTATTTTATCAGCTCAAAGCACTGATAAGCAGGTCAATAAGGTAACTTTAGAGCTTTTTGATAAATATCCTCGGGTTACAGATCTAGTAAAGCTGAGCTTAGAAGAGTTAATAGCTGAGATTAAAGGAGTAGGTTTATATAGAAATAAAGCTAAATATATCTTAGATAGTTGTAAAATTTTAATAGACAAGTATGATTCTCAAGTGCCACAGACGAGAGAAGAGTTGTTGGAATTACCAGGAGTAGGTCGCAAAACAGCCAATGTAGTCTTAAGTTGTGCTTTTGGTTTTGATGCTATTGCAGTAGATACGCATGTATTCAGGGTTAGTAATCGTTTGGGATTAGCTAATAGCGAAGGAGTTTCAGCAACTGAAAATGATCTAATGGAAATTATTCCCCAGGAAAAATGGTCTCAAGCTCATCATTGGCTTATCTTTCACGGGAGAGAGCTATGTAAGGCTAGGAATCCTCGTTGTGAGGAATGTTTTTTAAGTAATTCATGTGATTATTATAGTAGCTTAGCTTCCAATTAAGCCTTATTATCCAGTTGATAGATAAAGCTTAATACTTCGGCTACTACTTGATAGAGTTCTTCCGGGATTTCTTCTTTAAGATCCAGTTTGATTAAATTTTCTACTAAATCGGGATCTTTATGAATCGGGATTTCGTTTTCTTTAGCTTTTTCAATAATTTTTTGAGCAGTTTTTTGATTTCCTTTGGCTATTACTTGAGGAGCTTCATTTTCTTTTAGATCATATTTTAGAGCTACAGCTTTCTTTTTTTCTTTATTTTTATTTGCAGACATTATTTGTTCCTCCTTTAAATTTTGATATCTATTTGGTGTAATATTGAGTCTAGGTCCGAAGGATTAGGTTCTAAAATTTGGTCTTCTAAGTTAAAATTATCTTGGTCGTTTTTTAAAATTGAATAATCAAGTTTTTGAATTTGAAAGTCCCAACTTTCTATTTTAATCTTTAAAGAATCTATACTATTCTTAATTAAATTTAAAGTATCTTTTGAAGCAGCTTTAATATCTAAGTTTAATTTTTGTTGGTGGAAGTCAAGCTTTATATTCATTAGACCTAAGTTATCAGTTTCCAACTGTAGGATTAGTTTAAAGCTGTTATTTTTAGTAGCTTGCTCAGACTTTTGGTGGCGACGACGGTAGATAATTAAGTGACCTGTATTTACCTGTTGATTAAACTGAATAGGCAACTGTAAATAGAGAAAAGTCTTGTCATCATTTCCTTTATTATGCATAATTAATTGTTGCTTGGTTAAATTATTAATGAGATTATCGATAGTTTTGCTAGGTAGCTGTTGACTGCTACTTTTTAAGCTCATTAATAATGATTTAAGCTTAGAGTTATTGTTAAACTGATTGTTCATTAATATATCTCTTTCTAGATTCAGACCTAAATTTAGAATTGTGGACTTAAGTTGATGAGCTGTAAAACTGTTGCTGCCTTGATTTGTTTTAAGAATAAAACTATTCAATTGTTCTGCTGTTTTGGGAGGACTATTATTTATTAATTCTGTTAAGTCAGCAGCTAAGTCAGGCTTTTCGTTTAAAAAATTAGCTAATAAATCAATACTGGCTTGATTAATATTTAGATCGGCTTTTTTTAAGAAAATAATCGATTTTAATAGTAAAGATAGATCTTTTTCGGTAGAGATTAAGTTTTGAAGCTCTGTAATTAATTTTTTGCTAATTGGCAGTTGGTACTGTAGTAAACTTTCTACTATTTTTTGATTACTTTCTGTTGTTGGAAGTTCTAATTTAGCTAAAATGTCGCTTATACTTTGAGAACTTAGTTCTTTTTTAAGTTGAGGATTAGTGATAATTTGTTTCAGTTTTTCTGGACTGATATTTTCCAATAAATCAGTATTTATATTTTCTTTGTTGCTTAAAAAATTGTTTAATAACTGGAGGTTTGATTTGTTGATTTCCAAATTGGCTTTTTTTAAGAGAAGCATCGATTTTAGTAGTAAAGATAGATCTTTTTCGGTAGAGATTAAGTTTTGAAGCTCTGTAATTAATTTTTTGCTGATTGGCAGTTGGTACTGTAGTAAACTTTCTACTATTTTTTGATTACTTTCTGTTGTGGGAAGTTCTAATTTAGCTAAAATATCGTTTGAGTTTTGAGAATTTAGTTCTTCTTTAAATTGAGAGTTTGAATTAAGGTCCTTTTTTACTTCAAAAGGTTGATCAGGAATTTTCATTAGTTATTTTGCCTCCTGTTTCTTTGCTTTAATATAAGTTTTCTGCATTTATAGTTATTAAACCTTTTATAAAGTTAATTTTACTAAGATTAATAGTAATTAGGAGTTGGTAAGTAGATGTTCTTATTTAAAGACTATCAAATAAGTGATTGTAAAGTGAAAAATTTATTGATAGCTTTGGGCGAAAAAGTTATCAATAACTATCCTTTAATTATATTAGAATATAATCAACAACTATCTGGAGAGTTAAAAGAGCTAATAACTAAACTGATTAATAATCTACAAATCTGTAGTCAATTGGAAAGTAGGATTACTAATTTACAGTCTGCTTTGATTAACGAATCAAGCAGTGAACGAATAGGTTACTATCAAGATTCATTAAACTGTAAAAATCAGAAGCTAGAACAGCTTAATTTAGATAATTGTCGGCTATTGATTTTAATAGGTAATAGGTTTTTTGAAAAGAGGTTATTAAATGATTCACATGAATTTAATAATATTTATGTACGTTTAGAGGCTTTATTAGAACAAGGGAGCTGTTTGCGATTAAATAATTTTTCTTATTTAGGCAGAGTGGCTAATCAACAGGGGGTTTAGGCGGAAAGGAGCTTGGTGATGTTATTTCAAGAAGGGAAGAAGCAATTAGACTTACTAACTGAAATTAAATCTTCTAAAAAGAAGTTGAATAGCTTGCAAGAGTTAAAAAAAGTAGCTTTACAGTGCCAAAGATGTAGTTTGCGCCAGGGCTGTACTCAGGTTGTTTTTGGAACTGGTAACTCTAATAGCCCACTGATGTTTGTTGGTGAGGGCCCGGGAGCTGTAGAGGACAAACAAGGGCTGCCTTTTGTTGGTAAAGCGGGTCAGCTTTTTAATAAGATTCTGGCTGCTGCTAAAATTGAAAGAGAAGATGTTTATATTAGCAATGTAGTTAAATGTCGACCTCCTAATAATCGGAATCCTAAACTGAAGGAAATGAAGTCCTGTCTTTGGTTTTTGGCTCAGGAGATTAAGTTATTAAATCCAACTATTATTGTTCCTTTAGGTTCAGTAGCAGTTAAAGGTTTATTAGATCCAGAGGGCAAAATTACTAGAATGAGAGGGAGGTGGATAGAAAAGGCTGGTTATTACTTTTTACCTACCTTTCATCCAGCAGCTTTATTGCGTAATGAAAGCTGGAAGAAACCGGTTTGGCACGATTTTTTAAAGATTAAAAAGGCTTATCAACGCTACTGGGAGTTAAAGGAGCAAGGAAAGTTTTAAAAAGATCAAGATATCTCTTGACAAGGTTTAGATTATATGTTAGACTGTTAAATGTCGCCTGAAAGAAAGAGGCCTTTTGTGCCTCGCCGAAAAAAAGATTTTTCGACTT
>NZ_JALKBZ010000040.1 GCF_023227765.1 Fuchsiella alkaliacetigena
ACTCAATCTATTAATCCATTGAAATAGAGGGTATGTGTTTTTTTAAAAAGTCTGTGCATTTTAACTTGCAAAGAACTATATATTATATGTCATCTATTTAATTTGGAACCACACAGCTCAAAAATAAACTATTGATCTCTTAAAACATGACGCACCCCAAAGCCATCATATAATTGATTTGGTCTAAATATCTTATTATTCCCCTTCATGTTCTCAATCCAATGAGCACACCAGCCCATAATTCTACCCAAAGCAAAAATAGTAGTAAAGTATTCCGGTTTAATTCTCATTGCTCTAATTAATATTCCTGACCAAAAGTCTACATTAGGATATAATCCTTTATCTGCAAACTTATCTAAAGCTATCTTCTCTACTTCCTGAGCAATATCATATAACTTTTGAATCTCTGAATTAACTGCCATTCCTTCTTGAGCAAAAATTTGAGGTAACATTTCATTCTTCAAATATAAGGCTCGGGGATCGTATGTTCTATACACTCTATGTCCAATCCCCATTACCTTTTGACCTGACTCTATTTTTTCCTCAATATAAGCTTCTACTTCCGCCGGAGAGTCAATCTCTCTAAACATCTTAATTACTCTTTCATTAGCTCCTCCGTGTAAGGGCCCGGATAAAGAGTTAATAGCCGAAGATATAGAAGCATAAATACTAGCCTGAGAAGAACCAACAGCTCGCACAGAAAAGGTACTATTATTTATAGTATGGTCTGCATGTAAGATCAACAGCTTATCTAGAAGATCAACCCACTCTTTCTGTTGAGCCAGTTCCTGATTAAAACAATAGAGAATATAATGAGCAAAGGACTCAAAACTCTCACCTTGAGCAAAGTTAGAATCTTGAGTTCTATGAACTCCAATTATAGTAGGAAGTTTAGCAATTAATTTAATGGCACTTTCCAAATTTATATTATAATTCTCCACCTCAAAACATCTTTGATCGTTGCTTTGTAGCTGTAATACTCCCGAACTCAACATATACATCGGGTGCAAATCTTGACTCATGCAGATTATAGTTTCTTTAATTTCATTAGTCAGCTCTTTATTGGCAAGAAGTTTCTGTTGTAAGTCATTCTTTTCCTGAGTCAATGGCAAATCACCCTTAAGTAATAAAAAACAGACCTCTTCGTAAGAACAGTGCTCAGCCAGCTCTTCTACTGGATAACCTCTAAAGGTAAGTAAGCCCTGTTCTCCATCAATGTCACTAATCCCTGACTTAGCTACCGGGATATTCTCTAATCCAGGAAAGTATCCTTTCTCAAAAAGTGTAGTCAGGATCTGTTGGTATTTTTCTCTTAACTCCTTATCCTTAAGATTTGATAAGACATTGTTTAATTTGCTAAGCATTATAATCCTCCCTTATCTATTTTTAGTAAATATTAAATTTTATTATCCCTTTAAACTCTTTCCTTTTTAAGTATCTTACTCACCACTTAAAAATATATTCTTCTCCATTCCTCAGCAATTTTAGCTGATTAGCTGCTCTTTAAGTATTTCTATAATTAAGACGAAATTTCCTCTTCTTTAGCCCCTACTTATCAAAGTCTATCTCTCAAAATAAAAATATTGGTGGACTAGCCAGGAATTCAAACTGCAATATAGAAATAAGAAAAGTAGATAATAAACATAAAAAATTAAAAAAGAGGGAATTTAAAATGGAAAGAGAGTTTTGTGTAATCACCTTTGATTCGACTCATCAGGCTTTAGACTTTGAAAGACTAAGTAAAGAGTACGGTTTAAAAACCCGCTCAATTCCTGTACCTAGACAAATAAGTTCTTCCTGTGGAATAGCTGCTAAATTTAATGAGGAACTGATCAAGGACGTTCGACAGCTATGTTTAGATTATCAAATAGAATTCGCTAATATCTATCGAATTTATAGAGATAGCTCTAAAAAACCGGTCAAAATACTCTAAAAAGAAGGCGATACTATCGCCTTCTTTTTCTACACTAAATTATCTTTTATAAACCTATCCATTACCCAAGCAGCTACCTTACCAGTAATTTCAATACAGTGCTCAATTCGCTCTGGACTATCAAACTCAACAAAACTACTAGTAAGCACTCGACAACAGGTGGAGCCGTATTCATCTTGAATATAATCATGTAAAGCAGCGCTGTTAGGTAAAGATTTAGGCATAGCTGCTCCAGGTTCTGTACGACCATACTTAAATCCTAAAGCCATTACTCCCCCAGAAACGGCACCACAAAGACAACCTGAATTGCCCAGCCCTTTCGGAAATCCAGAAGCTAACTTAACTACTTGCGAGGAGAATTCCTTCCCTAATAATTCATTAATAGTTATCAATATAGCTTCTGAACACAGAAAACCTTGATTACGAAAGTAATCTTCTGCTATATGCTGAGCCTTTTTAGCTAAATTCTCTTCTAAAGTTGACATTAGTTAATCCTCCAATTTATTAATTATCCAAATGACGAGTACAGTTAAGCAGAGTTACTATAGGATCACCATCATAAAACTTAACCACATTCACCGCCGTATTATCCTGCTGTAAACGCCAAAAATTACTTAAAGGCATCTCCAATAGATGAACTAAGAGGGCCCTAATTGTCCCCCCATGCGCTGCCACTAAAACAGTTTCTTCTTCATGCTTGCTCCTAATTTCAGTTAAAGCCTCAGTAGCCCGCTGCTGTAAATCCTCAAAACTCTCTCCCCCCGGAGTTTCCACCTCCACTGGATCTTTCAACCAAGCATCTAAGCGACTATCATACTGTTCGTTAATCTCATCAAAGGTTAAACCTTCCCATTCACCAAAGCTAGCCTCACGCAAAGCCGGTACTTTTTCTATAGAATCAATTTCCTGCTCTGCTATAACTATTTCCGCCGTCCGATAAGCCCGTTGTAGGTTGCTAGCATAAGCTTTATCTAATTTTTGACTGACCAGTCTTTGCGCTAGTTTTTGCGCCTGCTCAATTCCCTTAGCACTTAATTCAATATCACTAACTCCTTGAAATTTAGATTCTCGGTTCCAAAGCGTCTCCCCATGCCTAACCAAAACGATTTCCGTAGACATCTGCTCACCCCTTTTAATAGTAGCTAAGATAGTAAAGCTAAAATTTTTGGCTCTTCAACGACTTTTGTGATTAATAATCTGACTAGCTAAAAGTCATATAGCTAATAGGTATTTAATGGTTATAATTATAAATTAAGACTTGGGTTTATCGAACTTTAAAAGTTAATTACCTCTTTAAAAGATATTAATCCCAATTGATAATTTATAATATCCCTATATATAACCAGTACTTTTAAAATCAAACAGCTTACTTAAAGGCAAACTCTAATTTTACTCTTAAATTAAAGTTATCTTGATTACGATAGCCATAGCCTCTTCGTTTGATATTTTTAATCTTATGGTTATTGCCTTCAATAAGACCATTAGATATTTGATAGTCATAATAATTTAGAATTTCCTCTAGCCAATTGTTAAGTGTATTTGAGAAAGATTCTAGTTCAACTATTTCATATTCTTTTACCAGCTCTTTAAAATAATCTATAAAGGCATGGGCTGCTTCTTTACTCTTAATTGTAAAGAATTTGCTAAATTCTTCTTTAAGATAATGCAGTTTCTCTAATACAGGATATTCTTCAAAAGCTAGTAATAAGTTTGAGAGTTCTTTTCCTGTTAGATTTTCTACTTTTTTAAGCAAAGCCCATCTGATATTAAATGTTTTAGCTTTATTATTTTCTTTTTTAGCTTTATTTTGAATCTTTCTTCTGATTTCATCCACTTTATCGTGTAAGTTTTTAGTTATATGGAAACGATCTATTACTACTTTAGCATTTGAAAAAGATTCTGAAACAGCAGCACAATAGCCTTTGCTCATATCCATAGAAACTGCTTTAATTTGATCTTTAACTTCTTGGGGTAATGTTTTAAAGTAATCTAGTACATCTTTTTTAGTTCTACCTTCAATTACATCAATTGAACTACCTGTTTCTTGATTATAGATTACTGTATTATAATTATGACCTTTTTTAACTGCTATATCATCAATACCTAGTAATTCTAACTTTTTAGGTTTTTTAGTAGCTAGTTTTTGTTTAGCATAATAGTTATAAATTCTTTGGCAAGCGTTATGACTAATCCCAATGAGTTCAGCTATATTTTGAATGGTATTTTTATGAGCTAAATTAAAGATATATTCTTCAAAAGGTATTGTTCGTCGCTGATACTTTCTAATAAACTTAAAGTTTTCATCAAAAGGGTGTTCAGGATCGCATGAGCATTTATACCGTTTGATTTCAAGTATAATTACTGTTTTTAGCCCCCAAATTGGTAAATGCTCATAGCTTTGATATCTTTTATCGTGTGGTTGTTGAGTTAATTGCCCACATTTAGGGCAGTTAGCAAAGTCAAAAGCTGATGTTGCAAAAATTTCAAATATGCCCTTGTTTATATTTACATAGGTAATTTTTATATCTTGCAATCCAACGCATTTTCGTATAAAATCGGTATTGATTCTCAACCGATATCTCTCCTTTCTATTTATGCGTGGGGCATATTTATAATAGGAGATATATCGGTTTTTTTCTAGCCTTTTTTTAGTGTAATTTATGGTAGTTTTGCTGAATCACAAAAGTCGATGTTGAACCAAATTTTTCAACTTTCTTTCTATATAGCTTGTTGAATAATTAAATCTATTTGATTTAATACTTATTTATTACTGGCAAATTTTTTTATTCAACAACCTATTCTATAACAATAACTCCAACTCTTCAAGCAAGCGCCGATTATCCTCCCTGCTTTTAACAGCTACTCTCACAAAGTCACTTCCTAGTAAATGATAGGTACTACAGTCCCTAATCAAAATCCCTTGTTGAGCCAACTCATCCTTTAATTCAGTGGAAGTATAATCAGTAGCCGAAATATCGATTAAAATATAATTAACCGTAGGTGGATAAGGCTGCAAGGAAGCAAAGTCCTTTAAAGCACTATATAAAAACTCCTTCTCCCGCTGCACTGCCTGTTTAGTTTTATTGATATACTCTTCTTCTTTAATTACCTGTTTAGCTACCTCTTGAGCAAATAGATTAACATTCCAAGGATCTTTGCTAAACTCTAACTTTTCAATTAAAGAACTATTGCTAACTGCATAACCAACCCTTAAGCCCGGTATAGCAAAGAATTTAGTCAAAGAACGTAAGACCAGTAAGTTCTCTCTAGCTTCTGTTTCGCTAATTAAACTATACTCCTCTTCCGCCTCAATAAAATCCAGAAAGGCCTCATCAACTACCACAAAGGTATTCTGCTCTTCAGCTACTGCTAGGACTTGCAATAATTCCTCTTTAGTCACCAACTCTCCTGTAGGATTATTGGGATTACATAAAAAAAGCAGCTCATAAGCCCTACTTTCCAATCTATCAAGTAACTTCTGCACCTCTAAGCTAAATCCCTGACTACGTTGTAGTTTAAAAAGCTCTATCTGACTATCCACACTCTCTAAAGCCGCTTCATATTCAGAAAAGGTAGGCGCTAAAACTAAGGCTAACTGCGGAGCTAAAACTTTAGTTATTAAATAGATAATCTCTACCGCTCCATTGCCCACTATCACCTGCTCAGGCTTAACTTTTGAAGTAACTGCTAATTGAGTAGCTAACTCCTTAGCATCTGGTTGTGGATAATTAATTATTTCCTGTAAATTATCCTTAATTATCTCCTCGGTAACAGCCGGAGGCCCTAAAAAGTTAATATTAGCACTAAAATCAATCACTTGCTCCTTAGCTAAACCATACTCCTCAACTGCTGCTTTGATATTTCCACCGTGAGTTTTGTTTTGACTTGCCATATCGCTGCTCCTTTCCGGAAGCTACTACTTCTAAACCGCCATTAATTAAACTTAAATCGTAAATTTGTACATTTTCAACTATTTCTTTAACTTTAAGCTGCAAATCCTCACTTTCAATCCTAGTTGCATTATATAAAACACCTACTAAGGTGCCGCTATGAGCTACATTGATGCCGACTACTCCTTGTAAAGCAGTTAACTCTAAAAGCTGACCAAAGTTTCGTTTAGCCAAAATCACCTGATTAGCTTTGCTGCTTAAAGTAGCTCCTTGACCAATTAACTGTAGATTATTTTGCTGAATCCCTCTTTTAACCAGTTGCAAGGCTCGCCTAGTTAAGGGTTCATTTAATTCATTCAGCTCCCCTAAATCTTCTCTACTATTGAAATCCAAAGTATTAATTCGACCGCCCAGATCTAAAACTAAAATATCTAGTCCTGAAATCTGACCTAAATACTCGTATTTTTGACCAGTGAGATGATCAAAAAGCACAATCCCCTCATAAAAGGTACCATCAGTAGGCTCAATACTAAGAGCTAGCTGAGCTATTTGCTCCAAAGTAATCCGCTCGCTTAAAGCTATAGTAGTAGCTAAAATAGCCGCCGTTATATCGGCCGTACTACTAGCCATACCTTTCCCGGCTATCAGCTCTGAATTCACCTCAATCTGGGCCCCTAAATCACAGCGATTAAAAAAAGTTAAAGTTTTCTCTACAGCTTGAATAGTTTTATTTAATCCTTGTTTACAGTTTATCCGAGAACTTTGCTTAGTTAAACGTACTGTAACATAGGAATAAAGATTAATAGGGCAGGTTACCAAAAAATTTTGTCCATTGATACTACCTTGAACTAATTCCCCGCAGCTGCCCGGTGCCCTAACCGTTGCTTGCATAACTTCCACCTCTAATCTGCATTAATAAATTAAGGTTAAAATTACTAAAGTAAAGAGTTCTATTAATTCATTAATTGCCCCGTAACAGTCTCCAGTTAAACCTTGAATTTTCTTGATAATTAGCTTAATAATCAACATAGTAGCCAAGCCACTTAAAATAAAGGCTATTAAACCATTAAGTCCTAATAATAAAGCAGCTAAGATTACTGTTCCTAAAGAAGCAATCACTACCTCCTTATGGCCTACAAAATCAGCGTGTGCCTTGCCTAAACCAGACTCTTGACGAGCATAGGGATAGTAAGCAGCGGCATAGACCATAGCCCAACGACTAAAAGTAGTCATCAACAATAAAGCTTCTAACTGAATACTCCCACTAAGCTCAACTAAAAATACCAGTTTCAATAATAATAACGAAGTTAAAGCAGTAACTCCGTGGGCCCCTACTCGACTATCACGCATTATCTCCAACATTCTATCTTTAGGCCGACCGCTAAATAATCCGTCTATGGTATCCATATAACCATCCAGATGTAAGCCACCAGTTAAAATAATTAAAGATATCAAAACTAAAGCTTTAGCAGCCACATCTGACCAAAAAAGAAGAAAAAAGGAGTTCAAAAGAGCTAATAATAGCCCTAATAACATACCTATTACTGGATAAAAAACCATAGAACGACCTATATTGGCTGGACTATAATCCAACTCCACTTTGATCGGAATTCTAGTTAAAAACTGCAGGGCGATAATTAATTTATTAAATAGTTGCTTGATTTTAGTCAATATCTAAGCCCCTTTCTAAAAATATATATTATTAATACTCAATCCCCCGTCGGCTACTAATTCCCTCTTGATAAGGATGCTTAACTGCTTTCATCTCCGTTACTAAATCAGCTACTTCCAAAATCTGATCAGCAAAACCGCGCCCCGTCATTATCAATTCCGTCTTTTCACCCTTTAAAGAAACTAAATCCAACACTTCCTCAACAGTCAAAAGATCATAGCGTAAAGCATTATTAATCTCATCTAAAATTACAATATCCGTCTCCCCATCACTCAGTACTTCTTCACTATAAGCATAAGCTAAGTCCACATACTCCTTAAACTCAGCCCTAGATTGATCATTATCTTTAAGAAAACAATCACCACAGCCTTTACACTTCATATGACCTTCTCTAATCAACGAAGCATAAGGACATCCCCGGCCAAACTGCTTAATCTCTAAATTAGGTAATCGCTGACTGGAAAAAAGCTCCCCGGAATAGGCACTTCCCTTCATATATTGAATAACAACTACTTTAAAACCATGGCCTACTGCTCGTAAAGCTAAACCTAAGGCAGCAGTGCTTTTACCTTTACCTGTGCCTGTATAGACTTGAACTAAGCCCTGTGATAATTTATCTGTCATCTTAACTACTCCCTTGTTTAAATTTTTGACAAGCTTCAATAAAGTTATCTATTACTGTCGAGTTGCTAGCAAAGTGTAAATGAAGATAAGAAGCTAAGAGATTATCCTTTACAAAGCCCTCCCAACGTCCATCTTCTCCTTTACCTCCTTTTAAAGAGTAAGCAGAATCAAGCTTATTCGATAAATTTAAAAGCCGCGAATAGTGAAATTCATGGCCTCTAATCTTTGCTCCTGCCGGTAAAAGAATATTATCGGTCTCTACGGTAGCTTCTACATAACCCATAGCTTGTAAACTATCCTGCATTACTATAGAACCAGGAATTATACCTAACATCGGATAAGACTCCTGATCGAAATTAACGATCTTTTTAGTTAAATACATTAAGCCTCCACATTCAGCATAAGTAGGCATTCCTTGACTAATTGCTACTTTAAGGCTACGCTGAATACTCTTGTTTTCACTTAATTCCTTTAAAAAACTTTCTGGAAAGCCACCGCCTATGTAAATTCCCGAAATTCCTGGAGGTAAGCTATTATCCTGCAAAGGACTAAAGTATTTTATTTTAACCCCTCGGGCCCGCAAAAGATCCAAATTATCTTCGTAATAAAAATTAAAAGCCTTATCTCGAGCTACAGCTATACTTATCTCAGCCTCGTTCTCAGAAACAGCAAATAGCTCCTCTTCCACTAAGTCCAGTTCTTCGGCCTGAGCAGCTAGTTGATATATTTTATCTAAGTCTAAATGTTCCTCTATTGAAGCAGCTAACTCATCTAAATATTCAACTAAAGAGTTACTTTCCGCAGTAGGAACTAAGCCTAAGTGACGTTCCGGCAGTTCTAATTCTTCCTGTTGAGGGATATGTCCTAAAACTGCCACTCCTAACTCCTCTATTGGCTCTTTTATCATCCGGTAATGGCTTTTACTACTAACACGATTCAAAATTACTCCTACTAAATTTAAATCTGGATCATAGTTTTGAAAACCATAGGTTAAAGCAGCTCCACTTTGAGCCATCTGCTGAGCATCGATAATCAAAATTACTGGAGTAGATAGTATTTTAGCTACCTCAGCGCTACTACCTCTGCCGCCTCCCTGCCTATGTCCATCAAAAAGACCCATTACCCCTTCAATGATGGAGATTTGAGCCTGTTGGCTGCTATGCTGAAAAAGCTCCAGCAGATGTTTTTTAGATACCATCCAACTATCTAGATTGCGAGAAATCTTACCGGTAGCTACTGTGTGAAAGCCAGGGTCGATGTAGTCCGGGCCCACCTTATAAGGCTGTACTATGTACTCTCGCCGACTCATAGCAGCCATCAATCCGGTAGCCAGAGTTGTTTTACCTACTCCACTCTGAGTACCAGCAATCATAATCCTGGGCTGAGACAAAATAGATCAGCTCCCTTCTATAGAATCAATTAATAATTAACAATGAATAATGAACAACTAAAAACAAAACAATATCGGTCTATTGTTTTAGAGGACAGATGATAGATGATAAAGGATAGATTAAGATCAAAAAACAATTAGACGCAGCGCCCCGTAGCGACGCCATTATTTTGGCTAGTCATTACTCTGGGAAGTGCCCTTAGGTGACTAAGTTCTGACTAAAATCTGACTAAAACATAAAACCTTAAAACCTGTTGAAACCACTAATGAACACTAATTGACACGAATAAAACCTAAAAACCTTAATTCAAGATTAATTTTAATATGGTTCTTATATGCGTTAACTTAAGCTAAATTTTAGTAAAATATTAACTTTATTAATGTAATGTAGTATTCTAAAACCTTTTTTGGAACCACGAATGAGCACGCGCCCTGAAGAAGCGACGCGGAGCTAGTACCCTTGCGGTGCACCCTGAAAGGATGATAATCCTTGAAGAAGTAGTCTTGGGCTGAATAAAAACATTTTAAAAATTTTAATTTAGTCTTGAATTTATTAGTGTTCATTCGGATTGATTCGTGGTTTCAAGGTTTTGATTTTGTGTTTTATGGTTTCAAGTCAGAACTTGGTCAGATTTTAGTCTGTGTCAAATATATTTTAATCTTTTGAACTTTATCTATCCTCTGTCCTTTATTATTTATCATCTAAATAACCCATAACCTAGCACTAATAAAATATAACTCAACACAAACAAAAAAGTAGTAATATACATCAAATAAATAGTATCCCTAATATCTTGATTCTCCAAAACTCTATTATCATCGCCCAAATACTCCCTAAAACTAGCTTGCCCTTGATAGTAATTAGTTCCCCCTAATCTAACTCCCAAGGCTCCTGCTACTGCCGCCTCGGGATAACCACCGTTAGGGCTAGGATGTTTTTTAGCATCTCGAAATACCATCTTTAAAGAAGCAAGTCCTTTTCTTTTTAAGAAAAAAGCTGCTAAAGACAAAAGTAAGCCGCTGATTCGAGCCGGTATCCAGTTAGCTAAATCATCGATACGCGCCGCAGCCCAGCCAAAATAAAGATAGTCTTCATTCTTATAACCCAGCATAGAATCCAAAGTATTAACAGCTTTATAGGTCATAGCTAAAGGAACTCCCCCTAAACAAGCAAAAAATATTGGGGATAAAACTCCATCTACTGTATTCTCCGCCACTGTTTCTACAGTAGCTCTGACTACTTCAGTTGAAGATAACCCTTCAGTATCTCGACCCACAATCCAGCCTACCTTTTCTCTAGCTAAACCCAATTCACCAGCAGCTAAATACCGATAGATTTCCTTAGCAGCTCCAGCTAATCCTTTCACCGAAAAGGTAGTTGAAAGTAATAAAATACTAACTACCATATAAAGTCCCCAATAAAGCTCCCTAATCAGCATAATTAAAAAATAAGTTGAAATCCAAGTCAATAAAATTGTAGTTAAAGCCAAAAGTAAACCGGCCAATCTTTCTCCTAATTCACTACTTACTAACTCTCTTAATTTCTGTTCACCATCGTCAATAAACTTACCTATTATCTGCACTGGATGAGGTAAAAATTCTGGATCACCAACTACTAAATCTACTAGCAAAGCTAATAAAATTATAATAACAGATTCATTAAACATGCATCCAATTCTCCTCGAGTATCCAAACCCATAATTTGATAAACTTTATCTATATCTACATTCTCTCTCACTACCCGGGCCAGCTGTTCATAAGCCCTAGCTCTTTTCTCCCAAGTAGATAAATTCTGACTAAAGTCCAGTTCCTCTAAACCCTTGCGTCGCCGTAAGTCGTTAATGAACTGCTGTCGAAAAGAATCATTATCGAAAATACCGTGAAAATAGGTTCCCCAAACTGTACCTTCTTGATTAATAGCTCCATCTAACCGTTCGCTTCCCTGAGTAATTTTAAGCAAAGGTTTTACTCCCCCCAGCGGTTCTGTCTGTCCCATATGGATTTCATAACCGCTTACTGTGCTAGCAGTGAGTCGGGCCCAAAAACCTTGCTCAGCTACTATCTTTCCCTGTACCTGTCTGGTAGTCTTATCTGGCGCAAAAACGGTCTTAATATTCAATAAACCTAAACCTTCTTTAATCTGGCCCTGGCTCTCAGCACCTTGAGGATCAGCAATCTCCTGTCCTAAAATCTGATAACCACCACAGATTCCTACAATAGGTACTCCCTGTTTAGCTAGCTGCTTTATCTGCTCAGCATAGCCTTGCTTTTCTAAGTACTCCAAATCAGCAATGGTATTCTTAGTTCCCGGAATAATCACTGCATCAGGATTACCTAAAGAATCACCAGCTTCAATATAGCGAACTGTAGTCTCCATTTCCTCCTCTAAAGGAGTAAAATCCGTAAAGTTAGAAATTCGCGGTAAACGCAGTATAGCAATCTCAATCTCAGCTTGAGCCCGATTTTTCAGTCTCTCAGCAGGAATAGAGTCCTCTTCTGGAATTCTAAAATCAGTAAAGTAAGGAACTACTCCCAGTACTGGTACTCCAGTATACTCCTCAATAAAGTCTAAGCCGGACTCTAGACGGCTCACCTTGCCGCGAAACTTATTAATAATAATCCCTTTAATCCGCTCTACTTCATCATCATTCAAGAGTTTAAAAGTACCTACAATAGAAGCAAAAACTCCCCCTTTATCTATATCGGCCACCAAAATCACTGGAGCTTCAGCCAGTTTAGCTATCTTCATATTAACTAAGTCATACTCTCTTAGGTTCACTTCAGCAGGACTGCCCGCACCTTCTAAAGCTACAATATCATAATTATTTTTTAAGTTATTTAAAGATTCCTTAACATAGCTCAATCCTTCCTCATGATGCTCGAAATACTCCTGAGCCTCCATATTTTGCTGAGACCGGCCCTGGATAATTACTTGCGAAGAAGTATCCGCTTTAGGCTTCAATAGTATAGGGTTCATATCTACTGTGGCCTCCACCTGAGCAGCTTCAGCTTGTACAGCCTGGGCCCGACCAATTTCACCACCATCTTTAGTCACATAGGAGTTTAAAGCCATGTTCTGCGACTTAAAAGGAGCCACTCGATAACCATCCTGAGCAAAGATTCGACAAAAAGCCGAAGTTAAAACACTCTTTCCCACATCAGAAGCAGTCCCCTGAAACATTACCGTCTTAGCTGTCATTTTAACACCTCAAATCAAAATCTTTTTATAAACCTACAATTTGATAAAGCTTATCCAAATCCAAACTTTCCCGTAAAGTTTCAGCCAATCTATCATAACTTTCCTCTAAACCATCACTACTAGCAGCTGGCTTAGCTGCTAAAGGCTGAAGTCCTTTACGAATCCGCAAACAGTCTATTATCTGGCGCCTCAAAGCATCATTTTCAAAAAGCCCGTGTAAATAGGTACCAAAGATTAAGCCATCACCGCTAACAGCTCCATCGACAATATTAACCCTCTCATCTCCTCGTTGTTTAATTCTAAAAGCAGGAGTACAGTCACTTAATAACTGACTAGTTCCCATATGAATCTCATAGCCTCTTAACTCTGAGTTTTTTAACTCACTTAAGAAAGCTCCGCTTCCTTCAACTACAGCTTCAGCTTGAAAGGTTACTTTCTGCGGACAAAAAGTAGTAGTAACAGGCAATAAGCCTAAGCCTTCTAGTTCCTCCCAATCAGCTTCCACAGCTTCCAAACCATCGGGATCATAAATTTTTTCTCCTAAAATTTGATAACCACCACAGATACCAATAATCGGCGTATCCTGCTTAGCTGCCTCAATAATCTGTTCAGCCAAACCTATTTCTTTTAAATATTGTAAGTCATCTATTGTATTCTTCGTACCAGGAATAACGATTAAATCAGGACTACCCAGCTCATCCTGCCCTTCGATATACCTCAACTCAGTCTTAGGCTCATCAGCAAAAGGCTCTAAATCAGTAAAATTAGACAGATGAGGTAGCCTAATTACAGCAATTTCAAGTTCAGCCTCTTCGCTAGGCAGATTATTAAGAGCTACAGAATCCTCGGCCGGAACTCTAAAACCATCAAGATAAGGAAGCACTCCCAAAACAGGAATCCCTGTCTCCTCCTCTACAGTCTCCAAACCTGGCTCTAATAACTCCAAATCACCTCGGAATTTATTAAAGATAATCCCAGCTACTAACTCTCGCTCTGCCGGAGTTAACAGCTCTATCGTACCTACTACTGCTGCTAAAGCTCCCCCTCTATCCACATCAGCAACTAAGATAACCGGAGTTTCCTTTAACTGGGCTACACTCATATTAGCCAAATCCTGTTCTTTAATATTGATCTCCGCTGGACTACCTGCTCCTTCGATTACTACTAACTCAAACTCTTGACACAACCTATTCAAAGAAGTCTCAATCTCCTCCAAAGCAAAGCTACGATAGTCCTGATCCTGCTCCTTTAAATGTAAATCCGCCCAAGGTCGACCGTGCTTAACCACCTGTGACTGACCCTCTCCTTTAGGCTTTAAAAGAAAAGGCTGCATATCCACAGTAGCCTCTACCTGCGCCGCCTGAGCCTGAATAGCCTGAGCCGTACCAATCTCCCCCCCATCTTTAGTTACTTGAGAATTCAAAGCCATATTCCACCCCTTAAAAGGAGCCACTTTATAACCCTCCTGAGCAAAAAGACGACACAGCCCGGTAGCTACTATACTCTTACCTACATTAGAACTAGTCCCCTGTAACATAATGGTCTTAGCTGTCATCTTCTAAACCTCCAAAACGTTCTTTAATTCTATTACTTAATTCTTTAATCTCTACCGGAAGTCCTGCATAAGTGATGTAGACTTCATGGGCTAGCTCAGCTACTTTTTTATTAGCAGCTCCTACAGTATCTCGATAGACTCTGCTTAAAGGATAAGGAGGAACTAAGCCTTGACCTACTTCATTGGAAACTATAATTATAGTAGCAGTAGTCTCTTTAGCTGCCTTTACTAAGTTTTCAACCTCTTTTAAGGCCTGTTTTGATTTGGCTGCTCCTTGTTCAAAATGATAGTCATCAGTACCTAATTCTTCTCCTTGTAATAATAAGTTAGAGATTAGCACTGTTAAGCAGTCTAAAAGAATAACCTCCGTCTGCGCACCCAGTTCTGGTATTAGATCAGCTACAGCCATAGTTTCTTCCACCGTCTTCCATTGGTCAGGTCTTACAGCTTGATGGTGTTTAATTCTCTCCACCATCTCCTCATCTCTAGCTTCGGCTGTAGCAATGTAAGTTACCTCTTCTTTAGCTAAACTGTAAGCTATCTCTTCAGCAAAGGAGCTTTTGCCGCTTTTAGCTCCGCCTAGGACTAGTATTACTTTTCCTTCTTTCATCTGCCGGTCACTCTCCTTATGCTTAAAGTTAATAATTGAATGAAACAATATTGGTATACTGTTTCATTGGCGATATCATCATTATCGAAAGCTTGAGCTAGTTGATATGTTTCAACCACTTGCCGTTCAGTCGACGTCCTGTCTCCTTCACTCTCAAAAATAGCCCTCCCGGCATCCGTGCCTCCGGGCTATTTTAAGAGTCGCTCTTTGAAACATATCAACTTGCAGATTTTCGTTATCAACACGGCCAAATGGGTGTTTATAAACGATATTAAAGTTTATTTTTTAGTGCTTCTTGACGAATCGGAGCTCAAATAAAAGCTGTTTTAGCTAATTTTTCTAATTAAAATTAGCTTGCTTTTATTTGAGTGGAGATGAGTCTTAGAAGTACTAAAATAAACTTTTCTAGCGTTGACGCGAAGCTAATCATTACTTTGGAAACATCCATTTGGCCTCCTACACCAACGAAACAATAGAACGATATTGTTTTATTCTTAGAATTAAAACTTGAACTTGATCTTTTGACCTTAATTTATCCTTTATCCTCTATCATCTATCCTCTGCTAATAACTCTTCCACTCGCTCAATTAACTGCTGATAATCAGCAAACACCTCTGGATAATCCAACTGCGGTCGAGTAACTACCAAACTAGGAATCCCCAGCTCCTGAGCAGCCTCTAGCTTAGTATCCAGACCTCCAGTTTTACCACTAGCCTTAGTTACCAACAGTTCAAGCTGATAATCAATTAAAAGCTGCTTATTTAACTCTTTACTAAACGGGCCCTGCATGGCAATTATATTACTAGGTGGAATCCCTAACTCTTCACATTTAGTCAATACTCCCGCCGTAGGTAAAACTCTAGTCATCACCCGCTCTGCAAAATCAGGGATTCCTCGTACAAAGTCAGCTAAGTTCTTACTACCAATAGTCAGTAGTACTTGTCCAGCAGTCCCCTTAATATAGTCTATTGCTTCTGTAAATCCGGAACGCTTAACTACTAACTCACTTGCTGGAATTTCAATCTCTGCTCTTTCAAAACGCAAATAAGCTATCCCTAACTGCTCCGCCGCAGCTATAGCCGTTTTAGAAACTTCCTGAGCAAAGGGATGAGTAGCATCAATTAAGATATTTACTCTATGTTCCTTGATTAACTTTTGCATAGCTGACTGATTTAATCTATCAGTTACTATTTCTATTTCTCCTAATTCAGCTAAAAGCTGTTGTCCATACTCTGTTACTGCCGAAGCTACTACCTGATAATCGGCTGCCAGTAACCTTTCAATAATCCGCCGACTATCAGCAGTACCGGCTACTACATAGATCATACTTGATAGCCTCGGGGAGTAATCATCCACTCAGCAAAGCTAAAGCTTTCCGAATTACCGATAATCACCATAGTCACCATGTCTATCTCCTCATTCAACATACTTTCCAAATCAGTAATCACCAGCTCTTCATTGCCTCGCTTAGCATTTCTAACAATTCCTACTGGAGTAGTAGCAGCCTTATGTTTTAAGAAGATCTCTCTAGCCTTTACTATCTGCTCTTGACGCTGCTTACTCTTAGGATTATAAAGAGCCACTACAAAGTCCCCCGCCGCAGCGTGCTCCAATCTATCTAAGATTACCTCCCAAGGAGTTAAAAGATCGCTGAGACTAATCACTGCGTAATCATGCATTAAAGGAGCCCCTAAACTAGCTGCGGCTGCATTAGCCGCTGTAATTCCCGGCACAATCTCTACCGGCAACTCCAGCTCTTCTTCAGCCATTAATTCTAAAACTAAACCAGCCATTCCGTAAACACCGGCATCACCGCTACTGATCATAGCCACGCTCTTTCCTTCCTGAGCAGCCTCTATAGCCAGTTGAGTTCGGTCTATCTCTTTGGTCATTCCGGTAGAAATCACCTCTTGCTCTGCGCTAATTAATTCCTCTATCAAATCTACATAAGTGTTATAACCTACAATCACTTCTACCTCACTAAGCACTTGAAATGCTTTAATACTCATCTGCTCTAAGTCACCCGGGCCCATACCCACTACAAAGATTTCTCCTGAGCTACGGCCACTGTCACTCCCTGTACCTTCGTCTTTTTTAAAAGTAATTCCATCTGCTCTCCACTCAATAGTGCTACTGGTTCGCATACTCCACCCACTCCTATCGCTTTTTTTACAAATTCCGAAGTACTATATTCTAAGTCCGTATTCTTAATCTCTTCTCTAGAAATAATTTTTAACTCTAAGTCCTGCTCTTGAGCATAAGTAACTAAGCCTACTTCTTGGGCCTTCAAATCCACTGTAGCTAAGCACTTCACCTGCTCCAAATCTGCGCCGACTCTCTCTAAAGCTAGCTCCACTGCCTCAGCAATTCGCTCTTTACTAATTCCTTTGCGACAGCCAATCCCGATTACTAAATTACGCGGCCTTAAGCACAAGTAGGCTTGGTCTGCTAAGTTGCTGGGCAATGAAAAACTTTGATTAGAAATAATCACTGCTGGTGCTGTTGCTTCTGCTAAAGAACTTACCGGATAAAGGTTAAAATCATCTTCCGCCTCTAACTCCAATTCATACTCACTATAGATATTTATAGTTTCTCCATTGACCAAAGCACCATTAATCAACTTTAAGTTAGCAAAAGGTTCAATCAAGCAGTCTAGCTCCTTAGCCAACATATCAATAGCTAACTTCCCCTGAGAATCAGTAGCCGTAGTAATCACCGGCTGGGCTCCTAAAAGCCCCGCTAAATGCTGAGTTAACTCATTGGCTCCTCCCAAATGGCCGGAAAGAGTACTGATTACAAAGTCATTAGTTTCATTAATGGTCACTACTGCTGGATCGTAACGCTTATCCTCTAGCAGCTCAGCTACCATTCTAACTACAATTCCTAAGGCCATAATAAAAATTAATCCCTCATAGCTATTAAAAATCTCTTTAATCAGCCCTCTTAAACTGCCAGAATAGAAGGTGACACCTTCTCTACCTTTAAGTTCATTAGCTAACTTCTGGGGCAAATAAACCTCCAGGGAAGAATCTAAATACTCAGCTATCTCTCCTGCCAGCCTAGCCCCCTCTTTCGTAATTGCTATTGCTGCTAACTTCATCGCCTAATTACTCTCACTCTGGCCCTGTCGATATTCATGAGTAAACTCTTTATCGTAGAGCTTAGACTTAGAGTATTCTGTATCTAAAAAGTCACCTACTGTAATCATCGCCGTCTTATTGATCTCTGCTTCCTTAACCTTTTTAGCAATAGTTTCTAAAGTTCCCACTACCTTTTTTTCATCAGGCCAAGAAGCCTTTTGAATTACTGCAATAGGCGTATCTAGAGAATACTCTGTGGCCAACTCCTTAACTACATCTTCTATCATATGCACACTTAAAAAGATAGCCATTGAAGCATTATGACGGGCTAATTTATGCAGCTTTTCTTTATCAGGGACACTAGTTCTTCCCTCTAATCTGGTTACAATCACCGTCTGCGTCACATCAGGCAAGGTATACTCTCGTTTCAACGTAGCAGCCGCAGCCAAAAAGGAACTAACTCCCGGTATAATCTCAAAATCGATTCCCTCTTTAGCCAACTCATCCATCTGCTCCTGAATAGCTCCATAAATACTGGGATCTCCAGTATGCACCCTAGCTACTAGCTTATCTGCTTTAACCGCTGCCATCATCTTTTCCACTATCTCATCCAAATCCATACTAGCACTGTTATAAATTTCAGCCTCTTCTTTAGCTACTTCCAATACCGCTGGATTGACTAAAGAGCCCGCATAAATAATTAAGTCTGCCTTTTCAATAATTCGCCGACCCTTAACAGTAATTAAGTCCGGATCACCGGGCCCGGCTCCTATAAAATAAAGCTTCATCACTACTCCTCCTTAAACTTTTGCTTAGTAATTACCATTGATAAATAATCTAGCTCTTCTCCTGCTAATGAATCGAAGTCGGTAGTCAAAAACTCCTCCTCTTGACCACATCTACTAGCATAAAAAGAGTTCTCTTTAATACCTGCCTTAGTTAACTTCTCTACTATTTCATCAAAATTAGGAGCTACCTTCATTAACACAGTATTATCAAAATTACTTAAAATTTCAGCTAGCTCCTCACACTCATAGGCAGCCGGAATAATAGCCAAAGTCTCTTCTTTCTCTGCCAACGGTCGATTCATAGCTGCGGCACAGGCAGAATAAGAATTTATTCCTGGTACTGTCTCTATCTCAAAGTCAAGACCTTCCAAACGCTTTAGAACATAGATATAAGTACTATATAATAGCGGATCACCGATAGTAATAAAAGCCACCTTAAGACCAGCCTCTAACTCTTCCTTGATCTCTTCGGCAGCCTGATCCCAAAACTTAGTTAGTTTATCCTGATCGTGAGTCATCGGAAAAATCAAATCTTTTATATTTAACTCCTCTCCCAATATCTCCTCCACTATAGATAAGGCTACACTTTCCTTACCTACGGCCGATTTAGGAGCACAAATAATATCTGCTTCCTCTAAAACCCGCTTAGCCTTAAGCGTCATCAACTCTGCATCACCGGGCCCTACTCCTACTCCATAAAACTTAGCTGTCATCCTCCAAACTCCTCTCTCCACTGATAATATAAATTGGATTTTCTGCTTTAAACATATGGTAAGCTCCTACTTCTCTAGTCCGAGCTACATTGAGAGTTACCACTTCTATTTGATATCCTAAGCGAAGCAGTTCTTCTTTAGCTGAAGTTAAAGTCTCCAAAGTAATAGCATTAATCACTATTCTCCCCTGTGCCTTTAACTTCTGCTCCACTAACTCCAAAATCTCCGCTAGCTGTCCGCCACTACCACCAATTAACACCCGATCCACTGGCGGTAAATCGCTTAAAGCCGCCGGTGCTTCTCCAGCTACAACCTCTAAATTATCTAAGGCAAACTGAGCTCTATTCTCTTCAATCAACTGCACTCCCTCAGCTTCTCTTTCAATGGCCCAGACCTGTCCTTGCTTAGCTATTAAAGCTGCTTCAATACTCAAAGAGCCGGTTCCGGCTCCAATATCGTAAACTGTACTATTTTCATCCAGTCTTAACTTAGAGATAGTAACACATCTAACTTCTTCCTTGGTCATCGGTACCTGTCCCCTAATAAATAACTGATCGGGAATCCCCGGCGTAGAATACTGCCACTTACTCATCATAAATCACCATCACCGACATTCCAAAGTCTTCGTACTCACTAATCTCTGTCAAAGTAGCATCGATACTTCTTTCATCGGCATAAGAGAGCCTTTCGCCCACAAAAGCTCTTTTATCAGTAACTCCCTTAGCCAGTAAAAATTCAGCAATCTGATTAGGAGGAAACTTATGATCAGTAAAGAAGCCTACCTTTTCTTCTTTAGCTAAGATATCCACTAATTCATCCTTACTGCGCCCGTGCAAGCTAGTAATATAAGCATCCTGCCACACTAACTTAGCTCTAGCAAAGCCTAACTGCAAAGAACTAACTCCCGGAATCACCTCTAAGTGCTGGCGCTCAAAATGCCGCCCTAAATAATTAAGCATGCTATAAAGTCCTGGGTCTCCCGAAACCAAGACCGCTATTTGCCGTTGTTGATAGTTCTCCTTAATAAAGTTCAAAATTTTCTCCAGATCAGCCTTGATTACTAACTCTTCCTTATTCAAATCACTAAAAAGATCCAGGGCCCGCCGTCCCCCAATTAAAACATCAGCCTCCGTAGCTAATCTACGAGTAATCGGCAATAAGTACTCCTCAGAGCCCGGGCCAATACCTAGAATGTAAATTTGATCTGCCATGCCGTTTCCTCCTTCACTTCCAGTTCAACTCCTGCCTTACCTAAAATATCTCCAGCCATAGAAAAAAGAATAGCTCCTATCTCTATCTCCTCTTCCACCCGCTGTTTAGCTCGCTTCACTACCTGAGCTGCTAATAAATCAAAAAAAGGCTTATTGAAGTCCGCTTTTTGTAAAATCTCTATACATTCTTCACTGGTATTAGCAGCTAAAATCTCCTGCACCAGCTTTTGAGTAGCTCCTTGACTAGCTGCATAAGCAGCAATAGTCTCCATTCTCGCATCGGCTACACTGCTGTGAGTATCGAAAATACCAGCTGCTACCTTAACTAACTTACCTAAATGGCCTAAGAGAATAATCTTTTTTACTCCCTTCTCTAGGGCCCGATCCAGCATATAACCCACAAAATTACTCATCTTCACCCAACGATCAGTAGCAACTCCCATCGCCTCAGCCTGCCGCTTGCCGTAATTACCGAAAATGAAAACTAACTCCTGATATCCTTGAGCCAGAGCCTGATCAATAGCCAACACCAAAGATTCTCGAAAGGCCTTTTTAGACATCGGCTCCACAATCCCGGTAGTACCTAAAATGGAAATCCCACCTTCAATACCCAAGCGAGGATTGAGCGTTTTTTGAGCCTTCTTTTCTCCGGCAGGCACTTCAATAGTAATCTGCACCCCTTTATCGCTGGGTAAAGCCTGCTTAACTTGCTCTAAAATCATCTTTCTAGGTACCGGATTAATAGCCGGCTTTCCTACCTCTACCGGCAAACCAGGTTTTGTCACTCGTCCTACACCTTGACCACCCTCGATTTCAATTCCACTCTCGATTTCAGTAGCCACAGCCACAATTTCCAAACCGTGAGTAATATCCGGATCATCACCACCATCCTTAATTACCGTACAACTAACTTCACCTGCTACTTCTTCAACTTTTTGAATAACTAAGTTTACTACTATTCCCGCCGGGGTATCTACCTTAACCTCTTCTACTACCTGCCCTGAAAAAAGAGTTTCCGTAGCCGCTTTAGCAGCTCCGGCCGCAGCAGTACCGGTAGTATAGCCTCGTCTTAGCTTTTTACCCCCACGTTCTATATAGGATTCGAAAATTACCATCACCTCTATCCATACAACAGTTAATAATTAATAGTGTATAGTTAATAGTTAAGTTCAAATTCTAAGAACAAAATATTATCGTTCTATTGTTGCACTGAGCGTGGGGGCCAAACAGGTGTTTCACGCTAGAAAAGATTATTTGATACTTCTAGAACTCATCTCCACTAAAATAAGAGCAAGCTAATTTTAATTAGAAAAATTAGCTAAACTAGCTCTTATTTTAGCTCCGATTCGTTAAGAAGCATTAACAAATAATTTTTAATATCGCTTAGAAACACCTGTTTGGCCGTGCTGATAACGAAATAACTGTTTTAACCCACAAGTTGATATGTTTCAAAGAGCGACTCTCACTGCCTTTTCAATTTAAATACGAAAGGTGAAGCCAGCACTAATCCATCGAGGATGTCGCACTGCCTTTTCAATTTAAATACGAAAGGTGAAGCCAGCACTAGCATATCGAATGCGTCGTAAAATAACCCGGCGGCAGGAGATCTGTAGGATATTTGCCCTTAGTTCAAATCTTCAGCAAAAGCACCAGAGTTACTCTTTGCTCTTAGCTTTCTATCATAGCCAGCATTAGTTTTTATGCTTGAACGGCAAGTGGTTGAAACATATCAACTAGCTCAGGTTTTCGATAATAGCTATATCGCAAACGTAACAATATACCAATATTGCTTTATCTTTTGAACTTCAACTTTTAATTCTTAACTATTAACTCTTAACTATTAATTGCACTTCCTAAGTCATATACAACAACGCATTAGTAATCGAAGCAGCTACACTGCTGCCACCTTTTCTTCCCCGAACCGTAATAAAGGGAATATCCATCTTTTCCAGCTCTGCCTTAGACTCTTTAGCCCCTACAAATCCTACTGGAGTACCGATAATCAGCTCCGGCTCAGCCTTACCTGCTTCCATTAACTCCATCAGCTCAAATAAAGCCGTAGGTGCATTACCGATAGCAAAGATTTTATTTTGAGGATTCTGCACAGCTTTACGCATAGCCATCATTGAACGAGTAATTCCTTCTTCTTTAGCATCCTTGGCTACCTGATCATCACTGATAAAGCATTCTATTTCTCCACCTAAAGCACCTAGCTTACGCTCATTAATTCCAGCTCTTAACATATTAACATCGGTCACAATATTAGCTCCCGACCTCAAAGCCTTTAAACCTGCTTCTACAGCATCATCGGCAATAATCACTAAATCTTTAAAATCAAAATCAGCCGTAGCATGGATGACTCTCTTGATTATCTTCTCTTCCTCGGAAGAGCAATCAAAGTCACCAACCTCTGCTTTGATGATCTTCATGCTCTTATTCTCAATATCTTGCGGCTTTTTAATGATCTCCAAATTAAATTACCTCCTTGACTCTATCGGCAACTATAGCTGCTAATCTATCATCGCCGCCAACATAATTAGCATAAACGAACTCTATTTCTGGATATTCTTCTTTTAATCTATCAATTGCTCTAGGAATATCCTTCTGTACATGGTTCCCTGGGAAAAGAAATAAAGGCATAATTACTATCTTTTCCACTCCAGCTTCCACAGCCTCTGCAGCTACTTCATCAACTCTAGGATCAGCAAACTGTAAAAAGGCACCAGCTCCAAACTCATACTCTAAACTCTCACTAACCTCTTGGCTGAATTCCAAAAATTCTCGATTAGACTTTTCAGCTTTACTCCCGTGACCTAAAATAATTACTCCTGTTTTCATTAATACCATTCCCTTCTAAATTTAATTATTTAAAGTATTCTTCAACAATAACTCCCTACAAAGTCTTAACTTAGGAGGAGTTATTAACATAGAAAAATCCACAACTTTGGCAAAATTGTGGATGGGTAGCTGATATATGTACTAACATCACAACCACCTACTCCTCTTTAACACCGAAGATTTAGTAGGTTCCAGTTCAGACTAGGCAGGTCTCCTGACTTCCGGCTTTAAGACTTTAAACCTTCCCTGAATAGATACTCAAGTGGTCTGATCTTAATCATCAATTGCTCTTTTCCGGTTACAGTGGCGGGCCCGCTCAGGATTTACACCTGATTCCCTATTCTCTTCTGATTTTACCCAGAAGCACCTAATCAAATTCTTATCTACTTTAATCATATTATTCTTCAAGCAATAATAAAGTCCTGCTTAATCGACAAAAAAGATTATCTAGACTAAAGATTTCTTCTATTGAAACTTATTATCAAATATTAACCTCAATTCGGCAAGTAACCAAAAACTAAATATTATTTGTATATCACCTTCTTTAAAAGAGAAGATAAAGAAT
>NZ_JALKBZ010000041.1 GCF_023227765.1 Fuchsiella alkaliacetigena
AAGGAATTCCTATAGAACAAGTTTACGACACTTTAGACCTTGATGGAAATAAGTTACAATTAGTTGCATAGAAAGAGTTAGAAAATGATTTTATTAATCTAACTTTAGTAAAAAGACTACTAAGTGAAAATTACTTAACTCGAGCTGATATAGACGAAGAAATCAATATAGTCTATGTAGCTCTAACTAGAGCTGTGGGGGTATTAGAATTAAATGATAAGTTAAGAGAATATATAGAAGGAAAGGGTAGTGCTGATCTTAATACTGTTAGTGCCGAAGAACTTAGGAAAGTAAAGGGGATTGGCAAGAAGACCTCTGAAAGAATTATTAGTTACAGAGAAGAAGAGGGCCCTTTTAAGGAGATTGAAGACTTAAAAGAGATCCCTGGGATTGGAAAAGCAGTTATAGATAGAGTTAACCAGCTCTTTATAGCAAACTAATCTATTTCTTTGAGTGTATTTATACAGCTTAAGCAGACTGTTTCATTTTTATAATCAATCACATTATTTGTATTGCCACAAAAAACACATGAGGGACTATACTTTTTAAATACAACTTCGTCTTCATTAACTAAGATCTCCATAGGATCTCCAACTTCTATGTCGAAGTTATTTCTTACTTCCTTGGGGATAGTTACTCTACCAAGGTTATCTATTTTACGGACAATTCCTACTGATTTCAATTGTTTTCACTCCCCTTTTTATTTCTTTGTTTTTTAAGTTTTTTCTGCTAAGAAGTCCAGCATTTTCCTATGCTTTTTTATTCTATTCTCGCTTTCTTTCAAATCTCCTTTAAAATCTTACTTTTAGCTTTTAAGCTTTGATTAATATAAATATTGATAAATTTAAAGTGTGTAATGCTAAAGGTGATAAATATTTCAAAAAGTAGTGCAAAGCTTACAGGATTCAATTCGCTCTCAAAGCTTGGTAGCTCGTTATGATGTAAGGCAATTTGCTCCATAGGCTCAGATTGGCAGAATTAAGATTCATCTCAATTGTTTTAAATTATAAAATTATGGATTAGATTGGTGTATATGAATATTAAATAAAAAAAGCTTTAAAATTTGCAGGAATATATTAACTTATGTAGAATAACTTACTTATGTGGTTTTTAGATTAAATGTTATGTTGGTTTATATTATAAAACATTTAGATTGTTAACTATCGATTTTAGGAAGGGGTATTTAAAATGTCAATTTATTTAGTTACCTATAGGCCTTTATGTTATGACTCTAAAGGAAGACAAGCTATTGAGCTTTATAATCAAAAAAAGTTTGTAGATCACTCTAATAGAAGAGAGCCTGAGTTAGAATCTGAATATCCGTCCATTTCTTCATTATGTCGAGCAGATAAATTCGCTCCTAGATTAAAAGAAGATGATAGAGTTATTTACTTAACAGTGAAAGGGAAACATTTAAGTATTAATGAACCTCATTGGTGTTTAGTTGCTATTTTAAGGGTAATAAAAAAATGCAAGAATCACGAAGAGGGTGCTGAATGGTATAGGTCAAAAGGACTAGAGATACCATCTAATTGTATTGTAGATGGAAATGAGGCATTAGATAATAAATTTACTGCATTATCTTGTAGTACTGATGAAACTTATAGAGAAAGAGCAAATGATTATCCAGCATATTTAATTTGTGAGCCAGAATATTTAGAGCTTAGTCTTCCGCCTGCTATATTTAGAGATGATTTGGTAGAAATATTTGGTTCAGTGCCATCTACTGAAAACCCTTCAACCATAGAGAGGTCTCAATTTGAAAAATTAAAAGAGTTTGCAAAGTGAATTAAAACTCACCTGTTAAGTAAATATAAAATTTTCTATTAAAAAATAAGTAAATAAGGTTTTAAAGAGAAATTTTAGGTTATTTTAGAAACTACCAATTTATCTGAATCGAAGGCTTCTAAATACTGTCGAGAAAAAGGGATCCATCTTGAAAAACTAAATTATTGGATAAAACAGTGTCAAAATGCTAATAACACTAAATTTTAAGAGCCATTTTGAACAAGAGGAGGTAATAAATGATGAAAGAAGTTGACTTATTAAATAGTTTTATTACTAATAATAAAGAACTAGAGTTGTTAGAAGCAAAATTAAATAAATTTAATCCATTTAAAATTTTACAGATAGAAGGTTATGAACTTAAGCATTCTAATATATTATTTTGGCTTTTAGATCCAAAAGAAAATCATGGTTTAAGAGATGAATTTTTAAAAAGAATGGTTTGTGATGTTTTACATTCTAATGAGGAAATAAAGACTGATGTGAAATTACAGGATATTTATCTAGAAGATTTAAATGATTCATGTTATGTTAATAGGGAATATAGTGTTAATTTAACTTCTTCCATTGGCTATATAGATATATTAATAAGATTAGAGAAACTGAAAGTTATTATTTTGATTGAAAATAAAATATATGCTAAGGAAAAAAAAGGGAAATTAGAAGGTTATTTGAATGCCGTTCAAAAAGAGTATAGTGATTATGAGATATTACCTATATTTTTATCATTAACTGAAGAAGAACCAAGTATATCAAATAAGTACTTTAGTTATAGTTATAAAAATATAATAGATTTATTAAAGTTATTAATTGATTTATATAAAGATGGATTAAGCGATAGAATAGTTAATTTTATAAAATATTATATAAATACTTTGGAGGGATTAACAATGAGTAATGAGGAAGTCATTAATCTGTGTAAAAGAATATATCAAAAGCATAAAAAAGCAATAGATTTAATAATAGAATATGGTCCAGCTTTAGAATTTGATTGTGTATTTGAAGAGTTTGAAAGTAATACTGAAGATAAAATAAAATTACATTCTAAACGACCGTTTAAAGATGAAATATATTATTGGTTTACAAATAGTATGATTAGAGATGAAGTCCCAGAAATTGCTGATGACTGGGAAACTCCTTATCCTATTGCGTATGGTTTTAAGTTTGATTTAAATAATAATAGACTAAAATTAATATTAGAAGTAGGTACATTTTTAGAACAAGAGAAAAGATTAGAGTTTATTAAACATATAGATAAACATGGAGAAAAAGTTAAACTTAGGGCAGACGCTTTTAAAATAAAATCAAAACATTCAAAAATATTTACTGAATATCAAAACTTTAATGACTGGGATGATCAAGAGTTATTATTGAAAAGAATGAAAAAATTATATGAGGATATATTTGAGGAAATACATAAAGACTTAAATCAAATTATAACTTCTTTTAATTTTTAAGAGTATGAAAATATTTATGATTTTAAAAATTAAATCAGATTGATATATTGATAAAAAATTGCATTTAGTAGAATTGTAAAATAGTTGAAATATTTGATATTAGAATTAAAAAAATAATAAATAAATTTTACTTAGTATAGAAACTGCAAGTTTTTAGGACATTTAGCCTAAAAACTTGCAGTTTTTTATTTGCCGGACAATATATGTCCGGAGCGATTGTTATAATTATAGTAGATTAGAAAGGATTTAAATTAAAAAGAAAACGAGGGGGGGAATAAATATGTCAACTAAAACTTACACTTACAAATGTCCAAAAGCAACTTGTCAGTATATTGAAATGCGCGGAAGAATCTGTAGGATTAGGTGTCCTAAATGTAATAAAATTATGCACAAGCAAGACTAAGAATGCTATATAGTAATCATTTTTAGTAGATCTATTTATTAAAGAGAGGGAATTTGCAACTCAAATTGGCATAAACTTTTAAGCTGAGGTTATAAAAGGGAGGGTTTTTATGGAAAGAGAAGAGTATGAGAAATGGGTAGACTATGTTATTGAAAACTGGGGGCCTCCTAGATCTATATTATCAAAAGATAGCTATGGTAATTGGTTAAAAGAATTAATCTTAGTTAGATTTTTAATTTCTTTGAAAAAATATCAGCCAGCTTTTAAATTAAGCAAGGATATCTTAAGTAGAGAACTTGATTGTAAACATGAAGTTGATAATACCGACCAATGTTTAAAGTGTATAGAGCACGAGGCTTGGGCTAAAGAAGATTTAGGTACTTTATATTGGAAGGTAGAAAACGATGCAGAGCAAGGATTAGAGTATGCTAATCAAGCTCTAGAATTATTAGAATTAATACCCTTCGGTGAAGAATCTCTGTTTATAGTCAGGGGAGAGTTTTTTAAGCGAAAGCTGGAGTTATTAAAAGTTTCTGGGAAAGAAAAGCAAGCCGTTAAGGAGGCAGATCAAAAGGTAGAGTATATGCAAGCAAAGATGCCTGAAGTTGAAAAAAATAGCTATATATTTTATTCGTATTTATTCAAAGCAGAGCTTGCCGAGTCTAAAGAAGATTATCAGCAAGCATTTAATAAGTTAAAAGAAGCCTTCAATCAGTGTGGAATGCTTACTAAATGCGATGAAAGTCCTGAAGAGGTTTTGAAAAATAATAAAGGTAACTATAAAAAGGCTTATAAAAGACTGCTTGGTGAAACTACTCCTCGAGTCTGGGAAATTTAATCTTATAGCTTTTGGAGGGAATAAAAGTGGAGCTTAGGGAGAGATTAGTTAAGATTATTGAAGAATTAAATAAGGGATTATTAAAGAGAAAGGAGGCTATCAGCTTAGGATTGTTAACTATTCTGCTGGGCGAAAACTATTTATTAGTGGGCCCAGCAGAAACAGTTAAGAATGAAATTGCTAACAGATTAATACAAGTGTTTGCTAAGAAAAACTATTTTAATTATTATTTAAGTAGTTTTACCCAAAAAGGAGACTTGAAATATCCTAAAGAGGCTATCAACAACCCATCTGAAATAAGAGTAGTTTTTTTAGGAGGACTATCTAGAGTTAACACTTCAGTTCTAGACTTACTATTAAAAGTAAGTAATAGGATAAATGCTACTTCTATTATTGGAAGTACGGAAACTATAGCAACCGATAATAAGGGATTAATATCTTTATATAATAACTTTTTAACTAAAGTTGTAGTAGATCATATTGATAATAACTCTTTAGAAGAGTTAATTGAAACAAGTCAAGACTTTAAAGGGGTAGATCCTAACTTGAAATTTAAAGTAGAGGAGCTGGATAATATCTTAACAGAGATAGAAAAGGTAAAGTTACCTCAAAGCATAATCTCCGCTTTAGTTAAAATAAAGAAAGAGATAGAAAAGTCAGACCTAGTTAGAGAAAAGATTAGTGAGCATAGATTTAAAAGAATAACTAGACTATTAAAAGCTTCAGCTTATAGCAACGGTAGAAAAGAAGTTAATATTTTGGACTTATTATTGCTAAATTACTGTTTAATATCTGAATCCGAAAGGATTAATGAAATAAATAAAATAGTTTTAAATAATTTATTAGTGGTTCCAGACTCCAAATTAACTGAACTGGAAGCAGTTTATGAAGACTTCTATTTAGAAATGAATAGTCGCTTTAGAATTGAAGAGGAGAATAAATTTCAAACTAAACTACCAAAGCACAAGCAAGATAAGCAGGGTAGATATATCTACCGCTACGGTGGCTACGGAGATACTATAACTCATTCTAAAAGCCAAAAAGAACATCCTCAAAACCCATACTATAAGGCGGTTTATGAGCAGACTGACTCTGTTAAGAAAAATAAGGGTAAAGAGCAACTATTATTCGAGAAACTTCAAGAGAGTAGAGAACTCTATCAAAAAGCAGTTAAAAATAAAGAATTAATTGAAAATGAACTTAGCACTCATTTATGGATTGATAGTAAGCGCTTTAAAGATTGGAAGCAAAAAAACCATGAAAATATAAATAGGCTAGAAAAGTTAAAGGAAAACTTGGCAGAGCTATCTAGTCACGTAAAGCAGTTGGCTAAAATTAATTAAGACGATAGAAAAGCTAAACTGAAAGGCAGGGATGGGGATAAAATGAAGAAGTCTTGTTTTATTTTTTTAATAACCTTTATCACCATCAATTTAATTTGCTTAGGAACAGTTAAATCAGCAGAAGTAAATGAATATGTAGTTGGCCGAGGTCAAGCAGTATTAGGTAGCGGAATTACCCTAGAAAAAGCTGAGGAAATTGCTTTATCTATGGCTAAAAGAGAAGCGATAGAAAGCTTTGGAGTCTATGTTAAAAGTGAACAGATAGTAAAAAACTATCAGTTAGTTGAAGATAAAATAACCACTATTTCGGCTGGCATAGTAGAGCTAAAGCCTGATAGCAAAGAAGTAAATACAGTTATGAGCGGAGATATAATAAAGGTGAAAGTCGAAGCAACCTTTATCATCAATCGAAAAGAATTTGAAAGAAGGCTTAATCAGTATCTTGATAATAGAGATTCCGGGGATATAAACCAGCTAATTGAGAAAATCAATCAGCTAGAAAAGAAGATAGCTGAGCATTCTCAAGACGATGAAGCTAGTCTAGAAGAAGTAGAAAGTTCTTTGGTTGAAATAAAAGAATCATATCAAAAATTAGACGATGCTTTTTACTTTCCAGGACAAAGAATCGTTACAGATATTCAAGACCAGCGCATAGCCAGACTAAAAAAAGTAAGAGAATATCTAGAAGAACTAAAGACAGTAGCTAACCCTTATCAGTTCTTTAGCTTTGAAATCGAAGAAGAGATAGAAGTCGAAGTCAAAGGATTAGGAAAAGTAGAAATAACTATTCCTAAAACTACTACTTTAAGTCGCAGTTATTATCAAAGAGCTAGGGATATTTTAGGAGAATATCAAGAATATATTTATGAACCAGTTGATTTAGATGAGCTAGATACTTCGCAAGAAAATCCGTTAAATGATAGATTAGAGGAAATTAATAAGAAGGCCTTAGGTAAAAGCAAGGTGATTAAAGCTCCGCTTTTAATAGCTTTTTTAAATAAAGATGACGAAGTAATAGCTTTTTATAGAAGTGAGCAAGATAGATATTTTAATTTTTATATTCATGAAGAATCGACAGCCAAACATTATGTCCCAGTATCTTTAACTGATTTTGATATCCATTGGTTTTATGCTACCGATAGTGGGCTTGTAAAGATCCAAAAGCAGTGGAAGGGCCAATTGCCGGAAGAAATAATCAGTGAAGTAGAGAGTATTAGACCTATTTTTAGTAAATATGAAATAGCAGAATTAAAAACTGAGTATGATTATAAAGCCCATGAAGAGCTATCCTTTATTCATTCATCCCTGCCTGTTAGACTTTCAGAAATAAAGCTTAAACAAAGAGATATTGTAGAAGTTATCAATAAACAAATAGATAATATAGAAGCCAAAATTGCTAAATTAGAAGGTGATGTAGAGTTAGAAGGTGGTTATGAACATGGAGACTTGGCAGGCATCTATAATTATAGAGAAAATGATCAAGCAGAACAAACAGGTAAAGAAGATATAAAAGAGGCAGACAAAAGATCATTAAGAATAAGCTATTCACCACTTTCGCTTACCGGGAAGGCTAATGAAGATTTAGCCTTAGCTTATACTGACTATCAGGATCTATCTCAAGGCTATATGATAAGTGTCTCCTTAGCTAGAGAGGAGTTTTTAACAGAGCTAATAGAGGGGCTTTTATTCATTAGGCCTAATGAATTTACTTTAAACTACTATAAGCTTAATGAGTATATTAAAGGTTATGGTTTAAATATAGGCTATTTAAGTGAGTTTGATAATATAGGATTTGATCTATTAGAGGATAATTTTACTTTATATTATGGATTGGGCGGAGGATTGAATTACTTTATACAGGAAAGTGAAAACGATGAAACATTAGCAAAAATAAATAGGACTGATGACTATATAAGAGCTTGGGGATTTAATTTAGCTACTAAGTTAGGCTTAAAATTTAGATTAAGTGATTGGATTATTTTTAGTGAGTTAAATGTAAATAAGTTATCAATATCAGACTGGTATTATCGAGAAAGTAGTATTAGTGATTCGCGAGGTGATAGTGTAGAAGTTTCAGAAAAATATCTTCCTTATCCGGATGTTTCTATAGATAATCCTATTTGGAGATTTGGAGTTGAAATGGAATTTTAAAATAAAGAGGGGGAATTAAGATGAAAGTGAAGAGAAAAATATTAAGGATTTTAGTTTTAACTTTGTTGATTTCTTTAGTAGGTTCAGTAGTTACCTTAGCTTCGGAAAGAGAATATATTTATAATTATAGTGGCTATATTCAACTTGATGATGAAGATTTAAAAATATCAGATATTATAGTAGGTAGCGATGAAATTGAAGCAGTAAAAGAGATTTATAGAGATTGGTTGATAGAAAGTTATGGTGAAGAAAATTTAGAAAGAGCTATTAGGGAATACGATAGTATTAGCCGTAAAGATTATAAAAGGAACTATCTACGACATGTTTTCAGCAATCAGGATTATGAGCAGAGATTTTACGGTGACTATTTAAACTATGTGCTTGTGGATTATGATACCGATGAGATTATCAGCTTTAGTATCTCATTTTTTAATCGTGATGAGGAACCTGATATGCCTAAATTTAAAACTAATAGAGGTATAACTCGTAACTCAACAGTCCAGGAAATTTTTGATGCTTATGGTACTAGAGGAGTAGTTTATATAACTCATGTTGATTATAATCCCCAAAATAGCGTAGTAGTTAAGTACAAAGGTAGAACTGATTCCGGAGAAGAGGTAAAGTTTAGATTTATTGCCTGGTATCTTAAAGGAGATGATTTTACAGAGGCTACAGTTAATAATATTAAGTTAAAATTATTATAACAAGGTTAGAAGTAATAGAGGGGGGATAGTATGAGTGAGATAATAGATATTAAAAAAGTAAGAATTAGCAAAATAATTAATAAAAAGATAACTGTAAATAATTTAGATGATTGGTTTAGAGTATTAAATGTTCTGGTAGCTAATAATGAAGATATTATTATTCATCCTCTCCCTTCTATTGATGAAAGTAAAAGCTTTTTAATTTTACATTATCTACACTGGTTAGATGAAGATGACTTAATTGATTTTGATATTTCATCTTATTATTCGAAAAAAGAATTTTTTGATAATTATCACTGTAGTTATAGAGTTATTTTGATTATAGAAACTGATCAGAAAGATAGTAGAGGAAATTATATAGAAATTAAACTAGAGCAACTAAATAGCTATTATGATAATTTAAATGGCGAAGTAATTGTATTTGAATATAACACTCATAATAATAGATTATTCTATGAGCTTGATAAGAAAACTTTTGAATTTTTACAGAACTATTAGGCACGCTAAATTGCATGAATTGTTTTTTAAATATAGGCCTCGAAAATATATAAAGCTGTTAAGGAAGTTTTCAGAAAATAGCTTTAACCTACATAAAGGAAATTATATAGCAAATAGAGAATTAATTACAGGAGTGGGTAAAATGAGATAGGGACTAACTAGGAGAGGTGGGAGAGAAATGACTAAGTTTTATTCTTTATCTAAATCCTCACGTATCTTAAATATTTTTGAGAGATTAAATCAAGGGGCAGTAATTAAAACGTCTGTTGAAGCTAAGAAATTCAATGTACATGAAAGAACTATTCGCCGATATATTAAAGATATTAAAGAGTATTTTGCAGAATTTTATTCTAGTGAAATTTCTGTAAAAGTATCTTATTGTGCAAGTAAAGGAGTTCATTTTTTAGAAAGAGAGGATGAGAAATGGCTGACAAATCAAGAGATTTTAGTTTTAACTAAGATTTTATTAGAAAGTAGGGCTTTTACTGACGAGGAGTTGAATAAACTTTTGGATAAGTTAATTTTGCAGTCAGCTCCGGAAGAAGAGAAACATATTAAAGAAATAATTGCTAATGAAAAGCATCATTATAATCCAGTTCAACATAGAAAAAGTCTTTTAGAGATAATTTGGGATTTGAGCAAGGCAATTAGAGAAAATACGATTACTGAGCTTGATTATAGAAAAGCTAATAGTGAAAAGAGTATTAAAAGACGAATTAAACCGGTAGGTATTATGTTTTCGGAGTTTTATTTTTATTTAACGGCTTACTTGTGCAAGTATGATTATGAGTATCCTACTATTTATCGTTTAGATCGTATTGAAGACTATCATATTAGCAAAGAAAAGTTTCATATCCCTTATGTAGAACGCTTTGAAGATGGTGAGTTCAGAAAGCGGGTGCAGTTTATGTTTTCGGGAAAGTTGATGAGGTTAAAGTTTGCTTATTCAGGGCCCTCAGTAGAAGCAGTATTAGATAGACTGCCTACAGCTAAAGTTACTAAAAAAAGGGAAGGTCGTTATATTATAGAAGCCGAAGTCTATGGTCAAGAGGGAGTTAAGATGTGGCTTTTAAGTCAGGGCCAGCATATAGAGGTGCTGGAACCAGAGGATTTTCGTGAACAGATGGAGTCAACGGTTGTTGAAATGTTAGAAAACTATAGCAAGGATTAAAATAAGAATTATGATAGAGATGATATATCTAAGATTGACTGAAAATTTAAATAGTCAATTCATTTCCGCTTTTATTCAAGGATGAGGCTTTATTGATTAAATTCGGTAAGAAGTAAAACTTGTGTATAATAGAGTAACGACAACAAATCCTATAGTTGAGTTTTGGAAGTTGATGGTATATAATATTAATTAAGAATATGTTAAGTTTAAAGAAAGGGGTAAAGCTATGAAGGCTACGAAAAGTAAAGAAATTACCCAAGAAGAGATATATGAGATAGTTAAAAAGTTAGCTGAAACTTACGAACCGGAAACCGAATTAATATATCTATTTGGCTCTTATGCTTGGGGTGATCCTAATCAAAATAGCGATTTAGATTTAATGATCATAGTTAATAACTCTGATTTAAAAAAGCATAAAAGATCTGTCAAAGCATATGAAGTTTTATGGGATTTGGATATATCAGTGGATGTTTTAGTTTATACAAAAGAAGAGTACAAACAACTTTTAAATGATGAATATAGTTTTTGTAGTCATATTGTTAAAGAAGGAGAGAAAATATATGAGTCGTAGCATTAAAATATGGATGAAAAAAGCTGAAAATGATCTTAAATCTGCTAAAGGTCTTTTGAATTTAGATTTATTTGATACTTCAGTTTATCATGCTCAACAATGTGCTGAGAAGGCATTAAAAGCTTTTATAATTTATAAAACTAAGAGCTTTAGTAAAACTCACGATTTGACAAAATTAATTAAAGTATGCAATGATATAGATAATGAATTTTATCAGTTTAAAGAGCATGCTAAGGAACTGACACCTTATGCAGTAGAGTACAGATATCCAGGCGATCACTTAATGCCAGAAAAAGAAGAAGTAGAAGAAGCTATAGAATTGGCTGAGGAGATATTTGTATTTACAAAAAGCAAGCTTGAGATTGATTAGAAGTTATAGATTTTTAATTATAGATATTGTTAATTGCTAACTAACTGCTTATATAAATGATTTAAGCATCTGAGAGGGTGTTTTTTCTTTTTAAATATTTGTGATAGAGATAGATGGAAAATTACTCTTAGAATTTTCACTTGTACATTTTCGAATGGCTATCCTATATATTTCTAGTTTACCATAAACACTTTTATAAAGAGGGTGGTAGAAAAATAATTATAATGTAAATTTATGTTATTGTTGAAAGGGGTTTGCAAACAAAAAATGGGGGGATTAGACCCCCGATTAGACCCCAAAATAGGCGGGGGTGTAGTAGGATAGTTGGCGCTTACACCTGCCTATTTGGGGGTCTATCTTACTACCTATCTTACTACCTATCTTACTACCTATCTTACTACCTATCTTACCCTCTATCTTACCACCTATTTTACCACCTACTCCATTATTTAATTATCATAACTTAAAAAAATAAAGGAATGGCCTTAAGCCTAGTTATAACAAGAGGAGAGCCAATGTAAAAATAACGAGAAAAAAGTTTAACTGGTAAGGTTGCACGTAAGATCGGTGGTAAGATTGCACATAAGATTGCACGTAAGATAAGGGGTAAGCTTGATAGTAAGAAGGATGGTAAGAAGGGTGGTAAGAAGGGTGGTAAGGCGACCTTACCCGCTATCTTACCACCCTTCTTACGTGCAGTCTTACCATAGACCTTACCACTTGTTTTATTTTTTATAATTTATTTTGTTAAATAAATATTACTTTTAAAAAGTTTAGAAATAGTAATTATTTACTTAGCTGGTCAAATAATGATCTAGGCTATGTATGCATTTTAATCTTTAATTATTATGAATTCTTAATTGTGATGAAGTAAAATTTGTTTAAATTAATATGAATTTGGATGTAAATTTTTGAGTTATTAGCTTTTAAATTTTAGTCGGTAATTCATTGCTGAGTAGTTCACTAGGTGAATAGATTTTCATTTGTAAACAATCTATAATGATTGAATTGACAACAAAAACAGCTATTTTAATTAAAGAATTGTATACAAAACTTGTTTACATCTTTAATTGGTTATAATAATAGGCTTTCTTTAAATTAGGAATTTACAATGTTTACAAAAAATCAAAAGTTAGTTCAAATAGAAGGTTTGAAATGCTTTTTTGTAAACACACTACAATTTCTATTGTGGCAAGGGATATAAGGATTTAATGATTAAAAAATGTAAACAAAATAAAGGCAAATTGTTTACACGTCTGAGTGCTTGTAATGCCAGGCTTTATTTAGATTCATAATTTAAAATGTTTACAAATCACCGTAAAATTAGTTTAGATAGGAAGCTTAAAACGCTTTTTTGTAAACATACTACAATTCCTGTTGTAGCAAGACGTATGAGGGTTTAATAATCAAAAAATGTAAACATAATAGATCCAAATTGTTTACACTCATAAGTACCTGGTATAATAGGGATAATAGTACATTCAAAATGGTATTGTTTACAATTAGTGATTTTATAAAATCATAGTCTTTTCTTATCTAAAATTTAGGGGTAAGGATTTGTTTTTGATTAATATTGTTTCATCCTTATAAAATTTTCTAAACTTTAAGGTGAGTTCCCTTTCTTTTAACAAGATTGACTACTTATTCTAAATTAGATAAGCTATTACTCTCAGTATCGCCTTCCTTGACAGCCTTGAAAACTCTAACCGCAGTTGCTAAATCCTTGTTGCTGGCTTCTCTAGCTTCTCTTAAAAAAGCGTGGAAGTCTTTTTTAGGTAACAGTTCTAAAAGAAATTCTTGCTCTTCGGGGGATAGATGTTTTTTGATCTCTTTTGGAATTCTGACTTCTTGCTCAGGATTTTTAACGTCAGTACGGCCAAGGAGGTAATCAACAGATACTTCAAAAAAATCAGCTAATTCCTTTATTAAATCCATATCTGGTTTTCTATAATCGTTTTCATAATTAGAAAAACTTGTTCGGCCTCTATTAAATTTATTTGACATTTCTCTTAATGTTAGGCCTTTTTCTTTCCTTAACTTCTTTAACCTTTTTCCAAAGCTCATTCATTTACCTCCTCTACATAAATATTATACACTAGAATAGGAAAAAGTCTATATAAGTTCAAAAAAAGTGACAAAAAAGTCCCGCAAACTGAATAAAGCACTTGACAGTCCGTTTTGCGTGTACTATAATACTAAGTGAAAAGTCACGATAATTGGATAAAAGGGGGTAGTAATATTGAGAAGAGTCAACAGAAAACTTAAAGCTACTAGAAAAGAGCATGGGGTTACACAAGAAGATATGGCTGAGGTTTTAGGAATAAGTACTTCAAGCTATTGTGATAAAGAGAACGGTTTAAGTGAGTTTAAACAAAGTGAGATAGATAATATTTTAGATTTATTTTCTGTTGAGTATGAAAAAATTTTTTGCAAGAATAGTCACGCAAACAGGACAAAAAACCAAAAACCAGCTTGAAAGGAGGGTAAGCAAAATAAGAAGCTATGATGTGCTTTATGCTTTTAAATTTGGTAAGATAGTTTATTGTTTAGGCTAATTCTAAAGTTCTAGCTTTTGAAAAAAAGAGCTAGATATAAATCTGAAAATGCGAAAATTAATTAGTATCAAAATAAAACTCAACTTGTTTTAGATTCAAAAACTGAAGCTATTAAAATTTATAAATAGAAACATATAATTATAATTAAGCTTTAAATAGTGGTAGTATTGGTATGAAAATTCTTGTAGTGCTATTGTTTTTAAATATAAAAGTTGAAAGAGAGGAGAGCTTTTAAAATGAAAAAGATAATGGTTGCTTTGTTGGTTTTGACTTTAGTAGTTGGTACTATTGGTGCAGGAGTTGCCTTTGCTGAAACTGGAACTTTTGAAGATGAAGATGGAGAGTTAAGAGATGATGTTGAAGTAGGAGATATAGAAGATGGAGAAATTCTATTATACAATGAAAAATACGAGTATCATTATGCTAGACCTGTAGATGAAGTAATACAAGAAGAGTATGAAGAAGATAAAGTTGACCCTTTTATGCAAGGAGCATATAGCCTTTTCTTGCCGGGGTTAGGTATGTTTGGATTAGATAATGATAGAGCAGTTAAACATTTAGGAGTAGGTATAGGTGGTGCAATTGCTACTGGTGTGGTAGCATCACAAAGCGATAATAACGCTGTTAGATTAGGTGCTAATGTCGCTTATTTTGCGGTAGGTGCTTATAGTGCGCGAGCTACTTATCGCGAAGGTGTTGAGTATAATGAAAGACTTTTGGAAGAGATTGAAAATACTTATTTATCCTTTAATAGCGAAGGATTTAAAGTAACTTATAATTATAAGTTTTAAATAGATATTATCAATAGCATTGCAAGAATTTATTTTAACTTAAAATCAAATATATTAATAATGATAGTTAGTTCTCATTTTTTATATAAGAACTGAAACTTTCAATTTTAGAAGCTCAATATTTAAAAATAAAACAACAGGAGTGATTACAGTTGAAAAATAAATTTTTAATTATGGTTCTAGTGGTTTTGATGCTGTCTTTAGTAGGTTCAATCGGATTTGCCAATGAAAATGTTGAAGAGAATCAAGAAGAATTATTTGGTTTTGGAGAAGAAATACCCGATTACAGTGCATACGCAGGCATTAGTTATGATATGTTATTAGAACTCAGCCAATATAATGATAATAATGGTTTTGGGGTTTATGCTGGTGGAAGAAAATGGATTAACGATGATGTAGCTATTGGGATCGAAGGCGAATTTATCACAGCAAATTCCGAGTTCAATCATTCAGATTTTCCAACAGAAGGAGTTAATATTTTTAGTGTAGGAGGGTTAGCTACATATGAAGTATCAAAAGGAATATATGCAATTGGTGGTATTGCACCTTATTTTGCTACATTTGATGATGGTGAAGAAACATACACCGAAAATACTATTGGGCTAAAGATTGGTGCTGAAGCTAATTTTGCTTTAACAGAGGAACTTAATACTGTTGCTAGAGCAATTTATAGAGGTGCCGAAGTTGATTTAGATGTAGGAAATGCTAAGTTCTCAGATATAGATATTGGTGGTGCTCAATTAGCTATAGGAATTACTCGTGGATTTTAAGTTTTAAAAATAATATATAGGATTCTATTACAAAAAGGCTAGAAACTCTTATAAATTAAATATTTTAACTGGTTTTTTGAGAGTTAAGTCTAATGATTTTTGAGGCTCCCAATTAAATTAGACAGATAGTTTAGTGGTTTTATTCTTGTTTTCGTATTTTACTGGAGGCTTATTATAAATATTAGTAGAAATAAAAGAGGTCAGTCACTAAATTGGCTGGTCTTTTTTTTCAATATTTTTGCTTTAGCATTAATTTTAACTGCAAAATCACCAAAGCACTTTTATAGAGCAGTTAGAAGAAATTTAAAGAAGGCTTTTAAGAAAAGAATTGAGGAGCTTGAATTCAGCTATGAAATTAGTTATTATCAAATTGATAATGAAACAGTAGCTAAGGTAATAGAAGACTTTAAAAATAATTACGATGATTATTATCGACAAACAGTCCGTAGCTGGAGTTGTCAGCTTTCTGGAGATGCTGAGGAAGTGACAGTAAACATTAAATTAAATCACGGTTCAACTAGAAAGCAGGATAAGTATGTTTTTAAAGAAGTATCAAAAATTATTAAGAAAACAGTGAGACCATATATGTCCGAGCACTATAAATTAAAAGCAGTACATAGCTATATAGTAGAAAATGTAGTATATGATCATCAAAGAGAAAAGTGGACAGCCTATGATGCCTTAAAAGAAGGAAAAACAGTTTGTGATGGTTATTCCCAATTAACTTATCTTTGTTTAGATAAATTAGGTATCAAGAATAAAATCATACTAGGAAAAACAGATGAAAATATTCAAGGTCATAACTCCGGTGAGAACCACGCCTGGAATATGGTCAAGATAGCAGGAAATTGGTATCATCTTGATGTAACTTGGAACTCCTGTATTTACCATAGAGGAGGCTCTAGATATAAATACTATAACTTATCAGATCAGGAGATTAGCTCAGACCATAGCTGGGACTTAGATAAATATCCTACTGCTAAGAGAAAATATCTAAAGTACCCGTTAGTAAAAAGAGAAAGTATTGCATTAATATAAAAGCTGTGACGCTCCCTATTGTTAGCATAACACACTAGTGTTAACTAATTCTTTGCTCAACATCAATAGGGGGCATTACAATAGTTCCTTTTAATAATAATGAAAATCTTCAGCCATTACCTTTGCTACGGATCTTTATTGACCAACTAATAATTTTAGGCAGGTTCAAAAAGGCTCTAAGCCCTTCAGATGTTTTCACTAGCTAAATCTATACTTATATTGTTGATAGTGAGCTTGAAAACGCTATGAAAAATTTTAGGAAATCTTAAACGAAATAAAGGAAAATAGTTGCTAAATATAGTAATTATTAATCAAGGTTATTATTGGATTAATTGTACATTGTCGGTAGTTGTCGATCAATGAAAAATATCATTGAGGAGGGATAAAATATTCAAAAGGAAGACATATCAAAAAAATAACACAACAGGAGGGATAAAATTGATTAAAAATAAGAATTACATAGTTGTTAGTGTGTTAGTTTTTTTGTTTTTAACAGCATCTACTTTATCTCAAGAGGCTTGGGCAAACAATAAAGTTTTATTAGAAGAAGGAACTACAGTTAAGCTAGAGACAGTTGAGGAACTAAATTCAGATAATATTTCATCTTTTTATTTAAGTTCGGGAAATCAAGTAAGGTTTAGAGTAATTGAAGATGTTGAGGTTGATGATAATGTAGTTATAGAAGCTGGTGAGATTGCTTTTGGCGATATAGTAAATGTTGAGTCAACTAGCAATCCATTAAGGATTGGAGGATTAAATATAAAAGTTAAGAGTGTTGAGTCTGTAGATGGAACTAAAATTAATTTAACAGGTGGAGAATTAATAGAAAGTCGAGTTCGTAAAAGACGTATACCTTTGACATCTTTTCCCCCATTATTATTATTGACGTCAAGTGATGCGACAATACCAGAAAATACTGGAATTAAAGCTGAAGTTATAGGAATAAATAAAATTAATATAGATTAATAATTAGAATCTTTGAGATTAATTTTTAAGTAAATGATTTAAAAGGGCTAAGTATTTTAAAAATATTTAGCCCTCTTTTTTTCAAATACAGTTGGAATATTTGTTAAAGCACGATAAAGCGAAGTAATATATTGGCTAATATCAGTTAATTTTAAGAAGGAGTAAGGGTTAACGTCCCTGAGTTATATGAAGTCATCAGCTGGTTTTATAAAGCTAGTACTCTTCCTTTAACCATTTAGAACAATCTCCATAAATTTGTTCAACTGTAATATCTTCCATAAATCCAAATTCATCTTTAAATCGTTCTTCAACATTATCGCATGGATAAATAATAAATAAAGAGGTTTCACTATTATTAAATGCTAACGCTTCTCTTAAAAGATTGCTAACCTCATAATCCCCTTCTGGTAAAGAATATCCAACAATAAAAATCCGAGATGCTTTCGAAATTGCTTAATAAGCCATATACCAAATATTTTTTATAAAAAGATGTTTATAACTCGATCCTTTTTGAGACAATGGTGGTATAAAAAACGGGTCGTAATAGTAATTTGGGGATTCGGGGATCCCATGAGCTTGTGTCATATTATCAATTGGTTTTATATCTTTTATTCCTTTAAAACTCATATTCTGCATAACTAATTTTTCCAATTGAATAATAAAGAGTTTCGCTTAATTATCTACTGGTTAAATAAGGTGGAAAGTGTTATTCCCAAACTATTCAAAACCAATATTTGTTTATGCGGAATATGGGATTTCAAAAGTTTTTTTGGCATATAGTTGCTTATAAATTGCAAAGTTGGGTATAATAAAATTAATTGAATGGAGTAGTTCTAAAAATGACTTATATAAGGTTGTTGTTATGATATGACAGGAGATGGTGTAAATGATGCGCCGGCTATCAAAGAGGCTGATATTGGGATTGCTATGGGGGAAACCGGTACTGATGTAACTAAGGAAGCTTCTGCTTTAGTTTTAGCCGATGATAACTTTCAGACTATAGTAGCGGCAGTAGAAGAAGGAAGAACTATTTACGATAATATTCGCAAATTTATTCGTTATCTTCTATCTTGCAATATCGGTGAGATTTTGACTATGTTTTTAGCTTTTCTCTTTACTTTACCACTACCGTTGATTCCGATTCAGATTTTGTGGATTAATCTGGTTACTGATGGATTGCCTGCTTTGGCTTTAGGGATGGAGGATGGAGCAGAAGATGTGATGTATAGACCGCCTCGTGATCCGGAAGAGAGTGTCTTTGCTGATGGGCTTAAAGTTAGAATTGCTAGTCAGGGGATACTAATTGGCTTGAGTACTATTTTTGTTTTTGCATTGAGTTATCAGGCTACTGGAGGGCTTTTGATTAGGGCCCGCACCATAGCCTTCACTAACTTAGTTATGGCCCAGCTATTTTTCGTTTTTGGTTGTCGTTCTGAGCGAAAGAGCATCTTTACAATGAATCCTTTTTCCAATCATTATCTATTAATTGCAGTTGCTATTTCCTTTATAATGCAGTTAGCTGTACTTTATTTATCACCACTAGCTAATTTATTTGAAACAGTTCCTTTAGTATGGGAGGAGTGGACTTTAATTTTGATTACAGCTGGTAGTGCTACTCTTTTAGTGGAATTTTTTGAAGGAGTAATTACTATTATCAGCAAAAGTGTGAGTTTAATTGGGATAAGAAAGTAAGTTTTATCTAAAATCAGCAAAGAAAACTTCAGTCAATACGAGGTTAGTATCTTTAGCTGTAAATATTTCATTTAGATAATTGTGAAGAATATAAGCTTCTAATCTACTTTTCTAGCTGCTTTGATAACGAGCATTCGCCAAACTCTGAACAAGATTTGGTCATTCCAATCAAACTTTTTTCCTAATAAACGCTGGACTTTAAGGCCAAAGCCAAAATCAAATAGATTATAAGTATCTTTATTCTTTATTTTTTGATTTATTTTCTTCAATTTTCTTTTTGGCAAGTTTTCAGCTAAGTAATCAATAGCTTCTTCGATCTCTTCTTCTTGAATAGAGCTTAGCATAAGTTAATCACCTACTAACTTTTAAAATATAACATAGGTCCTGTTCCTAAGTAGAGCAGGGCCCTATGCTATCGCCTATAGTTATATTGACCCTAAATTTTCAAATAGAGTAGAGATAGATTAACTTATTTAAGTTTCAAATTTGTTTTTATAATATTCAGAATTTTTTGGATTATATAAATTCTCGCAACTTTAAGAGTCAGCTTGCAGATAATAAACTTTTCAATACTCCAAGGTGCTTTACTACTTTTATATTAACATAAGTTATATTACTTGCAGATGAGGTATATCATTAATATATCTATATTTAGCAATCAACATTAATTTGGAGTAAAAGCGTATTCTTCTTAACTAAATTTTAAGTCTAATTTTTTAAATCTTGCTTTAATCTTTCTATTTGGAGTGGGAAAGAATTGAACTTTTTCTTTAAACTATCTAAGTCAAAGTTTTCAGCATCCTTTTTTAATTCCTGAGCATACTGAATAAGCTCAGTTGCCCGATGTTTTTGAGCCAGTTCTAATAAGCTTTGAGCAAATTCCTCTACATCATTGATTACAAAAACTTTTTTTAATTCTTTATACCTTTGGCTAAACTCTTTTTCTAAACTTTGAATTAAAGCTTGAGGATCAATTATTTCTTCTTTTTCTTTAATTTCTTCAACTTTAGATTCTACTAAAGAATAATTTAGATATTGAGTTAATTCAGCATATAATTTCTGCTCCTCAATAGGTTTAGTTAAAAAGCCTTCAAAGCCACTTGCTTTTACTTTGCTCTTCTCTTCTTGAGTAGCATAAGCGGTTAAGGCTATTATCGGCATTTCTAAATCCTTATCTCTGATTAATTCGTGAGCTTGATAGCCATCCACTTCAGGCATTTTAATATCCATCAGTATTAGTTCAGGGTTAAATTCAAGTGCTTTTTCTACTCCCTCCTGTCCCGAAGCAGCTTCTATTACTTCTAACCCCTTATTCTCCAGCTTGATTTTTAATAATTCTCGATTAGATTCAACATCATCTACTATTAATATCTTCTGTAAGTCAAATTTAATTGATTGCAGGGAAGGCTTATCCGCTAATTCAACTTTTTTAACTACCTTTAAACCATCAAATCTTAATTCAAAGGTACTTCCCTGCCCTTTATTACTTTCTAAACTTATCTCTCCTCCCATTAACTTTGTCAACTTACGTACAATCGCTAAACCTAGCCCGGTTCCACCGTACTCTCCTCTATTATGTCCGTAATGCTGAGTAAAGCTACTAAAAACCTTTTTCTGTTCCTCTTTAGCAATTCCTATTCCCGTATCCTCTACTTTAACTACTAGATCCAATGTCTCTTCGGAATGTTTTCTTTCAGTCTCAGCTATTACTTTTACATAACCTTCTTTAGTAAACTTAATAGCATTACCAATTAAATTTACTAAAATCTGTCGAAAACGAGTTTCATCAAACTCTATATGAGTTACTGTTGTTTTATATTCAATAATCAAATTTAAACCTTTTTGTTCAGCTTCATTTAAAAAAATCTGCTCCATTTCCTGAAAAATCGCTTGTAAACTCATTACTTCGAACTCTAATTCTAATAATCCAGCCTCTATCTTGGAAAGGTCGAGTATATCATTAATTAAACTTAGTAAACTTTGGGCAGCAGTCTGAATTGAATCTAGATAGCTTTTTTGTTGAGGATTTTCAACTCTATTTTCCAAAATTTCACTAAAGCCAATCACTGCGTTAAGCGGTGTCCGAATTTCGTGACTCATATTAGCTAAAAACTTTGATTTAGCACGGTTAGCTTTCTCGGCTTTTTCTTTAGCTGCTACTAAGTCTTTTTCTAATTCTTTGCGTTCAGTGATATCTCTAACATAGCCATGCCATAGAACACTTCCATCTGGTTGTTTTTCCGGCCTAGCAATCCCTTCTAACCAGCGCAGTCCTTTTTCAGGTAAGTCAACTCTATGCTCATTATGCCAAACTTCCATTGAGTCTTTAGATTCCAAAATAGAAGATATCAATCTATCGTAATCATCTGCATGTATTCGCGAATATATCAAGGAAGCATCATCTTTAACTTCTTCTGGAGTTACTTCATAAACCTCATAAATTCCCTGAGAAGCAAAAGGGAAGCAGGACTCGCCATTCGGGAAGTACTGATATTGATAAAGAGCACCTGGTACCTGTTCAGTTAACTTTTCCAATAATTTCTTAGCTTCTTTTAATCTTTTTTCTGTTTTTTTCTGTTCGGTGATATCCCTTAACTGTTCTACTATCTGTACTACATTTCCGTTTTTATCAAGAATGGGAGTACTACGACAGTCTAGATAGATATCCCATTCCGGAATATACCTTTCTATATTTGCTAATTTTTTGGTTTTTAGAGCTTTCTCGGTTGCACATAATTGACAGGGACTATCTTTATCTAAGAGTTGATAACATTTTTTCCCTTTAACTTCCTGCGGGGTCATACCTAAGAGTTCATATCCAGCCTTATTATAACGTTCTATAGTGTGGTCTGGCTTCTGTATAGCCAAAATATCGGAAACTCCATCAATAACACCTTCTAAGAGATTTTTTTGCTCCTTTAATTCTGCTTGGGCTTGTTTTAGTTCTCTTTGCTTTTTTCTTAAACTATCCACAACATAACCTATCGTTATCGCAATAAAGAACATTATAAATACTCCCATCAGGTAATTAGGACTATATAAAGTACCATAGTAGTTATAAAAAGCAGATCCCATTATAATGATACTTCCGATAACAGAGACTATTCCTTTTTTTAACCCTTTAGTAGCTGAAACAGTACTGACTAATATTAAGGTTAAAGTTCCGATAACAAAAGGTGGAGCTATAGGTAAAAAACCTATTGAAAATGCACTAATAATAATAATTAAATAAAGGCTATATTGATTTAAGAGCTTATATATCATTAACTTTCACCACCTGAATAATATTAATTTCATTCCTTACAAAACAAAAAAACCTTAAATTCATTAAAAAATATTTAGAATTTAAGGATGGCTCCATCATATAGGCTATTCTTCTTTGCTTTAGTTAAAAAAAGAAGGCGGACTTCTGGTCCGCCTTAAATATAATTGGAAGAAATATTAATGAATAAAACCTAAGTTAAAGAGACTTAACAAATTAATTATATCAGATATTTAGAAGCAGGTAAAGACGAACAAGAAGATAAACCAGGGCAATCGCAAGAAAGAACTCTAAAATAGATTTAATTTCTTCCCTTTAAGATGCTATAATTAAAAGCAAAAAG
>NZ_JALKBZ010000042.1 GCF_023227765.1 Fuchsiella alkaliacetigena
TCTTGTGGTAGATCAACACTTACAGCAAAGTACCATTTACCTCTTTTATAAAAAAGACTGGCTTTACCTAACTTAGATCCATTTTCAATATGTTCTTGTAGTTCTTTAAATCTTTTAGTCTGCTTAACAGGAAAAGCAAATCTTTGACACTTGCTAGTATAAAGAGGTATTGAGATTATATGACCGTCTATTTTATAGTTCTGGTTATTATAGCAAATGGGCTGGTTTTTATTGAAATCTATGTTGTCTTTTTTAGAGTCTGATTTTTCAAAGAGTCTAAATAGAACTTTTACTTCTCTAATATTTTGATTTTTAACAGCAGAGGGTAGATTATGCTCCTTAAAATCAGCAGAGCTCAATTTAGTTTCTCCTGCTTTAAGTTTATCAGCAATAGATTGGCGATTTTTAACTACTTCTGCAATATTATTAAAAAATATACTCTCTTTTCGTTTTGTTGGTTTTAATAACTCTAAAACATAAGTTATTTGCATAATTAATCACCTTGCTTTTCAATATAATGTTGGATAGTCTCTGAACTAACACTCCCTGCGGTAGCAACAAAATAAGCTCTAGTCCATACTGAACCTTTGATATTTAACTCTGGAAACTGTTTTGATATTCTCCTGCCAGTAGTTCCTTTGATGATATTCATTAATTTACTAGGAGAATATCTGGGAAGTGCCGATAGAAAAAGATGTATATGCTCAGACATTATTTCTATAGATAGTACTTCAAAACTATGCTCGATAGCCAGTTCATCAATAGTATTTATTATTATCTTTTTTATCTCTTTATTATCCAAAATTTCCTTTCTATATTTAGGAATCCATACGAAATGATAGTTCAAAAGAAACTTTGCATGTCTTGTACTTTTATAGGTATTCATCAGTTAAAACCCCTTAATACTAATTGTTAACAATATTATATCATAAAAGGGGTTCGTATTCAAGAAACATATTAACTAATTTTAATTTTCAAGTCGATTTAAAATTAAAATAACCGATTCATCCCCGCCCATTAACATAGGCGAGGCTTTCTCGGCTAAGTTCGGTAAAAAAAGACCACCATACCTGACAGAAAGCAGACATACTGGTCCTAGCTTTCTCTCTTCTTTCCACTAATGGGAGGGTTAAACCCTTTAACCCCTAACGGCTATAACAACTTAATATAGCTCGAAGACAGAATAAAATACCCTTTATCTAGTTTTGATGAAGATTAATTAAGCTGGCCTCATTATAGCAACTATTATAATAACTGTCAAGACTGCACAAAGCTCTTCTATTCTAGCTCTTGCTGATACTTTTCTTTAAGATAAGCTAAGAGCTTTTTTTCCTGTTTATACTCTTGAATGGGTTTAGCTGGAGAGCCAATTACTGTCAAGCCTTCTTTTACCTCACCCCCAAAAGGAACTACAGCTCCAGAACCAATAGTTACTTTAGACTCTATATTAGCCGTATGAACTATAGCATTAGAACCAACCATTACATTTTTACCTACTGTACCACCTACTATAGCTCCACTACCAATATAAGTACCTTCATCTATAACTGTAGAAATCACCTTTCGATCAGTAGGTGACTCCAACTCAGCTCGTTTACGGCCCACATTGAAGATTCTAGCTAAAGGAGCAATCCTAATCTTATTTTTAATAGTAACATTGCTTTCCAGATTAGCTGCAGTGCCAATAGAAACATTACTACCAATAGTCACATTACTTCTGATAGTTACATTTTCTTCAATATTGACATTATTGCCAATCTCCACATTATCACCGATAATAGCCCCGGTACCTATATGACAGTCATCACCAATAGTAGTCTTTGTTCTAATGATTACTCCCGTACCTACAAAGGTATTTTTGCCCACTTTTACCTCTTCGTGCAACATAGCATTTCCTACTACTCGACTACCCTTATCCAAAAATACTCCATCATAAAGCTCAGCCAAAGAGCTTACACTAGCTCCTTCCGAAAGAGTAACTTTTCTAATCTCTCGCACTTCTTCTTGGTCTTTAAACTCAGTCACTGGCAAAATACTGATTATAGGATCTAAACAGATCTCTTTGATAATCTCCATAGTCTTATCTAGGGCCCTTTTTTGAACAATCACCGCAAACTCTACCTTTCTTCCTTCAGGGCTTTTAATTACTTTTACAGAATAATGTAAATCTAAATCAGCAAAGGCCTCTCTTAACTTATAGCTCAGAGTTCCCCCTACTGTAGCAATAACTTTATAATACTTAGTTTGATTCCCTTTCAAATCTCTCCCTCCTATCTAGGCATTAAATAACTTCCTATCTATAAAGCTTCTTTTTCGTTTTTCGACCGACCCTCTTCTGCTTGATAAGCTAACTTTGCCGAAGCAGCCGAAGCAACTCCCGCTACAATATCATCTAAAAAGGTATTTACTCGTCCCTTTTGTAAGTCATTATCTAACTTTTTAATAAGTCCCACCTTCTTTTTATCTAAATAACCAAAGCTAGTAACACCAATAGTCCCGTAAATATTCGCTATAGCCATAGCTAAGCTTTCATCTATTCCATACAAAGGTTCATCACTTTTAATAATTGAAGCCAAAGGTTCATCTAAAGCTCCATTTTCAGCCAATTTATCCAAAGCTATCCCAGTTAAAATAGCATACTGAACATCTCTTTTGCCCAATACCTCCTCTACTCCAATTATACAATCCTCTAAAGTCAACTCCGGATTATAAGGCACCTGTAAATCATAAGCAATTTCAGCAATAGGTTCTACGGTAACTCCTCGTTTATTTAACAATTCAATAACTAGCTCTTTCATTAAATCTCCACTCCTTTTCTATTCTAAGTTTAAGCAAAAACAAAGTCTTCAACTCCCGACAGCCCCTGCAATTCAGCTTTTAATTGCTGATTAATCTCTACTGTAAAGCAGTCTGCCGTTGACAAAAGCACCCTATCCTGCTCTATTTCAAGCACTATATAAACTTCTACCTCTCCCGGTGAATCTTTTAGCAAAACTGCTAACCTCTGTAGCTCCTTTGAATCTATATCTGAACTCAGCTTTAAATAAAACTTTGCTTTCTCTAAACTTTTTAAGCTTTTAGCAATCAACTGTTGCTGATTTTCATCCCTTTGCAGCTCTCCTTTAATTAAAACTAGTTGATTAACAGTCAGCAGTTCATAGTATTTTTGATAAGTATCAGGAAAAACTACTACTTCCAAAGTACCATACTTATCTTCAAGCTCTAAAAAAGCCATTCGTCTACCCTGCTTAGTCTTAATTTCTTTACAATTGCTAATCAAGCCTGCAAAAACCAGTTCTTCACCATCATCTACTGCTGCTAATTCTAAAGTGGACACAGTTTGATAGGCCTCTAAATAAGAAGCATATCTATCTAAGGGATGGGCTGAAACATAAAGTCCTAAGTATTCCTTCTCCATAGCCAATAACTGTTCTGTACTATACTCAGCTTTATTAGGTAGCTCTAAACTTTCAACAGTTGTAAATTCATCCTCACCAAAGAAATCACCAAAGGACTGCTGACCATTGAGCTTTTCCTTCTCTATTTGCCGATACTGCTCATAGGCCCTATCCAAAATTGAAAGCAACTGCGAACGATAAGCTCCTAGAGAATCAAAAGCTCCCGCCTTGATTAAACTCTCCACCACTCGTTGATTCACCTTGCTTAAAGATACTCTTTCACAAAAATCAACTAAAGACTCATAAGGAGCTTGCTGACGAGCAGTAACTATCTCTTCAATAGCTTTCTGACCTACATTCTTCACTGCTTCTAGACCAAATCTAATTCGCTCTCCTAATACTGTAAAGTTCGATTGACTTTCATTTATATCCGGCGGCAGAACTTTAATATCCATTCTTCTACACTCTTCAATATAACGAGCTACCTTATCGCTATTCCCCATTACACTATTCAATAAAGCAGCCATAAACTCTACTGGATAATGCTCTTTAAGATAGGCCGTTTGATAAGAAACTAAGGCATAAGCTGCGCTATGAGACTTATTAAAACCATAACCTCCAAAATACTCCATTAAATCAAAAAGCTCTACTGCTAACTCCTTACTATACCCTTTTTGCTGGGCCCCCTTAATAAACTTTTGGCGATGCTCTTTGAGAAGTTCCGGTTTTTTCTTACCCATACCCCGCCGTAAAATATCGGCCTCACCCAAACTATAGCCAGCTATCTCATTAGCGATTTTCATTACCTGCTCCTGATAAACAATAACTCCGTAAGTTTCCTTTAAAACTGCTTCTAAATCAGCATGAGGATACTCAATCTCAGCTTCACCGTGACGGCGGCTAATAAAGTCATCTACCATTCCGCTGCCTAAAGGGCCCGGCCTACCTAAAGCTAATAAAGCAATTAAATCCTCAAATTTTCTCGGCTCTAAATCTTTAATCAAACGCTGAAAAAGATTAGATTCAATCTGAAATATACCCTCAGTATTACCGGTCTGCAATAGTTCATAGGTAGCTTGATCATCCAAAGGTAGCTGATCCAGCTTAACTTCTTCCCCATGCAGCTTTTTGATTAAACTTAAAGCATCATTAATCACTGTTAAAGTTCTCAAACCTAAAAAATCCATCTTTAATAGGCCAATTTTCTCCAAGCACTCCATAGAATACTGAGTAGTAACCTCACCTTTACTCTGTTGCAACGGAGTATACTCCGTTAACTCCTCCTTAGAAATTACTACTCCAGCTGCGTGAGTAGAAGCATGGCGCGGTAAACCTTCCAATCGACGCGCATAGTCCACCAACCTTTTAATTTGCAAATCTTCTGCATAAGCTTCACTCAATTCAGGCGAAGACTCCAAAGCTTCCTCCAAATCAGCAGCAGCGGGAATTAACTTAGCTATTCTATCTACTTCTCCGTAGGATAGATCCAAGACCCTACCTACATCTCTAATTACCGCTCGAGCAGCCATAGTTCCAAAAGTAATAATCTGCGCCACTCTATCCTGACCATACTTCTCAGTTACATAGTTGATTACTTCATCACGCCGACGATAACAAAAATCTATATCTATATCGGGCATACTAACCCGGGCCGGATTAAGAAATCTTTCAAAGATCAAGCCGTGCTCCAAAGGATCTATATCGGTAATACCTAATACATAGGAAACTAAACTACCCGCCGCACTCCCGCGACCGGGCCCTACCATAATTCCCTTCTTTTTAGCATACTCCACAAAGTCCCACACAATTAAAAAGTAAGCAGCATAGTCCATACTATTAATAATATCTAATTCATAATCCAATCGTTCTTCAATCTCAGCACTTAACTCTCCATACCTCTCTTGAGCCTTATTCCAAACTAATTGACGTAAGTATTCATCTAAATCTTTTTCCTGCTCCAGCTCATACTCCGGCAAATAAAGCTGATCAAAGCTAAGCTCCACCTGACAGCGCTCAGCAATCCGGAGAGTATTCTCCACCGCCGCAGGTATTTGAGCAAACTGCTCCTTCATCTCCTCAGCACTTTTAAAATAAAACTGATCACTAGAAAATTCTAAACGATCCTCATCAGCTAAGTTCTTGCCAGTCTGAATACATAACAACACATCGTGTACCTGAGCATCCTCTTGATAAAGATAGTGAACATCATTAGTAGCCACCACAGGTACATCTAACTGTTGACTAAAATCCAATAAAGAGCTATTAACCACCTTCTCTTTCCGCAAACCCTGATCCTGTAACTCTAAATAGAAATTATCTGCTCCAAACACCTCTTGATACTGCTTGATAGTCTTTTTAGCCTGCTCCTCTTCTCCAGCTAAAATCTTTTTAGCTACCTTGCCGGTTAAGCAGCCACTTAAACAGATCAAGCCTTGGTGATACTCTCTTAATAACTCTTCGTCAACGCGAGGTTTATAGTAAAAGCCTTCCAAATAAGCTAAAGAAACTAGTTTTAAAAGGTTTTGATAACCTTGATTATTGGCAGCTAATAAAGTTAAATGATAAGGTTGGCGATCTCTTTTAGGGTTTCGCTGACGCCGGTCTCCAGCAGCTACATAAACCTCAGCTCCAATAATCGGTTTAATCCCTGCTGCTTTAGCCTGCCGATAAAACTCGATAGCACCGTACATATTTCCATGGTCAGTAATAGCTATAGCCGGCATCTCCAACTCCACAGCCCTATTGATTAACTCTTCAATTTTAGCTGCCCCATCCAGTAAGCTATATTCTGTATGAACGTGCAGGTGAACAAAATCACTCACCGCTGGCCCTCCTCATAATTCTGTCATTATAACTATTATTTACCAACAATGTGTTATCTATTAACTACTGCTACCATATTATTATCTAGGACGGCCTAAAAAGATACATATTTATATTAATTCAAGCTATTTACCCTAAATTCCTGCTTTACAGCAAATAGTAACCTAGATAAACAGATAATAATTTTCAATAATTAGTCCTAAAAGTAGCTATAAATAAATATATTATTAACTACTAAGCAGGTGATATTATGCAAAAAATAAGTATAGTCTTCTTTACTTCTCTAGGGGTAATGTTAGGCGGGGCCTTAATTGGCAGTGTCGGGGCTATTTTTAGCAGGCAGTCACCAGTTAAGGTGATGCTAGATTTAACCCAAGATATTAAACTATGGGCCGTAGCCACTGCCATCGGCGGTACCTTTTCCAATCTCAGAGTACTAGAAGGAAGCTTTTTAGAAGGTAAGCTTAACTTAGTAGCTAAACAGTTAATCATTATAGTAGTAGCCTTCTTAGGCGCTCAGCTAGGAATCTGGATTATTACCGTTCTTACCGGAGGCAGATAAAATGCAGATTACCTTTTTAAGCTTAACTAAATCAGAACTGTTCCGCCTCCTGGCCGCCTTTTTATTCGGATTACTTTTAGGAGCCTTAATTGTCAACCTAATTACAGCTAAACAGATAGACCAACTAATCTATGAAAATACAGAATTAAATAAAAAAATTGACAACCAACAGACTGAACTACAGCGCCTAGAAGAAAGCCTGGCCGATCAAAACTGGCGCGTAGTACAAAGAGTGCAGGTAGCCATTGAAAGTGAAGAGGATAAATATATCAATCAACAGTTAGAAGCTAAGCTTTATCAACTATTAGAAAATATAATTGGCCGCCAAATCAGTGAAGTTGACGGCACTTTAGTTGCTAATACAGTCGACCAACGAACTATAGTAATCGAAGAAAATAACTATTTAATAAATCTAATCTGGCTTATTTTACAAGAAGAAACAGTACTTAAAGTCGAAGCCACCAAACAAGAAGATTAATTTAAAAGCTCAGCTATACTATCTAAAGCAGCAGTTAACTCCTCCTTAGAACTAGCATAAGACAGTCTTAAGTAACCGGGAAAGCCAAAAGCCGAACCAGGCACTACAGCTACCTTAGCTTCTGTAAGTAATAGCTCAACTAATTGATGATCGTTATTAACCTTAACTCCTGCTATTTGACTACCAATTAATTCAGTAGCATTAACAAAAAGATAAAAAGCTCCCTGGGGATTTATAGAAGATAGGCCGTTAATATCTTTAATCCGCTCTACAATATAGTCTCGGCGTTCCTTGAAGGTGTTCCGCATTAACGCCACTGCCTTTTGTTCTCCTGTTAAAGCAACTACACTAGCCTTCTGAGCAATTGAATTAGGATTAGAAGTGCTATGGCTCTGCAGTCTGGACATAGCCGCTACTAGATCCTTATTAGCGGCTGCATAACCGATGCGCCAGCCAGTCATGGAGTAACATTTGGAGACCCCATTAATTAAGATAGTTAATTCTTTAATTTCGGGCCCAAAACTACTAATACTAACTGGTTTTTGATCATAATATATATTTTCATAAATTTCATCAGCAATAATATAGATCCCCTTTTCCACAGCTACCTGGGCAATACTGCGTAGCTCATCTTCAGTATATAGAGCTCCAGTAGGATTGGCCGGAGTATTTAAGATCAAAGCCCTAGTCCGGTCATTAATCTGTGCTGCTAAGTCTTCAGCCTTTAACTTAAACTCATTTTTCTCTTCAGTTTCCAGCACTACTGTCTTTCCACCAGCTAATTTTATCTGTTGAGGATAACTAACCCAATAAGGAGCCGGAAGAATAACTTCATCTCCACTGCCACAAATAGCTTGAATAGTATTATAAAGAGAATGCTTAGCTCCTGAGGAAACTATAATCTCTTCTATTTCATATTCAACTCCATTCTCCACTTTTAATTTTTCACAGATAGCCTCTTTTAACTCTCTAATTCCAGAGCTAGTTGTATAATTAGTAAAGTTATTTTTAATAGCCTCAATAGCTGCTTCTTTAATATGCTCAGGAGTATTAAAATCGGGCTCTCCCGCCCCTAAGTTAATAATTTCAACTCCTTTTCTACTCAGCTCTTGAGCCTTAGATGTAATTGCTAAAGTCGGTGAAGTATCGATTCCCTTAACCCTATCCGTTAAATACATTTCCTTCCTCCTTCAAAGAATTATTTGAAATTAATGCATGATAATTTCAACATTCAAAAGCTAATTTCATTAACAATAGTCCCTTTTCCTTCTTTAAAATAAAAATAAATTAGATTATCATACTTTCTTTATTAATTACCATTTCTGCTCTATTTATATGCAGCATTTTAGTAAGTAATGCAAAATAGATATCTTAATCATTTTTTTGAGCCCTAATTCGCTGCTTCTGATTCAAGATCTTCTTTCTAAGTCGAATATTCTCCGGTGTCACCTCTACATACTCATCTTCAGCAATATACTCTAGCGACTCATCTAAATTCATCTTTTTAGGAGGAGTTATCTGCATCGCATCATCACTAATCACCGAACGGATATTAGTTAACTCTTTCTCCTTACAGATATTAATATCTAAATCGTTCTCGCGATTATTAGCTCCTACAATCATCCCTTTATAAACCTTAGTTCCTACTTCAACAAAAATAGTTCCTCGTTCTTGAGCATTATCTATTCCAAAGCGAGTTGCTTTACCTGCACTAGCTGCCACTAAAGAGCCATGGCTTCGTCTAGGTAAATCTCCTTTATAAGGAGCATAATGGGAGAAAGTATGGTTGAGCACAGCCTCTCCTTTAGTTAAACTCAACAGTTCAGTTCGCAAACCGATCAAACCACGAGCCGGTATCTCAAACTGCAAGCGCATTCTTTCATCGCTGAGCTGCTCCATATTTTGCATCTCACCTTTGCGCTGTCCTACCTCCTCAATCACCTTCCCCATCAGCTCTTCGGAAATATCAACTATCAACTCTTCAATAGGCTCCAACTGCTGGCCCTGCTCTTCTTTCATAATTACCTCCGGTTTAGAAACCTGAAACTCATAACCTTCTCGCCGCATAGTCTCAATCAAAATTGCTAAATGCAAACTACCTCTACCTGCTACTCGCCAGGTATCAGGACTATCGGTCTCCTCTACCTCCAAGGCTACATTGCTTTCCAGCTCTTTAAGTAGCCTCCGACGTAGATAGCGGGAAGTCAAATAATCTCCTTCTTGACCAGCTAAAGGACTGTCATTAGTAGTAAAGGTCATTCTTACGGTAGGTTTTTCAATTTCCATAAAGGGTAGCGCTTCTGGTTTTTCCAAATCAGCCACTGTTTGACCAATTTCCACCTCTTCTAAGCCGGCAATAGCTACTATCTCACCAGCCTTAACCTCTTCTACTTCTACCTTTTCCAAACCTAAATATCTATACAGACCACTTATTTCAGCTGAAACAGTCTCTCCTCCCTCTTTACAGATAGCCACTTGAGTTCCAGTACTTAACTGACCTCGAGTCACTCTGCCCAAAGCTAATCTACCCATATAATCACTATACTCAATACTCGTTACCAACATCTGGAAGGGAGCCGTCAAACTACCCTGAGGTGGGGGGATCTCCTCCACAATCTTTGCCAAAAGCGGCTGCAAATCATCATTTTCCTCTTCTGGTTCCTCAACAGCAAATCCTTCTAGCGCCGAAGCATAGAGCACCGGAAACTCCAACTGCTCTTCATCAGCTCCCAGCTCGATAAATAAGTCTAACACTTCATCTACTACCTCGTAAGCTCTATGCTGCTGTCGGTCTATCTTATTAATCACTACTATCGGCTTTAAACCTAAATCCAATGCCTTGCGCAATACAAACTTGGTCTGGGGCATCGGACCCTCCCAAGCATCTACTATTAACAAGACTCCCTCTACCATCTTTAAAATTCTTTCAACCTCTCCTCCAAAGTCGGCATGACCCGGAGTATCAACTATATTAATCTTCACCCCTTCATACTTTAGGGCAGTATTTTTAGATAAAATAGTAATCCCTTTTTCTCTTTCTAAGTCATTAGTATCCATCAATCTTTCCTGTAATTCTTTCTGTTGGTGAAATAGTCCGCTCTGCTTTAACATTCCATCAACTAAAGTAGTCTTACCGTGATCAACATGAGCAACAATCGCAATATTACGCAAATCTTCTCTCGACTCCAACTTAGCAACCATTTATTTAATCCAACCCCTCCGTCAACAATTAACTTTCTAAATACTAATTAATTCTTGTTCTCTATTATTAAAAGTAGCTATCTCTGTATAGCCTATTTTCTTAATTAACTCTCGCATTTCACTTAGTTTTTCCCCAACTCTTTGGGGAATATGAGCATCTGAGCTTAAGGTTACTGGAATCTCTAACTGGTAAGCCCTAGTCAATAGTTCATAACTAGGATAAACTTCCTCCACCGGCTTATTGAGCCCATTAGTATTAATCTCAATACAGAGTCCTGCCTTAGCAATTGCCTGCAAAGCAGTCTCAGCATACTCCAATACCTCAGCTTGAGGATGATAATCAAACACCTTGATCAAATCCAAATGACCGATAATATCAAACAGTCCTGCTTCAGCCGCTTGCACAACATACTTAAAATATTCAGCATATAATTTATCAATATCCCACTGCTTATATCTTTCTATATAATCGGGATGATCAAACATCCAATCACCAAGATAATGTATAGAACCGATTACAAAGTCTAAGGGAAAACGATCTAAAAACTGAGCTATCTCCTTTTCTTCACCAGGAGTATAGTCCATCTCAATCCCTAACTTAAACTGAAGTTCTGCAAACTCTTCATCTAACAGCTTAATATTTTCAAAATTAAAGTCCCGATAGTATCTATTATGATCAGCAATACCTAACTCTTTAATTTCCTTCTTTTGAGCTTGAATAGCAAATTGGCGTAAATTTGCTAAAGAATGATCTCCTTCATTATGACCTATAGCATGTACATGGTAGTCTACTAACATCCTTTTCCTCCTTCTCCTTCAAATTAAACTGATGATAACTTAACCTTTACTTTTCTTTCTCTAGGACCATCGAACTCACAAAAGAATATCCCTTGCCAAGTTCCTAATAACAGCCGCCCAGAATCAATAATTAATCTTTCGGAAACGCCTACTAGAGTAGACTTAACATGAGCAGCAGAATTACCCTCTAAGTGTTTATAATCTTCGCGAAAAGGAATAATTCTTTCCATTTCCATTGTCATATCCTTAGTAACACTAGAATCAACATTTTCATTGATAGTAATTCCAGCAGTAGTATGTGGTACAAACAGAACACAAAATCCCTCTTCTATTTCAGCCTGTTTAACTATTTTAACTACCTCTTCAGTTATATCTAATAGCTCTGTTTTAGAATTAGTATTCAATTTAACTTCATATACCATTATATATATCACCCCAATTAAAATTATTTAAAGACCTTACTTATTAAAGTAGTTATTTTTTATAGTTCTAAATAGATTAATTCAATTCCTGCACATTTTTACTTATTTCCCGACATAAGATTGAATAGATGCTTTAAAAGGCCTAATTAAATACTAATAAAAACAGTTATCACAATTGCTTAACTAGTGTAAAAAAACACAAAAAAATCAATACTTAAAATTTTCAGAAAATTCTTGACATCACCCAATATATACTATATAATTTTTAGTAATCACAGTCTAATTAACACTCATATTTAGAGTTGGTAATGAAGTTATGCGCCATAATAGCTATATAGGCTATACTAATTCTACCAAGAAGGAGGTGATTAGTTTCATTAGTTTTGTCGTTTCTAGGCTTTTATAGTAACTTAAGTCAGTTATTTGGCTTAAAGGAGGCGAAAATATGGTAGATCATACTGCCATGGAGCTTAGCGAAGACGATATTACAGTTTTGGACTTGGAGTTGGATAAGATACTATTAGCTACAGATGGCTCCAAACACAGTATTAAAGCAACTAAAACTGCTATCGGCTTAGCTAAGTTAGTTGAAGCTAAAGTACACGCTGTATTTGTCGACACTGGAGCAGATGAAGCACAGCTACCCGAAGAAAACTTAACAGAGCAGGTTGAGTTAGGAGTCCATCCTAATCAAGCTGGAATCACAGTAGCCAAAAAGTTTGGCGAAAAAAATGGGGTCCAGGTAGAAACAGAGGTTCTTACGGGCGGAGTAACTAAACAGATAATAAAGTACGCTCAAGAGAACGACATGGACTTAATTGTAATGGGTGAGTCAGGTAGAACAGGTTTAGCCCGAATTACTTTAGGTAGTGTAGCTGAAGGAGTTATTAAATCTTCTGAAATTCCAGTCTGGGTCGATAGGTAAAATAATTGAAAAGGAGTGAGTAATTTATGTCTAGCTCAAAAGAAAACGAAGCGCTTTATAAAAAAGAGTATATTACCGCTGACGAAATACCGGAAAGTCCAATCGTAGATAAGTTAATTAAAAAGCAGTTTAAGTTTAGTTTTTCAGTTTCATTTATAGTTTTGTTTATAACGTTTTTAATTCCGGTTTTAAATGAGTTTGCACCCGGATTTATGAGTACTATAGTTTTTGGTTTTGAATTAGATTACTTCTTAACTGCTATTGCTATTTATCCATTTATCTGGATTACATCTTATCTTTATATTAAGAAGTCCAACAAGATGGAACAAGAAGAGTTAGGTCAAGTACTTAGAGAAAAACAGCAACAAGAAACTGTAGAGGGGGGAGCATAAATGGAACAACAAATACCGATTCTTGCAGTTATTCTAGTAGCAGCTATGGTTATCTTTTCTATTGGAGTAACTATCTTTGCTACTAGACTAACTAGAACAAGTTCAGACTACTATATAGCCGATGCTGGGGTTAGCGTTTTTCAGAACGCCTCTGCTATTACTGGTAACTATTTAAGTGCTGCTTCATTTTTAGGAGTAGCTGGAGCAACCTTTATTCATGGTTACGATGGAGTACTCTATGCTTATGGTTTCTTCATCGGTTTCGTATTACTATTAACCTTTATTGCTAGTCCATTAAAGAAGTTCGGACAGTATACGATTCCTGACTTTGTAGCCGCTCGTTTCCATTCTAAGAGAGGTAGAGTAGTCGGAATTATCTGTGTTATTGCTATTTCTTTATTCTATTCTTCAGCGCAAATGGTAGGAGCAGGTGACGTACTGAACCTGCTTTTAGGAATACCATACACTTGGGGAGTTATCGGCTCTGGAGTTGTAATTACTCTTTATGTAGCCTTTGGTGGTATGAAGGGTACAACTCTAAACCAGGTGGTACAGTCTTGGGTTTTACTTAGTGCTATGTTTATCCTAGCTGCTCTAGCCTTTGGGCGCGGCGCTGGATATGCTAATATTTTAGATAGTCTAGCTGCTGCTGAAGGAACCTTTGGTTTACCAGGTGGACTAGAAGAAACATTTAACGGGGCTAGCTTTACTCAGCCAGGACAATGGATAGGCTTTGCAGATACTATGTCCTTATTAATTGGTCTCTGCTTTGGTACTGCTGGTTTACCGCATATCTTGGCTAGATTCTATACTAACCCGACTGGAGAAAAGGCCAAGTGGTCAGTAATGGTGGTCTTACTTTTAATCGGTTGTTTCTATATCCTCGCACCTTATGTTGGTAATGTAGGTCGTTATATAATGATCGAACACGGTAGCAACTTAACACCGCGCATGGCAGAATCGTTAGTAGAAGGAGGCCAAAACTTAGTGGTCCCGATTATGGGTGATTACTACGGCGGTGAAGCTTTGTTAGGAATTACTATAGCCGGAGCCGTAGCAGCTATCTTAGCTACAATCAGTGGTTTATTAATTACTTTGACTTCTGCTGTAGCTCACGACCTGTATACTAGTCTCTTCAATCCTGATGCTACTGAGGAAGAGCAGGTAAAAACTGGTAAGATAGTTACTATCTTATTAGGAGTATCTATAATCATTATTGGACTGGTAGCTGAAGGTGGACAGGTGGCTATCTTAGTTGGATTAGCCTTTACGGTAGCAGCTAGTACCTTCTTCCCGGTCTTAGCTTTAGGTATCTGGTGGAAGAAAGCTACTGCTAGCGGAGCACTCTGGGGAATGATTGTCGGATTACTCAGCTCAAACATTCTGATTTTCTTTGCTGATGCATTCCCAGCTTGGTTGCAGTATGAAAATCCAGCAATTATCAGTTTACCGTTAGCCTTTATTGTTAATATAGTTGTTTCTTTAGTCGATGGAAAGATTCCAGCCGATGTAAACGAATTTATGGAATTAGTACACGGCCCTGAAGATGCAGCAGAAGAAGCGTAAGCTAAAATAAGATAATAAAGTAAAATAAAATAAATTGCTTTAACCCCCCTGCTGCATTATGCAAGCATTATCAGGCACCATAAGAAGTGAATGCAAATTCATTTAATCCTGATAATAACAGGGGGGTTCTTTTTTTATTCTTCTTTCTCAGTCTATTTTCCTTCCTATTTATCCATAAAAATTACTTTACTACCTAATTCTAACTTACCCTCTTCTTAAATCAGAATTTTCTTAATCTTAAAAACATTATTAAGAGTGGCCGAATTATTGACAATCACCCCTAACTTTTATATAATCAAATCAACAATTTGTAATATACTTAATTTAAAGTTAAGCACTACTATCAAAGGAGGTGAAAGGATTATTTAAAATTGTGAAATTAAACTCAATATTCAGAAAATTTAATAATAGGAGTGTCAGGGAGGTGAAACAGCTTTGAGTATCCAAAATACACATGAGGAACATCTATCAAAGAATGAAAGTTTAAAAAGCAGAATAGCTGCCACATTATTAGACTCATTTACAGCAGTAAATATCAAAGCAGAAATTAACTTTTTAGTAACCATAGCCTTAGCTAGCATTATTCTACTTTCTGCTTTTATATTCAACACACCTCAGGAGATCTTAATTGGGATTAAGCAGCTGGCTACTGCTCCTAGTATATTAGTTTCTGACTATATTGCTATCGGTAATCTAGGTGCCGCCTTCTTTAATAGTGGGATACTGATGTTCAGCGCTATTCTAATTACTAAATTAAGTAGTGCTAATATTAACGGCACAGTAATCGCTGCAGTTTTAACCATAGCGGGTTTTGCCTTCTTTGGCAAAAACATCTATAATGTGTGGTCTATTATACTAGGAGTCTATATCTATTCTCGAATCCAAAAAGAGGAGTTTGGTAAGTTTATTTTAGTAGCTCTTTTTGGAACTGCTTTAGGGCCTTTAGTAAGCCAGATAACTTTCGGTTTAGAGTTACCTCTTATTCAAGGAATTATTCTAGGAAATACTGCTGGAATAGCAGCCGGATTTATTCTGCCAGCTTTAGCCAACCACGTAATTAAATTTCACCAAGGCTTTAATCTTTATAATATTGGCTTTACTGCTGGACTAACTGGTGCTTTTTTCATGTCTTTACTGAGGGCTTTTGGAATAGAAAATCCAGATACTTCAATTGTAGCTGAAGGATATAATCAGCTTTTAGGAAGCTACTTAATTATCTTATTTGTAGCTATGGCCTTAGCAGGATACTTGCTAAATGATAATAGCTTGAAAGGATATAAAGTAATCCTAAAGCATTCTGGTAGATTAGTAGCAGACTTCGTAACCTTAAATGGACTAGGAATTAGCTTAATTAATATGGGCTGCTTAGGTGTAATTACCACTGGCTATATTTTTCTGGTAGGCGGAGAGCTAAATGGGCCTATCTTAGCGGGAATCTTTACTGTAGTCGGCTTTGGAGCCTTTGGAAAGCATATCAAGAACATAATCCCACTTTTAATCGGAGTCTATATAGCTTCTTTCTTTCAAATCTGGGATGCAAACTCAACTGGAGCCTTATTAGGGGCCCTATTCGGTACTACTTTAGCTCCCATAGCAGGCGAGTTTGGCTGGAAATCTGGAGTTATTGCTGGCTTTCTGCATATGGCTATTGTAATGAATGTAGGTTACTTACACGGCGGGATGAATCTCTATAATAATGGTTTCTCAGGTGGAATAGTAGCAGCTATTCTAGTTCCTATGCTTTTAGCTTTCAGAAAGGAGACTAGAAACGTTGGAAAATAAAAAAATAGCTAAACTAGTTAGCGAACTGATGAACTTCTGCTTAAAGCTAGGTATAAAGCATATCAAAAGCGAAGTAGAAAAAGAAGCTGAAATGATCAAAATATCTATCGAAGGAAGTACTGGCTGTGATAGTGTAGACTGTAACTGTGCTGAAAAAATAGAACGCTTTGGCAAATCTCTAAATATCACCAGAGAAGCTCAAGTAGACCAGTATTACTGGGAATTAGCCGGTGAAGATAATGAATACTTAGCCGGAATGATGATCGATAAAGCCGAGGTCAGTTATAAAGATAATTATCTAAAAATAGTAGCTTACAGAAAAAAATAGAATTGTATTTACTTCTTATGGTGCTTGATGAAGAGCTTCAGTCCTGTACAGGACTGAAGCTCTTTTATTTTAACTCTTTCTTTCTTCAGCATACTGTTCTTCATGAGTATACATCTGCCGATCCTGATAAGAAGTATGTAGCAGTTGTTGGGACTTTTCGCTATGCGGCTCTTCTAAAAACTCAGCATACAGCTTTTTCACATCAGGATTTTCATGAGCAACTCTGCACTCTTTTTCCCGATCAGCTTTAAAAAGTCCTTCACTTCTTTGCAGTCTATCTTCATACATTCTATTCCATTTATCTCTACCTGAATAAATGGGTTGTCCCCCGCCACCTACGCATCCTCCGGCTGGACAGGCCATTACTTCTACAAAATCATAGTCTGCTTCTCCACTCACTACCTTATCCATTAACTGGCGAGCCTTACCTGTTCCTCTAGCAACTGCTGCTTTAATAGTTCTACCATCCTTTAAGTCTATTTCTGCTTCTTTAAAGCCATCACTTCTGATTTCCTTTAGTTCTAGCTTTTCCAATCTTTCACCTGTTAGTTTTTCATAGACGGTTCGCAAAGAAGCCTCCATAACTCCTCCGGTAGAACCAAAGATTACTCCAGCTCCTGTGGCCTGGCCCATAGGCTGGTCATACTCTTCATCGGGCAGATTTTTAATGTCTAAACCTATCTCCTTGATCATCTCTCCTAATTCTCTAGTAGTCAATACTGCATCCACATCTCGTTGACCACTATCATTCATCTCTGGCCGTTGAGCTTCATACTTTTTAGCTACACAAGGCATAGTAGATACCGAAAAGATATTTTTAGGATCGATCCCCTCTTGTTCTGCATAATAGGTCTTAACTAAGGCTCCAAAGACCTGTTGAGGAGATTTGCAGCTAGATAAGTTATCTAGCATAGAAGGATAAAAGGTTTCACAAAACTTAACCCAACCGGGACAGCAAGAAGTAAATTGAGGTAAGTCTCTTCCACTCTCTAATCTTTCCATCAACTCCTGCCCCTCTTCTAAAACTACTACATCGGCTCCAAAGCAGTCATCAAAAACTTTATCAAAGCCTACTCTTTTTAAAGCAGCTACTAACTTACCTGTTACCAGACTGCCTATTTCCATACCAAACATCTCGCCAATAGTAACTCTAATAGCAGGAGCAGTCTGAATTACTACGTGCTTAGACTCATCGGCCAAAGCTTCCCATACCTCTGCTTTGTTATCCTGCTCATGCAAAGCTCCGGTAGGACAAACCATAATACATTGACCACAGGTAATACAAGGAGTATCCATTAAGCTTTCGTTATAGGCTGGAGCAGCCACAGTATCAAAGCCTCTTTCAATCACATCGTAGATATGTACCTCCTGAATATCACTACAAACACTAATACACCTTCTGCACCTAATACATTTGCTAGGCTCTCTAACTAAAGCTGGAGAAAGATCATCTATGTAAAACTGATTTCTATCTCCCTCATACTTTAGTTCTCGAATTCCGTGCTGTTTAGCTAAAGACTGTAATTCACAGTTTTGATTAGCAGCACAGGTTAAACAGTCGAAGGGATGGTCTGATAAATGTAGTTCTATTACTTCTTTGCGGGCCCTAATAACTTGAGGAGTATTAGTTCTAACCTCCAACCCTTCCCTTACTTCATACATACAAGCAGGTTGTAAATTAGCCTCCCCTTCTATTTCAACCACACAGACTCGACAAGCTCCCACTTCATTTAATTCCTCTAAATAGCAAAGAGTAGGAATATCGATATTTAGTTTTTGAGCAGCTTCTAATACTGTTATTCCAACTTCCACTTCTATATCTAATCCATCTATTCTTATATTAACCATTATTACTTTACCTCCTCAGTAGCCAACAATTGATTATTACCTAAACTAATTCTTCGCAAACTCCTGCCGGACAGTCCTTATCTATTACGTGAGCTTTATATTCCTCTTCAAAATACTGGAGAGTGCTTAAAATTGGATTAGGAGCAGACTGACCTAAACCACATAAAGCTGTTTTCTTTATGTCTCGGGATAAGGCTTTTAATTTTTCTATATCCTCAACCTCTCCTCGTCCTTCTACAATTTTATTTAAAGTCTCCAGTAATCTTTTAGTTCCAACCCGGCCTGGAGTACACTTACCACAGGCCTCATCTTGAGTAAACTCTAAATAAAAACGAGCTACATCTACCATGCAGGTTTCCTCGTCCATTACAATTAAGCCACCAGAACCCATCATCGAACCTACTTCTATTAAAGTATCATACTCCATTGGAATATCTAGATGTTCCTCAGGTAGACAGCCTCCGGAGGGCCCGCCGGTTTGAGCCGCTTTAAACCCTTTATTGTCAGGGATTCCTCCTCCTAAATCAAAAATAATTTCTTTTAAGGTAGTTCCCATTGGTACCTCAACCAAACCTGTATTACAAACATCACCTGCTAAAGCAAATACCTTAGTACCAGTGCTATCTGCGGTTCCTAATTGACTATACCAGTCTCCACCTTTTAAAATAATTTGAGGAATATTAGCTAAGGTTTCTACATTATTGATCACGGTAGGCTGTCCCCATAAGCCTTCAGTAGCTGGAAAAGGTGGCTTGCCTCTGGGATCTCCTCTATCACCCTGCACAGAATTTAATAAGGCCGTTTCCTCTCCACACACAAAGGCTCCTGCTCCTACTCTAACCTCTAAATCAAAACTAAAATTGCTGCGGAATATATTTTTACCTATTAAGCCTAACTCTTTGGCGTCAGTAATAGCCTTTTCTAATCTCCGTACTGCTAAAGGATATTCAGCTCTCACATAGACATAACCCTGCTGAGCTCCTACAGCATAAGCAGCAATTGTTAAGCCTTCAACTATACTATGCGGATCTCCTTCCAACAAACTTCTGTCCATAAAAGCACCTGGATCTCCTTCATCTGCATTACAGATCACATACTTTTCCCTTCCAACAGCTTCTCTAGTTAACTCCCACTTAACTCCCGTAGGAAAACCTCCGCCTCCTCTACCTCTAAGCCCTGAACTTTTAACTTCAGCTATTATCTCTGGCGGTGAGCTTCTCCTTACCGTTTTAGCTAAAGCTTTATATCCATCTCGAGCAATATAATCTCTTATTTCCTCGGGATCTATTAGCCCGCAGTTCCGTAAAGCAATTCTTTTTTGGTCTTCCAAAGAATAAATCTCCTCCTGCTCTTGCATCTATACTTCCCCCTCTACTTATATTTATCCAATAACTCAGCTGTTTTATCTATCTCTATATCCCCGTGTACATCATCTTCCACTAAAATTACGGGAGCTAAACTACAAACCCCTACACAACGAGTAGTCTTTAAAGTAAATAAACCATCCTCGGTAGTATCACCAGCTGCAATTCCTAGCTCAGATTCCAACTTGCTAACTACATCTGCAGCTCCTTTTACATAACAGGCTGTTCCGGTACATACTTCTATAGTCTTTTCTCCTTGTAACTCAGTAGAAAAAAGAGAATAAAAACTAACTACACTATAAACTTTACTAAAAGGCACCTCTAGCTTCTCGGCAATTCGAAGCTGTACTTCTCGCGGTAAATAACCGTATAGCTGTTGCGCCTTATGCAAAACATTAATCAATACTCCAGCTTGACCTTTATTGGCAGCAATTATCTTATCCAGTTCAGCAAATCTTTGCTGATCAGAATCTAGCTCTTGCTTTTCAATCTCTTGGGAAATAGTCTTCGTAGACATCGATTAATATGCCTCCTTTAAATAGCTCTTTAAAGCCACTATCTCTAGTATCTCTTCCCTAAAAAAAATTATTCTTTTAAAATATAACATAAAAAAAGTACTGAAGCTTTATAATAAAGCTTCAGTACTACCCCAATTTATATTTATTAACTTTAAACTACTATTTACAGTCTTGGCATCTACCAAAAAATTCTAAGCGATGATAGTCCACTTCACAGTCAAGCTCCTCTTCTATTCGCTGATCCATATCTTTATGAACTGACTCTTCGATATCTAAAACATTATCACATTCAGTGCAAGTGAAGTGATAATGCTGAACAGGATTTCCATCGAAGCGACTATGTGAACTACCATAATTAAGTTCCATAATCTTTCCCATTTCTTTAAGAACATTTAAGTTCCTGTAGATAGTCCCTAAGCTAATATTGGGGATTTCTTTTTTTACCTGTTCGTAAATCCAATCAGCAGTAGGATGACAGGTAGTGGATTTTAAAACTTCCAATATCTTTTTTCTTTGTCTAGTCATTCTTCTTTTAGGTTTAGCTTCTGACATTTTAATTCACCCACTCTTATTAATAATTATTATTGTCTTAATTTAATTATATCAACACTTACCCCTTCTGTCAAAGATTTAGCAACTAAATTCAGGGCAATCGCAAGAAAGAACTCTAAAATAGATTTAATTTCTTCCCTTTAAGATGCTATAATTAAAAGCAAAAAGGGGGAGTAGAAATGAATGATTTGGATAAACTTGGTGATTATTTTTCTTCTGTAACTGATCCTAGAGGTGATAGGGGCAAAATGTATAATTTACAGGAGATTCTTGTTATAGCGATCTGTGCAGTGATCTGTGGTGGCGATAGTTTTGAATCAATGAGTGCATTTGGCGAAGGAAAAAAGGACTGGTTAAATAAATTTTTAGAATTAGAAAATGGAATACCTTCTCCAGATACTTTTGGAAGAGTATTCTCTATGTTAGATCCAATAGAATTTAAAAATGCTTTTACTAAGTAGGTAGAATGGTGCATTGTATAATTAAATGCACAAGATGATTTAAATATAAAGATGACACATACCCAAACCTCATATATAATGTTA
>NZ_JALKBZ010000043.1 GCF_023227765.1 Fuchsiella alkaliacetigena
CATTTTTTAAATTCAAACTGAGTATAAGAAATAAGATTGAGTTTTAAAATAAAATTTATTCATGCGATTGCCCTGGACTTATGTTCGATATTCTTGACAGATGTGAAAAAATATAATATAATAACAACATCCAGAGCCGCCGGGAGGGGATTGGATATTGTAATGAATTAGGTAATAAGGGGGAATTAAAATGAAGGAAGTTGTGATTATATACTGGTCTAAGACGGGGAATACTGAGCAAGTGGCTAAATCAATTGAAGCTGGAGCTAAGCAAGCTGGGGCTGAGGTTACTTTATTAAAGACTGAAGAAGCTGAAGATATTGATTTTTATGACTATGATTTAGTCTGTGTAGGAGTTCCTTCTTATCATTGGCATCCGCCTAAGTCGGCTGATCGCTTTTTAAAGGATAAGTTTAAGGAGTATCGTCAGGCAGGCAAGGTGAAATTAGGCGCGCCAAAGGTTGAAGGTAAGCAAGCTTTAGTTTTTTGTACTTATTCCGGGCCCCATACCGGGCTTGATGAGGCTACTCCAGTAGGAGACTATGTAGCGCAGTTTTTTGCTCACTTAGGCTTTACAGTGCTTGATAAGTGGTATGTTCTTTGTGAGTTTAGAGCTAAGGGCCCGAAGGGAGTTAATCTTGAAGGAAGAATGGGTGATATTAGAGGTTTACCTACTGAAGAGAAGCTAGCAGAAATTAGCCAAGATACAAAAGAAATAGTGAAAAATCTATAAGTTATAAAAGTATCTATTATTGAGGTGAGAGGATATGAAATTAAAAAAATCTTTGGCAGATCTATCTACTGAAGAATTGGAAAAGTTATTAATAGAGAAAAAAGAAGCTTATGCTGATTTGGAAGAAGAGAAGGAATTTACTTTAAGCCAAACTGGACTTCATTTATCAAGTAAGGTTAAAAAAGAATATAAAGAACAGTTGACTGAATTAGAGGCAGAGATTGAGAAAATAGAGAATTTGTTGGCTGATAAAGATTAATTATAATCGCCTAGCTTTATTAATATTAAGAAGCTAGGCGATTATTTTTTGATTTAATATAAAATGAGAAATATTTTAAAACTAAAGAGCATAATGATATAATATAATAAAAGTTCTTTGCTTAGAGCTAGGATGACTAGTTCTAATTTTTATTTAAATCTCAAAAAATAAACATAATAAAGGAAGATTTAAATGTCAATTGAAGTTTTAATTGTGGACGACTCTAAATTTTCTAGGACTTTGATTAAAAATAGTATTCCTAAAAATACTTTTAGTATCGTTGGAGAGGCTAGTGATGGACAAGATGGCTTTGAAGCTTATCAAGAATTAAGTCCAGATATTGTGATTATGGATATGAATATGAAGTATATGAATGGAGTAGAAGCAATTGAAAAAATTATGGATTATGATAGTGAGGCTATAATTATTGTTTGTAGTGCTCTAGGAACTGAACATAAGGTTAAGGAAGCTATAAATAGTGGAGCTATTGATTTTGTGGTTAAGCCTGTTGATAGTGCTAATCTATCTAAAGCACTGAATAAGGCAAAGCAGAAGTTAATCTTACAGAGAATTAGAAAATAGTTTTTATTTTTTAAAAGACTAGCTATATTTTTGGACAAGATTTAATATATAAGATTGAGAAGATAAATAAAAATAAATTTTAATAGGCCAACTCTTTAAAGAACTGGCCTATTAATTATATTTAACTATTTAGTTAAGCTTTAAATCCATTTAATTAACCCTAATTCATGTTTAGTAGTTAGCTTTTCATCATTAGGTACTACTCGGAAGGTATATTTATAATCTCCACTATCTTTTAAGTTAAGCTTAGTAGAGTAGGAATACACATTTTCTTTAATGTGCGTTCTATCTTCCATAGGGATTATCTTCTTATCAGTATTATCACCATTGATATCTTCAGGTACTATATATAGTTCTACTTGGATATCTTCAGGATCTAATTGGCCTAAGTTAACTTGAGCAGTTAGCTCAATATCGTCTTCTGGATTGAAGTTTCCTAAATCATTTTGATTAGGAGAATTTATCTCCAGTTGAGGCCACTTATTTCTGAGTTTATTTTTCCAATTCGTAAGCTCTGCTACTTTTTCTTGCTCTGATAACTCCTTACATCTTTTATGGGCCGGAATATATAGCTGTTCAGTATAGTCTTTCACCATACGGTTCATACTGTATTCCGCTCCACAACTGACCATCGCTTCTTTCATCCATTCAATCCATTTTTTAGGCAGGTCGTTATCATGTTCATAGTACATCGGGACGACCTCTTCTTCTAAAGTCTGATATAGAGATTCAGCATCTAATTCATCTTGTTCTATCTTACTACAGAGTTCTAGTTCGTGACCGATAGCCCAACCATTTTTGCCATTATAACCTTCAACCCACCAGCCATCGATAACACTGAGATTTAAGCAACCGTTAGCTGCTGCTTTTTGGCCACTAGTACCGCTAGCTTCTTGAGGGCGGCGTGGGTTATTTAACCAGACGTCTACTCCTTGCACTAAGTAGCGAGCTAAGTTCATATCGTAGTCTTCTACAATTATTATTTTATCTTTAAACCTCTCCATTTGGGTTACATCGTAAATATCCTTAATTAACTGTTGACCGGGATTATCAGCTGGATGAGCTTTACCAGCAAAGATAATTTGCACTTCTTTTCCTTCCTGATTACATATCTTTGCTAATCTATCTAAATCTCTAAAGATCAGGTCGGCTCGCTTATAAGTAGCAAATCTACGGGCAAAGCCAATAGTCAAGGTATCTTCATCTAATAGGTCTTTATTCATAATTTCTACATTACCATATCTCTTTCTTCGAGCTAGATCTCTTTCGCGAATATGATCTATTAATTTGGACTTTAGCTCTTTGTGTACGGCCCATAGTTCCTCATCAGGAATATTTCTAACCTCTTCCCATACCTCTTGATCTTGCACTCTATTCTTCCAACCAGCAGGGAGATATCTATCAAATAGCTCTTGTATTTCTGGGGCTAGCCAGGTAGGAGTATGAATTCCATTAGTAACATGAGTAATTGGATTTTCATCGGCTGGTATTTCAGGCCAGAGATCCTTCCACATCTCACTAGCAACTTCTCCGTGGAGCTTACTAACTCCATTATGGAATCTTGATAAACGTAGAGCTAATACTGTTAAACCAAAGCCTTCGGCATTTTCTTCATTAGTGTAACCTAGTTGCATAAATTCATATCTGTTAAGTCCTAACTCTTCCCAGAAATCGGTGAAGTGTTTATCCTTGAGTCCAAAAGGAAAGACTTCATTTCCAGCTGGAACTGGAGTATGAGTGGTAAAGACTGTATTTGCTGCTACTCTCTCCATTGCTTCTTCAAAGGAATATCCTTCTCGCTTCACAAAATGGCGAATCTTTTCTAAGCCTAAGTAAACTGAATGTCCTTCATTCATATGCCAGACCACAGGTCGGTAGTTTAGTTTGTGTAAGACTCTAGTTCCACCGATACCTAATACAATTTCTTGCAGGATTCTAGTTTGTTGTCCTCCTCCATATAGCTGAGAAGTGATATTTCTATCCTCAGGGCTATTTTCTTCTAGATTAGTATCTAATAAATAGATGGTAATTCTACCTACAGTTACTTTCCAAACTTTGATTGCTATTTCTCTATGCTCTTGTTTAATAGTGACTTTTAGTTCTTCTCCTTCTTCATCGGTTACCGGTTTAACTGCTAAATTATCAAAGTCCAAATTAGGATAGACGCTTTCTTGCCAGCCATCGCTGTTAATTTTTTGCTTAAAGTAACCATGATGGTACAACAGTCCTACTCCCACAAAAGGTAAGTTTAAGTCACTAGCTGACTTACAGTGATCGCCTGATAAAACTCCTAAACCACCGGAGTAAATAGGTAGTGATTCGTGCAGGCCAAATTCAGCAGAAAAGTAAGCAATAACATTCTTTTCAGAAAAATCAGTTTGGACACAGTCTTCATCAAACCAACAATCATCATCGGCTAAATAAGATTTAAAGCTATCCATTACCTGCTTATATTTAGCTAAAAAAGCTTCATCTGTAGCTGCTTCTTCTAATTTTTGATTGCTGATTTTATTTAAAAATTCAACTGGATTTTTATTTACCTCTTTCCATAGTTCTAAATTAAGATCTGTAAATAGTTCTTGAGCCTTGGGATTCCAAGACCACCAAAGATTATAGGCTAAATCTTTTAAGCCGTTAATTTCTTCGGGAATTTCAGAATTGATTGACAACTTACCATAAAAATTCATATAATCACCTCAAATTTTATATTTCTGCCTTAATTAACTCTTGATTTAATGTTATGAATTGCTTAAAATAAATAGTAGTTATAGGCTAGAAATTATATTTCATTAATTATTACGGTTGATTGGTATATAAAAATGTAACTTAGACAGTTAAGTTCATAATCAATATTTCCACAAAGCATAGTAAATCCCTTTTTTATTTGTGACTTTTTTATAGTTTTATTGAATTATTACCTTTAAAGCAGGTATTAGCGATTAAAAACTAGAAATAAACTGTTAATAATAATTAATTGTTAGGAAGGGTGATAAGCAATGTTTGAAAAACTTGCTTTAAATAAAGTAATTAAACTTTTGACCTTAGCTGATAAGGTATTAATAATAGTAATTTTATTAGCAGGCTTATCCCTGATGCTAATAACTCCCCGTTTGATAACGGATAGAACTGGGGCTGATAAATACGTGGTGGTTACTATTGAAGAGGAAGAAGTTTATAGGCATCGATTAGTTGATAATGAAGAGTTAGAGAAAATAGACTTTGACTTTACTGTTGAAGGAGAAAAGTATCAGGGTGTATTAAAGATGAAGAATGGTCGAGTTAGGTTGGATCGTTTGAACAGGGAAATTTCTCCTTTGCCAATCCATTATGAGATGGGTTGGATTAGTGAGTCTTACGAAAGTATTATTTCTTTGCCAGTGCGAATGATCGTTACAATTGAAACAGTTCAAGAAGAAGAACAGGATATTGATGCAGTGAATTTTTAAAAAGTTAAACTAAAAACTTATATTAGATGGGAGCTAGTTAAATGAAGAGAGTCTTAACTGTTTTTCTTATTTTAGTTTTTTCTCTGATGGCTTTAGGTGCTTGTAGTGAAGAAGAAGATATTTCACAAGCAGAGACAGATAAAGAAAATTCGGTAGAAATAGAGCAAGAAAGCTCTGGCGAAGATAGAGTAGAGTTTGAATATCCGCCAGAAGTGGAGGTTTGGTTAGCAAACATGCGGGATTATTTTGTAGCCGGAACAGTAGATACTGAAGAGGGAAGATTTTTAATAGTAAATTGGGGCCAGCAGCCTACGGCGGGTTATGAAGTTTCTATCGTAGATATTCGGGAGCATAAAGAGGAGCTACAAGTGAAGGTGAAGTTTCAAAAACCGGAGGAAATGGCGGCTCAGGTGATAACTTATCCTTATACAGTAAAGAAAGTTTCTGAAACTGAGCAGCGAGTTAACTTTATTCCTCAAACAGTAGAAAGCTATATTCCGCAAGTGGTAGGTTCGCAGCCTACTCAATCTTTTGCAGCAGCTAGTGAAAATATTAAGATAATGGACTGGGAATATAAGGATCAGGATTTGTATTTACAAGGCTTAGCTCGAGTTTTTGAAGCTAATCTAAACTATGAAGTATTAACGGAGGATGCTCAAGTTGTAGATGAGGGCTTTGTGACTGCTTGGACGGCGGGCCCTGACTGGGGTTTTTTTGAGATTGAATTAAGTGATATAGAAGCAGAGGCTAGCTCCATTTCTATTTTTTCTGTTAGTATGAAGGACGGTTCTAGAGAAAATGAAATTGAAATTACTTTCTAGAGCTGCTTTCGGGCCCTAAATATAGTGCTAGCAGTACTTCGAATTGAGGAAACGGGAAGCTAATCGCTTGGGAAAATTTAAATTATTAACTTATTTTTAGACAAATGGCTAAAAATTTAGTATAATAATTACAAGGGGAATTAAGAAAGGAAGGTAGAGCAGCATGGAAAATATTGATGAAGTTATTGATTTCTTTAAGCTAGTTGCTGATAAAACTAGATTAAATATAATTGTTCTTTTATCTAAAGGTGAACTATGTGTTTGTGAAATTGAGGAAGAGCTTGATATTTCTCAACCTAGAGTTTCTCATCATTTAAAGGTGTTAAAAGAGGAAGGTTTAGTAAATTCTGCTCGGGAGGGCAAATGGATTTACTACTCTTTAAATGAAAAGATATTTGAACTATTTGATTCTGTTAAACAGGAATTTTCGGAAATGCGCAAAGAACTTGCCCAGTCTAGTCCTAGTAATAAGTGTAGAGATGAGGAGGCAGTTCAAGTAAATAGCAAATAGTTATAAAGTACTCTGACTCTGAGGATTAAAAGTTTATAATTCAAGGAGGGTTAGGGTAGAGCTTATGAATTTCATTGAGCTAATAAAAAGTTATCAATTTAAAACTTTTAAGTCTGATTTATTGGCTGGATTGACGGTAACTGCCTTTGCTTTGCCTCAGAATATGGCTTATGCTTTGATAGTTGGGGTTAATCCTATTTATGGTCTCTATACTTCAATAGTTTCTATGCTAGTAGCTACTGTAGTAGGAGTTTCTAATTATATGGTTGTTGCTCCTACTAATATGATTTCAGTAGCTTTAGCTAGTAGTTTAAGCAATATAGCTTCAGACCAGTATTTAGAGACCTTGTTTTTGCTTACTTTTTTAGTCGGAGCTATTCAGATAGTTTTAGGAATTTTAAAGTTGGGTGACTTAGTCAAATACGTTTCGCAGTCGGTAATAATGGCTTTAACTACTGGAGTGGCCTTTTTGATTGGCGCTGGTCAGTTAGGTAACTTATTAGGCTTAGCTGACAGCGGTGGTAGTAACTTAATTGCTATTATTTATAATGTGTTTAGTAATCTCCAAAGTACTAACTACTACGCTTTAGCAATTGGACTGCTTGCTATGCTAATTATCGTAGTTGGTAAGAGCTTTAGGCCTTACTTGCCTTGGTATTTAGTTGCAGTTATTATTTCGACATTAATAGTTTATATTTTTGATCTTAGTGATAATTTAGCGGTAATTCAAGACTTCCCTACTTCTCTTCCAAGCTTTAATCTGGTTAACTTTGATCTTAATTCAATTCAAAATCTATTTAGTTCTGCTCTTTCAATAGCTATCTTGGGTTTTATTCAAGTATTATCCATTGTTAAGTCCTTGGAAAAACAGAGCAACGAAGAGGTAGCTTTAAATAGAGAGTTCATAGGGCAAGGGATTGTTAATTTCATTAATGCTTTTTTTAACGGATTTGCTGTTTCGGGTTCCTTTACTAAGTCCTTTGCTAACTATTCAGCTGGGGCTAAGACTAGGATTTCACAGTTGATTATGTCAGTTACAATTATCTTATTTATACTCTTTTTAGGTACGGTAGCTAATTATATTCCTATTTCTAGCTTAGCTGCTCTAGTGATTATGGTAGCTTACTATATGATAGATTTTAAAGAGATGATTCGTTATTTTAAAACTACTCGGAGCGATACTATAGTTTTTTTAGGGACTTTAGTTACCACTTTATTGACTCCGAGATTGGACTATGCTATATACTTTGGAGTAATAATTTCGGTGATTTTGGTTTTAAAGAGAACAGGAAATGTTAATTATTCTCATATGGCTTATAATCAGCAAGGAAATAATGACTTTGCTCAACAGCAGTTAACAGAGGTAGCAGAGGATGATTTGATAATTATAAATTTAGCTGGTAGCCTTCATTTTAATGCAGCCGATAACTTGAAAAATCAATTAGATGAAAGCTTTAGTGAGGATAAAATTTTTATAATTCGGACTAGATATATTGAAGATATAGATATTACTTCAATTCAGGAATTGGAGAAGTTTATTGATCGAGTTCAGAGTCATGGAGGGGAGATTTTGTTGTGTGGGGTAGAAGAAGAGATCTTTGAAGTGCTGAAGAAATCAGGACTTATTGCTAAACTGGATCAGGAAAATATCTTCTGGGCCCGCAATCATATCTTTTCCTCTACTCAAGAGGCTGTAGAAGAAGCACTAAGTAAAACCCAAGAAAAGAATAGCCAAGCTGATTAATAGAATCCTATAAAAATAATTTTTTCGGGAGGGATATTAATGGCTAATAAGGCTCAAATTGCTGAAGTTAGTGAAGAAGAGGAAACAGAGCTGGCAGAAAGCAAGAGAGGCTTTTGGCTATTGATAGCTTTGCTAGTGGGAATAGCTGTTTGGTTATTACCGCGCCCGAGCGGTCTAGCTGTTCAAGGACATAAATATTTAGCTTTACTAGCTGCTTTGATAGTACTTTTTGTTACTGAAGCTTTCCCCTTACCGGTAGTAATGGGTGGGGCTGGAGGAGCCTTGATTCTTTTTGAGATTGGTGAGCTTGAGCAGGTCTGGACGTCTTATGCTCATCCAGTTGTATTTTTTGTCTTAGGCTGCTTAATGTTAGCTAATATTGCTGAAAAAGTTGGTTTAACTAAAAGACTGAGTAATATATTATTAAGATATTGTGGAACTAATGTAGTTCGTTTTTCTTTTTTCTCCTCTTTAATTTTAGGAGTTGCTTCGGCTTTAATGCATGATGTTTCCGCTGCTACTTTGGGATTGATGTCTATAGTTCCTTTGATGCGAGAAGCAGGGATCAAGCCTGGCAGTGATACTGGTAAGTTTATGGTGATTGCTTTGGCCTTTTCCTGTTCTGTTGGGGGAATGGGCACCTTAGTAGGTGGCGGTAGAAATATGGTAGCGGTGGCTTTTTTAGCAGAGTTTACTGGAATTCAGATTAGCTTTTGGGAATGGTTTTTACACGCTATGCTGCCTGCCGTAGTTACTATTCCTATAGTTTGGGGGGCAGTCTATCTTGTTTTTCGTCCTGATACTTCAATTTCTTTTTCGCGAGATTCTTTGGAGGAGAGTATTGCCGGGTCCTTGAGTGGTGAAGAAAAAAAGACTTTATTAGTTATTGCTTTGGTATTTATAGGTTTTTTGACTAAAGAGTTTCATCAATTAGACTATTCAGTAATAGTAATTTTTGCAGTTTGCTTATTAGTAGCTTTAGGCTTAGTGGACTGGGAGTATTTAAATAAAAGGACAGCTTGGGCCGTATCCTTCTTAGTTTTCGGAGGTGGTATTTCTTTAGGTAGAGCTATGGACTACACAGGAACGGCTGCTTATTTAGCAGAACTATTTTTTCCTATCTTTGAAGGAGGAAACTGGTTTGTTCTCTTTGTAGGGGTCGGGATTTTTGCTTCCTTGCTTACTCAATTGATGGCTAATGTAGCTTCGGCAGCCTTGATTATGCCTATAGCAGTACCGATGGCGCAAATGATGGGAATTGATCCTAGTATAATTGCTTTATCTTTGGGAATGTTTACTTCCTTTGCTTATTTGATGGTAATTGGTTGTCCTCCTAATGTAGTTGCTTATAGTGTAGGTTACTTTAAGGCTTCAGATTTATTGAAAGCAGGCTTATTAGCCCAACCAGCTGGTATAGCTTTCTTATCCTTAGTAGCTACCTTGTGGTGGAGAATTTTGGGGATTATAATTTAAGATTAGGTTGTTGAATAAAAGATTTTGCCAGTAATAAATAAGCATTAAATCAAAATATTCCAATGGACGACTCTTACTGCCCTTTCAATTTAAATACGCAATGTGAGGCCAGCACTAACATATCGAATGTGTCGTAAATTAGCCCGGAGGCAGGAGATCTGTAGGATAATTTGTTTTCAAACTAATTTTTTCAGCAAAAGCACTAAAACTACTATTTACTCCCAAGGCTCTTATCATAGCCAGTATTGTTTTTTATGCTGGCTATGCCGGGAGGGCTAATTTTGAGAGCGAAGGAGGCAAGGAGGCCGACTGAGCGGCAAGGGAATGGAATATTTTGATTCTTAAAAGCAAATAGATTTAGTTATTCAACAAGCTAAAAATAAGTAAGAAGGGGGGATTCTAATGGTTGAAGAGCTTAGAGTAGCTGATTTGATGGTTCCTATAGATAAATATAAAACCGTAAACTATAAAGAAGACTTTAAAAATGTAGTAGAAATCTTTATCAATGATAGTCCTGAAGAGAGACATGCTCGAATTTTAGCTGTGCAGGGCCCGGAAAATGAGATATTAGGAATCTTGAGTATTGGCGATATTCTAAGATCTTTGAAAACCCTTACTAGATCTTATGGCCGGGAAGAAATTAATAAGTTAACTAGTCCCTTAGGTTCTTATGATAAGGAGTTTAGAAAGAAAAGAGAAAAGGATTTAAATATAGGCTTTTCTTTAACTGTTGAGGAAGTAATGATAAAAAATAGAGGCAAGCTAACAACAGAACAATCATCTTTAGAGGCTTTAAATATAATGATGGTAGAGAATATTAGAGCTTTACCAGTTTATGAAGATACAAAAATAGTAGGAGTAATTCGAGAAGTAGATTTACTGGACTGTATAGCTGATGTTTGGAACGAAGGGAGAGAAAATAGCTAATAAATTAAAGGCTGAGGATCTTGTTACAAGATCCTCAGCCTTTAATTTTCTTTAATTAATATCTATAACTCTTCTTTGTTTTTTACCCGGTTCTTCTTTAGGCAAGATTACTGTTAGCAGTCCATTATTATATTCCGCTTCAATTTCATCAGTTTTTACATTATTTAGTCGGAAACTGCGTTGATAGTTGCCACTTCTTCTTTCTTTACGGATATAATTTTCACCTTCATCTTCTACTACTTCTTCTTTATCAACGGAGATGTTGAGGTGTTTATTTTCATCATCTACCTCGATAACAATGTCGTCTCTGTCTAAACCTGGTAATTCTGCTTCTACTACGTACTCTTCTTCCTTTTCTTTGATATCGGTTCTGAATTCAGTGTTTTTGAGATCAAAGAAGCTATCGAATAAGTTAGACCATTCTCCATCAAAGTCACCTTCAGCAGGTTCACCCCTTCTACGACGACTACGGAAAGGCATCAGATCAAACATTGCCACCACCTCCATTGTTTAGTTTTAGTTTATTTTCTTCGCTTATTATTATAATAAAAAGGTCAGCTTCAGTCAAAGATCAGAGAAGGTCAAAAAAGTGGAATAAGGATATTTATTGCTGATTAATTAAAATTAGGTCTTTATTTCTAAAAATTTAATGGTCAGAGATGGTTAAATATATATTAACTAAAGAGGCAGGAAAGTAGAGGTTAAAGCTTTAATATATGAATAATAAAGGGTATTTTTAAGCCTTTAACTATCAATATATTGAAATCAGTTTGGAGGAATATAAAGATGAAATTTAAATATGGAAGAGAAGAATTAGAATTAGACTTGAGAAGATTACCTAATCAGCAGATACTGCGACCTCAGGAAAAAAAGGGTTTAGCTAACCCTAAAGCAGCTGTTGAATCCAGCTTATTAGAGCCTATTGCTAGTCCATCCTTGACTCAATTGGCAAAAGATAAAGCTCCAGATAGAATTGTTATTATAGTCAATGATGTCAGCAGAGCTACTCCTTATGACTACATGTTAGCTCCATTATTAGCTCAGTTACATGCAGCTGGAGTAGCTAAGGAGCAGATTACTTTTATAATTGCTACTGGAATTCATGAACCTAATACAGAGGCTCAAAATAGAGAGATTTTTGGTGAAAAACTACTTAAAGAGTATAGATTTATATCACATGATCCAGATCAGAATCTAGTAGACTTAGGAGAATTAAGCTCGGGAAATAAGCTTTATTTAAATCGAGAAGTAGTAGAGGCTGACCTATTAATTGCTACTGGAGTAATTGTGCCTCATTATTTTGCTGGCTTCTCCGGGGGGCGAAAATCTATTTTGCCTGGAGTAGCAGGTCGAGAAAGTATTCAAAATAATCATTCTCGAATGGTAGATTTACTAGGGAATCTACCTTCAATAAAAGAAAATCCTGTTAATCAAGAGATGTTGGAAGCAGCTCAAAAAGCAGGAGTAGACTTTATTCTTAATGTAGTTACTAATAGTAAAAAAGAAATAGTAGAGGTAGTAGCTGGGGACTGTAAGGCTGCTTGGTATGAAGGAGTAAAGACTTCGTCGGCTATGTACCATGTTCCCTTAGCAGAGAAGGTGGATGTAGCTATTGTGAGTGCTGGCGGTTATCCTAAAGATATTAATATGTATCAGGCTCAAAAGGCTTTGGACAATGCTAATTATGGAGTAAAAGATGGGGGAACTATTATTTTAGCTGCTCAATGCCAGGACGGTTTAGGTGAAGAGGTTTTTGCAGATTGGCTGGCAAATTCAGATAAGCCTGAAGATAATATCTGTAAGATTAAAGAGAAATTCGTGGTAGGAGGACATAAGGCTTTTGCTATCAGTAAAGTAGTTACCACTAAAGATTTTATTCTTATTTCTGATTTCGATCAGCAGCAGAGTAAAGAGCTATTTGCTAAAAAGGCTACTTCTATAGAGGAAGCTTTGGCTCAGGTAGAAAAAAAGCATGGCAGTGATTATACTTCAATTGTTATGCCGCAAGGAGCTTTAACTTTGCCAGTAATTAGGGATTGATTAGTTCGATTATTTTACTTCACATAGGAAGTAAAATATGGTATAGTATATTTAAATGAAGGTTAAGCTTTGATTAAGGAGGTGAGCTGATGTCAGAAGTAGTTATTTATACCACTTCGGGTTGTCCCTATTGCAAACAGGCTAAAGAAGACTATAGAGAGCAAGGAATTGACTTTAAAGAGGTTAATTTAGATAAAAATAAGGTAGCTAAAAAGAAGGTTGTTGAAGAGTATAAGGCAGATAAAGTACCGGTGATTATTAAAGATGGTCAAGTAGAATCTATTGGTTATAAAGGAGCTGGTTGAGGAATTTAATTAAAAGTCGGCTGGAGGCCGATTTCTTCAGAAAATTTAGATTTAATTATTGCTTTGCTTAATCTTTGCTAGCAAAAATAGGTAGGTAATTATTAGCAAGAAGTGTCCCTAATCATAGCTATGGTTAGGGATTTTAGATTTTGAGTATAAAATTTATTTTTAAGCAGGAGTTAAAAATTTAATAAATAATAAAGTCATAATAAGTGTTATCGAAAGTAAAAACGTGTTAAATATATAACTATTAAGTAAAAAATTGATATTGGAGTAGGGGGCAGTTCTTTCGTGTTTAACTATATATTGAAGAGGATACTTTATTTGTTAGTGATAATGTTTATAATATCTATTTTAACTTTCAGTTTAAGTCGTTTAGTTCCTGGAGATCCAGCCGAGGTGATACTTCGTTCTAGCGGAGTGGAGCCTACTCAGGAAGCTGTTGAAAGCATGCGAGAAAATTTAGGTCTTAACCAGCCGGTAGTTTGGCAGTATATTGATTGGTTGGGTGGTATTTTACAGTGGGATTTTGGACGTTCTTTTACTACAGGCCGGCCAGTAATTCAGGAAATTTGGTATCGTTTTCCTGCTACCTTGGAGTTAGCTTTAGCAGGAGTAGTAGTGATGTTTTGTTTATCCTTTCCGGCAGGAATTATCTCAGCCGTATTTAAAAATACTTACCTAGATCATTTAGGTCGTTTTTTAGCTTTAGTGGGCGCTTCTTTTCCTTCCTACTGGTTAGGTCTATTATTAATTTATTTTTTTGGAGTTCAAAACTCCTTACTGCCAGTAATGGGGCGAGGTACTGGGCGTCATTTAATCTTACCTGCTTTTACTTTAGGTTTAGGTATGGCTGCTGTTTATGCTCGCTTACTTAGAGCTAATTTGCTAGAAGTTCTTAATCAGGACTATATTCGTACGGCCCGGGCTAAGGGCTTAAGTGAAAAAGCGGTAGTGCTTAAGCATGCTTTAAAGAATGCATTATTGCCAGTAATAACGGCTTTCGGAGTTAATTTTGGCTATCTTTTAGGAGGAACGGTTATTATAGAGACTATTTTTAATTGGCCTGGTTTAGGTAAGTTTGTGGTAGAAGCTATTTTTAATCGCGATTATCCAGTGCTTCAAGCTTATGTACTATTTATGGCCTTAGTTTTTGTTACAATTAATACTTTAGTGGATATTATTTATGGTGTATTAGACCCTCGTATTGCTTCGGAAAGGAGGAATTAAAATAGCGGTTCAAAAAAAGCAGCTAAAAAATAAATTTTTCTCTTATTTATCAACTATTGATAAGCTATCTTTAATAGGGTTAGTAATTATTTTATTTTTTATTATTTTTGGTATTTTGGCTCCTTTTTTGGTGCCGAATGACCCGATAGAAATAGACTTAACTCAACGTTTCCTAGCTCCTAATGGAGAATTTTTGATGGGTACTGATCATTTAGGGCGCGATGTATTTTCACGATTACTATATGGAATTAGAACTTCTTTGAGTACAGCTTTTTTGGTGTTGATTTTTAGTATGGTGGTTAGTGTTATAGTAGGAACTACTGCTGGCTACTTTGGTGGTAAAATAGACCAGCTAGTTATTGGGGTGATTGATACTTTATTAGCTTTTCCGGGCTTAGTTTTAGCTTTGGTTATTGCGGGTCTATTAGGGCCCAGTCTAATTAATTTAATGATTGCTTTAGCGGTTACCCATTGGGTAGGTTATGCTAGGATTATTCGCGGTATGGTAATGTCAATTAAAGAGCAGGAATATATTTTGGCAGCTAGAGCCTGTGGAGCGGGTGATTTACATATTATTTTAGTTCATATTTTACCTAATATTATTTCGCCGGTCTTAGTGTTAGCTACTTTAGATATGGGTTATATTATTCTCAGTATTTCTGGACTTTCTTTCTTAGGCTTGGGAGCTCAACCGCCGACTCCGGAATGGGGAGTTATGTTAAATGCAGGTCGACCTTATATGCAGTTAGCACCTTGGTTAATGTTTTTTCCCGGAATGGCTATTTTTTTAATAGTTTTAGCTTTTAATATTTTAGGCGATGGCTTAAGGGATATTTTTGATCCTCGAGATGTTGCTTAGGGATTAGTTTGGCAACGATATACAGAAGTAAGGAGTTAAATTAAAATGAGCAAAACAAATATTTTAGAAGTCAATAATCTACAGACTCATTTTTATACTAAAGAAGGAATAGTTAAAGCAGTTGATGGAGTTAGCTTTGAAGTAAAGGCTGGAGAAACTTTAGGGATAGTAGGTGAATCTGGTTCAGGTAAAAGTGTAACGGCTACTTCTATTATGCAACTGCTTCCGGCAAGTGCAGAAATCGTAGCCGGAGAGGTGGATTTTAAGGGAAGTAATTTATTATCTAAAAGTAAAGCCGAGCTGCAGAAAATTAGAGGAAATGAGATTTCGATGATCTTTCAAGAACCGATGACGGCTTTGAATCCGGTTTATAAAATAGGAAATCAGTTGGCAGAAGTCTTTCAATTACATCAACAGTTAAATAAAAAGAGAGCTTTAAAAGAAGCAAAAGATTTATTGGCAAAGGTAGGAATTCCTTCTCCGCAGGAGCGGCTCGAGGAGTATCCTCATCAATTGAGTGGAGGAATGAGACAGCGAGTGATGATAGCTATGGCTTTAGCAGCTGAGCCTCAATTGATAATTGCCGATGAACCTACTACTGCCTTAGATGTAACTATTCAGGCTCAGATTTTGGATTTATTACAGAACTTACAAAGTAAGTTTGGGCTATCTTTGATATTTATTACTCATGATTTAGGTATTATAGCTGAAATAGCAGACCGAGTAATAGTGATGTATGCTGGACAAGTTATGGAATCAGCAGCAGTAGAAACTTTATTTGAAGAAGCTAAGCATCCTTATACCCAAGGATTAATTGACTCTATTCCTAGTTTGAATTATTCACGAGAGTCTTTAGTCAGTATCAAAGGGGTAATTCCAGATTTTTTTGAATTACCGGCAGGGTGTAAGTTTAGTAATCGCTGTGATTATGCTATCAAGAAATGTTTTCAAGAGGAAGCAAAGCTGGAGCTAGCAAATAAAGGACAGTTGCTAAAGTGTTGGCGCTGGCGAGAATTGGAGCGTAAAGGGTTAGGTGATGGAGATGTGCTTACTGGAAGTTGAAAATTTAAAAAAACATTTTGCAGTTGATAAGGGGCTTTTCTCTAGCTCTCAGCAAAAAGTTAAAGCAATAGATGGAATTAGCTTTACTTTGCGTCAAGGTGAAACTTTAGGTTTAGTAGGTGAGAGTGGTTGTGGTAAGTCCACTACTGCTTTAACAGTATTGAGACTGCTGGAAGCAACTACTGGAGAAGTTAAGTTTAAGGGACAAGATATCTATAAGCTGACCAAAAAAGAGTTAAAAGCCTTAAGGAAAGAAATGCAGATTATATTTCAAGATCCTGATGCTTCTTTGAATCCGCGGCAGACTGTAGGCGATATTATTGGGGAAGGATTAAAGATTCATAATTTAGCTAGCAAAGAAACAAGGGAGGCTAAAGTTAAGGAGTTACTGAATAGGGTAGGATTAAAAAGTGAACAGTTTCTTAATTATCCACATGAATTTAGTGGCGGACAGCGTCAACGGATTGGTATTGCTCGGGCCCTAGCCTTGGAACCGGAACTGATTGTCTGTGATGAACCAGTATCATCTTTAGATGTTTCAATTCAAGCTCAGATAATTAATTTAATGTTGGATTTGCAAAAAGAATTTGGTTTAACTTATCTGTTTATTGCTCATAATTTAAACTTAGTTAGATACGTCAGTCATCGAGTAGCAGTAATGTATTTAGGAAAATTAGTGGAGCTAGCGGCTAAAGAGGAGATTTATAATAATCCTCAACATCCTTATACTAGAGCATTATTATCTGCTATTCCGATAGCAGACCCGACAGTTGATAGAGAAAAAATAATTCTTGAAGGAGAGTTACCTAGTCCTATTAATCCTCCTTTAGGTTGTAATTTTCATACTCGTTGTCCTGAAACTAGAGAAATTTGTCGGCAAGAAGAACCGAATTTTATTAATCGCGGTGCTGAACACTGGGTAGCTTGTCATTTTTAAACTTTAATCATTTGTTATTTCCATCGGAAAAATAACAAAAACTTTATAAATTAAGCAGGAATACTCCTCTGAATAATGAATAGTTTATATAGTGTGTTATTAAGCGATAAATAGTGTTATCCATTTAATAAGGGGGAGCAAAATAATGCTGATTCAAAAAGAGATAGAAAGTTATTGGGAGAGTAGAGCCGATGTTTATAGTCAGTCCATTAAAGAAGAGTTGAATTCTTTTAAAAGAGAGGCTTGGCAGGATTTAATTAGCAAACACGTTAAAACCAAGGGAGAGATTAAGGCTTTAGATGTAGGCTGCGGGCCCGGTTTTTTTACTATTTTAATGTCGGAATTAGAGTATGAAGTAACAGCAGTGGACTGTACTCTAGATATGCTAGCAGAGGCTAGAGAAAATACAGAAGCAGCAGGCTATTCAGCGCAATTCCTTAAAGGAGATGTACATAGTCTTCCTTTTGCCGATAATAGTTTTGATTTAATTGTCTGTAGAAACTTAGTTTGGAACTTAGTAGAACCTAAGCGGGCTTATAAAGAATGGTATAGAGTCCTGAAATCTGGAGGGAGTTTGGTTGTTTTTGATGCTAATTGGTATTTACGATTGCAGGATACTTCTTTAGAAGAAGAAAATAAGAAAGCAGCTAAACAGGCTCAACAGCTAGGTTATGAAGATAGTGCTACTCAGACTCAGAAAAAAGAATGCGCTCAGATAGCTAAAAAGTTACCTTTAAGTTATGAATTAAGACCTAATTGGGATCAAGAGGCCTTAATAGACTGTGGTTTTGAAGAAGTAGTTTTGGATTTTGATATTTCAGCTAAGGTTTGGAATGAAGCAGAGCAGATTCGTTATCAGGCTACGCCTATGTTTTCAGTTGCTGCTTATAAATAGGGAGGTTTTGAAACAATAGACCGATATTATTGGATTGAATATTAAAGTAAAAAGGAGAATCAGTTATGAAATCAAGCAAGAATTTATTCATAATTTTAATAGTAATAAGCCTATCTTTTTTATTAATAAGCGGTTGTGGTCAACAGCCAACAGACGAGATAGATAGAGATGATCTTAATGTAGGGATGGTTTTTGAACCAGGAAATTTAGACCCAGCCCAGTCTTGGAATGGTTGGTTTGTAGTTCAAAGCGGAATGGGGCAGACCTTATTTAGGCTTGATGATAATATGGAAGTAGAGACTTGGTTAGCTAAAGACTATCGACAGATTGATGAGCTAAATTGGGAAATAGAACTACCAACTGGAGTTGATTTTCATGATGGTCAGCCAATGGATGCTGAAGCTGTAAAAAACTCTTTAAAAAGAAGTTTGGAAGTTAATGAAAGAGCTCCTGATTTATTGAAAATAGATTCTATAGATATATTAGCTGAAGATAAACTGTTGATTACTACCAAAGAACCTAATCCGGCCTTGATTAATTCCTTAGCTGATCCTTTGACAACAATAGTTAATGCTGATTTAGCAGCTGAATTAGGAGAGCAGTTTGCTGAAGAGCCCAGTTTAACGGGCCCTTATCAGCTAGCAAATTATCAGCCTGATGTGGAGATTGTAGTAGATAGGAATGATGATTATTGGGGTCAGACTCCCCAATTGAAAGAAATTAACTTTAGGTTTATTAGTGATGGAATGAGTAGAGTAATGGCCTTTCAGTCAGGCGAGATAGACATTGCTCAAAATATTCCTACAGCTAATGTAGATAACTTAAAGCAGACTTCAGGTTTAGATGTACTTTCTACTTCTTCTTTGCGGGTGCATATGGCTTACTTTAATTTGGAGCATCAACATTTAGATAGCTTAGAAGTTCGCCGAGCAATTGCTAAAGCTATTGATAGAAAATCTTTAGCTGAACAAGTAATGGATGGTGGGGCTGTAGCGGGAGTAGGGCCTTTCCCCTTAGCTTTACCCTTTGGTGGAGATGAACTAGATGCTTATGAGCATAACTTAGATAAAGCCGCTGATATTTTAACAGTAGCTGGATGGGATTTAGGAGAAGATGGAGTAAGACAAAAGAATGGGCAAAAGTTAAAGCTAACCCTACATACTTATGATGATCGTCCCGAGCTGCCTATGATTGCTGAAACAATGCAAGCTCAGTTAAAAGAGTTAGGAATTGAAATACAAGTAAAGTCGGTAGAGAATATATCTTCTATTCTTGATGAAGGTAATTTTGATCTAGCTATTTATAGTATGAATACTGCTCCTACTGGTGACCCTCAATATTTTTTAGATTTAGTATTTAAGAGTGGTGCTTCTTCTAACTTTAGTAATTTCTCTGAAACTGAGGTTGATCAAATTATTAGTCAGTTAGCTAATACCTTTGAAGTTCAAGAGCAGCAGAGGTTGGCTCATCAGGCTCAAGAAAGGATTTTGGAAAAAAATCCTAATTTATTTTTGGTCTATCCTAAGGTTAATATGGGAGTTAAGGAAGGATTAACAGGATATCAAGTGCATCCTTCAGAGTTTTATATAATTGATGAAACAATTAATTGGGAGTAAAATAGGAAATTTAATATTTCTTAAACATTCTCTCATAATTTTATCATATTTAGGCTATATACTTTAGATGTGAGTTAAAGGATAGAATAGTTACTATTTTTAGAACTCCTTACTCAAATTAAGAGAGGAAGGGATAATTAATGTTAAAGAATGAAAGTACTTTTAAGTCAAGGTTGGTAATGGTTCTACTCCTTATTTCAGTTTTTGTAGCTGGTAGTAGCTTAGTAGGAGTAGCAGCTGCTCAAGATTTGGACATTGTCTATGTGGATACTCAGCAGGTCTTTGAAGCCCATCCAGCAGCTCAGGAGGCTACTCAGCAGCTACAAACTAGACAGCAGGAGATGCAGGAAGACTTAGGAGCAATGGAAGACGAAGAGGGAATGATGCAACAGCAGCAGATGCAAGAAGAATTACAACAACTTCAGAACGATCTTTTGGAAGAAGCTATGGCTGAAGTGCAGGCTGATGTGCAAGAAATAGCTGAGGAAAAAGGTTATGATTATATTGTAGATGAACAAATGTTATTAGCCGGTGGTGAAGATGTAACTGACGAGATTTTGGATGAGCTTGATGGTGCTTCACCTCAACAAGAAGAACTTGAACAAGAACAGCTTGATGGCTTAGGTAACTAAAGATTTAAAAACAATAAAAGCGGAGATATTATATCTCCGCTTTTAATTATTTTTAAACTTCAATTTTTAAAAGGTCTTCATTAAAGCAGCACTAATTTCTAAACCGTTGAGTTGATTATCTAAATCAGTATATCTGTAATTAGCCCTGCCTTGAATACTGAAGCCTTCTTTTAAAGGAAGCTTACTCTCTAATCCTAATTTAAAGCCTAATCCATTATCTGTATCTAAATCTGAATTATCTCCCCAATAGTAGCCTAAAGCAGTGTAAGTATAAAGTCTTTCATGTAATTCATAGTTAGCAGTTCCTAAAAATCCAGTTAAAGAAATATTGCTAGTAGAGATATGTTCGATTTCTCCTCCTAAAGCTGTCTGCGACCAAAACCATTCCCTTATTCCTAAAAAGAAACCAGGAGCTGAATTATCTTCAGCAGCTTCTAAAGTATTAAAGCTGATTCCTCCATATAAGTCTGATAATCCTACTTTACTATCAGGACTATCGGAAGTTACTATTTCTATAGGTTCTATATCTTCAGCTTCTATACTCTGTTCTTCATTTTCTGTTTTTTCTTCCTCTAATTCATCTTGTGTTTCAGGAACTGGTTGTTCAGGTAGATTAGCATTAGCAGTGTTACCTATTGAAAAGAATAAAATTAATACTAATAAAAAATAAAAGAAGTTTTTCTTCATTATATATATCCTCCTCTCTTATAAAATTATATACTTATTTTTTGAAGAAACTATTATGAAGTAGTTAAAAATTAATTAAAGCTTAATAGAAAGAAATTTTTAATTTATTTAAATTATTTCTTGACAAAATAAAAATGAGATGTTACACTATTTAGTGTCTTAAGCGAGAAACGAGGGATAAAAACAAAACACCTGCTTTTCAAACAGCTTTTTGTAAATATCTCTTGACAAGATTCGAGTTATATGTTAGACTGTTAAATGTCGCCTGAAAGAAAGAGGCCTTTTGTGCCTCGCAGAAAAAAGATTTTTCGACTTTTTTCGAAAAAAGGCTTGACAAGCAAGTAGATAGATGTTAGAATTATGACTGTCGCTTAAAAAACGGCGGCGACTGATCTTTGAAAACTGAACATTGCCTATTCAATATTTTCAACGCCATTTGAAAAGGTTGTAATCAACAATTTTTATGAGTTAGTTCAAACTCACATCATTTTATTTGGAGAGTTTG
>NZ_JALKBZ010000044.1 GCF_023227765.1 Fuchsiella alkaliacetigena
TTATCAAAGGAGATAGCTTATGCCTACCTTTATTTTAACCGATGGATAATATTAACAAATGATTGCATAGAAAGAGTAATACTGTTGAATTAAGAAGAGAATTAAAAAGCTTAGGTCATAGCTTTCGCAGTCATTCCGATACGGAGGTATTACTGGTTTCTTATTTGGAATGGGGCAAGGAGTGTGTTAAGTACTTAAACGGGATCTTTGCTTTTGCTATTTGGAACCAAGCTAAGGAAGAACTTTATTTAGCTCGGGATCGGTTGGGGGTTAAACCTTTGTTTTATACTCAGAGGGGAGATGGTCTGCTATTTGCTTCGGAGTTAAAGTCACTACTACTTCATCCAGAGGTGGAGCCTAAAATAGACAGAGAAGGTTTAGCTGAGGTATTGGTAATGGGCCCGGCTAGAACACCTGGTCATGGTGTTTTTAAAGGAGTTAAGGAATTAAAACCTGGTCATTATTTGCTTTATAATAAAGAGGGAGTTGAAAAAGAGCAGTATTGGCAGTTGGAGAGTAAGCCCCATCCCCATAATATAGAAGAGACTATAGCTAGAGTTAGAGAGTTATTTGTAGATACTGTAGAGCGTCAGCTTATTTCAGATGTACCTATCTGTACTCTGTTATCCGGGGGTTTGGATTCTAGTGCTATCACTGCGGTAGCTAGTGCTGCTTTACAGGAAGCCGGCTATGGACAGTTACATAGTTATTCGGTGGACTATGTAGGCAATGAAGAGTATTTTGAGGCTAATGAGTTTCAACCAGAAGCAGATACTCGCTTTATAGAGCTTGTGGCTGCTTATGCTGATACGGTTCATCATTATATTACTTTGGATAATTCAGACTTAGTTGCTGGACTTGAAGAAGCGGTTTACGCTCGGGATTTACCCGGAATGGCCGATATAGATGTTTCTTTGTATCTTTTTTGTCAGCAGATTGAGCAGGATTTTACGGTGGCAGTTTCTGGCGAGTGTGCTGACGAGATATTCGGTGGTTATCCTTGGTATTATCGTCAGGAGGCTTTGGAGGCTGATACTTTTCCTTGGGCCTGGAGATTAAAAGAACGAATAGAATTATTAGCTCCGGCAGTGCTAGAGGAGATTAGAGCCGAAGAATATATGGCTCGCAGATATCAAGAAGCCTTAGCGGAAGTACCTACCTTGCCAGGTGAAGGAGCTAAAGAGGCGCGAATGCGGGAGATGTTCTATCTCAACCTTACTAGGTGGATGCCGACTCTTTTGGATCGCAAAGACCGGATGAGTATGGCTACTAGCTTAGAAGTGAGAGTTCCTTTCTGTGATCATCGTTTAGTAGAGTATGCTTGGAATATTCCTTGGTCAATGAAGAACTTTCAAAATCAAAGGAAGGGAATTTTGCGAGCGGCTTTAAAAGGAATTTTGCCGGAAGAGGTGCGCTTGCGACCTAAGAATCCCTATCCCAAAACCTTTGATCCGGCTTATTATGAAGCTACTAGAGACTGGTTACTAGAGTTGCTTAATGATAATAATGCTCCTTTAAGAGATTTAATTGAAGTGGAAAAGGTATTGAAACTTATAGAGGCAGGGCAAGAGTTTGATATTCCTTGGTTTGGACAGTTAATGCGTTTACCACAGCTTTTTGCTTATTTGATACAGCTTAATATTTGGTTGGAGGAATATCAGGTGCAGACCTGTTAGGATAACACTGATATGTAAGGTTTGCAGTAATCGATTGTAAAAAACCCAAAAAAACACTTGACAAACAGGAGAAAAGGCCTTATAATTACTTTAAAGCTAACATAAACTTCACATAGAGATTGCAAAAAATATTTAAGGGGGACTTAAAATGAGTGAAATTACTAAAGAAGATGTTTTAAAGCAGGCAGAGGAAGCAGGGGTTAAGTTTGTAAGGTTGCAGTTCACAGATATTTTAGGAGTTATTAAGAATGTGGCTATTACAGTAGAGCAGTTAGAGGAAGCACTAGAGGGGAATATAATGTTTGATGGCTCTTCTATCGATGGCTTTACTAGAATTCAGGAATCGGATATGTATTTAGAGCCGGACTATGATACCTTTACTGTTTTTCCTTGGCGGCCAGCAGGGCCTAGTGATGGTGGAGCAGTAGCTAGATTGGTTTGCGATGTGTATAATACTGATGGTGAACCTTTCATAGGCGGACCGCGAAATGTGTTAAAAAAGGTATTGGAAGAGGCAGAAGAGATGGGTTATACAATGAATGTGGGCCCGGAGCCAGAGTTCTTCCTTTTCGAGAAGGATGAAGAGGGCAGACCAACGACAGTAACTCACGACCGAGGTGGTTATTTTGATTTAAGTCCAGTAGACTTAGGCTGCAATGTACGCCGAGATATAGTGCTATCTTTAGAAGAGATGGGCTTTGAAGTAGAGGCTTCTCACCACGAGGTAGCCCCAGGACAGCATGAGATTGACTTTAAGTATGCCGATGCTCTCAAGACAGCCGATAATATTGCTACCTTTAGATTTGTAACTAAGGCTATTGCTAATGAATACGGAATTCATGCTACCTTTATGCCTAAGCCGATATTTGGAGAAAATGGTTCCGGGATGCACGTTCATCAGTCTCTATATAAGGATGGAGAAAACTGCTTCTATGATCAAAGCGATGAATTAGGCTTAAGTCAAACGGCTTATTACTATATTGGGGGATTATTAAAGCACGCTAAGGCTATTGCTGCTATTACCAATCCGACAGTAAACTCCTATAAGCGTCTAGTGCCTGGCTATGAAGCACCGGTCTACTTGGCTTGGTCTAGCTGTAATCGTAGTGCTTTAGTGAGGATTCCAGCTTCTCGCGGAGCCGGAACTCGCTTAGAGCTTAGAAATCCTGATCCTTCAGCTAATCCTTACTTAGCTATAGCTGTAATGTTAAAAGCAGGCTTAGATGGGATTAAAAATGAAATTGAACCGCCGGCTGAGGTACTGGCTAATATATATGACATGACTATCGATGAAAAAGAAGAGCTAAATATCGAGGCTCTGCCAGGCAATTTAAATGAAGCAATTGATGAATTATTAGCAGATGAGGTTATCAAAGAAGCTTTAGGCGATCATGTCTTAACTCAGTTTGTGAAGGCTAAGCGCTCTGAGTGGAATGCTTATAAAGCTCAGGTTCATCAATGGGAGTTAGATCAATATATAGAAACTTGTTAGCTAAATTGGTTAACCACCATACATCAGCATAAATAATCAACGGGACACTTTCGATAAGAGGGTGTCCCGTTGATTATTTCAAAGAATTTTTACTTATAAATTGCTTTTTGTACTTGCATAAATAGTTTGCTGTGATATAGTTTACATTAAAGGTTAAAAATATGATTAATTAACGCTAAGCTTAGATTTAAATAGCTTAAATTATTTGAATAAAGGGTTGGACTATAGGACTTTATTAATGATATAATGATATAATGTAATTAAGTTTGTAGCAGGAATCTAAATTCTTTATCTAGAAGTGTATCAAAGGATGTTATTTGAGCTAAGTAATTATTTAAAACAGGTGGTGAAATTATAAATGGAACTTCCAGTTGTATCTATAGTTGGTAATTCTAATTCAGGTAAGACTACCTTTATTGAACAGTTGATTCCGGAACTGAAGAGTAGAGGTTATCGAATAGCTACTATTAAGCATGATGCTCATAAATTTCAAATAGATACTCCCGGTAAAGATAGCTGGAGACATCGTCAGGCAGGTGCTGAAACTGTTGTTTTATCTTCACGAAATAAACTAGCTATGATTAGAGAGCTAGAAAGAGAGGTTGACTTAGATAAGATACTTAGTAACTATATAAATTCTGAAGTTGATTTGGTAATTACTGAAGGTTATAAGACTGGCGATAAAGCTAAAATAGAAATTTTTCGTCCGGCAGAGTATGAACAGCCTTTGTTTTCGGAAACAGATGAACAGATTTTGACTATTGTTCGGAACGAAGAAGAGTTTTCAGCTCAGCAGCTGGATGAGGTGGCTGATTTAATTGAAGAACAGATAATTGGACTTGGATAAGATTTAGTACTGATAGGGATAAATTCAATATTATTTAAATTATTTTGACATAATAAAAAGGGATGGTTAAAAATGCTTAAATATAAAAAATTACTTTATATATCTCTGTTAGTAGCTATGGCTATAGTAATGCATATAGTTGAGTCTATGCTACCGACTTCAGTAATTATTCCCGGAGCTAAGTTAGGATTAGCAAACTTAATAATTTTATTAACTTTGGTGTTATTGGGATATAAAGCTGGTTTTTATGTATTAATTTTAAGGATTTTTATTTCTTCCTTATTAATAGGTACTTTTTTGACTCCAGGTTTTTATTTGAGTTTATCTGGAGGTATACTGAGTTATTGCTTGATGGTTTTAGCTCATAAGTATTTAGGTGCTAAGTTTAGTTTGATTGGTATTAGTTTAATTGGAGCGGTTTCACATAATATAGGTCAGTTAGCAATGGCTTTTATTTTGATAAATAACTGGTCAATTTTTTATTATTTACCCTATTTACTTCTTTTTGCTTTACCTACAGGTTTTTTTATCGGCTTAACTGTGATATACTTAGCAAAACATTTGCAGCTAAATTTTGAATTTGAACAGGAATTTCAAGTTTGATAACGAATTGACTATACTAGTATGATATATTTGGAGGAGTTATGATGGAACGAATAGTGTTGGCTTCGGCTTCACCGCGGCGCAGAGATCTATTAAAGCAAATTGGGGTGGAGTTTACTGTAGTTCCTAGTGGAATAGATGAAAGTCAGGTTGAAGGTAGTGATTATCTAGATTTGGTACAGCGTTTAGCCCAGGTTAAGGCTACTCAGGTAGCTCAAACTATGGATAGTGCTTTAATTATTGCTGCTGATACTATTGTAGTTTATAATAAAGAAGAGGTTTTAGGTAAACCTAATTCAAAAAGAGAAGCCGAGAAGATGTTAAAAAAACTAAGTGGGACAGAGCATCAAGTAATTACAGGAATAGCAATTAAAGATCTTAACAAGTCAATTGAAATAGTAGATTATGAAATAACTGATGTATTAATGAGAGAGCTTACTCAACAAGAGATTACAGATTATGTAGCCACAGGAGAACCAATGGATAAAGCAGGAGCTTATGCTATTCAAGGCAGAGGAGCTATTTTAATCAATAGTATTAGAGGTCTTTTTTCAAATGTAGTAGGACTACCTTTGACTAAAGTAGTTACTCACTGTAAAAAGCTAGGCTATAAGTTAGCTTAAAAAAGGTTGGTGAAAACTGTGGTTGAATATAATTTAACTATTAAAGACTTACCTAAAGAAGAAAGACCGCGAGAAAAATTAGTTAAGTTCGGAGCTAAAGCTATGTCTACTGCCGAACTTTTAGCTTTAATAATTAGGACTGGCAATCAAGATGATACTGCTATAGAGTTAGCTAATAAGCTGTTAATTCATGCTGGGGGGCTTAAGTTTATTAAAGAGGCCAGCCTAGAGGAGTTGCAGGAAGTGAAGGGGATTGGGATAGCTAAAGCAGCCCAGGTTAGCGCTACTATTGAGTTAGGCCAAAGGGTCTGGATGGCTAGTTGTGAACAGGATAGTACTGTAATTAGGTCGGCCCAAGATGTAAGTAACCTGTTATTAGCTAAACTGTCTTTTTTACAAAAAGAAAACTTTGTGATTATTTTATTGGATACTAAAAATCAATTAATATCTATAGAAGAAATTTCTATAGGTAGCTTAAATAACTCTATTGTTCATCCTAGAGAAGTTTTCAAACCTGCTATTAAGCGCAGTAGTGCAGCTATAATTTTAGCTCATAACCATCCTAGTGGTAATCCTGAACCTAGCACTGAGGATATTAAAGTAACTCAGCGTTTACAGAAAGCAGGTGAACTAATAGGGATTGAGGTTTTAGATCACCTAATAATCGGTGAACAAAATTATATCAGCTTAAGAGAACAAGGATATTTAGAATAAATCGAGAGGAAGGGAGAAAATTAAAATGGTAATGGATTTTTTTACTGCACCATTCTCACGAGATATGGGAATTGATTTAGGAACTGCTAATACTTTAGTTTATGTTAGAGGAAAAGGAGTTATAATTACAGAACCTTCAGTGGTAGCTATTCGCAAGGATACTCAGGAGGTTTTAAGAGTTGGTAAGGAAGCTAAGGATATGATTGGTAGAACTCCAGGTAATATTATAGCTATTCGACCGATGAAAGATGGAGTAATAGCTAACTTTGAAATTACTGAAAAAATGTTAAGGCATTTTATTACTAAAGCCCATAAAAGAAAGCGTTTAGTAAGGCCCAGAATTATTGTTTGTGTTCCTTCCGGAGTAACTGAAGTAGAAAAGAGAGCGGTAATCGATGCTGCCTTGCATGCTGGAGCTAGAGAAGCCTATTTGATTGAAGAGCCTATGGCAGCGGCTATTGGAGCTGAACTTCCAGTTCACGAAGCTACTGGAAATATGGTAGTGGATATCGGTGGTGGAACTACTGAAGTGGCTGTTATTTCCTTAGGGGGAATAGTTACTAAACAGTCTATTCGAGTTGGTGGTGATGAAATGGACTCTAGCATTGTGCAATATATTAAGGATAACTATAATCTGATGGTAGGTGAAAGGACGGCAGAGTCTGTTAAAATGGAGATTGGCTCAGCTTATATTACCGAGCCAGAGTCTGAATCGGTTGAAATTAGAGGTCGAGACTTAGTTAATGGGCTGCCGAAGACTATTAAAATTACTAGTGAAGAGGTACAAGAAGCCTTAAAAGAGCCTGTTAATGATATAGTTAAAGCTGTTAAAGATACCTTAGAGAGTACTCCTCCTGAATTATCAGCTGATATTATGGATCGTGGAATTGTTATGGCTGGAGGTGGCTCTTTATTAACCGGCTTAGATCAACTATTGTGTGATAATACAGGAATGCCGGTTTATTTAGCTGAAGATCCTTTAAACTGTGTTGTGCAGGGGACTGGTAAGGTCTTGGATGAGCTAAATGATTTACGTGATGTATTGATTACTCCCAAGCGTTTATCTTAAATGTGTAGTAATATAAAAGCGGGTGGTATTATTGGGTAGCTTTTTTGAACAACATAGACGATTTATTTTGGTTTTGGTACTGCTGATACTTTTTTTGAGTTTGATTAATTTAGTCGAGATTATTATTCCGGCGGGAATATTAGGAGAAGGTTTAGTAGCTGACTTATTGTCGCCTTTGCTAAGAGGAGTCAGTTCTATTAGATCTTCATTTACTGGAGCTGCTAGCGTGGTGTTTAATTATAAAGAGACTAGAGAAGAGAATATTAACTTAATTCGCGAAAATAAAAAGTTAAAATGGCAGTTACAAGAATTAGCGGAACTTAGTAAGGAAAATCAACGCTTGCGAGAGTTACTTAATTTTGAACAAAGAGACTCATTTCAATTCTTAGGTGCTAAAGTAATAGGGCGTAGTGCGTCTAATTGGTCAGAAGTGGTTACTATAAATCGAGGTAGTCGTTCGGGCCTAGAACCTAAGATGTTAGTAGTTACTTATAATGGACATTTAATTGGCAAGGTAGAAAAGGTTAGTGCTTACAGTGCTCAAGTTTTATTAATTACTGATTATAGTTTTACTATTGGTGGCTTAGTATCTAGAGAGGAGTCTCGCGAAATAGGTATTGTCCAAGGAACTGCAGATAATAAGGAACTACTGAGGATGGACAAGTTGCCTTGGGATGCTGATATTATTGATGGGGATGAGATTATAACCTCCGGTTTATCGGCTGATTATCCTAAAGGGATTTCCATTGGAGAGGTGCAGGAAGTGGAAGCTGAAGACCATGGTTTAAGCCGTTCGGCTGTTTTAAAGCCTTTGGTTGACCTCCGTACTTTTGAAGAGGTTTTAGTAATTACTGATTTTTAGCTTAGGAGGTTGGTGAATGAGGGACCTGATCTATATTTTAATGGTTATAATAGCTTTAATATTACAGGTTGCCTATTTTTCCTTTTATCCTTTAGGGGGAGTAATTCCAGATTTATTATTGATTATAGTAGTTATATTGGCTTTATTTAATGGATTTCGTCACGGGGCTTATCTAGGATTTTTAGCTGGTTTATTGCAGGATCTATTTTCAGGTGGTTTGTTTGGAGTTAATATAGTCAGCAAGTTGCTTTTAGGTTATACTTTCGGCTTTTTAAAGCAAAAAATATACTATCGAAATTTTGCTATTCCAGTAGCACTGGTGATATTAGCTACAGTTATTGATCAGTTAATATTTGTTATTTTAAATAATAAGTTAGCTTTTAATTTAGCTGTATGGCTTCGTTTGCGCGAGTTATTGATTCCTTTATTGATCTATAATGCCCTTTTATCTATATTGATTTATCCAGTTATTTATTATTTGCAACGGAAGTATCTACAGAATTAACTTCTGGGTCGGGAGGAAGTTAAAGTGACTATAGAAGATTACTCAGCTCAAAGGCTAAAACATTTTGGAATTATAATTTTGATTTTATTTATTATTTTATTTGCTCGTCTTTTCTACTTGCAGATTATTTTAGAGGATGAGTATCAACAGCTGGCCCAGGGTAATAGAATAGCTGTCCGTAATATTGGAGCTCCTCGGGGGAAAATTATGGCTAATCAAGAAGAAATTCTAGTTTCTAATAAATTAGCTTATACAGTTTCAGTATTACCTGATATAAATCCTCAAAAATTAGAAATAGTTTTAACAGAGCTGAGTCAAATCTTAGATCTTCCTTTGGAGAGTTTAGTTAATAAGGTTGAAGACAGAAGTAATAATCGACCTGTAATTTTAAAAAGAGATATTTCGCAAAGTGAGTTAGTAATGATTGAAGAAAGGAAGAATGAACTACCAGGAGTAATTATTGATCAAACACCAGTGCGTGATTATGTTTATGCTGATTTTGCTAGCCATATGTTGGGCTATTTAACAGAAATTTCGCCTTCTCAACTAGAACAAGTTAGTCATTTAGGATATAGAGCTGGTGATATAGTAGGGAGTTCTGGTTTAGAGAGGTTATATGAAACTCAATTACGAGGAGAAGATGGAAGAAAGCAGGTAGAAATTAATAGCTCTGGTCAGGAAATAAGAACTTTAGGGATCCAACAACCAGTTGCTGGCAATAATTTAATCTTAAATATAGATTTCGAATTGCAAAAGTCTGTAGAAAAGTATCTTAGTAATGAGTTAGAAAGATTAACTCAGCTTGCTGAAGAAGATGATGATATTAAACAGGCCCCAACTGGGGGAGCAGTAGTGGCTTTAGACCCTAATACGGGTGGAGTTTTAGCCTTAGCTAGTGCTCCAAGTTACGATTTATCACTTTTTTCTGGTGGGATTTCCAGGGAAAACTGGCAATCTTTAAACAATGATCCTTTACAACCGTTGCTTAATCGAGCTATTAGTACTGCTCCACCTCCAGGATCTATTTTCAAGTTAGTTACAGGAACTGCTGCTGTAGAGCAGTTAGGAATTAATGCAGAGACTGAATATTATGATCCAGGCTATTATGAGGTAGGAGGAATTAAATTTAGAAACTGGTTACGGGATGGTCATGGCGATCTTAATTTTGCTGAGGCTATTGCTCATTCTAATAATACAGTATTTTATAAGCTAGGACATCAATTATATGATTTAGACCGAGTAATTTTACAGGATTATGCTAGAAAGTATGGTTTGGGAGAAAAAACAGGTATTGATCTTCCTAATGAGACTGCTGGCTTAGTGCCGGATCCTGATTGGCGGGCCAGGACTTTTGAGACTAGAATGGATCAAATTTGGTTTCCAGGCTATACTATCAACCTTTCAATTGGACAAGGAAATTTAAAAACAACTCCTATTCAGCAAGCGAACTTAGTAGCAGCTATTGCTAATGGGGGAACTCTCTATTCTCCTCAGTTAGTGGATCAGATAGTTGATGCTGAAGGTAAGGTAGTTAAGGATTTTGAAGCTGAGACTCTTAATCAATTCTCGGTAGATAAGGAAGTATTTGAAATTTTACAAAAAGGAATGCTAGATGTTACTACTTACGGTACTGCTGGAAATGCTTTTAGGGATATCGAGTTTGAAGTTGCTGGTAAGACTGGAACTGCTCAAACTGGTGGCCAAAGAAGTAATCATGCTTGGTTTGCTGGCTATGCTCCAGCAAATAATCCTGAAATAGCCATTGTTGTCTTTTTAGAGCACGGAAGTTCCAGTGCTAATACTTTACCTTTAACTAGATTAATTTTGGAGGACTATTTAGGGTCTGAGTTAGGAGAAGAAAAAATGGATGAAATAATTGAGGAGATAGAAGATGATATAGGTGATGAATTAGAGCAGGAAGATATCTTTCTAGAAGAGGATCAAATTAGAGAAGAGCTTTGATAGAAAGAGGTTAATTTAAAGTAATTATTAAATTAGTTGAGTAGATTTAGTTTAGATTTGCCCCAGGAGGAAGGTAAGTATGCAGGAGGATTATATTTTATTTAAATGGGAGCAAGGACATTTAGTTATTGTTTTAGCTGAAAATTTGGATTTTAAAGAAATACTTACTAGATTAAAAGCTAAAACTAGAGAATGTAAAAATTTTTTTGTAAGTTCTAAAATTAAAATTAATGTAGGAAGAAGAGAATTAACTAATAAAAATAAAGAACAGTTAATTGATATTTTTTCAGCTTTGCCTGGTTTGTCTGTAATAGAAATTATTAACGAGAACATCAATCAAGAAGTTAATCAGGAAGTAAAAAAGTTTTCCGATTCCTCTGAACTTTCAACTCTTTTATTGAATAGAACTCTTCGTTCAGGACAGTCGATAGAGTATGGAGGAAATGTAGTTATTAGAGGTGATGTTAATCCGGGAGCTGAAGTTAAGGCTAAGGGAGATATTTTAGTAATGGGGGCTTTTAGGGGGATAGCTCATGCTGGAGCTACTGGCAGTGAAGAGGCTATTATTGCTGCTTGGAGGTTAAAACCTACTCAACTGAGGATTGGCAATAAAATAGGTAGGGCCCCAGATGAAGATGATCACTTAGTAGAGCCTAGTAAGCCAGAAATTGCTTTAGTTAAGAATGGAGCTATCTTAATAAAAGACTTATAAAATTAATTTGAGGGGGTTTTTTTATGGATGGAAAAGCAATAGTTATTACTTCAGGTAAGGGTGGTGTTGGCAAAACTACTAGCACAGCTAATATAGGAACTGGATTAGCTCAGCTAGGTAAAGAAGTAGTTTTAATAGATGCTGATATAGGTTTGAGAAATTTAGATGTAGTTATGGGTTTGGAAAATAGAATTGTTTATGATATTGTTGATGTAGTAGAGGAGAACTGTAGGCTAGAACAGGCTTTGATTAAAGATAAAAGATATAGTAGCTTATCTTTATTGCCAGCAGCTCAAACTAGAGATAAGACAGCAGTTAGTAAGGAGCAAATGGTTGAAGTCTGCAAAAGATTAAAGGCTGAAGCTGATTATGTACTTATTGACTGTCCAGCAGGAATTGAACAGGGTTTTCAAAATGCTATTGCTGGTGCTGATGAAGCAATAATTATTACTACTCCGGAAGTAGCTGCTATTAGAGATGCGGACCGAGTAATTGGTATGTTACAGGCTGAAGGTCTTGGGGAGCCTGAAGTAATAATTAATAGAATCCGAATGGATATGGTTAATAAAGGAGATATGATGGATATTGAGGATATGATTGAAATTTTAGCTATTAAGCTTTTAGGAGTAGTACCCGATGACCAGGAAATTGTAATTTCCACTAATAAAGGGGAACCGATTATTTTAGATGATAGTAACTCTCAATCTGCTCAGGCTTTTAAAAATATTGTACATAGATTAGAAGGGGAAAAAATTCCTTTGATGTCTTTAGAAGAAGGTTTTATGGAAAAGTTTAAGCGAATTCTTGGTTTGGGATAATAAAAAGGGGGAATAGCTAGTGTTGGATAAGCTAAGGAAGATGTTTGATGATGAGGTGGATAGTAAGGATTTAGCTAAAGAAAGGCTAAAGCTGGTTTTAATCCATGATAAGATCAATATTTCTCCTGAATTATTAGAAGAGATGAAAGAAGAATTGTTGGAAGTGGTTTCTAAATATATTGAAGTTGAAGCTAATAGATTAAGTATAGATTTAAATCAAGATGATCAATCAATTGCTTTAGTAGCTAATATTCCGGTTAAGGAGTTAAGAAGGAGAAGCCTAGAAGATGTTTCGGAATCAGACTAGTTTTCTAGTCTGTTTTTTGCTTACTGATAGCTAGAAAACTGTTGATTAATCAATAAAGGGGAGAGTGGCTATGAGATCTAGAAGTTTGATTAGGGAATTGGACTATTCAATACCGATTATTACGCTTGCTTTAGTTATTATTGGTTTATTGATGGTTGCTAGTGCTACTCAAACCAATGGCTTTACTAATAATCCTTTTGTGATTAGACAGTTAATAGCTTTGATCTTAGGGGTTATTTTTTTGATTTTAAGTTTGGGTTTTGATTATAGAGTTTTAAAGGAGTATTCAGAAGTAATCTATTTATTGAATATTATCCTTTTAGTTGTAGTTATTATATTTGGAATAGAGTTTTCAGGTACTAGGCGTTGGGTTAGATTAGGCCCTATTAATTTACAGCCAGCAGAACTGGTTAAGCTAGGCTTAATTATCTGTTTAGCAGACTTTTTTGCTAAACATAAAAAAGAGTTAGTTAAAATAAAGCAGTGTTTCATTTCTTGTTTATATATTATGCCGATTTTAATTCTGGGTTTAGCTCAAAATGATTTAGGTACTAACTTAGTTTTTATCTTTATTTTTGCAGGAATGTTTTATGCAGCTGGGGCTAACTTGAAATATTATTTTACAGTAGTAATTACGGCGGTATTAGGAATAGGAGGCATGTTATTTGCACACTTCCAACTTGGAATGTCTATTCCCTTAAAGGAATATCAGTTAATGAGATTAATAGTTTTTTGGGATCCTACTATAGATCCTTTAGGTTATGGTTATAATATAATACAGTCTAAGATAGCAGTGGGTTCCGGAGGATTATTAGGCAAAGGTCTATTTCAGGGGACACAGACTAATTTAGGTTTTTTACCGGAAAAGCATACAGACTTTATTTTTTCGGTTTTAGGAGAAGAATTAGGCTTTCTAGGAGCTGTAGTAGTATTGGTCCTCTTTTTTCTACTTTTATGGAGAATATTTAAGGTAGCTTTGGAAGCAGAGGACGATTTTGGACAGCTATTGACTATAGGAATTTTGGTTATGCTGTTATTTCATGTATTTGAGAATGTAGGGATGGCCATTGGGATTATGCCGATTACAGGTATTCCTCTTCCATTTATCAGTTACGGTGGAAGCTCTTTGTTAACTAATATTTTAGCAATAGGCTTAGTGGTTAATGTTAATGTAAGAAGAAAAAAATTGAAATTCTAAAAAGCATATTAGTTCTTCTATCTTAATATACCTAGTAGTAGCAGGGTATAGGGTGGAGTTAGTATGTATATAATTCGTTTATGGGGAATTAAAATAAAGTTGAATTTATTATTTTTGGTAGTGATGGCTATATTTGGTTATATGAGACTTCTAGATAGAGCTTTGGTTACTTTTGGAGCCGTTTTTTTACATGAATTAGCACACGTAATGGTGGCTAAAAATAATCAAATAGATATAGAAGAGGTGGAACTGTTACCCTTTGGAGGTGTAGCTAAATACAATGATTTGTTGGAGTTAGCTCCTGAGATTGAAATTAAGACTGCCTTAGCCGGGCCCTTCTGTAATCTATTTTTAGCTACAGTAATGGTTATCTGTTTAAGACATGGTCTAGTTTCAGTTAATTGGGGGCTTTTTTTTATTAAGACAAACCTAGCTATTGCTTTTTTTAATTTAATTCCTGCTCTACCTTTAGATGGAGGTAGAGTATTGAGAGCTATTAAGGTTAGGGAGTTGGGTTTTCGGGAAGCAACAAGCTTAGCTATCAAGATTAGTAAATATCTTTCTATAGCTATCGCTGGGGCAGCTCTAATAGGAATTTATTTAGGTTTTTTTAACATTTTATTGTTAATTATTGCCTTTTTTATTTATTTTGCTGCTACTAAAGAGAATAGACAGAGTATTTATGTATTGATGAGATATTTAGCTAAAAAAAAGAGTAAGTTAAAGGAAGAAAAGGTTTTAAAGAATCAAGAGTATGTAGTGATGGAGACGGCTTCTATTAAAAATATTATAGATAAGTTTACTCCTAAAACCTTTCATACTATAATTGTAGTAGATACTGATTTAAATGTAAGAGGTACTTTGACTGAAGAAGAGATAATTAGAGGGATGTTGGACTTAGGATTAAATACAGAGGTTAAAGAGTTGCTTTAATAATTGGAGGTAAGAAGATGAAGCGTCAAGAGATAATAAAGACTTTAGAGGAAATACTACCCGAAGTAAGTAAACCAACTAGGTATTTAGGTAATGAGCTAAATGCTGTTCATAAGGATTTTGATAAACAAAACTTAACATTTGCTTTAGCTTTTCCCGATAGATATGAAGTGGGAATGTCGCACTTGGGGATTAAGATTCTTTATCATTTGCTTAATCAGCAGGAAGGAGTAGTTGCTGAAAGAGTTTATGCTCCGTGGTTGGATTTGGAAAAGAAGATGCGAGAGTTGCAACTACCTTTGTTTAGCCTGGAAAGCAAGACGCCAGTAGCTGAATTTGATATAATCGGCTTTACTCTACAGTATGAAATGAGTTATACTAATATTATAAATATGTTGGACTTAGCAGGACTTCCTTTAGAAAGTGCTAATAGAAACAGCGATGATCCTTTGGTAATAGCCGGCGGGCCCTGTACTGTCAATCCGGAACCGATAGTGGACTTTTTTGATGTAGTAGTAATTGGTGAAGCTGAAGATTTGGCAGAGGACTTAGTAGCTGAATACTTAGCCCATCAAAAATCTGGGGGAGATAGAAAAGAACTCTTAAGGAGTTTAGCTAAGTTACCAGGAGTTTATGTGCCCAGTTTTTATGAGGCTGACTATCAAGCCGGAAGTTTTAAAGATATTAGAGCTCAAGACGATAACTGTTCTGCTAAAATAACTAAGAGAGTAGTTGAGGATTTGAATGCTGCTTATTACCCTACGCAGATGATTGTTCCTTATATGGAGATAGTTCACGATAGAATCCCTTTAGAGATAGCTAGAGGCTGTACTAGAGGCTGTAGATTTTGTCAGGCAGGAATGATCTATCGTCCAGTGCGGGAGCGAAGTCAGGCTAGATTAGAGCAGTTAGCTGAGCGATCAATTAAAGAAACCGGTTACGAAGAATTGAGCTTAGTCTCTTTAAGTAGTAGCGATTATTCGCAAATAGAACTCTTAGTTGAACAGCTAGTAAGCGATTGTGCTGACTTGAAGGTAGGTATTAGCTTGCCTTCTTTGAGGACAGATACCTTTTCTTTGAATTTAGCCGATCAGGTACAACAGGTTAGAAAGAGCAGTTTAACCTTTGCTCCGGAAGCAGGTACGCAAAGATTGAGGGATGTAATTAATAAAGGAGTTACTGAAGAGGATCTATTGACAACTGCTCAGGCTGCCTATGATAGCGGCTGGCAGCGAATTAAGTTATACTTTATGATCGGTTTACCTACTGAAACTGAAGCAGATCTAGCCGGGATGGTAGATCTGGCTAAGAAGGTGGCTGCTATAGGTAAATGGAAGGTCAAGGTTAGTACTTCTATTTTTGTACCTAAGCCCCATACTCCTTTTCAGTGGAGTAGTTTTGTTGGCCTAGCAGAGATAGAAGAAAAATTAAGCTATTTAAAGAAAAATTTGCGCGGAAAAGGCTTATCCTATGACTGGCATGAACCGGATTTGAGTCTTTTGGAAGCTGCTTTTGCTCGGGGAGATCGTCGTCTTAATCAGGTGTTGAAAAGAGCTTGGCAGCTAGGTGCTAAGTTTGATAGCTGGCTAGAGCATTTTAATTTTGATTTGTGGAAGCAGGCTTTTGAGGAGTCAGGACTGGACTTAGCAGACTATGTGTATCGTGATTTTGATTTAGAAGCGAAGCTACCTTGGGAGCATTTGGAGGTAGGGGTTAGTCGAGACTATTTATTAGCCGAATATCGACGGGCTTTAGCAGAGGAGACTACTGATGATTGTAGATTTGCAGAGTGTAATGGCTGTGGTGTTTTAACTAATATAGATATTGAGAGCTGTTTAGTAGGTGATAGTAATGAAGATTAGAGTTAAGCTAACTAAAGGGGAGCAAGTGAAGTTTATCTCTCATTTGGATTTGTTGAAAGTTTTAAGTAGAGCCGTTCGTAGAGCTGAAATTCCGATTGAGTTTTCGCAAGGCTATAATCCTCGGCCGGCTATTGCTGCGGGCCCAGCTTTGGCTGTAGGAATTACTAGTTGTAGTGAGTACTTTGATTTTGAATTGGCTACAGAGTATCCGTTAGCTGAGTTTAAGGCTGATTTAGGTGCTGAACTACCAGCAGGGATTGATTTAATAGCGGCGCAAGAGATAGAGATATCGGTGAAGTCCTTGATGGCCCAGATCAATGCTGCTCGTTATGAGTTGGATCTTCAATTGGAAATAGAGTTAAAAGCAGCAGAAGTGGAAGAAATATTAGCTGATTTTTTAGCTAATTCAGAGGTGATCATTACCAGAAAAAGAAGAAACAAGTCTGATCGTCAATTAGATTTAAGACCTTTAGTTTTTGAATTGCAGTTATTGGAGACTGCTGCTAATTCTAAACAAGTTTTGCTTGAAGCTTTGATTCAGACGGGGAGTAGTGGAAATCTGCGTCCGCAAGAGCTAGTTAGGGCCTTGCAAAAATCATATCCGATTAGCGAGGACTTTTCTTTAACAGATATTAAGCGAACAGGTCTTTATATTAAAGAAGCAGATAAATTGCTTACTCCTTTTGAGGTGATTTCTAAATAATACTGTTGGAAAGTAAGTAGGGAGCTGAGAAGTATGATTAAAGAAATTGTGGTTGATGTTGATATCCGAGAAACTCGGGTAGCTATTTTGGAGGATAAAGAGTTAGCTGAGATTTACTTTGAAAGAGATAATGAAGAGAGAATAGTGGGGAATATATATAAGGGAAGAGTGGCTGATGTATTGCCGGGAATGCAAGCCACCTTTGTGGATGTAGGTTTGGAGAAAAATGTTTTTTTACATGTTAGCGATTTACTTCCTTTAGTAGCAGATAAAAAGAAAAAAGAAGACTTGGCTATTCAGCAGATAGTACAGCCAGGTCAGCAGATTATGGTACAGATTACTAAGGGCCCGGTAGGAACTAAAGGGGCTAGAGCTACCTGCGATATAAACTTACCGGGTAGATATTTGGTGTTGATGTTAACGGTTAGTCACGTGGGAGTTTCACGGCGGATCAATGAAAATAAGGAAAGAAAGCGTTTGAAAAATATTGCTCATCAAATTAAGCCTCAGGATAAAGGAGTTATTGTACGTACCGCTGCTGCTAATAAACCTCGTTCAGAGCTAGAAAAAGATTTTGATTTTTTAATTAAATTATGGAAGAAAATTAAACATCATTATAATACTAAACAAGCACCGGCTTTAATTCATCGTGATTTGAACTTAGTTAATAAGTTAGTTAGAGATAAGTTTACTACTCAGGTTGATAGAATGCTTATTAATGAAGAAGAGGAGTATCAAAGTATTCAAGAACTGCTGGACTTTATTTCTCCGCAGCTTAAATCTAGGGTTAAGCTCTATGATAAAGAGAGACCTATTTTTAAATACTATCAGATTGAGTCGGCTATTGAAGAAATTATGCAGCGCAAGGTATGGTTAGACTGCGGGGGATATATTGTGATAGATAATACTGAAGCTTTAACCAGTATTGATATCAATACTGGTAAGTATGTAGGGAGCAAGGATCTGGCCGATACCGTTTTAAAAACTAATATAGAAGCTGCTAAAGAGATTGCTAGACAGTTAAAGCTGCGGGATATAGGCGGGATAATCATTATTGACTTTATAGATATGGATAATCGAGCTGATCAACAAGAAGTATTAGCGACTTTAGAAGAGGAATTAAAAAAGGATAAGACTAAAAGTACTATTTTAGGCTTAACACAGTTAGGCTTAGTAGAAATGACTCGTAAAAAAGAGAAAGAGGGAGTAGCTAAGTTTTTACAGAGCCCTTGCCCTTACTGTGAAGGTCATGGCCAAATCTTGTCAGCAGATACAGTAGCTTTAAAGGCGATTAGAAGTTTAAAAGAGTTATTTAAAAAGAACGATGAAGAAGCAGTCTTAATAGAGGTTAATCCCCAAGTGGCTTCTAGGTTGATCGGTTTAGGCGGCAATAATCTTAAAGAGTTAGAAGCTGAACTGCAGCGGCATATTTATGTACGCGGTTCGGAAGAGCTGCATAGAGAGGATATTGAGGTGATAGAGTTAGGAAGCAAGGAAGAGATTGCAAAGCTAGCTTTGCCCGTAAGCAAAGGAGAACAAGTGACGGTAGAGATTGAAGAAGCACATGTAACTAACAAAGAGGATGGAATTGCTCGACTGGAAGGCTTTATTATTGAGGTTATTGATGGAGGAAAGCTGATAGGAAAGACAGTTAAAGTAGAGATTGTTAAATTATATAGAACTTACGCTAAAGCTGAGATTGTAAAACGGATCTCTACTTGACATTACTTGATAAATGTGCTACAATCTTAACTTGTAAGTATTGTTTTTGTTAGTTACCAAAACCGCTCGATACGGGTTTGAAGAACCTAGTGTTCACCTAGTTATCGGCGAGTCTGAGGTAGAGGAGGTGTCATTATAATGTATGCAATTATCGAAACAGGTGGTAAGCAGTATAAAGTAGAAGAAGGACAAGTGTTAGAGGTTGAAAAGTTAGCTGTTGAAGAAGGAGAAGAGGTCTTATTTGATAGCGTAAAAGCTGTATCTGGTGAGAAAGGATTTCAGGTTGGACAGCCTACAGTTGAAGGGGCCCAAGTTAAAGCTAAAGCTATAGAACAGGGCAAAGGAGATAAGATCATCGTTTTTAAGTATAAGCCTAAAAATAACTATCGTAAGAAAACAGGCCATCGTCAGCCTTATACGAAGGTAGTTATTGAGGATATTCAGGCTTAATGGTACTAATAGATATTAAGCGTAATCAAGAAGGGCAGATAGTGGAGTTTAGGGCCCAAGGACATGCAGGCTATGCTGAAGCTGGTAACGATATAGTCTGTGCTGCTGTTTCGGCCATTATTCAAACGGCTATTTTCGGTTTAACTGATTATTTAGATTTAGCCATAGATGTAGACAGTGATGACGGATTATTAACCTGTCATTTAGGAAAATACGCTTCAAATCGAGAAGTTATTACAGTTCTAGAGACTATGATAATCGGTTTGCAAAGGACTGCTGAGTCCTACCCCGATAGTTTAGAGTTAATAGAAACCCAGAAAGGAGGAGAGAGTTATGCTTAAAAAGATGGATTTACAGTTATTTGCTACTAAAAAGGGAGTTGGAAGTACTAAGAACGGACGCGACAGTATTTCTAAACGTTTAGGAGTTAAAAGCCACGACGGACAGTATGTTTCTGCCGGTAGCATCATTGTTAGACAGCGGGGAACTAAGTTTAAGCCTGGTCTAAATGTAGGTCGCGGTAGCGATGATACTCTTTTTGCTAAGCAGGATGGTTATGTTACTTTTGAGAGAAAAGGTAGAAAGAATCGTCAAGTTAGTGTCTATAATGAAGAACAGTTGGAAATGATGGCTTAAATATTTGTTTTCTAGACTCCCAGTGATTTTTTGCTGGGAGTTTCTTGCTTAAAGTGCTAAAGTAATAAGGAAGGTGTTAGTTTATGTTCGTAGATGAAGCTAAGGTTAAGGTTAAAGGCGGTAAAGGCGGTGATGGTGTAGTCAGCTTTCGGCGTGAGAAGTTTGAACCTACTGGCGGGCCCGATGGCGGCGATGGCGGTAAGGGTGGCGATGTAATTTTGAAAGTAGATAAAGGATTAAATACATTATTGAAGTTTCGAGAACAGCAACTCTTTAAAGCCGCTGACGGTGAAAATGGTGGTAGTAAAAATCAACACGGTAAAAATGGTGATGACTTAATAATTTTTGTTCCCCCCGGGACAGTTGTTTATGATCAGCAGGACGATACTTTAATAGCTGATTTAACTGCTGAAGGCGATCAGGTAGTAATAGCCGAAGGTGGTAGAGGCGGCAAAGGAAACGCTAGATTTAAGTCTTCTACTAGACAGGCGCCTAGAATCTCTGAAAATGGAGAGCCGGGCCAGGAGAAAGAAATACGTTTGGAATTAAAACTACTAGCCGATGTAGGCTTAGTGGGCTATCCTAATGTAGGTAAGTCCACCTTGATTGCCAAGGTTTCGGCAGCTAAGCCTAAGATAGATAACTACCACTTTACTACCTTAGAGCCTAATCTGGGAGTAGTAAAGACCGGTGATTACAGCAGCTTTGTAATGGCTGATATTCCCGGTTTAATTGAAGGAGCACATTCAGGAACTGGCTTAGGTGATCAGTTTTTGCGTCATTTAGAGAGAACTAAGGTGATTGTGCATCTGCTCGATGCTTCAGGCTTAGAGGGGCGTGATCCTTTAGAGGACTTTGAGACCATTAATCAGGAGCTGGAGAAGTTCAATCCTCAGCTTTTGGAACGAGAGCAGTTGGTAGCAGCTAATAAGATGGACTTAACATCGGCGCAAGAGAATATTAGTGAGCTTAAATCACAGCTAGAGGATAGGGGATATCAAGTCCTTCCTATTTCAGCAGTAACTGGACAAGGGGTAGAAGAGTTAATTCGGGAAGTGGATAGCTTGGTTAAGGAAGCTGAGGAAGACTTTGCAGAAGTAGTAGAGGAGAGTGAAGAAGAAGTGGTAATTAAAGGACCACAGCCTGAAGATGAGGCTGAAGATTTCTATATTGAGCAGAAAGAGGGAGTTTATGAGGTTAAAGGAGATGAAATTGAACGACGAGTAGCTATGACTAACTTCGATAATCAAGATGCTCTTTATCATTTCGCTAGAGTTTTAGAAGATATGGGAGTGGAAGCTGCTTTAAAAAAGAAAGGAATCGAAGCTGGAGATACGGTTAGGGTTTATGGAATAGAGTTTGAATACTACGATGATTAAAGATAGGAGGTTGTAAAAGCTGTTAAAATACTAACAAAAACTATATAAAAGTTATAAAAACGCTTGAAGATCTATCTATATTTTGATATACTAT
>NZ_JALKBZ010000045.1 GCF_023227765.1 Fuchsiella alkaliacetigena
GCATTTTTTAAATTCAAACTGAGTATAAGAAATAAGATTGAGTTTTAAAATAAAATTTATTCATGCGATTGCCCTGCGTTATTTTGCTATTAAATGATAATTAAACAAAGAAACTCCTTACGAATTAAAGTTTAGAAGAAAAAAGAAGTTTTTGATGAAAATATACTTGATTGACAATTTGATTATATTTTGATATTCTTATTGGATAAGTTGAAGTATTTAATTTGTGTTTTAATTCTATTTTGAAGGGGGGAATAGTATGGAGAAGGAGATGGCTCCTCAAAAAATAATCAGAATTGTTTGGGAGGCTTTAGAGAAGGACAGTCTAAATGAAGTTTGTGCTCAGTATGGTATTCAAGAACCTCAACTTGAAGAGTGGAAAGATATAATTTTAGATCTGACTGATAATAAAGAAAGTTGTTTATTCTCTCAAGATAAAAGTAAGGAATTTTCTAAGTTAGAAAAGGAGCTACAAGATATTATTGAAAGTCAAGTGAAAGATAAAACTTTGAAAGATAAATTAGAGAGTTTAATAGGAGTTTATAATAAAAGATTAGCAAAAGTTCAAAATAAGTATGATAAGCTCTTTAATAATATAAATGACTTACTTTTTTTTAGTAAGTTTGATTCTGAAGAACGAGGTAACTTTATTGAAGTTAATGAAAAAGCAGTTGAGTTGCTAGGCTATAGTAAAGATGAACTATTAAATATGGGCCCGCAAGATATAGTAACCTCTTTTAAAAGAAATAAGAAGCTGGACAGTGTTGGTAAGGATACTTTTGAAAAGAAATTCGTTACTAAGGATGGGCAAAAAATCCCCGTTGAAATAAACTCAAATATTTTTGAATTAGAGGGCGAAAAGTATATTTTAAGTATAGCTCGGGATATTACCGAAAGAAAGAAGTCAGAGAAAAAGATAAAAGAAAAGAGAAATCAACTTGAAATACTGAATCAGGAATACGAAACAATCTTCAATAATACTCAAGATGCTATGTTTATAATCAAAGTAGAAGATGAAAATACATATCGCTATTTAAGAACTAATAAAGCTTTTCAATTATTAACGGGACTTTCCTTAACAGAAGTTAGAGGTGAAACTCCTTGTGAAATTTTTACAGAGGAAGTTGCTAGGGAAGTTATAGATAATTATCGGCGCTGTTATAAAAGTAAAACTAGTATTGAGTATCAAGAAACCTTGGAGTTGCCTGTTGGTAAAAGAAATTGGCATACTATACTCTCTCCGGTAGTTAAAGAAGGGGAGGTTATACAGATTGTTGGTAGTGCTCGGGATATCACTGAGCAGAAGCGGGCCCGAGAAGAGCTGAAAAAAAGTGAAGCTAAATTTAAAAAATATATCAATAATGCTCCTTACGGAGTCTTTGTGTGTGATGAAAACGGTGAATATATAGAAGTTAATAAAACGGCTTGTGAAATGACAGGATATACAGAAGAAGAACTGATAGGTATGAACTTCAGGCAGCTAATTCCTCCGGAGAGCTATTCCCAGGCTGAACAAAGCTTTACTGAGCTACTTGATAAAGGTAGAAGTTATGTAGAGTTGGGCTTATTGCGTAAAGATGGAAGAGCTAAGTACTGGAGTGTTAATGCAGTTAAGTTGGCTGAGAATAGATTTTTAGGTTTTACCAGGGATATTACTCAACGTAAACAGGTTGAAGAAGTATTAGGAGAACAGCAGGCCTATTTTCAACAGTTATTTAATAAATCTCCGGAAGGAATTGCTCTCTTAGATAATGAGGAAAGAATAGCTATGATCAATAAAAGTTTTGAGGAAATTTTTGAATATAAATCTGCTGAAATCGAAGGTAGAAAAATAAATAAGGTTTTGGTTCCAGAATCAAAGCTGGCTGAAGTAAAACATATATTAGCTAAAGTCAAGCAGGGTGAAAGTTATACCGGAGAATCAGTCAGAAAAACAAAGTCAGATAATCAAATTAACGTAGCAATTAAAGCTTTTCCAATTAAGCTTGGTGATGATCAGTTAGGTATTTATGTTATTTATAAGGATATTACGGAACGTAAGGCTGAGGAATCTCGAATTAAATATTTATCTTTTCATGATCAGTTAACTGGTCTTTATAATAGAAGGTATTTTGAGAATGAAATGAAGCGTTTAAATAAGTCCCGTAAATTGCCAATAGCTATTATTGTAGTTGATATGGATGGTTTAAAAGAGATTAATGATAATTATGGACATCAAGAAGGTGATAGACATATAAAAATAATTGCTGATATTATTGACTCTTCCACTAGAGAAGCCGATATAGTAGCTAGAATTGGTGGTGATGAATTTGTGATCTTGCTTCCAGAGGCTGATGATGAGATTGCTAACAGTATCAAAGATAGAATTATCGATAAATGTAAATCCTTTACAAGAAATTTTAATCGTAAACTAAGTGTTTCTATTGGTTTTGCTATTAAAAATGAAAGAGATGAAGACTTAAATGAGACTTTCAAAAAAGCAGATGCGGAGATGTATAAATTAAAAAGACAGAAAAAGAGAAAAGAATTTTTTAAAAATAATTGCTAATTAAAGTAAAGCAAAAGAGGATGGCTTAAAGCTATGCTCTTTTTCATTTTGGGGGTGGAGAGTTAATAATGTTAACAATAAAGTGTGCTAAATGCAAAGATAAGATTATGAAATATAAAAAGATCGGCAAGGGGAGAGTGTTGAAATGCTGGGAAGGGAAGATTCGGAGACTATACGGAGAAGTTAAGGATGATCAACTGATCTGTAGTAGCTGTAATAATATAATTGGTGAGGTTAAGAGTAGATCCGGGAAGAACTATGTAGATATGGATCGAGAGCAGTTCACTTATAGTGGGCGCAAGATTCCGAAGTAATAGCTAGTAAATTTACACTGCAACTCATTATAAACATTACCTAATTGATGAGGTGTAGCTTTGTTATTCATTCATAAAGGTGTGGGGGATAAAATAGTAGAAACTATGTAGTAAGGTTAAATATAAAAATTCAATAATGGAGTAGGATTCAGATGTTAATAGATGCTTTGCAAATTGGTTCAGCTTTTAAAGAAGAGTTATCTCGGGCAGGGATTTTAGCAGCCAATGTGAGAGGGATATTCAATAAGGTTATTAATTTAGAACTGGAAACTAATAGTTTAGTTTCTATAGTTAGCGAGGATATTCTTAATGCTCCTAATAACTTAGTTGTAACTACTCCGCCGGCGTTTAGTTTAAAAGAATTAGGTATTAATTTAGGAGCTGAGGTTAAGTTAACTCCTAGGGAGATTAGTTTTGAAAAGGCTGGCTTTAGAATTGATTTGAGCGAGGTTGAAGTCTGGACTAGCAACTTAAGTTGGGAAGGGTTAGCTGTAGAATCAGGTATTTTGGCAGAAAACTTGGAATTTCTAAAAAAGATAGTAGTGCTGGAAGGCGCTCATGAAGGATTAGGAGAGTTGGCTAAATTTGCTGAGCAGATAGTTACTGGCCGTTGTTTAAACTGTGAGTTTGACTATGTCTCTGAATTGCTTTATTCGGTGGTATTTAGCCTAGTTAAAGCGGTGTTGATTGGTGAGCAAGACTTAATAGCTAAGAATTCCAAGCGATTATTGGGATTGGGCCCGGGTTTAACCCCTGCTGGTGATGATTTTTTATTAGGTTTTTATACTATGTTGGTTTTACTGGAGCAGAGGACTAAGCTAGTCTATCTTACTCAGGAAATTAAAGATGAGATTTTAACAGCAGCTGAAGCAAAGACTACTTTAGAAAGCAGAACTATGTTGAGATATGTTTTGGAAGCTCAAGTGCCGGAGATAATCCTCAAGCTGCTGGCGAGTTTATTTACAACTGAGGAGACGGAAGTTTTTTGTAATACTTTAAGACTGTTAGATCGCGGTAGTACTTCGGGAACCGATATAGCTACTGGAATTTTAATAGGTGGTTATACTTTATTAACAGAGTTATAAAGCGCGGGAGATAAAGGAGGAAACTTTGATGGCTAAACGAGTAAAAATTAAGGAAAATAACTACTATGATTCGGTAACTTTGATGTCTATTGCTAAGGATATTAAGTCCCAAGAAGGTATAAAGGAAGTAGTGGTAGTAATGGCTACTCCTCATAATAAAGAGTTATTGGAGAATGTGGGGCTATTAACTAGCGAGGTGGAAGAGGCTACTCCTAAAGATATGGTGATCGGCATTGAAGCTGATTCCGAAGCGGAGATTGCAAAGGCTTTAACTGCTACCGAGGAGGCTTTAGTAGCTAAGCGGAGCAGTGATGGAGATGAGAAGTATAGACCGCGGACTTTGGATTCGGCTATAAATACTTTGCCTGAGGCTAATCTGGCCTTGATCTCAGTTCCGGGAAACTATGCTCCAAAGGAAGCTAAAAAAGCTTTAAAGAAAGGCTTACACGTAATGCTGTTTAGTGATAATGTGTCTGTAGAAGCAGAGGTAGAGCTTAAAGAGTTGGCAGCTGAAAAGGGCCTGTTGATGATGGGCCCGGACTGTGGAACGGCGATTATTAATAATAAACCACTGGCCTTTGCAAATGTGGTTAATGAAGGAGATATTGGTTTAGTGGCAGCTTCGGGAACAGGAGCCCAGGAGATAACAGTGATTATCGACAGCAAGGGAGCTGGAGTTTCGCAAGTGATTGGTACTGGAGGTAGAGATTTATCGGTGGAAGTTGGTGGTCTAGAGATGAGCAAGGGCTTAAAAGCTTTAGCAGCCGATAAGCAGACGCAGGTTATTGTTTTAGTTTCCAAGCCTCCGGCACCGGAGGTGGCTAAAAAAGTATTAACTGAAGTGGAGCAGATAGATAAGCCAGTAATAGTCAACTTTTTAGGCGGTAAGCAGGAGTTATTTACAGACTCTAAAGCGATTTACAGTAGTAATTTAGAAGAAGCTGCTCTTAAAGCTGTAGCTTTGAGTAAGGGTGAAGAATATCAATTTCAAGAGTTTAGCCTTGATGAAGAAAAAATAGAAGAGATAGTGAATCAAGAGCTAAGTAAGTATAGCTCAGAGCAGCAGTACTTACGGGCCCTATATACTGGAGGTACACTCTGTGATGAAGCAATGTTGATCCTGGCTGAAGAGTTGGAGAGTATTTATTCTAATATTCCGCTCAAGGAAGAGTGGGCCCTAGTAGATAACGGGGTAAGTCAGCAGCATACAGCCTTGGACTTAGGTGAGGATGAGTTTACCCAAGGTCGGCCCCACCCGATGATTGACCCTTTAACTAGAACAGAACGTTTAGCTCAGGAAGCTGAGGATGAAGAAGTAGCCGTTTTATTGGCTGATGTAGTCTTAGGCTATGGCTCTCACGCTGACCCGGCTGGCGAGCTGGCTAAAGCTATTAAATCGGCTCAGCAAAAAGCAGCAGCGCGGGGGGGACACTTAACAGCGATTCTTTCAGTTTGCGGAACCGAGGCTGATCCTCAAAATATGGCTGAGCAGGTGGAAAAGCTAGAGCAGGCGGGAGCGATTGTAATGCCTAGTAATGCTCAAGCAGCTAGATTAGCCACTAGAATTGTCAAAGAGATAAATAATTAATAAGGCGGTGCGAGAAATGAGCAAAAAAGTTTTAGAGCTTTTTCAAAAAGAGTTACAGGTAGTTAATATTGGTCTAGAGTCCTTTGCTGAAAACTTGCAGGAAGAAGAAGTAGAGGTAATCCAACTGGATTGGGAACCACCAGCTGGTGGGGATGAAGAGTTGGCTTCGATATTGGATTCTTTGATGGATTAGATTTAGTTATTAGTCGTCAGTTGTCAGTCTTCAGCTATCAGTTAAAAGCATTCCAACATTGTATTTTCTTTAATATTTTAGGTTTTTGAATTAACTGATGACTAAAAGCTGATAGCTGACAGCTAAAATTAAAGGAGGTTATATGAAATGGTGAGTATTAAAGAAGCAAATCAGGAAGCTGTAGCCATAATGCAGAAATCAGAACCAGTTTTAGTGGATATGGGGATAGCCGGAGAGGTACTGCCGGGGATGACCGAGAAGACTATTCTTCACGCTGGGCCGCCAGTGGAATGGGAGGATATGTGCGGGCCCATGCGCGGAGCAGTGATTGGCGCTTTAATCTATGAAGGTTTAGCAGATAATGAAGAGGAAGCAGTTGAACTGGCTGGCTCAGGAGAGATAGACTTTGCTCCTTGTCATCATTATCAGGCAGTAGGACCTATGGCCGGAGTTACTTCAGCTTCAATGCCAGTCTATGTAGTTGAGAATAAAGAACACGGGAATCAGGCTTTTTGTACAGTTAACGAAGGTTTAGGTAAAGTGTTAAGATATGGAGCCTATGCTGAGGAAGTAATTGAAAAGCTAAAATGGATTGAAAAGACCTTAGCTCCCGCCTTTAAAAAGGCTTTGGATTTAATTGAAAGTGGAATTAATATTAAAAATATGACTTCCCAGGCCTTACATATGGGCGATGAGTGCCATAATCGGAATAAGGCCGGAACAGCGCTTTTCATCAGAGAGATTACACCCTACTTATTGAAGGCCGGAGTGGAGCCCCAAGTAGTAAGTGAGATCGTTGAATTTATGGGTGAAAATGAACACTTTTATCTAAATATTTCTATGGCGGCCTGTAAGGCCACTATGGATGCTGCTCACGGAATCGAAGGTAGTACTATTATTACTGCTATGGCTAGAAATGGAGTTGAATTTGGAATTCGAATTAGCGGTTTAGGAGATCAATGGTTTACCGGGCCGGCCCAAGTAATTGATGGTCTCTTTTTCCCAGGTTATAGTACTGAAGATGCTAATCCTGATATCGGCGATAGTACTATTTCCGAAACAGCAGCTATTGGCGGCTTTGCTATGGCAGCAGCTCCAGCAATAGTAGGCTTTGTAGGCGGGACTCCTGAAGATGCAGTTAAGTTTACTAAGTCAATGTATGAGATTTCCGTAGCTGAAAATGAAACCTTCACTATTCCGAGTATGAACTTTCGCGGTACAGCCACCGGGATAGATGTGAGAAAGGTAGTAGAGACTGGGATTTTACCGGCTATTAATACTGGTATTGCTCACAAAGATCCAGGAGTAGGACAGGTAGGAGCTGGTTTGGTAGATCCTCCTAAAGAGTGTTTTGAAGATGCTATTAGGGCTTTTGCTAAGGAGTATAAAGGGTAAATTCAAATGATAGAGGACAGAGGATAGAGGCGACGCGGAGCTAGTGCCAGTGGTGATAGATAAAGTTCAAAAGATTAGTTTTGCTATTAGAATATTGTTATAATGTTGCGTTGGTGGTGGAGGCCAAACAGGTATTTCACGCTAAAAAAGTTTATTTTAGTACTTCTAAAACTCATCTCCACTCAAATAAGAACCCGCCAATTTTAATTAGAAAAATTGGCTAAACCAGTTCTTATTTGAGCTCCAATTCGTTAAGAAGCACTAAAAAATAAACTTTAATATCGCTTAGAAACACCTGTTTGGCCGTGCTGATAACGTAATAACTATTTTAACCTACAAGTTGATATGTTTCAAAGAGCGACTTTCACTGCCTTTTCAATTCAAATACGAAAGGTGAAGCCAGCACTAGCATATCGAATACGTCGTAAAATAGCCCGGAGGCAGGAGATCTGTAGGATATTTGCCCTTAGTTCAAATCTTCAGCAAAAGCACCAAATCTACTCTTTGCTCCTTGGCTTTCTATCATAGCCAGCATTGCTTTGTATGCTGGCTATGCCGACTGAACGGCAAGTGGTTGAAACATATCAACTAGCTCAGGCTTCCTTTAATGATGATATTGGCAATGCAACATTAGAACGATAGTGTTTCGTTATTTAAAGACAAAATTCAAGGAGGAGATAACTTATGAGCAACACTACCAAACCTTTAGCTGGAGTTAAAGTGCTGGATCTAACCAGAGTTCTAGTAGGGCCCTACTGTACCATGATGCTAGAAAATCTAGGAGCCGATATAATTAAAGTAGAAAGGCCAGAAACTGGTGATGACTCTCGAAACTTCGGGCCCTTTTTTGAGGACGGAGAAGAAAGTGCTTACTTTGTCAGTTTAAATAGCGGTAAGCGGAGTATTGTACTTAATTTAAAAGAAGAAGAGGACTTAACTACTTTCAAAAAGCTGGTGCAACAAGTAGATATATTAGTGGAAAACTTTCGTCCAGGAACTATGGAGAAGTTAGGAATAGGTTACGAAACTTTAAAGGAGCTTAATCCAAAGCTTATTTATGCTGCTGCTTCGGGCTTTGGTCATAGCGGGCCCGATTCGCAAAAAGCAGCCTATGATATGATAGTTCAAGCAGCTAGCGGAATAATGAGTATTACTGGTCATCCTGAGGGCCCGCCGGTGAGAGTTGGAGTCTCTATCGGCGATATTGTAGCCGGAATATTTACTGCTACTGGAGTCCTAGCGGCTCTCTATCAGCGCACAGTGACTGGGGAAGGACAGAAGGTGGATGTAGCTATGTTGGACTGTCAGGTAGCTATTTTGGAGAATGCAATTGCTCGTTATATGGTAGAGGGAGAGCCGCCAGAGCCTATGGGGGCTAGACATCCTTCGATTACTCCTTTTCAGGCTTTTAAAGCTCAGGACGGCTGGTTTGTAATTGCTGCCGGTAACGATGTTCTTTGGGCCAAATTATGTGAGGCGCTAGAGCGAGAAGACTTGGTAGAAGATCCTCGTTTTAAGAATAATGCTGATCGAACTGAAAATATAGATCAATTAGTTGAAATTTTAGAGGGTGAACTGGCTACTAAGACTGTAGCGGAGTGGCAAGAGATTTTAGATGAATACGGAGTGCCTAGCAGTCCTATTAATACTGTCGATAAGCTATTTGATGATCCGCAGTTGGCAGCTAGAAATATGTTGGTTAACTTAGAGGGTTATAGTGAAGAGATGTTTGTAGCTGGAAATCCAATTAAGATGAGTAACTTACCAGAGGAAGAGTCTAAGCCGAGAGCTCCTAAGTTAGGGGAGCATACTGAGGAGATAATTGCGGAGTTGTTAGAGGAATAAGGAATATCGGTTTATTATTTATTGAGTGTAGGGGCCAAACCGGTATTTCACGTTAGAAAAGATTATTTCTATGCTTCTAAAACTTATCTCCACTAAAATAAGAACCTGCCAATTTTAATTAGAAAAATTGGCTAGACCAGTTCTTATTTTAGTTCCGATTCGTTAAGAAGCATTACAAAATAATCTTTAATATCACTTAGAAACACCGGTTTGGCCGTGCTGATAACGGAAACTTGCAAGTTGATATGTTTCAAAGAGCGACTCTCACTGCCTTTTCAATTTAAATACGAAAGGTGAAGCCAGCACTAGCATATCGAATACGTCGTAAAATAGCCCGGAGGCAAGGATGCCGGGAGGGCTATTTTTGAGAGTGAAGGAGGCACGGAGGCTCACTAACCTTCCAATCTAATTACGCAAGGTAAGGTTAGTGCTAGTACATCGAGCACGTCGGACTGAACGGCAAGTGGTTGAAACATATCAACTAGCTCAGGCTTTCGTTAATAGCTATATCGTGAACGCGACAATATAACAATAATGATCAAAAAAACTATTTATAAAGGAGAGATTAATCATGAAACTATACGACTTAACTCAACCGTTGAGTACTTCTACCCCACCGTGGCCTACTTATGAGCCTTTGGAGGTTAAGTATTTTAAGAGGTTGTCTACGGAAAGAGTGAATGGTCAGTTGATTAGTACTAGTAACCACGTAGGTACTCACCTAGATGGAGAGCGTCACTTTTGGACTGCGGGGAGAGATATTGCTAGTGTGCCCTTAGAAGAGTTAGTAGGGCCCGGAGTAGTAGTTGATCTTAGCGATGCTGTAGGAGAATACGGAATCTATACTTCGGAGATGATTGAAGAGCGAGTGGAAGTTAAGCAGGGTGATATTTTGATTATTCATACCGGTTACCATCACTATGCTTATAACAAAGAAGAAGCCGATGAGGAGGCCTATATGTGTAAGCACCCGGGCCCGAATATGGAGTTTGCTGAGTGGTGTAAGGAAAAGGAGATTAAGTGGATTGGCGTGGACTGCGGTTCTGCTGACCACCCGATGAATACGGTGATTCGTAAACTACGTCCTGACTTAGCCGAGGAGTGTGAAGAAAAACTAGGTCAACCTTTGACTGAGATCTTCCCCGATGAGGGTCGTCAGTTGATGCATACTAAGTTATTTCCAGAGGGAATTATTCATGTTGAGAATTTAGGCGGAGAAATAGATAAAATATTGAATCAGCGGATTGCTATTGGTTGTTTCCCTTGGCGATTTGTAGATGGAGAGTCCAGTATCTGTCGAGTAGTAGCCTTTGAGGGAATGGAGGCCTTATTTTAAATGAAAAACTTTATAGCAGCCGGAGTACAGATAGCAGTTGAACCTAATAATGTAGAAGCTAATTTAAAGAAAGTGGTAAAGTGGATAGATAAGGCAGTAGAGGAGCATGATGCAGAGTTAATTGTTTTTCCAGAGAGTATAACTACCGGATTTGATCCGGCTATGCCTGTAGAAGAGCTATATCAGTTAGTAGATACTATCCCTGGTCGTTTAACGGAGCCTATTGCTAAGGCAGCTAAAAAACACGGAGTTTATGTGGTACTGCCTACTTATGAACGGGGTGAGAACGAAAAGATAGTTTATAATTCTTCGGCTTTAATCGGGCCCGACGGAGAAATAGTAGGCGTTTATCGCAAGACTCATCCTTTTCCTACCGAGAGAATAGCTGGTGGAGGCTGGTGTACTCCCGGTGAGCAGGCTGAGGTTTACGATACTGAGTTGGGTAAAATCGGCATGATTATCTGTTATGATGGTGACTTTCCGGAGTTAAGCAGACTATTGGCCGTCAAAGGAGCCGAGATAATAGTTAGACCTGCGGCTTTATTGAGAAGCTTTGATATCTGGGAGATGACTAATCAAGCTAGAGCCTATGATAACCATGTCTATCTGATTGGAGTTAATGCAGTAGGACCTGATGCAGGTAATAACTATAACTTCGGTCACAGTATGATTGTTAGTCCGATTGCTCAGAAGCTGGCCCAGGCTCGGGGAGTAGAAGAGATTATTGCTGTAGAACTGGATAATGATCCGCTTAAGAATGTCAGCTATGGTACTAAGTCGCCAATGATCTTTGACCATTTAGAAGACAGAAATATAGGCATTTATCAAGAGATTCTTAAAGAAGCTAAAAGCCAGTTTGAGCCGGCGCAAAGAATTCCTTATCAAAAAAGTAATGATTAGTAAGTTTTTAAACCCTAGTTGTCAATGACAATTAGGGTTTTTCATTTTCAATAATCCTGACTTGTGAAAAAGATAACTAGTTGTGAAAGTAAACCGTTTTCTCTGCTGACACGTTCAAATAAAAGCATAAAAAATATCAATAAGGAGCATCTGTTAATAAAAAATAGGGTTTTTCATTAATGATAACTCCAAATAGTGAAAAAAATAACAAAAAAAATACAAGTTACTACTTGCACAAGTAAACTATTTTTGTTATAATATATTCGAATGTGAACATAACTAAAACTAATAAGGGGGAGTTATTAATGAAGAAATGGTTAGCTATTGGTTTGTCAATTGCAATTATTTTTGGTGCAGTAGGCTTAGTAACGCTACAAGATACTGATGCTGCTGCTTGGACTTATGAAGATGCCGACTATAGAGGAGTTTTTGCTGATGGTGGTGACGACCAGGTAAATGTTCAGTTTACTTTAGAGGATAATATAATTACTGATATTAGTTATAGACATCTATACTACGGAGGAACAGATTACGAAGAATTAGAGGAAGGCGATTCTTTGTACGGGGTTACTGAACAGTATGAGCAAGTATTAGATTATTTAGAGGGTAAGGATGTTAGAAATAGTCTAGAAGAGCTTTATGATCCAGGTAACGTTATTGATGATGTAGATGGCTTTTCTGGAGCTACTTTAAGAGCTAATAAGGTAATCTCTGCTGTAAGAGATGCCTTAAATAGAGGTGCTTATCGCTACTAATAAGCTACATAATTAATTTAAATTAGCAGCTATATATTATTTAGCAAGTAGGGCCCGGCACTTGGTTTTTAGATTCAGTTGCCGGGCTTATTTATTAAACAGGTTTTGAAAAATGAGATTTTGAATTTTAATTATTTTAGTTTAAGGGGAGGAATTTGATAATGAAAAAGTCTATACCCAAGTTAATCTTAATTGTCTTAGTAGTTAGTGCTTTAGCTTTAGTGGGGTGTCGTGGTGAAGAACCTGCTCCGGATGATACTGAGGTAGAAGTAAGAGCACCATTTCAAACCAGTGCTTATGAAGATGCCGATTATAGAGGTATTTTCAAGGATGGTGGTGACCAACAGGTAAATATTCAGTTTACTTTAGAAGATAATATAATTACTGATGCTAGTTATAGGCATTTATATTATGGGGGAACAGATTACCAAGAGTTAGAGGAAGGCGATGCCTTGTACGGTGTTACTGAACAGTATGAGCAAGTATTAGACTATCTAGAAGGTAAGGATGTTAGAGATAGTCTACATGCTCTTTACGAACCAGGAGATGTAATTGAAGATGTGGATGGTTTTTCTGGAGCTACTTTAAGAGCTAATAAGGTTATTTCAGCCGTTAGAGATGCTCTTAACAGAGGAGCTTATAGATATTAAAACTGTTTTTATTAAATCCGACAGTTGAATTTTAACTGTCGGATTTATATTTTTAAATTAATATTTGTAAAAAGAAAGGAAGAAGAGTATTGGAAGATGTAGATAAGGTTGCTAATTTTTTTAAACTGTTTACTAATAAAGCAAGACTTAAGATAATTATTCTTTTAGCTCAGGAGAAATTGCCAGTTTATGAAATTAAGAAAGAACTTGATATTTCCCAACCGAGTGCTTCTCATCATTTGAATATATTAAAAAAAGAAGGTTTGATAAACTCTGTTCGTCAAGGTAGTTGTGTATACCATTCTTTAGATAAAAAACTTTTTAAGCTATTTGATTATATTCAACTAGAGTTTTCAGAACTATATGAATCATTTTTACAGTCCACTACTAGTTCTAAATGCAGAGATGAAAAGTAGATTAAGACTGCCCAGGGATTGTAAATAATATTATTATTTGATATAATATAAAAGCATATTCTTTGCTTTGTTGTAGATAGTATAAGGCTTCAGCCCTTATGCTATTTTTTAATGTTAAAATACTAAAACTGTTAAAGTTTAGGATAAATTGTTATTAGCTATTTTGACTTTAAGAAAGGAGGAATACTCTTGGAAAAGAGGGAGTTTGAAGTACAAGATCCTTTGTATAAGTACGTCAAGGTGCCGGAGGTAATTCAGCAAGCTAGTGGTATTCAGATCTTAAACCAATACATAAAATCAATTATTTTTACTACCGATGTAGTAATCATTAAAAATAACGATGCCGATGCGATAATGGCCGTTTATCCTTTTACTCCTCAACCTATCTTAGCTCAGGCTTTGGCTACTGTAGCTAATATGCCTTTGATTGTGGGAGTAGGAGGAGGTACTACTCAAGGGGAGAGAGCGGTAGATTTGGCTTTGGATGCGGAGTTTCAAGGAGTGCTGAGTGTAATTCTCAATGCTCCTATTGATAATCAGACTTTGGCTGCTATCAAGGAAAAGGTTAGGATTCCGGTTATTGCTTCGGTGGTTGCTACCGAAGGGGTGGAGGGGCGCTTAGAAAATGGAGCCGATATTTTGAACGTTTGTGCGGGCCCAAAGACAGTTGAAATAGTCGCCTCGATTCGCAAACAGTATCCTGATGTTCCTATTATTGCTACTGGAGGTCAGAGTGAAGAGTCGATTCAACGAACTATTGAAGCTGGAGCTAATGCTATTATCTACACTCCACCGACAATTACTAAGTTAATGAAAGAACTGATGGATGTTTATCGCCAATAAGGGTGTTGCTTCTTTGACTAAAGCTATGCTATAATGATAAGGGCTGTCAAAAAAGGATATATTATATAATCAAGAGGGGATGGTGAAAGTAATGAAGATCGATGAAACAATGGTAGAAAAGGTAGCAATGCTGTCTAGGTTAGAGCTATCAAGCTCCGAAAAAGAACAGATGACTGAACAGTTAAACGATATTTTGGAGTATGCCGATGAGTTAAATGAGCTAGAAACTGAGGATATAGAACCTACAGCTCATGCTTTACCGATTAAGAATGTTTTTAGAGAAGATAAAGTAGGAGAGTCTTTAGCTAGAAAAGATGCTTTAAAGAATGCTCCCCAAAAGGAAGCAGGTTCTTTTAAAGTACCGCAAATTATAGAAACTGACGAATAAGGAGGATTTGCCAATGGAAATTTATGAACTAACTGCTCATCAATTACATGAAAAACTTAAGGCTGGTGAAGTTAGTGCTCAAGAGATAGTAAAAGGCCTTTACCAACGAATTGAAGATGTTGAAGACGATGTTAAAGCTTATATAACCTTGACTAAAGAAAGAGCTTTGGAGCAGGCTAAAAAGGTAGATCAGCAGCTTGCCGATGGCGAAGAAATTGGTGCTTTAGCCGGGATTCCGATAGCTTTGAAGGATAATATGTGTACTGAAGGAATTAAGACTACCTGTGCTTCAGAGATACTACATAATTTTAAACCTCCTTATAATGCTACGGTAGTGGAGAAATTAGAGGAGGCAGAGACGGTATTACTTGGTAAGACCAATCTAGATGAGTTTGCTATGGGTTCCTCTACTGAAAATTCAGCCTTCTTTACTACTAAAAACCCTTGGGATTTGGATAAAGTGCCTGGTGGTTCCAGCGGTGGTTCAGCAGCAGCTGTAGCAGCAGGAGAGGCTGTGCTTGCTATTGGTTCCGATACTGGAGGATCTATTCGCCAGCCAGCTTCTTTATGTGGAGTAGTAGGGATGAAGCCTACCTATGGTTTTGTTTCTCGTTACGGGTTAATAGCCTTTGCTTCTTCTTTGGATCAGATAGGGCCTTTTAGCAAAGATGTAAGCGATTGTGCTTTAGCTTTGAACTATATCTGTGGCCATGACCCTCGGGATTCTACTTCTGCTGAGCGGGAAGTACCGGACTTTACTGAATCTTTAGTTGACGATGCGTCTGGAATGAAGATCGGTGTTCCTAAAGAGCTAATGGATGAAGGGATAGAGGCAGAGACTAGAGAGGCTGTTAAGAAAGCTATAGCTAAGTTTGAAGAGTTGGGGGCAGTCTGTGAAGAGGTCTCTTTACCCCATTCCGAATATGCGCTCTCAGCTTACTATTTGATTGCTCCAGCCGAAGCTAGTTCTAACTTAGCTCGTTATGACGGAGTAAGGTATGGACATCGCAGTCCAGAGGGTCAAGGTCTCTTGGATATGTTTACTAAGACACGTAGTGAAGGCTTTGGTGATGAAGTTAAAAGAAGGATAATGCTCGGTACTTATGCTTTAAGCTCGGGTTACTACGATGATTATTATCTTAAAGCGCAGAAGGTGAGGACTTTGATTAAAGAGGACTTTGCTAAGGCCTTTGCTGAGTATGACCTATTACTTTCTCCTACTTCGCCTTTTACTGCTTTTGGAGTTGGAGAGAAGACTGATAGCGATGATCTATTACAGATGTATATATCTGATTTATGTACCGTTCCAGCTAATTTAGCAGGAATTCCTGGTATTTCAATCCCTTGTGGTTTCGATAGTCAGGGTTTACCTATCGGGTTGCAGTTATTAGGTGATTACTTTGCGGAAGAGAAGTTAATTCAAGCCGCTTATACCTTTGAACAAAATACCGATTTTCATCAACAGAGAACCGAGATATAATTAAATTTGGAGGTGCAAGGAATGCTTAAAGACTATGATATTACTATTGGCCTAGAGGTTCACGCCCAGTTAGATACTGAAACTAAGATTTTCTGCTCCTGTAGTACAGAGTTTGGAGCAGAACCTAATACTCATACCTGTCCTGTTTGTCTAGGAATGCCGGGAGTATTGCCGGTGCTTAATAAGCAGGCTGTGGAATATGCTATTAAAGCTGGTTTAGCTTTAAACTGTGAAATTACTGATTTTAGTAAATTTGATCGCAAAAACTACTTTTATCCTGATTTACCTAAAGCCTATCAAATTTCTCAGTTTGATTTACCGCTTTGTGAAGAGGGATATATAGATGTGATGACTGATGAAGAGAGTGTCAGGATTGGCATTAATCGGATTCATATGGAAGAGGATGCTGGCAAGCTGATCCATGCTCAAGGAGGAGAAAGCTTAGTTGATTATAATCGGGGGGGAACTCCTTTAATCGAGATTGTAACTGAGCCGGATATTACTTCGCCCATTCAAGCTACTGCTTATTTGAAAAAATTAAAGAATATCTTAGAGTACTTAGAGGTTTCTGACTGCAATATGGCCGAAGGCTCTTTAAGGTGTGATGCTAATATTTCTCTTAAACCTAAAGGTCAAAGCGAATTAGGAGTTAAGACTGAACTTAAAAATATGAACTCTTTTAAGGCTATTGAAAAGGCCTTAACTTATGAGATCAAGCGACAGCGTAAGCTTTTAAAAGAGGGTGGCAAAGTAGTACAGGAGACTAGAACCTGGGACGATGAGGTGGAGAAGACCTTTTCTATGCGCAGCAAGGAAGAGGCCCATGACTATCGTTATTTCCCAGAACCAGACTTAGTTCCTTTAGAGGTTGATGAAGCTTGGTTGCAGGAGATCAAAGAAGAAATTCCGGAGTTACCTAAAGCTCGTCGAGAACGCTTTGTAAATGAATTAGGTTTACCGGAGTACGATGCCGAAGTTTTAACCGATTCTAAATCGATTGCTGACTTCTTTGAAGCGGTTCTAGAGGAGTACGATGATCCTAAGACCGTTAGTAACTGGATGATGGGTGATATGTTACGTTTATTAAATGAAGAAGAGTTGGAGATTGAGGAAATAAAGATTGAACCGGTAGAGCTGGCCCAGATGTTAAAGTTAATGGATGACGGAACTATCTCCAGTAAAATTGCTAAGACTGTTTTTGAAGAGATGTTTAACACTGGTAAAAAACCGGAGACTATTGTAGAAGAGAAAGGTTTAAAACAGATCAGTGACTCCAGTGAATTAGAAGGTATTATTGAGGAAGTATTAGCGGAGAACCAGTCTGCGGTAGAGGACTATCAAGCTGGAAATGAAAATGTAATTGGTTTCTTAGTTGGTCAGACTATGCAGGCTACTCAAGGTAAGGCCAATCCCCAGTTAGTAAATGAAATTTTGAGAAAAAAATTAGCAGATTAAGCTTAAAAGGCTCTTAACTGAAGTTAGGAGCCTTTTAGCAATTATAGTCTTAAAGTCTGATTTATTTAATTAATATAAGGATATTATAATATAGTAAAATCTTGACAAGGCAATTCTGATTATGTATAATATAAGTAATAATATTCAGCATTTTTGACAAAAGATTTTATTAATAATGAGTACTATCTACTCTTCATAAGTTAGCCTAATTATTCTAATTAAAACTTCTGCTCCTTTTATTCATTTCTTAGACTAAGAACTTATCTTAGATGCTTTTGTAGGTGGCTTATTCTCTGTCGGAAACTTATTATACAACTCGACTAGCTAATTAAATATTTGTTCAGCTTAATATCTGCTAGGTAGCTGTTCAAGATACATATAAAATCAATTTTATATGTAATTATAAAATAATAGCTCTATTACTTATTTGAATAGCAGTTCTAGTGCTTATTAGCAGGGAAGGTTTTTTTGTTAGTAGAATAATATATATAGATGCATGGTAGTTTTGATTTTTTTCACTGTTACTTTTTATACCTGAATATACTTACAATATAACTTTCATTTAAAACTTATATAATTAATTTATTAAAGAATAAATGATTTTCCTGATAAAAATTACTTACTATTTATTATATAATAGTAGATAGATAACACATTTAAAGTAATACAAATTAATTTTAGCTTTAAAAATTGGGTTGGTTATTATATTATCAGAAAATTATGAAAAAAGGAGGTGAAGATAAATGGATGAGCCTATGGAAGAGTATATGGAACAGTATGTGGATGAGAGTGGTCGGATCTATCTTTTTTTAATACTCTTTGCAGGTTGGTTTGTTATATCTGCTGAATTCACCGTAGTGTCTGCCATTGTGGGGGGAGTAATTGCCTTTATACCTGCTTTTTTAACCAAAGACTATTTTGTGAAGTTCGCAACGATAAGGTTGGTAACTAGGTTATTTACTGCTACAACTTTTATGTTACTATTGATTAAACAGGTTTTATTAGCCAGTTTAAAAGTTTCTTATTTAATTCTTCATCCCCAAATGTCCTTTAATCACGGCATTGTTAAGGTTCCTACTAAATTTGCAGGCAAAAATAAGGAAATTGCGATGAGTATTTTAGGAAATACAGTAACCTTAACTCCAGGAACTATGACTGTAGACTTAAATGTTGACAGTGGAGACTTGTATATCCATTGGATTGATATAGAAAGTAGGGAGCCAGCCAAGATGCGGGAGCTGATATATGGTAAGTTTGAAAACTTAATTGGGAGGATTTTTATATGATAGAGTACACTTTATTACTAGTATTGGGAATTGTTTTACTCTCCATAACCTTGACCTTTATTCGACTTGTCAAGGGCCCTACTGTTTTTGATAAAATTGCTGCTATTGATGCTATTGGAATTATGATTTTAGTAATCTTGATTTTATTAAGTATTTATTACGATCGCCATGCCTTTTTGGATGTAGCCTTTGTTTATGGATTATTACTCTTCATGTCAGTATTAATTTTAGCTAGATTCTTTATTAAGAAAAGGGAAGTGGAGGTGAAGGAAGATTAGCTTCTTATTTGAAGTGATAGGTAGTATTTTGATCTTCATTGGCTCTTGTTTCTTCTTAGTTACTGCCATAGGTATGTTACGTTTGCCAGACTTTTATACTCGTTTACACGCTGGGGCTAAGTGTATGACTGCCGGAGGAATTAGTATCATGTTAGGAGCTATTTTCGCCCAGGGTGTTCACTTTCATTCTTTAAAACTAATATTAGTTATAGCTTTTATGGGCATTGTGAATCCGGTTACAACGCATGCTATTTCTAGAGCTGCCTATTTATTTGGGATTGAACCTTGTCCTTGTGGAGAGAAAGTTGAAGATCATATTGTTTTTGATGATGATATTATTGGGGTAGAATCCTCTCAAAAAGTAAGTAAAGAATAAGTAAAAGGATGGGTGAAGAGTATGGATCAATTTATATATAATTTTTTATTATTAATTATGGTGGTTAGTGCTTTTGTGGCAGCATTTACTCCTAATCTTTTAGCTTCTGTAATTACTTTGATTGTTTTTAGCGGTTGTTTAGTAGTGATTTATGTAATTTTACAGGCTCCAGATGTAGCTTTAGCAGAAATAGTAATCTCAGGTGGGATTACTACCGGCTTATTTGTAGTTACTATTAGCAAAACGGAGGGAGTTGAATGAGAAAACTATACTGTTTTCTGTTAGTTATTATTTTGGCTGCTCTATTATTTATGGGTTTTGCTGGCTTTGAGGAAGTGGAGATGGAACTCAGTAACTATTATGTAGAAAATGCAGTGACGGATACAGGGGCTATTAACTTAGTAACAGCCATTTTATTTGATTATCGGGCCTTTGATACTTTAGGTGAAGCAACGGTGATCTTCACAGCTGCTTCTGCGGTAGCTTTTCTGGCTCCCAAAAAGGAAACTGGTCTATTAATAGATGGATTTTCAGTAATTGTACGCCAAAGTATTAACTTTGCTATTCCTTTTATCTTTGTAGCTGGAGGTTATTTTATAGTTTTTGGCCATTTATCTCCTGGCGGTGGCTTTACTGGGGGAGTAATTTTAGCTGTAATTTCTATTCTCTGGACTGTTACCTTTGATTTTGAGCATTCAGAAAGTAGATTAAACTTAGAATCTAAGTCTTTAATTGAGGATTTAGGAGCTTTAGCTTTTATCATTATCGGCATCATGGGGATAGTAGCCGGAGCTAACTTTTTAGCTAATAGTCAGGCTAGTTTTTATTTAGGTACACCGGGCAAAATATTTAGTGGAGGAATTGTTCCCTTTTTAAATATAGCAATCGGAGCTAAAGTAGGAGCTGGTTTGGCTATTATCTTTAATAGTTTAGTAGAGGGGGAGTAGAGTGGAAACAACTTATTTAGCAGTAGGGATTTTAATCTGTTTAGGAATCTATACGGTGATTAGCACTAAAAACTTAATTAAGATGGTGATTGGAATTAGTATTGTGGAGTCTGCTTTGATCTTATTATTGATTTTTGTAGGCTATAGACCCCAAGGTACAGTTCCAATCTTGGATCACGGTTATGATTTAGTTGTAGATCCGGTTCCGCAAGCTTTAGCTTTAACGGCGATTGTTATTGGGGCCAGTACAACTGCTTTAATGTTAGCTTTAGTAGTTAAGTTATATAAAAGATATGATACTTTGGATGTAAGTAAGATTAGAAAGCTGAGAGGTTAGTATATATTTTGAGCTTTAGATAATGCTACGTTAGGAGGTTGTAACAGTTGTTAAAATACTAGTAAAAACTATATAAAAGTTATAAAAACGCTTGAAGCTCTATCTATATTTTGATATACTATAGATAGAGCTGATAAAGATGAAACTATTAAATTCATCAGAAACCGCCGAGATATTGGGAGTTAGTGTTCAATCTTTAAGAAGGTGG
>NZ_JALKBZ010000046.1 GCF_023227765.1 Fuchsiella alkaliacetigena
CTTTATTTACCGCAAAAGAAAAACTTGCAAGGTAAGGTTAATGGTATAGATTATAAATCAATTATTTTAGATAAAGTCAAAAATGAAGAACCTTATTTTGTTGAAGTAATTCGTAAAGATAATAGCTATTATGTTCATATATCCATCGAAGAAGATATACCAAAAGTTAAATCAGCTAATCCTAAACAAGTAGGTATTATCGGGATTGATACTAACCCTAATGGATTTGCATTGACTTGTATTGATAATGAAGGTAATTATTTATGGCATAAGAACTTCATCAACCACGAACTAACTTATACTAGAGGTAATCGAAGGGCTAATTTATGTGGTGAATTAGCAAGAGATGTAGTTAATTTTATTAAAGATAAAGGTTACTCTGGTCTAAATGGGGTAAGATAGATTATCAAGTTAAAAAGAAAATTAAAACTATTAAAAAGAAAGGTGGTGAAAATCCTGCTTGTAAACAAGACTATTCATATTCACGATACAGGAAAACAATCTTGTTTGGTGAAATCGCTTAATTAAAATATTAAATTCCTATATTTGAAAATAACAGATTAGCTTTGGCAGAACACCACGTAGAGAAAGGATTCTGCCCTTAATAGAAAGACAGGAATAGGTAACACCTATAATCTTATAGAACCTTGCTATTGTAATAGTAAGGGCTAATTTGAGATTTGTAATCAAGCGATTGCATCCTACACAATTGTAATCCTGTGAAATTGTGGTCTATAGTTAGTTTTGTATAGATTTTTATAAGCAGGGATGGGATGAAAGGTTCAAGAAAATACTTACATGAATTAATTGATGAAATACCTGAAACTGAATTTGAAGAGGTGATTTGCTTTTTAAAATATATTAAGTCTCGACATAAAAAAGATGAATTCTCAGAATTAGAAAAAGCATCTCAGTCTAGTATATCTTTTTGGGATAATGAGATTGATGATGAGGTATGGAATGATGTATAAACAAGGAGAGATAGTTTTAATTCCAATTCCATTTACCAACTTGGATTCAACTAAAAAAAGACCTGTATTAATTTTATCGAATAGTATTTATAATAAGGGGACTAATGATCTTATTGTTGTGGCAATCACTTCTAATATTCGCGGCTTAAATTATGAAGTTATTATTGATCAAGAGAATATGGATCAGGGCCAGCTAAAACGCATATCGTGTATAAGGTCGGATAAGATTTATACCTTATCTAAAGAATTAATTATAAAAAAATTTGGTAAAATTAAAAATGATAAGCTAGAAGAGGTAAGAAATAATATAGAAGAACTTATTAATTGAATCAATAGTTCAGTGAACCTCTCCACCCAAATCAAAAATAAGATTAGCACCTCAAGGCACTAACCTCGTGTCGGATTGAGTTTTCTTGGCTATTTTAGATAAACTAAGTCAGCGGAGGTAATTTCCAGTGATGAATATTCGAATTAAAAGAAATGTTTTAGAATAGATTTTGATCTTGTAAAGCATACTCTTTTATGTTATAATACAGTTTGTGTAATCACAGGCGGTCCTCTGCTTGAAAGTGAAGTACGAACGTCTTGGAAAGAAGGGAGGTAGTTTTGATGCAAGAGTTATTGGATGCTGTTGAGCAAGAAAATATGAAAGATGAGATTCCAGAGTTTAGAGCTGGAGATACAGTTAAGGTTCACGCTAAGGTTGTCGAAGGTGGTAAAGAGAGAATTCAGATCTTCGAAGGAGTAGTTATCCAGCGTAAAGGCGGTGGAGTTGGCGAAACTTTTACGGTGCGTAAGATTTCTCACGGAGTAGGAGTAGAAAGAATCTTCCCTATTCATTCACCTAAGGTAGCTAAGATAGAGGTTGTGAAGCAGGGAGATGTAAATCGAGCTAAGCTGTTTTATCTTCGTGATCGACAAGGAAGAGCAGCTAGAGTTAAGGAAAAATGGGATAGAAAAGAAGAGTAATTCAGGGAGGGGACTGGCATTAGGCCTGTCCTCTTTTGTATATTACTGTCCAGAGAGGATGAATTTAGTTATGGCGGCAGAAAAGAGTAAGTTAAGAGAGTATATAGAGGCAGTTGGAATTGCAGTTGTATTAGCTTTTTTAATTATTACCTTTGTAGTACAGGCCTTTTATATTCCTTCGGGTTCTATGGAGCCTACTTTAGAGCCGGGAGATAGAATTTTTGTTAATAAGTTTATCTATCGTTTTAGAGATCCGGAACGCTTTGATATTATGGTTTTTGATTATCCGGTTGATCCTAGCATGAGGTTTATTAAGCGGGTAATTGGGCTACCAGGTGAAGAAGTAAAGATCGAAGGTGGAAAAGTGCATATTGATGGCGAGCCTATAGAAGAGGATTATACTTTGCAGGATAGCTACAGTGATTATTCTCCGGTGGAAGTGCCCGCAGATCATTACTTTGTCTTAGGCGATAATCGCAATAATAGCGAAGATAGCAGATATTGGGGTTTTGTACCGCGGGATAAGGTGATTGGTAAGTCTTTAGTTAGATTTTGGCCTTTAACGAGGCTGGGAAGGGTTGAATAAATAGAGGATAAAGGATAGAGGACAGAGGATAGATTTAGTTCAAAAGCATATGATCTTTGATTTTGAAGGCTTTGATCTTATCTATCATCTATCATTTATCATCTATCCTCTGTTTTACTTAGGGGGTTTTAAAAGTGATTAATTGGTATCCGGGCCATATGGCTAAGGCCCAGCAGAAATTAAAAGAACGTTTGCAAGTAATAGATGTAGTTATAGAATTATTAGATGCTCGGATTCCTTTTAGCAGTCGGAATCCGCAGTTGGAGGAGCTATTGGAGGAACAGAGAAGAATTATTGTACTCAATAAGATGGACTTAGCTGACTATGAAACTACTAAAGACTGGGTAGCTAAGTTAGAGCAGGAGGCGCCGACTATAGCTGTCAATTCCTTGCGGGGACAACGAGTTTCTTTAATTCTGAATCGGGCCCAGGAAATGATGGTCGAGGAGCAGGAAAAGCTGGCTGCTCAAGGTCGTAGGCAAAAGAATATTCGCTTGATGATAGTGGGAGTCCCCAATGTAGGTAAGTCCCAATTGATTAATCAGCTCTGTAATAGCGGCAGTGCTCGCACCGGTGATACTCCGGGGGTGACTAGAGGTCAGCAGTGGGTGAAGCTGCGGGAAGGCTTTGAACTTTTGGATACTCCGGGGGTGCTGTGGCCTAAGCAGGATGATGAGGAGGTGGCCTTTAAGTTAGCAGCTACGGGAGCTATTAAGGAAGGTAGCTATGATCAAGAAACGGTGGCCTATAAGCTGCTTAAGATTTTAGAGGAGCGGGCTGCTGCTCAATTGCAAGAGAGATATAAGCTGGACTGGCTGCCGACTCATACTCTGGAGTTAATGGAGGAGATCGGTAGAAAGCGGGGTTGTTTGATGTCGGGAGGCAAGATAGACCGTCAGCGAACAGCGGAGATTATTCTTAAAGACTTTCGAGGTGGGCAGCTAGGTAGAATTACTTTGGAGACGCCAAAGGAAGTGAGTGAAGATGAAGATTCAAGAACTGACTATTAAGGAGCTTAAAGAAGAGTTAACTTCCCTAGAATTAGAGGCTATCTCGGCAGAACTATTACTGGAGTTAGCAGCTGATTCGCGTAAGGGAGTGCAGCAGTTGGCTGCTCGGCTGCGGCGGCAAAAAAAGCGGTTGGCTGCTGATAAAGAAAGACTTAAGCGGATGCAAAGGTATGAAAAGGAGCTTAGAAAGCAGGGTTATAGCTTGATTGGTGGTATTGATGAGGCTGGTCGAGGTCCTTTGGCGGGCCCGGTGGTAGCAGCAGTGGTTATTTTACCGCCGGAAATTTATATTCAAGGACTCAATGACTCTAAACAGCTTAGCGAAGCTAAACGAGAAAAGCTTTTTGCTGTTATTCAAAAGCAGGCTATTGATCTCGGCGTAGGTATTGTTGAGGCTGGAGAAATAGATAAGATTAATATTCGTCAGGCTAATTATCGAGCTATGCGTCAGGCTATAGATAGCTTAACTGAAAGTCCGGATTACCTTTTGGTTGATGGTGAGGAGATTCCAGGAATAGAGATTGAACAGCAAAAGGTAGTTGATGGTGATCAGCTCAGTATTTCTATAGCTGCGGCTTCGATTATTGCTAAGGTAACTCGGGATCGAATCTTGGTGGAATATGACCAACAGTATCCGGAGTATGGTTTTAAAAAGCATAAGGGTTACGGGACTGAAGAGCATGTGGCTGCTTTGGAGGAAGTAGGGCCTTGTGCTATACATAGATACTCCTTTAGTAAAGTCAAAGAAGCAGCGTTGAGCGAAGACTATCGTTTATTTGCTCAAGGTTTAAAAGAAGCTCAAAGCATAGCTGAACTGGAAGCGGTAGCCCAAACTATTCAGGACTGTGGAGAGCTGCTTTCTGAATTAGAGCTGGCAGAGTTACGGCAGCTCTTTAAAAAAGAAAAGCAGAGCTTGGAGTGAGGTAGATGGCCAAGTTAAAAGAAGGGGATATTTTAGAAGGAATAGTACTGGAGGTTAAAGAGGAAAAGAACAGTGCGGTAATTAACTTCGGTAATTATGCTTTGGAAGCTAGAATCTTATCAGCACAGCTAGAGGTAGGCGAGGAAGTACGGGTGCAGATTAAGGGGAAGTACAAGAATACTATAGTTCTAAAGGTTTTGAATAGTGAAGGCAAGTTGGACAATGGTTCTATAGATTTTAAAGCTTAATATTTAGAATAAAAAGACTCCCGATCAGGAGTCTTTAATTATTATATTCATTCTTAAAACTCAACCATATCTGGAGTTATTTCAATAGCTTCCGTGACAATTAAGGTTATCTTGTTAATTACCCACCATTTATTTTCCACTACTAATTGAACTTCAAAGGTGCCATTAATCTCTAAATCGGTAGTTTGATCTTCAAACTTAAGACTTCCTTTGAGCTGAGCTTTGCTGCTAGACTCATCTATGCTGCTTACCTTAATATCTGCTATCATTAAATTAGACATATCAAACTCGTCACTTGTGGAGTCGGTAATGAAGAAATCTTGAACAAAACATTCTTTATCTGCGTACTTTTCTACACTAGTTAGTTTTACTGCTAACTTTTTTTCTTCATAATCTTCAGTTAGGTCAATTTCTTGTTTTATTATCTCAAAACAGTCATCATAATAACCTTCACCTTCTTCCATATAAACGAGCAGATCTTTCATTTCTGAAAGCCAATCTTCAAGGTTAATACCTTCTTCAAACTCTTCTTCATCTTTCCAGTCATCATAATTAAAGTGAAGTTCTACTGTAGTGGAGATGGTGATTTTTTCAGCCAATAATTCCCTTAAAAGCTCTTGGTCTTGTTCATTAAGGCTTTGACTGAACTGAATCGAAACTTCATCAATAGAGTTATTTGTTTCTATTTTAGTTGATGAACTTGAGCTATTAAAGCAAGCAGTGAATAGCAAGCTTAAGCAGACCATCAATACTAAAACAGTTAATTTATTTTTCATTTTAATCACCTCTTTTCTAAGTTAATTATATTATTTTTGTTGATCAATGGATACTACCCAAAAGTTCTATTTTTACTATATTTATCGAAGGCAGGCAGGAAACTAGTAAGCAAATATTGAATAAATAAGTATAAGTATTTTTAAAATTAAAGAGAGCGAGTTTTCAAAAGTGTGTTCTCTTAACCAGGGGGAATTAATATGAAAAGGATTTTAATTTTAGGGATGATATTGATAGTGTTATTAGGCTTATCAATTACTGCTCAGGCTAGTCAGAGAGATCTCTCTGGTTTTGGGATTGCTGTAGGAGAGTTTGACGCTGATACTAGTTTAGCTGTTCATAATGAATTGGAAACAATAGTTATGCAAAGAGTTACTGAGAGCAATGATTTAATGTTGATACTGGCTCGGGAGGAAGAAGGAAGTTATTTTATTAACCGAGATAGAGTTGATATTAATGAAGAGATGGAGTTTAATGACTATCATTATTTAAGTGGGCAGAGTAATTTTTATATGAATTTTGATTTAGCAAGTTGGCTTAATAATTCCTTGGGTTTAGGCTTTAAAGCAGACCTGTGGAGGTATAGACAGGAGATAGAGGATGGAGTTGAAATTTATCACACTGCTCTAACTATTCCGCTTAGCTTCAAAAGCACTATCCAGCTACCTACTGGTACTCATTTAATCGGCAAGGCTTCTTATTATCCAGTAGGCTACTACTTGCGGGATGATAATGTAAAGATGGACTATGAACGAGCTAGCGGCAATTTGGAGGGACATAGATTGGAAGTGGGGTTAAGACAGAAGATAATCGGCAGTTTGAACTTTAGAGCAGGCTATATTACTCAGGAGTATTCTCATGACGACTATGTGGAGGATGGCTGGTCAATTGTTGATTTTGAGACTAGTTTTGAAGGAGCTTATTTAGGTTTAGACTTTGGATTTTAGTTGAATGTTATTGAAGTTGATAGGAGGGTAGTTTTTTAGTGAAATAGGAACTTTTGGTTTGAATATTGAATAGACAGATATAAACATTTAAAAAATGGAGTTAAAGGAGTGATACTGATGAAGAGATTAATACCGATTTTGCTGGTGCTTGTCTTAGCAGCTTTGCTGGTGGCAGGCTGTTCTAATCCTGATGGTAGGATTGGTCCATCTTGGGATGTGCCGTTGAGATTACCAGGATTTGAGGAGTTTAATACTATTGGGGATTTGATCAATGTAGAGGATTTTGAAAGTTTTAGTTATGAAATCGAAGATGAAAATGATATATTGTTTACTTTGCATGGGACAGAAGATAATGAAGTGAAAGCAGAGACTGAAGTAGAATTAAATGTGATTGAACTAGGTTCAATTGAAATTGGTAGCTTTAGTTTGGATGAGGCTATAGCTTTAAATAATGATGTTCTTCCGAAAGAGGTTGATACTATTGAATTTGATGAATTTGAAGAGCTAACTCTATCTGATAAAAGTGGTGACTATAATCAACTTGAATTCACTCTGGAGAACACTGGTGATAATAAAATTGAAAATTTAGAAATAGAATTACAAGATAAAGATGGTAATTATGTTGGTCAAGTACAATTCACTGAAGTTTCTAGTGGAGCTAAGCCTGATAAAGAGATGAATTTAGCTAATGAAACCTTAGCGGATGGAATGAAGATGGTTATTACTGATGGTAGTTCTGATGGAGAAAAAGTTGATTTTGAACTTTCGATTAAGACTACTGATTTGGAAGTTACGAAATTAGTTGGTTATAGTAGAGAAATTAATGAAGAAGTAGACTTTACAACTGAACTTGATATTGGAGAAACTGCTCAGGTATCTAAAGATGGTGATATTTTAAATTTAAAGATAGACTTGAAATTTCCCGAGGAAAGTAATTTAAAATTTGATACTGCTGATAAAATTAAAATCGGTGAGAAGTTTTTTACTAAAAATGACGATGGCTATTACCAAATTAAAGCTGAGGATGAAAATATTGATTTGAATGATGAAATGTTTATAGAGGGAACTCTTAAAAGTGAAGGGGATACTGTAACTTATAATGCTAAAGACCCTACTACTATGGAAGTAGCTATGTATGGTGATTTGACTGTTGAATTACCTGAAGATATCAAAGAAGATTTAAAAACAGATGGTAACTTTATAGTATATGAAATAGAAGCAGCGGAGTTTGAGATCAGCAGTAGTGATTTAGATAGAATTGACGAAGGGATTAAAGAAGCTAGGTTAGTAACTGAATCAGTCAATTATTTTCCGGTAGATATTATAATGGAGCTTTACATCCATGATAATAAAGAAGATATTTATACTGAGGGAGAATTAATAGGGGAGCTAGCTAATCTTAAACAAGGCTCGGAAAAGCATGAGTTTATTTTAGATAAGGAAAAGCGAGATAAGTTTAGGGATGAGCCAGTTTACGTAGGGTTGAAGATCAGCTTTGGTGATGAAGCTGAAAGCAAAGTTACTTTTGAGTCTGATCAAGATCTGACTCTTGAAACCTATGCCGTTCTAGTGACTAAGGTTAACCAATAAGGGGGTGAAGGGAATGTTAAATAAAAAAAGAGCTTTAATTTTGGTGTTGAGTGTAGCTTTAGTCTTTTCTTTGGGAGTGACTGCTTGGGCATCAAGTGCTAGAGGTATTGCTTTAGGTGATGATTTTGTAACTATCACCGGGCCCGACGCCCTTTATGGAAATCCAGCGGCAGTGCGAGCTGGAGAGCATAGTTTTGCTTTAGAGTTAGTAGGAGTTAGTGCTGAATTTTGGAATAACCTATTTAAGAATGACTATCTAGATGAGGATGAAAAGGATAGATTGCTGGATAAAGCAGGCGATGATGGTTTGCTTTTGGGAGCTAGCTTCAAAGCAGGGCCTAAACTATTTATTGGCCCAGTGGGTCTTTTTGTCGATGCTAGACAGGATGGCTTAGCCAGCTTAAGTCCTGATATAGCTGAGTTGTTATTAAAGGGTAATGAATTCAATAGAGAGTATGACTTTAGTGGTACTGAAATATCTGGAGGATCTTACGGCGATATTGGAGCTAATATTTCTCTACAGGCTCCTAGCAGTTGGCGGGAAGTTTTGGCAGTGGATGATCTTTATTTAGGAATGAACTATCATTACTTAGTGGGAGTAATTTCTGAAATTGAAGGTGAAGGTGGTATTAAGTTTGAGCCTGGTAATATTGATCTTGATGATGGTAGATTAGTTGTTAAGTATAATGAAGATGATATAGCTACGGGTTCGGCTTTTGATTTAGGAGCTTATGCTGATCTAAATGAACGCTATAGCGTAGGTTTTAGTGTAATGGGTTTAGGTTCTTTAACTGCCGATAGCTATACCAAACAGGAGTATAAATATGATGAAGATGAAGAAGAGTTTAATGATGGAGATGAAGATGGCGAGAGAATATATGAAGAGTTGAGTTGGAGCTTGCCTACTATAGTTAGACTTGGCGGAGAAATGGACTTTAGTGAGAATGTAGATTTCTTGGGTGGTTATACCTATACTAGCTATCACTCTGGGCATAGTGATCATAAGCTTTCTTTGGCTACTGAGTTTACTCGGCTTAGCTTCTTGCCTTTAAGAACGGGAATTAGTTATTCTACTTTGCAAAATAACGTTGCTATTTCCAGTGGTTTAGGTCTGCACTTAGGGCCATTTAAGCTTGATGCAGGGATTGCCGATTTAACAGGGCTCTTTTATAAGTCGCGGGGCATGAGAGCTGGGGTTGGCCTTGGTTTTGAGTTTTAATTAAATAGGGGATTTAGAAAGGAGACAGTGCTTAGCTGTCTTCTTTTTAATTTTGATAGTTTTTTTATTTTTTTGCTAGAGCAAGGGGATTGAGTGTTTATTATTGAATAAGTTAATAATGTATAGTTCAGAGGATAGATGATAGAGGATAAAGGCGACGCGGAGCTAATGTCAATGGTGATAGATTAAGATTAAAAGATGAAGTTCTAAAAACAATTAGACGCTGACTAAGTTCTGATAAAAATCTGACTAAAACATAAAAAAATTTAAGCCCTTAATTCAAATTGGACTTATACTCTATCTGATAAATTCCCACAAATGAAGATTCAGTTTGTTTTCTTAAACTTTAATCCAAGCTTAATTTTAAACTTGTCTTTTAATGTTTAGTCAGAACTTAGTCAGATTTTAGTCTGCGTCAAAAAGGTTTTAATTTTTAGAAAACAGGAAGGAAGTCCACTACAACTTATGAAAAGCATCGGTCCAATTAGAATTATAGATATATATATAATAAAAGAAGTGCTACTACCCTTCATAGTTGGAGTAGCAATAGTGGGAATAATCATGCTCAGTGGCTTTCTTTTTGAGCTAACTGACTTAATTATTGTAGAACAGGTTCCCTGGCAGTTAGTTTTAAGGTTACTGTTATATAAGCTGCCGGAAATTATTGTACAGACCTTTCCGATTGCTATTTTATTAGCTACTATGCTGGGAATGGGTAGACTAAGCCGGGATAACGAGTTTACAGCTATGCGCATGGGTGGAATTAGTCTCTATCGCTTTATGATTCCGTTGTTAATTTTAGGGATCTTAGTTAGTGGACTTACCTATTTATTTAATGAGAAAATAGTACCTTGGTCAAATCACGAAGCTCAAAATATTATTCGTCGTTCTATTTTACAGGAAACTATGCCTCAAGTTGAGGATCAGGTTTTTTTTAGAGGCCCTCAAGGTCGGCTTTTTTATGTACAGGAATATAACCAGCAGACTAATACTCTCAAAAAGATAGTTATCTATGACTTTCCTGATCGCAAAGACTATCCGGTGATCATTACTGCTGAAGAAGGGGAAACATTACAGGGAGAGTGGCAGTTAAAACAAGGCATTATTCATGAGTATGATAGTGAAGGCCATTTAACTCTAGAAACGCAGTTTGATTTAATGGATATTGAAATAGCTAGAGATTTAGATGATTTTTATGGTCAACAGCGGACTACTTCTGAAATGAGCCGGGAGGAATTGGAGCGAGAAATTAAGCTTTTTCAGGATAGTGGTTTAGATGTAAACTCTTTACTGGTGGATTATCATTTAAAATTAGCGACTCCTTTAATTGCTCTGATCTTTATTTTGTTAGGAGCTCCCTTGAGTTTAAGTAGTGATAGCAGAGCGGCGGGAGTGGTTTTTACGATTATTATTGTCTTTTTATACTATTTATTACAGTCAGTGGCTCGTTCTTTGGGTCGAAATGCATTATTAGCCCCTATCTGGGCAGCCTGGTTGCCTAATATAGTCTTTGGAGTAATTGGAGCAGCTCTTTTGCTCTGGCGTCAACATTGGGAGAACTTTGTTAAAAAGGTGCTCGCAGCTTTGCTGCCCTTACTTTTATTAGTAGTTATTTTTAATCCAGCTACGGCTCAGGCTTACGAAGATACTTTGAGGCTGGAGGCTGATCGTTTAGAATATACCTATGACGGTCGGAAGATGGAGATTATGGATGAAATTACCGGACAGTATCGAGGTTTTAATATTATTACTGAGCGGATAACGATTAAGTTTGATGATGGTAGCGAGGAGGTTTATGATATTCCCCAAGAGATTTTGATGGATCGGAGTAAGTTCAGTGGCTGTGATTTCGATGAACCTCACTATTACTTTGATGCAGCGGAGGTGACTATCTATCCTGGTGATTATCTGGTGGCTAAACACGTAGTTTTTAGGGAGTTAGACGGAAAACTACCTTTATTTTATTGGCCTTATCTATATATATCCTTAAAGGACGAGCCCCAACAGTTGATTCCCCGGGTAGGATATAGTAATCAGCGCGGTTGGTTTTTAAAGACTACGTATTATTATTGGTTGCAAGAGTTGGGGCTGCCGGGAGAGCTTTATTTAGACTACTATACTAGAACCGGAGTAGCCGGTGGCTTTAAACAGCATTTTATTCATGAATTGAATCATAAGGGCTCTTTTGGCTTTTATGCTCAACAAAATGAAATTGATTTAGCAAATCTTTTTCGTTGGGAAGCTAGCTTAGACTACTTTAATTATCAAGGTGACTGGCATAATGAACTGGAGCTAGATTATACTCGCTATCAGGACTATGATCACTTTATTGGGGCAGGTGAACTGTCGCGACAAGCTGATAATTGGTCTTTGGATATGACTGGGGAGGTAGACAATGAGGACTATTTTGATACTGATTCTTATGATAAAAGAGAGTTAGATTTTGATCTTGCTTATCAACATCAGCTGAGAAATACTGTGGAATTAGGTTCAAACTTAGATCTTGAGTTAGATTTTGGGGAAGGGACTGATGATGAGCAAGAGGATGTTTATGATGAGTTAGAGTTAAATTATGATCTCTTTTATAGTCAGCAGTTAACTGATACTGTACAGCTTGACTTAGATTATGATCGGGGTTACTTGTTGGAGGCGGATCAGGATACTCAGACTCGCTGGGGAGCCGAAGGAGCTATAGCTAGAGAGATGGATAACTTAGATGTAGAGCTGTTGGTAGAGCGTTATGATCCCTATTTTGATGAAGATGACGGAGTGCAGTTTTACCGTTGGCCGGAACTTAATGCAACTTATTATCCCTATCAAGCATCAGTGCTGGAAGATACAGAGTTGAGATTTTCTGGTGGTCGTTACTATGAGCATGATTCCGGAGTGGAGTCTTATCGAAGTTTAGGTGAGCTTAACTATAGTAATCGTTGGCGACCTCATAATAGACTTACTTTATATACAGAACATACTTTTGGGGCAAGAGGTTATCGTTTAATTGAGAGCGAAGAAGAGTTTATTCCTCAACAAGGCTATTTTGATCAACTTTTTGATATGGGGATGGATACTTATGAGAATCAGTTTAGTTTAACTAAAGACTTAACGAGTCACTTAAGTTGGATTAATACTTATGAATACCGTACCTTTGCTGGAGAGACGCCTTTTGATTTTGATAGAGAGGACTTTAAAGAAGAAGTAGATAGCAGGCTAAACTATCGACGTGGTCGTTTTAGTTGGCAGTTGGAGACTGGTTATGATATTTATAATCAGATTCAGGAGCCAATTCAAGGGATTATGCGCTGGCGTGATCAGAACTGGCGTTTGAGCATGGGTACTACCTATGATCCGGAGGAGGGTCGTTTTACTAATGATTTGGTAACTACTAGTAGGTATCAGCGAGAACATTTGGAGCATAATACAGCCTTTAGGTATGATTTAAATAATAATCGTCTGCGTCGTTGGGATAATACTCTGATTTACGATGTAGATGAAAAGTGGTATGTGGAGACTAGTAGTAGTTATGACTTTGAAGATGATTATTTGCGAGAGGCTAACTTAGCCTTAGCTAGAAACTTTCACTGCCGGGAGTTAAGGCTTAGTTATGATCATTTGCGGGAAGAAATTATGTTTGAGTATCGCTTAAATATCTTCCCTGAGCATAGATTTCAGTTTGGTAGGACTGAAGAGGAAGACTTTATGTTTGATACTGGAATTAGAGATTTGCTGGATGAAGAGTAGAAGGGCAGAGGATAAATGATAGAGGATAGAGGATAGATAAAAGATAAAGTTCAAGATCTATTTGACACAGACTAAAATCTGACTAAGTTCTGACTAGACCTTAAGACATAAGAGCAAAAATATAGAGCCATATTAAAATTAAGCTTGAATTAAAGCTTTAAGCTTTATAGGGCAGAGAATAAAATCATTTAGTTCTTTAATCTTTTATGGTTGTATGGTTTAGTCAGGTTTTAGTCATAACTTAGTCACCCCAAGAGTACTTCTTCAAGAAGCAAAAAACGCTTCCCAGAGTAATGACTAGCTAAAGGCCAAGCGTCGTTTCAGGGCGCTGTGTCAAACTGTCTTTGATCTTTATTTTGAACTTAACGAAAGAGAGGAATCGAAAAATGAAGTTGAAAAAAGCAGTAGTTTATCTAATAGTATTAAGCTGTTTTTTTCTAGTTTGGACTGGTTGGCTAGCGGCGACAGAGACAGAGTTAGAGACTCAAGCTAGCGAGGCTGTTCATATTAGAGCCGGCTACTTAAGACAGGTCGATGATTTAGTGGAGTTAAAGGAAGGGGTAACCATTATTCGCGGTGATAATGAGATAACTGCTGAGTGGGCTGAGCTTTTTCGAGATGAGGATAAGGCGGTTTTATACGATGGAGTGAAGCTGGTACATAGTGAGGGAGAGATAGTTGGTGAGCAGCTGACGATCTTCTTAGAAGATGAGGAGTATATTTTTGAAAATCAAGTAGAGCTGTGGCAGCGAGATGGGGAAGATGATGAGGATGAGCTTTATTTGCAAACCTCTTATTTGGAGCTTTTTGGTGAAGATAACTCCTTTTGGACTGATCAAGGGGTAGTAATAGAGTACGATCGACGTTTAGTTACTGGAGATATAGCTGATTATGATGGAACTAAGCGGGAGCTGGAGCTGTTAGAGAATGTGCACTTAGAAGAGGAGGATGGTGACTGGATCAAAGGGCCACGAGCTGTCTTTTATTTTGGAGATGAAAAAGGATTTATTATGGACGGAGGAATTAAGATGGAGATTAGGTTAAGTGATTAATTTTCTAAAAAAATATTAAATTTTTTGAAATTTTGTAGGATAATATTGGGTTAATCGCTATGGATGAGCAGGAGATAAAGGACTTTTTAATAGAGATAGTAGAGGATATGAATGAAGAAGAAGGCTTTGAAGATATATCAAGTGAAGAAATAGAGCTGAATAATCAATTTGCCATAAAATCTCTGCTGACCTTTGATGATGGTATAAAAATTAAACAGATAAACTCTGCTTATTATGGACAAGAGATAGAAATCTTTTACGAAGCACCGGCAGGTCTATATGAAGAAAATATGGAAATGATTCAGGAAGTGCTTGATTCGATTGAGTTTAAGTAGTTTGTAGAGAAGCTTAGAGGTTTTATTAATTTCTGAATGTGGTTGAGAGTAGGGCCCTACTCACGAGAAAGAGCGTGAATAGGGCCCTATTTCTATTTAAAGCACTACCAAAATATGATATAATATAAATAGAAATTGAAAAGTGAGGTAAAAATAAATGCAGACCCCACATGATAAGTTCTTTAAAAGAAGTATGGAGCGAAAAGAAACAGCCAAAGACTTACTGGAACACTTCCTATCATCCGAGCTGCTGGCCGAATTGGATATGGATAGTCTAAGGATAGAAAAAGAAAGTTTCGTCGATGAGGAGCTGGCCGAACATTTTTCCGATATAGTTTATAGAACTAATATCAAAGGCAAAGAAAGCTATCTCTGCTTCATTTTTGAGCATAAGAGCTACAGGTATTCCGATATTACCTTACAACTTTTGAGGTATATGCTCAACATCTGGAGTTTAAAAAGAGAACAGGATACTGAAGAACTACCGGTGATAGTCCCGATGTTGATCTATCACGGGGCAAAGACATGGAACATAGGTCTTAAGCTCAGTGATTTGGTAGAAGAAGTACCTGAAGAAGTAGAAAGGTATCTGCCAGATTTTGAGTATATTCTCTTAGATCTATCTGGATACAATAAGGGAGAAATTCAAAAGATCTGTCAGATGAGAGTATTTATAGAGGTATTAGCTGCAGTCTATAAAGATGACTTTGAGGAAAGGCTATTTGCAGCTTTGAAGGTTTTGGATAAACTGGAAAAGGAGAATAAGGCAGTTGGCTATTTCAAGATAATACTCAGATATATAATTGAGACTGATGCTGTGGATACTAGCCTAGAAGACGTGAAAAGAATATCAGAAAGAGTATCTAAAGAGAAAGGGGGAGCAGTGATGAGTATAGCCCAAGAGTTGAAAGAGGAAGGTATTAAGGAAGGCAGGAAAGAAGAATTACAGGAAACATTATTTAAGTTGCTAAGTAGAAAGCTAGGTATGTTGCCTAAAGACTACAGAATAAGTCTAAAAGAACTTGAGAAAGAAGAACTAGAAGTAGTTAGAGATGCTATATTTGATATAGAGAAGTTAGATGATTTAGACAAATATTTGAATTAGGAGATTTGAGTTAAGGTTGAGAGTCGGGCCCTACTCGCGAAAGCGGGAATAGGGCCCTATTTAATTTGAATCGGGCTGATAACTACTTAAGCAGCTTTGATTTTCAATTAAAATAAGATATAATCATAGTTAAGAAAGAGAGGTAAAAATAAATGCAGACACCGCACGATAAGTTCTTCAAAAGAAGTATGGAAGAAAAAGAAGTAGCTAAAGACTTGATACAAGAATATCTGCCAAGAAATGTACTAGCTAAGGTAGATACTACAAGTTTAGAAATCGAGAAAGAAAGCTTCATTGATGACGAACTAGCTGAACATTTTTCCGACGTAGTCTACAAAGCTAGAATAGCTGGCAGAACAAGTTACCTATGCTTTATCTTTGAACATAAAAGTTATAAATATCCAGATATCGCTCTACAACTTCTTAGGTATATGCTGAATATATGGCTCTTAAAGAAAAAGCAAGAAGTTGATAAGTTGCCATTAATATTACCGATGCTAATTTATCACGGGAAAACACAGTGGGATATTGGACTTAAGCTAAGCGATATTGTAGGAGAAGTACCTAGAGAGTTAGAGCCTTATCTACCTGATTTTGAGTATTTGTTAGTTGATCTTTCTGGTTATACTAAAGGAGAAATTGAAAAGATCTGTCAGATGAGAGTATTTATAGAGGTGTTAGCTGCAGTTTATAAAGATGATTTTGAGGAAAGAGTATTTGTAGCTTTGAAGGTTTTGGATGAACTGGAAAAGGAGAATAAGGCAGTTGGGTATTTCAAGATAATACTCAGGTATATAATTGAGACCGATGCTGTGGATACTACCTTAGAAGATGTAAAAAGAATATCAGAAAGAGTATCTAAAGAGAAAGGGGGAGCGGTGATGAGTATAGCCCAAGAGTTGAAAGAGGAAGGCAAGATAGAAGGTAAGATAGAAGGCAAGATAGAGCAATTACAGGAGACGGTGTTTAAATTACTCACTAAAAAAATAGGTAGGCTGCCTAAAGAGTACAAAGAAAACTTGAAGGATCTTGATAAGGAAGAGTTGGAAATAGTCAGAGATGCTATATTTGATATAGAGAAGCTAGATGACCTAGACAAATATCTGAATTAGGAGCTTTGGAGTGAAGGTTGAGAGTCGGGCCCTACTCGCGTGCAGCGTGAATAGGGCCCTATTTCTATTTAAAGCACTACCAGAATATGATATAATGTAAATAGAAATTGAAAAGCAAAGTAAAAATAAATGCAGACACCACATAAGATATAATATGACTGTGAACTAATAGAAAGGAAGATATTATGACAAAAAAAGATCTATTAGATCCCAAAGTTGACTTTGTTTTCAAGAAAATATTTGGTTCGGAAAAAAGAACTAATATACTAATCGCCTTCTTGAATGCAGTATTTCAAGCCAAAGGGACAGAAAAAGAAATAGTAGAAGTAAAAATAGATAACGCTGAAATAAACAAAGACTGGGATGAAGATAAGCTATCCCGCCTGGATATCAAAGCAACTGCTGATAATAATAAAAAGATCAACATCGAAATTCAGTTAAAAAACCAGTATAATATGACTAGAAGAAGCCTCTACTACTGGTCTAAACTATACTCTTCACAGCTCAAAAAAGGCCAAGAATACAGCACTCTAAATAAAACAGTAGCAATTAATATCTTAAACTTTGACTATCTCAAGGGAATGGATAAGCACCACAACTGCTTCTTACTCAAAGAAAAAGAGACTAATCAGATACTAACAGACCTAGAAGAAATACACTTCATAGAACTAACAAAACTGGATGAAAACAGGTATAAAACTCTCGAGGACATAGATAATAACTTACTACCCTGGTTACTATTTTTAAAAAATCCTGATAGTGAGGTGGTGAAAATGATTGAAGAGAGAGTAAAGGAATTAAAAGAGGCCGCGGAGACTTTAGAAGTGCTGAGTCAGGATGAAGAAGCAAGGGAAATATATGAGGCAAGACAAAAAGCAATCCATGACTATGTAAGTAGTATTGAAGGGGCAAGAAAAGAAGAACGGGAGAAAACAAGAAGAGAAGAACGGGAGAAAGCGGAAAAAGAAAAGAGAGAGATGGTAAAAAGTTTGTTGCAGCATGGAGCAACAGTAGAAATGATAGTGAAATCTATTTCTATGTCTGAAGAAGAAGTAAAGGAGATTCAGGAAAATATAAAGTAATTGATTTAGGGGATTATTTGAATTAGGAGTTTTGAGTGAAGGTTGAGAGTCGGGCCCTACTCGCGAAAGCGGGAATAGGGCCCAGGGCAATCGCATGAATAAATTTTATTTTAAAACTCAATCTTATTTCTTATACTCAGTTTGAATTTAAAAAAT
>NZ_JALKBZ010000047.1 GCF_023227765.1 Fuchsiella alkaliacetigena
CTTTTTCTATTTAATCAAGTCTAAATCCTATATTTGCGATTTGACTTTTTCAATTTAAGTTCTTGCAATGCTAGTGAGAATTAATAAATTAATAGCAATTTGTTTTGGTAAATCAAGCAATTTTATGGTATTACTAGGATTATAGGTGTTTAACAGATTCCAATTTAAAGAGTCTTTAAAGTAATTGTGTTTAACAAGGGGGGAGGGTTATATGCAAAATGATAAAGATACTTATATAAGTAGCTTAGAGAATATCAAAGAAAAGTTAGAGATTACTTTAGAAGGAATTGGTGATGGGGTAATTGCAACTGATGCTGAGGCTAAAATAACTTTAATGAATTCGGTAGCAGAAGATTTAACTGGTTGGAGTAAGGAGAAAGCGATTGGAAAAGAAATTGATGAAGTTTTAAGGTTAGTTCATGAAGAAACGAAGGAAGAAGTAGTGAATCCAGTAAAAAAAGCTTTAGAGATTGAACAAATAGTTAAACTACCTAAGAAAACGAACTTAATTACTAAGTCTGCTTGTGAAGTACCAATTGATGATTCTACTTCTCCAATTAAAGATAAAGAGGGCAACTTAAAGGGAGCAATATTGATTTTTAGAGATATTAGTGCAGAAAGAAGGCTAAAGAAGGAATTAAATAAGAGCAAGGACTTTCTCATTACAGTATTAAACTCTATTGCTGCTAATATTGCTGTGCTAGATGAAAAAGGTTATATAATTCAAACTAATAATAAATGGAGAGAATTTCATAGAAATAATGACGGACAAATTTCTAATTGGAATAATGAAATTAACTATTTAGAGGTATGCCAAAAATCGTATAATAATGGAACTGAAGATGCTAAAGTAGCAGCCGAAGGGATTAAAAAGGTAATTCAGGGCGAAGAAGAGATTTTTGAATTTGAATATTCTTGTCATTCTCCTACTGAAAAAAGATGGTTTAATATGAAGGTTACTCCTCTAACAGAGGAATATCCTACTAAAGTAGTTACTTTTCATATTGATATTACTTTTAGAAGATTAGCTGAAGAAAAGGTTAAAGAGAAGAGTCAAAAATTAGAGAAAGCAAACCAACAGATTAATCAAGTTTTAGATAAAGGTATGGAGATTCACAAGCAGTTTTTACCTAAGGAACTACCAGATGTCGAAGGGATATCTATAGCTAGTTACTATGAGCCAGCCGAAAGAGTTGGGGGAGACTTTTATAACTTCATTAAGCTTGACGGCTACTTATTAGTTTATTTAGTTGATATTACTGGACATAGTTTGGATGGAGCTATACTGAATATCTTTATTAGGGAGTGTATTAATAACTTTCTATTGTTTGAATATCGGAAGGGAAGGAATCTATCTCCTAAAAATATAATCCAATTTATAATTGAAAGATATAATGAGGAGGACTTCCCGGATGATTATTTTGCTTGTATTTTAATTGGAGCTTTAGATTTAACTAGTATGGAATTTACTTTTATTAATGCTGGTTTTCAGTTTCCTCCAATGAGAATAACTGAAAGTGGCAAGGTTTTTTCATTATCTTGCGGAGGAATGCCTATCTCTTCAGCTATTAGTTATGAATTGCCTTTAGGATATACTGAAGAAGTATTGGATTTTAAAGAAGGAGAGGGGTTACTTTTAACAAGCGACGGTTTAATTGAGGAGTATGTTCATAATAAACGGTACGGAGAAGAGCGTTTACAAGCTGTTTTAAAGGATAATCATAGACTTCCTCCTGATTTAATTGCAGATAAGATTAAAGGTGATTTTAAGGAGTTTGCGGGTAGCTTAACTGGACATGATGATATAACCTTTGTTATTTTAAAAAGGGATTTGCCAATTATTGATGAATTTAAAAGAAAATTTAAGAGTAGTATTGAAGTAATGTATCAGGTGCAGGAAGAGTTAACAGAGTTTATTATTCCTTATTATGAGGAATCTACTTTAATTTGTATTGGTTTTCAAGAGATAGCTGCTAATGCAATCGAGCACGGGAATAAGATGGATGAAAATAAAGCGGTTGAGATAAAAGCAGAGGTTACTGAAAAATATATTAAAATTATCATTAAAGATGAGGGGGAAGGTTTTGATTGGCAAAGTAAGGTTAATCAAAGCTTTAATATAGAAAAAGAGGCTCAAATTGAGAAAGAGAGAGGGAGAGGAATTAAGATGATCAATGAGTTATATGATGAAATCTGCTATAATGAGCGGGGGAATGAAGTATATCTGTTGAAGTTTAGAAAAAGTAAAACAAACTGTTAGTTAATATGAATCTGAGGATTATGTAGAAGTTCGCGAGCTTTAAATTTGGGACTGCTGTCGACTTTTTTCTCCTTGGTTTTTAGCTATTAGATGGAAGGGTTAGATACATCTGCTCTATTTATTCATTAGCTGTTCTAAAAGGTGTGCTCAAGAGTTAAGAGAGGACTTAAAAGAGTATTTAAGAATTTTATATTTTAAGATATGAAAATTGCTTCATTACATAAAAAAGCACTTGTAGAATTGACCAGTTTGTGATAAACTTGTCATTGTAATTAAATAATTGAGGTGATTAATGAGATGATTAAGAGTTTGAACTTAAAAATAAAAGTACTAATATTATTAAGTGTGGGCATAATAATCATGGGAATTATAATTGGAGTGGCTGTGAGTAATAGTCAAAATAATCTTTTAAGTACAGTTATTGCTGATAATATAGAGTCTAATGTTGCTACAATACAGGATATTTTTGAACGTAATACTCAACAGGCTTTAGGAGTTTCTATTTCTATGGCTAACTTACCTCAGATCAGAGAGGCTGCTGAGGAAGAAGATAGGGAGTTGGCTATTGAGAGCTTATTACCTGTTTATGAATCTTTGGAAGAACTTGGTTTTTCTGTTCTTCATTTGCGAGCCCCATATGATACTTCTTTGGTGCGGGCCCAGGATATTGATACATATGGTGATGTTGCAGATAGAAAGCCAATTTCGGATACTGCCCAGTTGGCTCAGTCTTTGACTGGTTTTGATCAGGCACCTTTTGGGATGGGAATGAGGGGTTGGAGTCCTGTGTTATCCTCTGAAGGTGAAGTAGTTGGAACTATGGAAACTAATATTGAATTTACTGAAGACTTATTAAACCAGATTAAAGAGGCTTTGAATGTGGAATTAGCTGTTTTTACTCCCGAGAATGGAGATTATGGAGTGACAATTGAGACTGCTCAATATAGCGACTTAGTTGATCAAGATCTTTTTACTGAAGCAGAATCAGGAATGACGGAAATGGTACAAGTAGGAGATATAGCTTATTCACTCTTTCCAGTTGAAAGTTACGAGGGAGAAGTATTGGCTCTAGTTGGGGTTTTTAGTGATGTGAGTGGATATAATAATCTTATTTCAGGTGAAACTAATAAGTTATTAATTATTATTGCTTTAGTTGGTTTAGCAATTATTGCTCTTATATTCTTTTTAGTTTATATTTCACTACGACCTATTGATGAATTAGTTAAAGTAGTAAATTTAGCTGCCGATGGTGATTTAAGTAGTGAAGTGGATATTGATTCTAAGGATGAAATAGGGCTTTTAGCTAAAGGGATAAATAAGATGATCAGAAACTTACGCAGGCTTTTAACGGAGATAAATCAAGAGATTAAGGGGGCAATTCAAAATGTTTCTGCTACTAGTCAAGAACTATTAGCATCAGCTGAAGAGGGAAATGCCAGCATAGAAACTGCTAATGGTTTAATTGAAAATATGTCGGCTAGTATAGAGGAGATTTCAGCTAGTGCAGAGGAAGTTGCCAGTTTTTCTGAAGAGGCTAGCTTAGAAACTGACCAAGGTAGTGAAACTATTAAATCAACAATAGATAGTATTAAAGAAATTAACCAGGTAGTCGATGAAACTGTAGAAGTGATTAATGAATTAGATGATACTTCCGAAGAGATCGGTGAAATAGTGGGATTGATCACTGATATTGCCGAACAGACTAATCTGTTAGCTTTAAATGCAGCTATTGAAGCGGCTAGAGCTGGTGAGCACGGACAAGGTTTTGCTGTGGTGGCTGAAGAGATTAGAGAATTAGCTGGTGAAACTGCGGAGGCGACGGATAAAATCTCTGGCTTAGTTAAGAGAACTCAAAAGCAGTCTCAAGAAGGAACTCAAAAGGTAAGCGAAGTTAAGGAGAAGGCTAGTAAAGGTCAAGAGGTTGCTGAAGAAACTGAAAAGGCATTTAATAAAATTAAAAATTCAGTTCAGGAGACTTCAGTTCAGATAGAACAGACAGCTAGTGCAGTTAATGAGTTAGCTCAAAGCAGTGAGCAGATAACAGGTGCTACAGATGATATAATGGTTATGTCCGATGAAGTTTCTAATTCTGCTCAAAGATTGACGGCTATGACTCAGGAGTTAGAGGAGTTAGTTGAGCAGTTTAAGTTGTAATGCTAAATAGGGCCCTATTCTTTTAGAGTAGGGCCCTATTTTTGATTATAAAATAAGTATTTTCTAAATTTTTGTATAATTATTATCTGAATTCTTTAAACTGCTCTGCGGAAGCACCACAAACTGGACATTTATCTGGTTTATCATCTTTTACCGTATGTCCACAGACTTCACAGATACTTACGTATTCTAAATCATAATCATTGCCGGCTTCTACAGCTTCTTTAGCTTCATTAAATAATTTAGAGTGAATTTTTTCGGCTTCTAAGGCATAGTGGAAAGACTTAACTGCTTCTTTTTCTCCTTGGTCTTTAGCTACTAGATGGAAGGCCGGATACATTTGTTCAATTTCAAAATCTTCTCCAGCAATGGCTCCTTCCAAATTATCTGCTGTTGAGCTCATTCCAAATACTGCTCCGGCAGCAACTAAGCTATCTCCTTCAACATTTGCTAATACTTCAAAGTGATTACCGGCGTGTACTTCTTCAGCATAAGCAATTGCTTCAAATAAGACTGCTACTTTAGGAAAACCATCCTTTTTTGCTTTGTCGGCCCAAGCGATATAACGTTGATAGGCCTGACTTTCTCCCCCAAAGGCCGATTGTAGGTTTTGAATTGTGATATCGTTTTTTACCATTATTATTTACCTCCTCGATAGGTCAGTTTTATTGTAAATGAAACTTCCTAAATTATAGTATTAGTGTAAATGTTATATTTTATGTTCTGGATGGCTTTTAATTGATAAGGATGATATCCTGTTGAGAACTGCTTTTTTAACAAGTTGTTCAAAATATAATATATGAATGATATTTGGTAGTTAAGATATTTTATTCATAGGCAGGATATTATTAATTTTAATTGAAATAATAAGCATATAAGCCGATAAAATAAGAAAGGAGCTGAAAAATGCTAGAACAACAATTGAAGGATGAGTGTTGTTGGTGTGGTAGCAATATGTCATCAGGTGATTTATGGAGTGTTGAGGCTAGATTTAATGAAAATAGCAAACTAACAGTTAAAGAGGAAGGTTATATTAAAGAAGGTTTTAGTATTGGTAATAAAGAAAATATATGGATTCTAATTATTGGCAAAAAATCTCCAGCTAAAAAGCAGGGAGTCGATATTTTATTTATCACTTGTTCTAAAAGATGTGCTCAAGAGTTAAGAGAGAACTTAAAAGAGGATTTAAGATTTCATAGCCTATTTACGTAAAGGAGGGGTTATAATGTTGACTATCAATTGTACTGCTAAATTAAGGGATGAGCTGGATTTTGAAATTGAGCCAGTAGCGGAAGATAAAGATGATTTTTATAATTGGCATGCTAACCTTTTTAGGTTTAATAGAAGAAAGTGTGTAATTCTAATGAATGTAAAAAGCAGATATTCAATTGTTCTATACGGATTAAAAAAGAATAATTTTAAAGATTTCAGTAACTTATGTAGGCAGGCCATTAGAAAAAACTTTAAAGCTGATAAAATAGATGAACGTTATATTGAAAAGTATATGGATGAGATAGAGGTAGTTAAATATACTAAAACCTATGATAGAAGTATTCTCGGTTCAATGAATAGTACGAAACAAGATACAGAATTCAGATTTAAAGACTTTTTGCCTACGCGAAGGATGAATTTAACTAGACTAAATAAAGCTAATAATAGAACACCTATTTTGAGCGCAGATATAGCTTATCCAATAGAGGCTTTAGAGAACGCTTTTGAAGAGAGAATGGGAAAACTTAGGCAAAAAGTTTATTATTTCAAAGTAAGTCTTAAGGATATAGAGCCGCAGATTTGGCGTCGGATTGGAGTTCCGGCAACCTATACTTTCTGGAATTTACACGTAGCAATTCAGGATGCTATGGGCTGGCTAGATTATCATTTGCATGAGTTTAAAATAAAGAATCCTGATACTGAGAAAGAAGCAGAAATTAGTTATCCAGATATGGATGGTGCTGAGCATTTTTTGATCAGTTGGGAAGAAAGGATTGCTGATTATTTTGATAGTCAAAATAAGAAAGCAACTTACATTTATGATTTTGGAGATTACTGGCAACATGAAATAGAATTAGAAGAGATTAGTCCTGCTCAAGAGGGGGAGGAGTATCCAGTCTGCTTAGATGGAGCTAGGGCCTGTCCCCGAGAAGACTGCGGTGGAGTTGGGGGCTATGAGAGATTATTAGAGGTATTAGCTGATCCTGAACATGATGATTATCAGCATATGAAGGATTGGGCTGGTAGCAATTATGATCCTGAATATTTTAAAGTTGAGGAAGTGGAGTTTGATGATCCGGAGAGAAGATTAAGTAGGTTAAAACTGGGTTGGTGATAAATTAAGCTCCACCTTGAAGATAAGGGTGGAGCTTTTTGATTCCAGCCAAGTTCAAAAAAGGAATTCCCTAAGCTACGCCTAAATATATAAATAAGCAACAGTAGTATAATCAACTAAAATTTCGTCAATAAAGAAAAACGAGTAGGTGTTAGCAATGCAGAGAATATATGTAGGCCCTACGGGGTCGGGCAAAACAACTATTTTACAGGAAAAGTATAGAGAGAAGGTAAAGCAGAGTAAAACTGAAGACTGTTTAGTTTTTGCTAAAGATGCTGGCGACGTTAGTAACTGGCGTTTAGAGATAGACTTAAAGCAGATGGGCCCGCTACAGATCTTCAGCTATTTCGGCTTTATCCAACAAGAGCTAAAGCAGTATTGGCATCTAGTGGATGAAGAGCTACCTGGAGGACGGAAGAGCTTAGAACCCACCTTTATGACCGTAGAGCCGGCTCATTACTTAATGAGTGAGTTAGTGCGGGAGGCTCGAGAAGAAGGAGCCTTTGCTAGTGTTAAAGCTACTTCGGAGCAGATTGCGGTTCAGTTAATCGATAACCTTAATTTAGCGGCGATGAATAGCTTAAATAAAGAGCAGTTAGAGGATAAGCTCTTGGGTTGGGCCGGCGCTGACTTAGATAAGGCTGCTGCCTATGAGCAGGGTTTAGAATTAATGCTTAAATTTAAAGAGCTGGCCCGGGAAGAACGCTGTTTAGACTATTCAACTCTGATTAAGCTTTATCATCAGCATTTGCTGAATGATTCTCAGTACTGTCAAGAGCTGTTAGGTAGGTATCATTACTTAATAGTCGATGATTTAGAAAAGATGGTACCCGGGGCCCAACAGTTGATTTTAAAGCTGATGGAAGGGGTGGAAGAGAGCTACTTCAGTTTTAATCCTGAAGGAGGCTTTGGTAGGTTCTTTGGTTCGGCGCCGGAGATGGCTCGAGAAAACTTTTTTCCACGTTGTGAGTTAGTGGAGCTAGAGGGGTCTTATACCTCTTCGGAGCGGGCCCGCAGTTTAGTTCAAAATCTAATGGCTCAGATTTTAGAAGATCAGCCTTTAGCAGAAAGTCCTTACATAAAAGATAGAATTCTCACTGATCTGCGTGGAGAGATGCTAGTTCAAGTTGGAGAACAGATAGTAGAGTTAATCGAGCAAGGAATAGAACCGGGACAGATTGCGGTAATTGCTCCTAGTGTGGATCAAGTTTTGGACTTTGCTTTGACTAAATATTTAGAAGATAGGGGTTATAACTTATTAAATTTGAGCAGCGATCGTCGCTTGTTGGATAACTCTTTTGCTGAAGCTTTGATAGTACTTTCCTTATTGGCTAATCCAGAGTGGAAGTTGGAACTTAACTTTTCTTCTTTATTACATACTTTGAGTCTAGTTTTGGAGTTAGATCCGGTGCGCAGCGCTTTGTTGAGCGAGGAAATATTCAAGAATAAATTAGAATTGCCTGATTTAGATAAGGTAGGCTTAAGAGCGCGTTTGGGCTTTGCCAATAGTGACAGCTATGAACAGCTAAAAGAGTGGTTGTTAGAACAACAGAACTGTGATTTTGAACTGGATTACTTTTTAGGGAGAATTTTTGCTGAACTGCTGGCTCCTTTAACGCCGGCAGAAAAGGATATTCTAGCCTGTCGGCAGTTGATCGATTCTATAGCTAAGTTTAAGGAGGTGGGCCGAGCTTACTGGCCTCAAGAGGAGTTGAACCGTAGGTTTATGAAAATGTTGCAGAAAGGTACTTTGGCTGCTAAGGTTTTATTTAAGTCGGCTGATGTTCAGGATCAAGTTTTGCTTTCAACTCCCTATTCTTTTCTTTCTTTTTCCCATCTTGATAGTGTCAAATACCAGTTTTGGCTGGATATTTCCAATCAGCTCTGGTTACAGGGGAGTAGCAAGGAGTTAAGTAATCCCTATCTACTTTCTCAGCGGGAGTTAGAAGAAAGCTGGAGCGATAGCATAGACCGCTCTCTGCGTAAGCAGCAGCTGTGTGATTACTTACGGAGTTTATTAGGCAAGTCTACTCAAGGTTTATATCTAGCTGACAGCTATTTAAGCAGTAGAGGTTGGGAACAGGATGGGGTCTTGGCTGACTGGTTAAGCGCGGACTATTTAGGGGTGAGTGCTGATGATTAAACTACGTCCAGGTCAAAAGGAAGTAGCTCAATACCGTCAGGGAATGATGGCAGTGCCAGCTGTACCTGGAGCTGGGAAGACTACTGTTTTGGCCTATCTAGCTGCTGAGTTGATTGCCGAAGGCCATTCTCAGCCGGGTAAGATCTTAATAGTTACCTATATGAACTCGGCTGTTTCTAATTTTCGGACTCGTATTGGTGAGTTTTTAGAAGCGCGAGGTGAGAATGCTAATCGGGGTTATGAGATCAAAACCCTTCATTCTCTAGCGGTTAGTATTTTGCGTGAAAGGCCCGATTATCTTTTAATTAATCAGGAGTTTCAGATTTTAGACCAGTATCAGCAGGGGGAGATAATTTCCGAACTTACTCAAAAGTGGTTGACTGAAAATCGAGATAGGTGGGAGCCATTAATAACTGTTGAAGATAGCGATTATTGGCAGAATAAAGCAGTAGAAGATTGGACTACCAAACACTTTCCTTCCTTGGTGCGTAATATGATTGCTACTATCAAATCTAGAGGCCTTAGTACGGCCGAGGTTGAGGAGTTGCCTGCTGAGTTACCTGAGGACTCTTATTTACCTTGGGTTTGTGAGATTTACAGTGAATATATGCAGATTTTACATAATCAAGGCTGTTTAGACTTCGATGATTTAATTTTGCAAGCTTTTCGTTTATTAAAGGAAGATCAAGAGTTAAGGCAGCGCTTACAAACAAAGTGGAGCTATATTTTTGAAGATGAGGCTCAAGACTCCAATCCTCTTCAAGAGGAAATTTTACACCTATTGGCTGGTCAAGGAGGTAATTTAGTTCGGGTTGGAGACTCTAACCAGGCAATTATGGGTACCTTTACTGCTGCTGAACCGGAGTTATTTAGAAATTTTTGTAAACGGAAAGAGGTGCAAAAAGAGTCGATTCTCTATTCCAGTCGTAGTACTGAACAGATTATCGATTTAGCTAATTATTTGGTACAGTGGGTACGGAATGAACACCCTCAACCGGAGTGTCGCGATGCTTTAGCGGAACAGTTAATTAATCCGGTAGGTGAAGATGATCCAGCTCCTAATCCGGTGATAGATGAGTATCGGCTAGCAGCTGAAGAGTTTAATAGTCAGCAGGAAGAGTTAGCAAAGGTGGCCTATTATGCAGCTCATCATATTGAGCATAATCCTGAGAATACTGCTGCTATTTTAGTGCCTAATCGTTACGCTAAAGCTGATTTAATAGCAGAATTGGAGAACTTATCAGCCCCCTTTGAGGAATTAAGCGGCTTGGGGGAAGAGGAACAGAGAACTATTGATAGCTTAAGGCTAGCTATTGAGGCCTTGGCTCAGCCGCAGCGGACTAAAAAAATGGGTCGTCTACTTAAGGAGGTATTTTTAAGAGAGTTTTCAGCTGTTGAGTTAGAAGTAGTTGATATACTCTTAGCTGAGTTGAAATTAGAAGAGCTTCTTTATCCTTTAGGTGACCAGCTATCTACTACTCGTTTGCCGGAAGAATTACTGAAAAGTCAGGAGCTATTTACTGAGTTTAAGCAGGCTTTAGAGAAGCTCCGTTTGTGGTTGGAGGCCAGTCTTGAGCTGGCTCCTGATAAGCTAGTTCTATTTTTAGCTGAGGAATTGAACCTGGAGGAGGATACTTTAGCTTTAGCTCAGGGAATTGCTTTACAGATCAGAGATGAGTTAAAACTGAATTCTCACTGGCGTTTATTGGATATTGTAGAGGAGCTACCACGTTTAGAACCTTCCTTTAGGAATTTTGTGAAGAATCTGCATAAAACTAGAGGCTTTGAAGCACAGTCGGGAGTTATTACTGTATTGACGGCTCATAAGGCTAAAGGCTTGGAGTGGGATACCGTTTATTTAACATCTTTAACTTCCTGGGAGCATCCTAGTACCCTTGCAGATAAGTTTAGAGGGGAAAACTGGTATTTAAAGGAGCAGCGCTGTAATCCGGAAGCCTTAGCTAAGGCTGAGCTGGATTACTGTTTGGAGCGGCAGGTGGGAACTAATCCTTTGCAGGCGGCTAAACTGGCTAATATTAAGGAACGGTTACGGCTGTTATATGTGGCTATTACTAGAGCTAAGAAAAATCTCTTTTTAAGTAGTTATAGTGCTAAAAGGACTGAGCCTAGTCGATCTTTTCAGGCTTTAGCTGAATTTATAGAGAGGGAGCGAGAAGAGTATGTTAGTTAGAGATATAGAGAAGTTATACTTCAGTAAATCGGCTTTAGGCTGCTATGATATCTGTCAATTGAAGTTTCGTCGGCGTTATTTGGACGGGCTTTTTTTAAATAGTAACTGGGTAATGGATAAAAAGGAACAGGATTTTTGGCAACTGGGCCGTAAATTCCATACCTTAGCTGAAAGATATTATTCTCGCCAAGGTTTTATAGAGGAGCAGAGTTTGCTTTCGGAGCAGTTAATCACCTGGTTAGAGCGTTTAATAGAGCTTAGACCCTATAATGAAGAGGATATTTTCTTACCGGAGCAGGAGTTAAGGCTTAATGAGGATGGTTTAAGATTAGTAGCTAAATATGATTTGCTCTATATAACTGCCCAAGGAAAGGTGGTTATTTATGATTGGAAGACTAATTCTAAGCCTAGTAAAAAGGAGTATCGGCGTAAGAATATTCAGACGATGGTTTATAGATATGTATTAGCACAGGCTGGGGGAGTTTATTCACCTACTGGTTCTTTTGAACCGGAGGATATTTCTGTTATTTACTGGAATCCTCGTTTTCCGAAGCAGGTGGAGCCAATTAGTTACCATGCTCAGCAAGTGCTTAAGGATCAGCGTACTTTAGAGGATAAGATTACTCAGATTAAGAATCAGGACTATGATAATTTTTTAGCTACTACCGATGAAAAGATCTGTGCTTACTGTGAATATCGACCTATTTGTCACGGGAAGCGAACTTTGCAGTTAGATCAAGAGGATGATGAACTGGATTTGGATTTTGATTGGGATACTGTGGAAGAGATCAATATGAGCGAAGGTGGATTTTAATGGAACTAGAAGTGCAAGTACCTGCGGAGATAAAAGTCCCGGAATGGTTACTAGAACAGCTTGGTGGTTCAAAGCTGCTGGCCCAGATTTTTTGGCAAAGAGGGATTAGGACTAAGGAAGAGCTAAAGGCCTTCTTGCAACCTAAATATTATCAGCCGAGTGATCCTTATAGCTGGCCAGGAATGAGCGAAGCAGTAAACTTGCTTTTAAGTGCTGTGGAATCTCAAAAGCGGATAGTAGTTTACGGTGACTATGATGTGGATGGAATAACTTCTACAGCTATCTTGTTTTCTTTATTAGAGAAGCTAGGAGCTGAGGCTGATTATCACTTGCCGGATAGATTTAGCGAAGGTTATGGTTTAAATAAAGAGGTAATTAGAGAACTAGCAGAGCAGGGAGTAGAGTTGATTTTGAGTTGTGATTGTGGAATTTCCAACTTTGAGGAGGTTGCTTTGGCTCAGAAATTAGGAATGCAGGTGCTGATTACCGACCATCATCAGCTACCTGCTCAGTTGCCCGAAGCTGAGGTGATAGTATCATCGAAGTTATTATCGGCGGAGGATAAGGCTTGCTATTTACCTGGGGCGGGAGTGGCTTATTATTTAGCCCAGGCTTTATTAACTGAGTTGGATAAGGGAGAGGAAGTAACAGAGTTTTTAGATCTGCTGGCTTTAGCTATTGTAGCCGATGTGGTGCCTTTGCAAAAAGAGAATCGCTATCTTTTACAGCGGGGTCTAAAAGCTTTAAAAGAAACTAATAGGCTAGGTTTAAAGGAGTTATATAAACTATTGGAGTTAGATTTAAATACCCTTACGGCTGAGCAGGTGGCTTTTCAAATCACTCCTCGGCTTAATGCTGCGGGTCGTTTAGCTACGGCGGAACTTGGTTTGGAACTGTTATTGACCGATGATCTTAAAGAGGTTCAAGAGTTAGCTGTTGAGATTGATGAGCTAAATACTCAACGTAAGGAAATAGGCACTGAGATTTATGAGGAAGCTGTAGCTTTGTTGGAGGAGCAGCAAGAAAGAAGTTCTATTGTGCTTTATAGGGCCCATTGGCATCAAGGTGTAATTGGGATTACCGCTGCTCGTCTTTGTGAGCAGTTCCATAAACCTGTGCTTTTGTTATCTGAAAAGCAGGGTGGAGGAGAGATAGTTGGTTCGGCTCGTTCTATTGAAGGAGTCCATATTTACGAAGCTTTGCAGGAATGTGAGCAGTTTTTAGTTGCTTTTGGAGGCCATGCTGGCGCAGCTGGTCTTTCTTTAAAGCGGGAGCAGTTGACGGCTTTTATTAAAAGCTTAGAGTCAGTTTTAGCTAAGCAGATGGCTAATTTAAAAGGAGTTAAAAAGATTGAGGTAGAGGCTAGTTTAGATTTTAATCAGTTGGATTTGAATCTTTATCGTCAACTGCAACGCTTGGCTCCCTTTGGGGAGGCAAATCCTCGTCCTACTTTCTTTAGTACTGGAGTGGAGGCTACTTGGCAAAAAGCTACTCAAGATGGTCAGCATCGCCGCTTAGTGTTAAGACAACATGGAGAAGAATACCCGGCTATTTGGTGGTGGGGAGGCGAGGAGGAATTAGCAAAGAACTTCGATCTTGTTTACTCTCTAACTCTCAACCGCTGGCAGGGTAAGGGAGAACTTCAATTAGAGGTAAAAGAAGTGTTAGCTAGTGCTCCCTCTCCAGTTGAGGCAACTGAAGCTAAAGAACAGGAATTGGAAATAGAGGACTGGCGAAACTGGCAGCATTTAGGACAGCAGTTACCGAAAGTGCTTGATGCTTTATACTTCTATGAAGGTACTGAAATTTTTAATGAAGTAGATAGGATTACTCGTTATCAAGCCAGCCAGGCTCCCAGCTTGGTTTTGCTTTCCTGTCCACCATCAGTAAAAATTTTGAAAGATTTGCTGAAAGAAGTTCAACCCCAACGACTTATTTTAGCTTATTCCGAGTTGGAGTTGAAGTCGATTCAGAGCTTTTTAAAGGAGTTAATAGGCTTAATTAAGCATGTGTTGAAGGCTCAAGGTGGGCAGACTACTGTTAGGGATTTAGCTGTTTTTACAGCTCAGCGAGAAGAGACTGTTTTTTGTGCTTTGAAGTATCTTCAGCAACAAGGACTGATTAAGCTTGAATTTGGGGTTGGGGATAGACTTTGCTTGAGTAAAAGTAGGGGTGCTAAAGAGAAGCAGAATAGTCAAGAACAAAGACTAAAAGCCCTACTTAGTGAAAGTAGAGCCTTTAGAGATTATATGCTTACTAGGAGTTTGGTTCAGATTAAGAGATTGCTTCAATCGGAGTGAATAGCAAAAGGTTTTTCTTGAAATTTTTATACTGCTGGCTTATAAAGATTATGCTCAATCAGCAGAGATCTTTTTCTCTAAATTAACTTTTACTAGTCCAAATAGCTCTTCCCATAGCTCCTCTTCTAATTCCTTTACTCGTTCAATCCAATTATGGCCTAGGAGCATATTCAAACTATCTATGAAGGCATCAATGACGCGACAGAGAAAGAGTTTTAATTCTTTTTGGTTTAGCCAACTTAATTTATCATGCTCTTCTAGATACTCCATAATTTGAGCTATTACCCATTTCTTTTTTTCCTCTCCTCGGCCGGATTCTTCCCATTTTTCTTCAGCTTCAATGACTAATTCAAATATCTTTTCCCAGACTCCATCCCAAAGACCTTCGACAGCACTGTCCAGAACTTGTCGGGCAAGCTGATTAAGAAAGTTTAGAAATTTATTATGCAAGGTTAATCTCTCCTTTCTAAATTTGTTAATAACTTATTCAACGAGTTGAATTATTGTTACGCTTAAAGTTTTTTGAAAGCTGATTAACTGTTAAATCTTGTAATCGCAGAGGGGTTAATTGATAATTATGCTGTAGATTATTTATTTTTGCAGGAGATTTGATTTAAATCATAGAAAAAGTTATAGGAATTAATAATAATTATTCTGATGTTGGGTAGGTGATAAAGATGGATTATCTTCTTTTAGGGGGGTTGTTTTTTGCTTTAGGAGTTATAATTTCTCTACTAAGGTATTCAATGATTTCTCCTTTTATTTTATTGCCGGTGTTGCTGTTGACCTTATTAGTTTATTTTCGGAAATTTAAGGCAGATAATGCTAGTAATTCAGAAAGCATTAGTTTAAGTGATATAGATAATATGAGTGATTTTAGACTTAATGCTTTTTTGTATTATTTCTTTTCTAAAAAAGGATACCAAGTGAAAATGATCAGAGATTTTAATGACAAACCGGAAGAGGTGGCTTTAATTTTAAAAGATACCTCTGAAGATGAAGATGCTGTTGAAGATGGGAAAGAAGATGTTTTCGAAACTATTGTAATTACTAAGCTTTATGATGATACATTAAATGAAGAAATAGTCATAGAGGCTATGTTAGCTCAAGAAGATTATGACTGTCAAGAGGCTATGATAATTACCAATAGTTATTTTATTTCTTCAGCTCAAGAATTAGCTGCAAATAAGGGGATAAAACTGTGGAATAGAAATGATCTTAGCCAGGAGGTTGAAGCAAATCCAGTTCAATTTAAAGAGTTACCTGGGTCTTGGCGAACAGTTAGACACTAACTAAGCAAGTTATAAGTATAAATGATAGTTAAGTGACTCACTATAACTAGTAGTCTATCTATTCTATTAGTTATAGTGGAGGGTGAATAACTGTATGGAAGAACAGCAAAAGGAAGATATTAAGGCGGAGATTGAAGATAATTATAGATTTAATTTTGGGATTAGTATTTGTGAAGGTGCTTTTTATACCTTAGGTATGGGATTAGTAGCGGTTAGTACAATTTTACCGCTTTTTGTACGCCGTTTAACAGAATCAAGGCTCTTAATCAGCTTGATTACGGCTATTTTTATGTTTGGACTGCATTTTCCACAACTTTTTTCAGCTAGGTTAGTGGAGACGGCTGAGTTAAAGAAAAAATATGTGCTACTACTAGGCTTATTTCAGAGACTGCCGTGGTTATTTTTAACTTTATTAACTTACTTTTTATTTCCTGAGCGACAGTTACTGCTGTTAATTTCTTTTTTTGTTTTGTGGTCGGTTCATACTATTTTTTCCGGTTTGGTGGGCCCGCCCTGGTTTGATATGACCTTTAAAGTTATTCCTCAGGAAAAGCGAGGTCGTTTTTTTGGTTATCGCAGTTTTGTTAGTAGTGCTTTAGAGGTAGCGGGAGCTTTTTTGGCCGGTTATATAATTAAAAACTTTTCTTTTCAAAGTAGTTTTATTTGGTTGTTTGGCTTAACCTTTGCTGTTAAGATGCTTTCTTATTTATTTGTAGCTTTAATTAAAGAACCAGAATACACTACGGTTGAAGAAACAAAGGGTTTTAAAGAGTACTTCCAACATTTGAAAGATATTTTAAAAGAGAAAGCTAATTACCGCAACTATGTAATTGGAGCTACTTTGATTCAGTTTATTAATATGAGTAACGGCTTATTTACAGTAGCTGGAATAGAGCGCTTAAACTTAGAAGTAGAGCTGGCTGGAGGACTGGTAGGAATCTTTACTATTGTTTCAATAGCCAGTAAAAGTTTAACTAATATTCTTTGGGGCTACTTAGGTGATAACTGGGGACATAAACGAGTTATTTGGTTAGCTTCTCTGTTTAATGCGGCGGCAGTTTCAGTAGCCTACTTTGCTCAAGACAGATTTCTTTTTTATGTAGTATTTATTCTAACGGGAATTGCTTTGGGAGGACTCAGTGTTTCTTTTATGACTATAATTGCTGACTTTGCTCCTAGCTTAGAGGAGCGACCTACTTATGTGGGCTTAACTAATACGGTTATTGGCTTAACAGTGACCATAATTACTCTTTTAGGCGGTTTTTTGGCTGATATATTCAATTTCAGGTTAGTTTTTGCTATTTCTTTAGTAATGATTATTTTAGGAGTAGTAGTTTTAGTTTTTAAAGTAAAAGACCCTCGGATAGAGGAGTCATCAGCAGAATAAATAGGAAATGGTGGTACTATGTTTTATTTATTTTGGATAGGTTTATTTTTAATTTCAGGGATGATGGCAGCTTTTGTGGAGAATTCTTTGCTTTCGTTATGGTTTTATATTCCTTTATTTATACTTTTAGTTTTGATTTATCGGGGAGGGTTTGCTGCTAAAATAGAAAAAGGAGGTTCTAATTCTGGTAGAGTTAAAATTTCTGATATAGATCAGCTGACAGGCTTGGAGTTTGAAAAATTTTTATACCATTTATTCAATAGACAAGGATATCAGGCTGAAGTGACTAAGGACTCTAATGATCAAGGAGCAGATTTGATTTTAGTAAAGACTAAGCGGAAATTTTTCTTTAAAAAATCAAGCCAACGAATAGTTGTTCAGGCCAAACGTTATCAGGATAGTGTAGGTAATAGTGCTGTTCAACAGGTAGTAGCAGCTAAAGGACATTATGATTGTGACCAGGCTATGGTAGTTACCAATAGCTATTTTACTTCTTCAGCTAAGGAGTTAGCAAGCTCCAATCAGGTGGAGTTATGGAATAGAGAGCGTTTGCAGCAGGAGCTTAAAGAGACTCCGATTTTTTTCGCCAATCTACGCTTTTCTAATAACTTAACTTAAATAATAAAGTTGATTATTAATCTTGAATTCGGCAAGTAAAATAATCTAGACTTAAAAATTGAAAATAAAAGTGGGATTTCCCTTAATTCTCTGATAAA
>NZ_JALKBZ010000048.1 GCF_023227765.1 Fuchsiella alkaliacetigena
AGGAATTCCTATAGAACAAGTTTACGACACTTTAGACCTTGATGGAAATAAGTTACAATTAGTTGCATAGAAAGAGTCAACAGTATTATATAGTTCACCGTTATAAACTAACACATAAGTATTACCCTGATACTTACGCTGCATAGGCTGCTTACCGCCTTCAGGGTCGATCACTATCAAACGCCGATGAGCTAAGCCTGCTCTTTTAGCCAACCACTCTCCTTTTTCATCGGGCCCGCGTGATTCTAAAACCTGGCCCATCTTTTCTATAATCTCTCTTTGTGGCCGTAAATCTCTAGCCCAATCTACCCAACCAGCAATTCCACACATTAATTTAACCTCCCCTGACAGTATAGCTCAGTACACTATATTATATGTATATGTCAGGAGTTTTTATATGTTACAATCTAGTTTTATTAAATAAAATTTATCAAACATTAAATTCAGCTATCACCCCTTGCATTCTCTGAGCCATATCAGCTAACTTTTCTGCCGAAGAGCTGATCTTCTCGGACAGCTGATCAATATCTGTAGTACCTTCTTTAATATTTTCACTTTTAGCAGCTAACTTTTCAGCATCAGCCGAAGTCTGTTCAATATTAACCGAAGTATTGACAGTAAACTCCTCTATCTCATTAAAGGCTTGACCAGCATCTTCAATTATTTCTTTACCTGTTTGAGCTTTCTTTTCTACATTTTTAACTGCCTGCAAGCTAGCTTTAGACTTAGTTTGAGTCTCCGTAATTAAATTAGAAATTCTCTCCGCAGCTTGAGCTGTATTATCGGCTAACTCCCTAATTTCCTGCGCTACTACTGCAAAGCCCTGACCTGCTTCACCAGCTCGAGCCGCTTCAATACGAGCGTTAAGCGATAAAAGATTAGTCCGTTCAGCAATATCAGTAATTAATTCAATAATCTCTTCAATTTTTTCCGAATTATTATCTAATTGCTTAATTAAATCTACCCCTTGATCAATACAACTATTAATTTCTTGCATCTGAGCTATAGCTTCTTGCAAATCATTACTCCCACTCTCAGTCTGAGCCCTAGTCTCCTCAGCCAAAGCAGTAGCATTTTGACTACTAGCTGAAATCTGCTTAATACTATCAGCCATAGCCTCAACACTTCCCACCGCTTCACTAGTAATTGAATCACCTTGTTGAGCCGAAGCAAAAAGCTCTTGACTGGCAGTAGATAGCTCTTCAACTAAAATCGTCAGTTCACTTAACAAAGAACTAATCCGTTCATTTGTCCGATTAAAGGTGCTAAAAAGTCCAGTCCCATCGTCATGAGTAGTATCCAGCCTCAGACTAAAATCACCCTCAGCCATCCGATTCAAACCTACCAGCACCTGTTCAATTTTATCCAAACTCAAAGCTGCAAAGTCAGGATAAGAATCGGAACCATGTTCAGCTAAGTCCAAGCCTTTTTGCTCTTCACTACTTGAAACTCTAAGCCCCACTAATAGATCAATTAATTTGAAAATCAGATAAGCAGTAATAAAGGTCCAGGCCGCTACGCTGAGTACTCCCCGCAGCTGAATCAAAAACAGATCTAAGCCATCCCCGTATAAGAAACCACCTTCCTGAGCCAATAAACCAACCATTAAAGTACCAAAAGCTCCACAGACTCCGTGTACAGAAACTGCTCCTACGGGATCATCAACACCTAAACCATCAATAAAGCTCACCGCTTGAATCATCAATACTCCGGAAAGAGATCCAATTACTATGGCACTTACACTGCTAACCGCAGCAGTTCCAGCAGTAATCCCTACTAAGCCAGCTAAAGCTCCATTAATAGTCATAGACACATCAGCGTGTCCAGTTTTAATCCAACTACTAATCATTGCTGTAGTTGCCCCGGCTGCCGCTGCTAAATTAGTAGTTAAGGCAATCTTAGCAATACTTAGGTCAGTACCTGCAACTGTACTGCCTGTATTAAAGCCAAACCAGCCTAACCAGAGAATAAAGACTCCTAAGGAGGCTATTAAGATATTATGTCCGGGCATTTCATTACTAGAGCCATCTTCATTATACTTGCCTAAACGCGGGCCCAAAACTATAGCCCCCGCCAAAGCCGACCAGCCTCCTACAGAATGAACCACGGTAGAGCCAGCAAAATCGACCATTCCCGATAACCAACCGCCGCCCCAAATCCAGTAACCTACTACTGGATAGACTAAACCGGTAATTGCTATGCTATAAAGCAAATAACCTTCAAACTTAGTTCTCCCAGCCATAGCTCCCGAAACAATAGTAGCTGCTGTCCCAGCAAAGGTAGCTTGGAAAAACCAGAAAGCCTCTACTGGGATATTCAATCCTAAGTGTTCAAAGCTCCCTCGTAAAAAGAAACCACTACTCCCAAAAAAGGAGTTACCAACCCCAAACATAATCGCAAAACCAAAACAGTAATAAACCAAAGAACCTAAGGAAAAGTCCATAAAGTTCTTCATAATAATATTCCCGGTATTCTTAGCCTGAGTAAAGCCTGCTTCCACCATCGCAAATCCGGCCTGCATGAAGAAGATTAAAAAGCCGGCTAATAAAACCCACATCGTATCGACATTAATTATGAGTTCTTCTACAGCTCCTTCCGTTGCTATTGCCGTCGAAGAAATAAATAAGAGCATCAATACCACTTGCAACATAACTACTGAATATTTTTTCATCTGCCTAAACCTCCTCAAAGATCATCTTTTCATAATATAAAATCTATTTTCATTTTATATTATTATATAATATTTCCAGTTAATTTGCAAGTCATAAAATCAGTTTTCTCATTGTAAAAATTAGTTTTGGGATTAAGCAGTAAATAATAGAACTTTATCGTTCTATTGTTTCAGAGGACAGATGATAAATGATAAAGGATAAAGGATAAAGGATAAAGGATAAAGGATAAATTAAGATCAAAAGATAAAGTTTAAATTCTATTTGACACAGACTAAGTTCTGACAAAATCTGACTAAAACATAAAACCTTAAAACCTGTTGAAACCACGAATGAGCACCAATCAACACGAATAAAAGCTAAAGCTTTAGTTCAAGCTTAATCTTAATATGATTTTATTTTTTTGATTTTATGTTTTAAGGTCTAGTCAGAACTTAGTCAGATTTTAGTCTGTGTCCAGTAGATTTTAATCTTTTGAACTTTATCTATCCTTTGTCCTCTATCATTTGAATAAAAAAATATACCAGTATTCTAGTAACGAAATTATTTTTTGAAATTAAATTATCAACAATCAACCTTTAACAACTATAAAAAAGCCCTAAAACTTCATAATTACTTGAAGTTCTAGAGCTTCCTCACATAATCAAACTATCCACTTCTTTAAATAGCTTCCGTTCCTCTTTCCCCAGTTCTCACCCTCACCGCCTCTTCAACAGGAGAAATAAATATTTTCCCATCTCCTACAGTATCAGTCCTAGCTACTTCAATTATACTATCTAAGAGCTCTTCCACTTGTTCTTCCTCAACTACTATCTCTATTTTTAACTTTTCCTTCAACTTAACATCGTACTCTACACCACGATAAGTCTTCTTAGACCCTTTTTGGCTTCCATACCCAGCAACCTGAGTTACATTCAAGCCAGTAATTCCAAACTTCTCCACTACCACTATCAACTCATCCAAACAGCCCGGTCTGACGATACATTCTATTTTTTTCATGCTTACACCCCTCTATTCTTCTTTTTTGCTAACAGTAACGCTCTTCCAGTGCAACGGTACAAAGTCCGGATAAGCAACAGAACCGTGTTCAGTTATATCTAAGCCTTCCTGCTCTTCAGCAGCAGAAACTCTTAAACCGATCACAGCATCAATCACCTTAAATAATACCAAAGCAGTGACAAAGGTCCAGATAGCTACTCCTATCACTCCTATTGCTTGCACTCCTAACAGACTAAGACCTCCTCCGTAAAAGAGACCTCCATCTAAAGCAAATAAACCGACCATCAAAGTACCAAAAGCACCACAGATTCCGTGCACAGCTATAGCTCCTACTGGATCATCTACATACCTTCTATCGATAAAGCCTACAGCATAAACTACTAGTATTCCTGATAAAGCCCCGATAATCACTGCCCCTACATTACTTACACTAGCCGTACCAGCAGTAATACCTACTAAGCCTGCCAGAGCACCATTTAAGGACATACTCACATCAGGCTTACCGTGCTTAAGCCAAGTGGTAATCATCGCCAAAGCTGCTCCGGCTGCCGCAGCCAAATTAGTAGTTACTGCAATATCAGCAATGCTTAAGTCAGTACCGGCAATACTACTCCCAGCATTAAAACCAAACCAGCCAAACCACAAGATAAAGACACCTAGAGCAGCCATCAATAGATTATGACCAGGTAAAGCATTTATCGAGCCATCTTCATCATACTTACCGGCTCTAGGGCCCAATACAATTGCCCCGGCCAAAGCAGCCCAACCACCTACTGAATGAACTACAGTAGAACCAGCAAAGTCAACCATTCCTAAAGCTTCTAACCAGCCACCACCCCAAATCCAGTGACCAACTATCGGATAGATAACTCCAGTAATCACTACACTATAAGCTATATAACCACTGAATTTAGTTCTTTCAGCCATAGCTCCCGAAACGATTGTAGCCGCCGTAGCAGCAAAAACCGTCTGAAAGATCATAAAAGCGGTAATCGGAATATCCAAACCTAAGTGTTCAAAGCTTCCTTGTAAAAAGAAACCTTCCAAACCGATAAACTTATTACCTACTCCGAACATAAACGCAAAACCAACAGCCCAATAAAGCAAGGAACCTAGAGAAAAGTCCATTAAGTTCTTCATAATAATATTACCTGCGTTCTTAGCTCGAGTAAAGCCAGCCTCCACCATCGCAAAACCAGCCTGCATCAAGAAGACTAACACTGTAGCTATTAGAACCCAAATAGTATCGATTGCCACAGCATTACTAGCTGCAGTAGGCTCTGCTAAAGCCGTTGCTGAAAAAACACCTAAGACTAAACCGATAGTCAACAAGAAAACTAATCTCTTTTTCACTTTAATCACTCCTAATTGCTTTTTTAAAAAATTTATTCTTTATAATATCTTTTGCTAAATTGCTACTAATTAGCCCCCTTTCCCAAAGTTTATGTTAACTTTATGTTATCTTGGTGTTAATTATAGACCAAATACCGAAATAAATCAAGTGCTTTTTTATAAAATATAACATATAACTAACATAGGTAGCTATTTAAAAATTCGGAATCGGAGCTGACTCCAGCTTATGTCGATTCCGAGCTGCCAAACGATCAACTATCCGCTTAGTCTTTTCACTACCTTGACCGGTTAAAATATAACGATCGATCTCTTCATAACTCAATCCTATCTCTGCTTCATCCTTTTGTCCGGCCCACAGCCCTGCCGAAGGCGCTTTATGGATAATCTTTTCGGGAATCCCCAGCACTTTAGCTACCTCTCTAACTTCAGTCTTAACCAAATTACCTAAAGGAGCTAAATCAATCCCCCCGTCACCAAACTTAGTGAAATAACCCAACTTAAGCTCACTGCGATTATCGGTGCCTACCACTAAACTATTATATAAGTTAGCATGGTAATAGAGTACAGTCATTCGCAAACGAGGCTTAATATTGGCCACGGCTAACTTAGACCTACTTTCTCCTGCCTGCTCCTTCTTTCTCAAAGCCTTAAGCAAAGTCCTAAAGGTTTTTTCTAAATCTATCACTCGATACTGAATCCTAAACTGCTCAGCTACTAACTGAGCATCTAGCCGATCTTGAGAATCGCTTTCACAAGGCATAATCAAAGCTAAGGTATTTTTAGGCAAGGCTTTCTTGCTCAATACAGCTACCACCGAAGAGTCAATACCCCCTGATATGCCAATCACCACCCCTTCAGAGCCTGCTTTTTCAACTCGCTCCTTAATCCACCGCTGTAACTGCTCACTAATTTTTTGATAGTCTTTATTTAACATAACCTACCCCCCTATTTTAATTTTCACTCAAAGAGTACTTGTATTTTGAGTTCAAAAAACTACTACCTAGAATGATTAATCCAATTAAAAGACCTATATAGAGCGGGTCAAGTTGAACCGGAGAAAATATAGCCCACAGCAAGGACATTGAAGGAGCTATAGCAATAGTTAAAACTCCAGCCCGTTGGCTAATCTCTTGATTAAAAAATACGGCCCCCAAGAATGGTAAGAACATAGCCGCTCCTCTTAAGGCCATGGATAAATAGCTCCACTCCATAATCACCGTCCCTACATTACCTAAAGTAAATAAAGAACTAAAGCCTACTATTGCTAAAATAGCTAATCTGGAAACCTTAATACTTTCTTTATCTGTAGCCCCTGGATTAATTAGCTTTCCATAAATATCTCTACTGAAAATAGTACTAACTCCCAAAGTTAATCCAGCTCCAGTGATAATAACCATTATCAACAAAGTTGCTAAAATAACACCGGCTAGCACAGGAGAAAAATATTCCAAAATAAAGATTGGTAAAGCCTGACTACTATCTATGCCCGGGTAATTAAGCTGCATATAAAGTCCTACCGAAGTACCAATCAGCCCCAAAGGAATCATTAACAAACCAGAAGTAATAGTTCCCACTCGACTAGTACGGACATCTTTACCCATAAACACAGCCTGTAAATAGGTTTGAGTTGAAAGCACTCCTACAATAACTGCTCCTACTGCCAGGAGGTCATTGCTAATCCCCCTTTCAAAAAGTTGAACTAAAGACTGCAACTCCAAACTTAGACCTAAGCCAGCTAAACCGCCAGCAGATCTAAGGGCTGTCATCCCAGCCAATAACATTACCAAATAAACAAGAATACTTTTCACAATTCCCATTAAACCTAAACCTTGAATCCCTCCAAAAAAGACATAAGCAATAATTAAACCTCCGGTCAATACCACCGCCAAAGCAGGTGCCAAACCAAAAACCGAAGTTAACAAAGCAACTGCTGCTAAAGTATTACCTATTATATTAATTAAGGTACCCAGAGAAATAAAGAGGCTAGAAAGGGGCCCGGCTTTGCTACCAAAAGCCTTAACTAAAAACTGCGGGCCCGTTTCCACTTCCGCCTCTCGCAAGGTCTTAGTAAAGAAGAGTCCGAGAATAATACAGCCCAATCCTGCTCCTAAAGTAAAAGCAATTCCACTTAAACCGGATTGATAAGCTAGCTGTACCGTAGCAATAGTAGAAGTGCCTCCAATTAAGGTTCCCAAAATAGTACCCATTACTATCCCTGCTCCCACTTCCTGGCTACCTACAATAAATTCAGAAATCGAATCCACCTTTTTAATGGAAAATACACTAATTATCAATACCCCCAATAATAAAATCAACATCCCCGTTAAATGACCTATACTTAACATAATTACCCCTTCTTTCTAATTCTATGTTATGTTTATGTAAGTTATATGTTAATTATAAAGGGGTTAATAATCTTTGTCAAGCATTTAACTTAAAATTTATAGTTACCTACAAAAAAGCTAACATAAAAAGTAAAAAGGCTCCAGAACCGAAGTTCTGAAGCCTTTCTAAAAGTATTGTTATATTGAATTTTTAATTTCTAGGAATACAGATTACTTGCCCTACTTGTAGTTGATCAGGATTAACTACAGGATTTGCTTCTCTAATCGCATCCACTGTAGTTCCAAATCTCTGTGCTAAACTAAAGAAGGTATCTCCTGCCTGAACTGTATACTCCCTAGTACCTCGCGGGCAGTCTTCCGGCGGTGGCGGTGTTGGTGGTCCATCGGGAATACAGATTACCTGGCCTACCTGAAGACGATCTGGATTAACACCAGGATTTGCTTCTCTAATCGCAGCTACTGTAGTTCCAAATCTCTGCGCTAAACTAAAGAAGGTATCTCCTGCCTGAATAGTATACTCTCTAGTACCTCGCGGACAGTCTTCCGGTGGTGGTGCTGGTGGTCCATCGGGAATACAGATTACCTGGCCTACCTGAAGACGATCTGGATTAACTCCAGGATTTGCTTCTCTAATCGCAGCTACTGTAGTCCCAAATCTCTGCGCCAAAGCAAAGAAGGTATCTCCTGCCTGAACAGTATACTCTCTGGTGCCTTGCGGACACCTTCTAGGCGGGCGCGGTGCTGGTGGCCGACGACGATCATGACTACCTTGCAAAGAAGCCTCTCCAGCATCAACACTCTCTTCTGAATCAGACTCTTCCTCCTCAAATTCAGCACAGTCCTCATCTAAAGAACTAAAACAGTCCTTAGGTGGACGTGGTGGTCTCGGTGGCCTCGGCTTTGGCGGTCGCGGTGGTTTTGGTGGTGGCGGTGCTGGTGGCTCTTCTGGAATACAGATCACCTGACCTATCTGTAAGTTCCTAGGATCAACCCCTGGATTCACTTCTTGAATTGCATCTACTGTAGTATCAAACCTCTGCGCTAACCTAAAGAAGGTATCTCCTGCCTGAACAGTATATTCAAACGTCCCTTCTGGACAGGGTGGCGCTGGTGGTCTCGGCTTTGGCGGTCTCGGTGGTCGCGGTGGCTTTGGTGGTGGCGGTGCCGGTGGCTCTTCTGGAATACAGATTACCTGACCTATCTGTAAATTCCTAGGATCAACTCCCGGATTTACTTCTTGAATTGCTTCCACTGTAGTCCCGAATCTCTGTGCTAATCTAAAGAAGGTATCTCCTGCCTGAACCGTATACTCCCTCGTCCCTTCTGGACAGGGTGGCGCTGGTGGTCTTGGCTTTGGTGGTCTCGGTGGCCTCGGCGGTCTAGGTGGACGCGGTCGACCACAATCACAGCTACTTCCACTACAATCGCAGCTACTCGTATGACCTTGCAAAGAAGCCTCTCCAGCATCAACACTCTCTTCTGAATCAGACTCCTCTTCATAAAAACGATCATAGTAGTCGTCATAGTAATCATCATAGTAATCGTCATAGTGACCAAAACGACGCTTAGGAATACAGATTATCTGGCCTATCTGCAAGTTTCTGGGATCAACTCCAGGATTAGCTTTCTTAATAGCTTCAACTGTAGTTCCAAATCTTTTTGCTAGTCTGAAGAAGGTATCGCCGGATTTAATTTCATAAGCCCAGGTTCCTCGCGGGCACTTTTCTGGCTTTCGGCGCTTAGGAATACAAATTATCTGCCCTACTCGTAAGTTTCTAGGATTAACTCCTGGATTAGCTCGCTTAATGGCTTTTACTGTAGTTCCAAATCTTTTTGCTAAGTTAAAGAAAGTATCGCCAGGTTGAATTTTATAAAGTATGGTACCCCGCGGACATATTTTCGGAAAACGCGGTCGAGGAATACAGATTATTCGGCCTACTGGCAAGGGATCAAGATTGATTTTAGGATTTACTCTGCTAATAGCTTTAACTGTGGTCTCAAATCTTTTGGCTAATCCCCGCAGAGTATCCCCTGGTTTAACTCGATAGGGGTTAGAATTGTGAGGACAGCGGCATCTAAGACATGTACCTACACAATGAGGACTGTATTCCTCATCATAGTGCTGATAATCATTATGATCCTGAACATGATCCTGAACATTCTTCTGCTCTTCATCATCATAAAAATAATACATAGCTTCACTCCTTTACTAAGATTAATCTACCACATTATATTCAGGTATTATTGAAAGTGTTAATCTTATTTCAAAAGAAGTATAGTAAAAAAGAAAAAACCCTAGCTTCAATAGCTAGGGTTGCAGTGCTAAAGTTCAAAGTCAAGATCAAGAGCAGTTTGACACTGACTAAAATCTGACTAAGTTCTGACTAGACCTTAAAATCATTAGTTCTTTAATTCTTTTAAAGTTTTATACTTTAGTCAGATTTTTGTCAGAACTTAGTCTGTGTCAAAATAGGTTTTGAATTTAATCTTTTAATGGTCTAGGTCTTTAACTATGCATTGTTCACTATACACTATTAACTGTTGCGCAAATCGCAACAATTTATCTATAAAAGAACAAATCAACTAGAAAAGCAGGGCATTAGCCTTCAATAGTCTCTTCTTCTATAAACTCTCCGGGATCAATTCGCGAGTCAAAATTCAAAGCGCCAGCCGGACAGTTCTCAATACAGGTTTGACACTTTATACATTCTGAATCTGTAAACTGCTCCTGTTGATTAAAATTAGTATAAGGTTCTAACTGCATCGGACAGACCTTAGCACAAAGACCACACTCCAAACAGTCCTCTAGAGCAGAAATAGTAACCTGCTGGTCAGCACTACTATTAAGTCCTAAGTTAGTGCCCAGCTTATTCATTATAGTCTGAATAGTTCCCATCGGACAGATAGAACACCAGGTTCTAGGATTAATCAAGATAGCTAATAAGATACCGACAATAGTGGGCATCACTAGATACATAGTCACAAAAAGGAATCCTAGCCTATCGATAAATACTAACTCTCCCCAGTAACCTGACACAGCTATTAATCTGCGGATAAACATAGCCATATAAAATATAAAAAAGAGCCATTTCGTAATTTTAGAAGTAAAAACAGCCGGTATCCCTTTAAATAAAGAAATAGGCATTAAAAGTACATCGTAGAGACTACCGTGCGGACAGAGTTTACCACAAAAGTACCTGCCGTTAAAAAAGCCTGTCACCATCACTGTTAACATAATTCCAATTACCAATAAACCCAAACGGGGATAATAAAGTCCGCCTAAAGAAATTATAGGTACTAATAGCCATGAAAATTTGCGAATTCTATTAAAAACTCGATTAGTCTTTTGATAAGTTGCCATTTTAATCCACCTCTCTTTATTCCCTCCCCCTCCGAGGGGTGTGTTGTATATAATTGTATCTCTATTATTTGCAAATGTCAAGAGTAATTCTCTAATTTTAAGGATAATGTTCAACGATAAGTACTTTCAGCTTTAAGCTTAAGAAGTTTACTAGTTCCTATTTTCTTCTGCTAGCTCTACTTCACTTATAGTTTCATAAATAGGTCCTTGAGGAGTTAAGGTGCTCTGTTTAAGTTTAACCTTATTTATATCTAAGACTCCAAACTCTGTTGTCTTTAACTCTTTTAAAGTACTTACTAGCTCTTCTTTAGCCCAAACCTTTTTGGCTCTACCCAAAGTAAAGTGAGGAGTAAAATCATATTTATCACGAGCAAATCCTAACTTTGCATACTCCTTTTCCAGTTGAGATTTCATTTTCTCTAAAGTAGAACTGCACTCTAAGCCGGCCCAAATTGCATTTATGTATCCATAATGCGGAAAAACACCAATTCCTTTAACTAACAACTGCTGTCGTGGAAAACTAGCCAACCCCTCTAAAATCTCTTTTATCTCTGGCAACTGTTTTTCTTTTACTTCCCCTAAAAACTTAATGGTTAAGTGAAACTGCTCCGGATCAACCAGTTTTATCTTTCCGGCTTCCAAAGTCTTCAACTGCTGCTGTACTTCTATCAGTCTTCTTTTAATCTGCTGATCCTCTAAATCGATAGCTACAAAAGTACGCATTATTTATGCACCTCCAAGTTTAAATTAATTCCATAGTATCCTTTAATAAATAAATATCATTGAAGTCTTCAATAAATCTAACTACTTTTTCCAAGCTTCTCTCCACCTGCTGACGCTGATTGCTGATAGTTACAATACCGATAGTAGCTAACTTCAAGTTATCGTTTTGTTCTATTTCGGCTACGGAAATATTAAAGCGATTTTTTAGTTTAGCAATCAGGCTTTTGATTACTCCTCTTTTATGCTTTAAGGAATTGCTCATTGGTACTCTTAATTCTACTGTGCAGAGTCCTATTACCATGCTTTATCAGTCCTTTCTTATTAAGAACAATTAATAATATATAGTTAAGTTCTAAAAACAAAACAATATCATTCTAATGTTGCGTTGACGATATAATCATTAAAGCCTGAGCTAGTTAATATGTTTCAACCACTTGCCGTTCAGTCGGCGTCCTGCCTCCTTCACTCTCGAGAATAGCCCTCCCGGCATCCTTGCCTCCGGGCTATTCTCAGAGTCGCTCTTTGAAACATATCAACTTGCAGGTTTCGTTATCAGCACGGCCAAATGGATGTTTATAAGCGACATTAAAGTTTATTTTTTAGTACTTCTTGACGAATTGGAGCTCAAATAAAAGCTGGTTTAGCAAATTTTCCTAATTAAAATTTGCTTGCTTTTATTTGAGTGGAAATGAGTTTTAGAAGTACTAAAATAAACTTTTCTAGCGTTAAACATCCATTTGGCCTCCTACACTCAACGAAACAATATACCAATATTGTTTCATTCAACTATTAACTATTAATTACACTTTAATTTACATAAACTTCGATATTCCCCACCTGCTTACTCTCTATTTTAACTCTATCCAAAAATAGAATTCCCTCTACCTCCAGCTCCGCTTCTAAGTATTGACCTTCAACCTTGAGCAGTTCCAAATAATCAGCTAACTCCTGCAAACCCTGCTTAGCTGTAGCTATCCTATCGGTATACTTGACTTCACCGATAATTACCTTTTTCAAATTACCACTCTTAGTGTCTATCACTTCTATTAGCAGATCAGGTCGACCTTGCCAAAAAATATCGTTAATTTGACTATCGAAAATCTGAGCAGCCCAAAACTGGCTTTTTTTATGAGCCCTACCCCTACGCTGTAAATAAGGTAGCTGACTATGCTCTATCTCTTCCAAGTCTACTCGCCAGTTTAAATTACTAGAGCCAGTAGAGTTATGATAAAGAAAATAGTCTTTACTATTTTTACTCCACTTAGCTACTAAATTACTACCATTAGTAATTGGATAAAGTTGAACTTCGGCTTGCTGAGCTGCTAAAAACTTAATTATCCAGTACAGCTCAAAGAAAACTTCTTCCTGTTGAGGCTGAATAAAGGTCTGCCCCAATAACTGCTTAACCTCTGCTTTATCTCGGGCCGTCCATCCTTGAGGATTCACCAAGCGCCGATAAAAGCCCAATAACTCTGCTGCCTGACGATAAAGAGGTTGACGACTTTGACTGACATCAGCAATCATCCTCTGAGTAAGCGACAATTTTCCACTGTTAATTCTACTTAGATAAATATTTTGCAAATAAAGTTCCTCTAAAATCTGAACTAAGCCTTCTTCCCCCTGCCAATGAGCTAACCACTGATAGTCAGACTGCTTAAGCTCTTGAGTAACTATCCCTTGCAATACTGTTAATAACTCTTTGAGCACTAGGTTCTCCTGAGTACTATAGTTTTTATGGCTTTGCTGACAGACAAAACGCTTTGCACCTCCATAGTTAGTCCGGGCCCGCTCTTTAAAGGTCTGCTGCCAATCAATCTTCCCTCTGATCTCCCCAGTTAATAAGCGCTTAAACTGCTTAGTGGAAAGTTGCAAACTTCTCAACCGAGTCGGCAACTCTCTAACAAAGCTTCTAAGCTCTTCCTTTAACAGAAAATGTAGCTTAAGTAGCTGTATAAAGTCTACAATCCCAGTCTCCAACTGCTTAATAAAGGAGTTAGGATTTAAATAACCAGCTTGGAGGTAAATAATTAATTGCTCAGCTACATCTTCCATTAACTCCTTACTTCTCTCTGGCATCTGTTAACTCCTCCAACCCAAAGTAGTCTTCAGCAAAATCCAGTAATAGCTCTGGATTCTCTATAAATTCTAAGCTAATTAACTCCCGAAACAGCACTTCTAATTGATTAGCCAGTAAGCCTTCCAATTGAGCCAAAACATACATCATCAAGCCCCCGGCATAATCACCCTGAGTAGTTACTAAATGTCGATAAAGATCCTCTATCACCGCCGGGCCCACCTGCCGCCACTGATTAATCAACTGCCACAGTTGAACTACTTCAACTATGTATCCAGAGTCCTCTAACTGCCAGCACCGTAAGTACTCCTGCAATAAATCTTCATTAATTTCTTTGGGCACCGGCACGGAAATAAAGGCCAAGCGTCGCATAAAAGCGTAACTTAGCTCATACAGCGAAGCTTTATCAAAAGTATTCATAGTAGCAATCAATCGCCAATCCTCTGGAATTAAATACTGATGTGCTAAAATTTCTAATTTCTCTGCTTTAGGCTGCGGCTTAAGAACTATATTCTGCTCTTTTTCATTTTTGAAGCTCAAAGTAACAGTTTCTCCAGTTAAAGCTGAAAATAAAGAACCAAAAGCTTTATCGATATCGGCTCGATTCAATTCATCGATAATCAGCCATTGATTTTGAGGCTGAGCTGTTTCTCTATCCTTAAAACATTCCAAAAAAAGACCTGCATCAAAGTAAAGCCGACCTTCCTTATCGGGACGATAACCACCAATAGTATCGAAGGTAGACCAATCAGAGTTAGCAGTCACCAGTTTAAAGTCCACCCCATAATTTTGACAAAGCTGACGAGCCAGTTTAGATTTTCCAGTTCCCGGCGGACCTAAAAGAAGTAAATGCTTATTATTCTGCAAGGCAGCCTTAATCTGCTGCTTAATAAAATCCCAATTGGGAAAGTATAGTCCATCTATGTTCAGTTCTTTTTTAAAATCCACAGTCAACAACTTTTTATCATAGTTAACTGGCTCAAACTCTCCTTGACCAGAAGAACCAGTATCCTGATTCATTTCTACTTCATCATTAACCTGTCTATACTTAGGTAATACAGACTGAAATTTAGCCAGTACCTGCTCTAAATTCAAATTATCCAAACTTGATTCCAAATCTAAATCGCTATTTACCTCTGTCTCCAGTTCGCTACCTAAGTTTAAGCCATACTCAACTCCCTCCAAACTAATCTTCATAAATAACTGCGCTGCCCGACGATGCGAAGTCTTAGCTTGAGGATAAAGAGCTAACCAACAATCGGTCGCTCCCAAATTTCTACTACCAAAAAAGTCAACTACTTTACCCTCAGCAAAACTACAGTCTACCAAAGGCTGACTGCTCTTTAAAATAGTCAAAAGCCTATGCAAACAGTAACGAAGCTGCTCTTTATAGTAGTTATAGTAAATACCAAATAATAAACGAAAATTATCGGTATAAGGCTTTAAGCTCTGCTTTTGATACTCTTTTTTTATTTCTTCCTTTAAATTTTCCAACTGCTCTAAACTCAAGCTCCACTGCTCAAAAAGCAGCTGAATAACTCGGGCCTGTAGCTCCTTAACTACCCCTGATTCTCCCTCTAAGTTCCGTTCAGTAGCTAAGTACCCCTCATCTAAGTTAGCAATAGCTTCAATAAAGCTAGAAATATGGTGCTGATAATCATGTAAACGACAGGAAAAACGATGTAAATAACGCAGCAACAGCTTAAACTCTAATTCCTTATACTGGCCAATTGCAAAGATAAACTGCTGTAACTCAGTTTCCGAAAAAGATTCTGCATAGCCTTCTGTAACAAAGTATTCAGCTAAAAAGCTATACAGATAATCCTTTGCTTTTTCCAAAGAATAGTCTTGGGACTGCCAAAGTAATAACTTTTTTAAATTTACCCACAACTCATCCTCATAGCTAAAATACAACTTTTTATCGAAGTCATATTCGCGCTGATGACGCTTGACAGCCTTAAACTGTAAATATTCCTCTATTGCTATATCTAAAAGTTCTAGATTTACTTCCTCTGCTAACATCCTTTAGCCCCCTAAACCACCTGCTAAACTAATAATTAAGCTCCGCTAATAATAACTTTACCATCTTTTGATTAGCTGCTATAATATTAATTCCCTTCTCGTTTTCAAAAGTCAACACCTTTCCTCCGGCCTCCTGTACTAATAAAGCTCCTGCTGCTAAGTCCCATTTCTTTAGCTTCAACTCCCAAAATCCATCATAAACTCCGCTAGCTACCTGAGAAAGATCGAAAGCAGCACTGCCGCTACGTCGAATCCCGCGCACCTGGGTAATTAACTGAGCAAAATTATCTACATTGTTTTGAGGGTCACTATCTTTATCATAAGGAAAGCCAGTGGCTAATAGGGCCCTACCCAACTCCTCCTGTCCGGCTACTTGAAGTCTATCTCCATTTAAGAAAGCTCCTTCGCCACGCCGGGCCCAATAAAGCTGTTCTAAAGTAGGTACATAAACCACTCCCAAAACTGTCTCTCCTCGCTGCTCTAAAGCTATAGAAATACAAAAAATAGGAAAGCCATGCGCATAATTATTGGTACCGTCCAAAGGATCTATTATCCAACAGTAATCAGAGCCCTCCTGACTGCCTCCCCCTTCTTCAGCTAAAATAGAATGTTCAGGATAATATTTTCTGATTTTATTTATTAGTATCTCTTCCGATTTTTTATCAACTTCCGTTACCAAGTCAGCTTGAGTAGACTTAGTATCGATCAACTGCTGATTACCCAAGCTTGCTAACTGTAAGTCCCCCACTTCACGAACCCACTTTTTAACTTTTATTAATAATTGCTGATAATCTAACAAAATAAACTGCCCCCTTTGCTATATAATATTATACCTTAAATCTATGCTTTTTTTAAGTAACATTCACTTGCTATTGAAAATAACAGCTAAACTATGATAAACTAAAGAAAGTACTCTTAAGGAGGTTGTGAAAGTTGTTAAAATACTAACAAAAACTATATAAAAGTTATAAAAACGCTTGAAGATCTATCTATATTTTGATATACT
>NZ_JALKBZ010000049.1 GCF_023227765.1 Fuchsiella alkaliacetigena
CTTTTTCTATTTAATCAAGTCTAAATCCTATATTTGCGATTTGACTTTTTCAATTTAAGTTCTTGCAATGCTAGTGAATATTTATAATAAATCTAGTTCTGAATCTTCCTTTTAATCTTCACTATACATTAATAACTTTATTTTTTTATTTATAATTTGACATATAATAACAAGAAAGATATAATATATTCAAAACCCCTCATGAGAGGGGGAGGGAGGTATTTATATATGTCAAACACAATGAAAACTTTTGTTATGAAAGAAATTGATAAAGTAGGATTCATGGAAAAACCAATTCCAGAACCAGGTCCTAATGAAGCACTAGTAAAATCAACTGCTGGTTTAGTCTGCACTTCTGATGTTCATACTGTTGCTGGCGCAATAGGGGAAAGAGAAAACTTAACATTAGGTCATGAAGCTGTAGGAGAAATTGCTCAATTAGGTAGTGCAGTTGATGGTTTCGAAAAAGGAGAAAGAGTTACAATAGCTGCAATTACCCCTTGCTTTCAATGTCAAAACTGTCAAAGAGGTTATACTTCACAATGTGAAGAAATGACTCCTCAAGGCGGAGGAATGTTAGGGGGTTGGAAGTACGCTAATGTTATGGATGGAACTTTTGGTGAATACTTTATTGTAAATGATGCTAAAGCAAATCTAGTATCTATACCTGATGATATAACTGATGAAGAAGCACTGTATACAACTGATATGATGACTACTGGTTTTATGGGAGCAGAAAATGCTGAAATACCTATAGGTGGCTCTGTCGCTATTTTTGGCCAAGGAGCTGTTGGTTTAATGGCCACAGCAGGAGCTAAGCTATTAGGTGCTGGTTTAATTATTGCTGTTGAAACTGTTCCTGCGCGTAAAGAATTAGCTAAAAAATATGGTGCTGATATTGTAATTGACTTTAAGGAAACAGATGCAGTAGAAAAAATAAAAGAATTAACTAATGGACACGGTGTTGATTCAGCAATTGAAGCACTAGGAGCTCAAATTACTTTTGAAAATTGCATTAAAGTTACTCGACCTGGTGGAACCATTTCTAATGTTGGCTACCATGGTAAAGGTGAATACTTAAATATTCCTCGTCTTGACTTTGGAGTAGGTATGGGAGATAAGACAATAAAAACTGGTTTATGTCCCGGAGGTTCCGAGCGAATAAAGCGTTTATTAAGGTTAATTAAAAATGATCGTATAGACCCTACTTTATTAACTACTCATGAATTTACCTTCGATGAAATAGATAAAGCTTTTGAATTAATGAAAAATAAAGAAGATAATATAATTAAACCCTTAATTACTTTTTAATAAATAGTTTGGCTTTCCTGATATACTAACTAATATTATATGATTGCATTTGTCCAAGCTATTTCTCTATTTCAAGTATAGTTACTTAAATAATTAGAGAAAGCTTGGCAAATGCATTTTTATGATTTACATATTTTTCTTCATAACATTAGTCAGAGACCCTAACTTTTTTGATAATGCAAATTAACTATGACTGAAATTAGTAAAATTGAGTTTTATATTGATAGTTATGTCTTTGTTACTACCCTTAGCTTTTCCCAGTTTACACCACACGTGAAACTTTCAACTCATACGATGTTCCATCGTAATTTAATAGAGTTCAATACAATCGTTTTTCGCCTTGATTCGGGGTTTAGATAAACTAAAAGTTAACGGATACAATTATCTCAACTATCCAGAACTAGTCTACTGCTATCTCTACCAATATATTAGTATATTAGCAAACTTCTCAACTACTTGATCACTATTACTAATCAAGTAGCTCTTTAATATAAAGTCCTTCACTTTCACGTAGGTCTATAAGTTCTTGCCCAGCTAGACGATTACCGGCTTTATCTTTAAGAACTTTAACCACTGGAGAGCTTAAGTTTTCTTTATCAACCTCTAATACTAAAGCTGTCTCCCCACTATTTAAAATCACTAAAGAGCCTACTGGATACTTAGCAATATGTTTAGTCAAAGCTTCAACATATTTGAAGCTTAACTTATGTCCGCCTAAAGCTGTTAATATCTTCAAAGCTTGCTGAGGCTTTAATCTTTCTAAAGCATTACCATCACTAGTTAAAGCATCATATACATTAGCTACAGCTACCAATTGAGCAGGCTCAACAATATCTTCTTTTTTTAAACCCCGCGGATAACCAGTACCATCGAGCTTTTCATGGTGCTGATAAGCAACATGAGCCGATATAATATGTACTCCTGGTATTTCTTTAATTGTCTGATAACCATAGACTGTATGTTCTTTAAAACTACTATGTTCTTCCCTAGACAGTTTATCTTTCTCTCCTAACTCCTGATCTAAAAAAGTCATTCCTACATCATGCAGCAAAGCTCCTAAACCTAATTTTCTTAACTCTTCTCTATTATAGCTAAAATCCATAGCTATCAATAAAGATAATACAGCTACATTCACTGAATGGTGAAATATATAATCGCTATAACTTCTAATATCGTTTAAATGAACTATCTTATTTTCATCAAGTAATATCTCATCTATAATATCACTTACCATATTCTGGACTTTTTTAGAATTAATAGCTGCTTCACCTTTAATCTTTTTAATTATCTCTCTGACTGTTTTTACAGCTTCCATTCTTGTTTCATCTGAAATCGGATCTGGCACATCAACTAAAGGAATCTCTGCTGGAACAATGTAGATACTTTCGATCCCTAAGCTCTGCAAGCGATTAATATAAGACTTTTCTAATTTCATACCTGCACTAATTAATACATTGCCTTCGGAATTATAAATAGTTCTAGCTACCTTCTGACCTGGAGTTAAATTTTCAACTAAGATTCTTTGCATCATATCCCCCACCCTCTTATCAAGATTCTTTTCTTTTTATAGCCAATAAGGTAATATCATCTTGACTTTCTGGACTACCATTTAAATTATTAAAATCTTCATTTATTGCTTCAATTATCTCTTGAGAACTCAAGCTATGCTTAGCTAATAGAATATTCTTTAATCTTTCTTCACCATAAAAATCACCCTCAATCATTTCTTCTACTAAGCCATCGGTTGCTAAAAAGAACAATTCTCCGTTGCTTAACTGGAGCTTCTCTGCTTGATAATCTAAAGTATCTAACTCAGCAGATAATAAGTCATCAACAGTAACAGTGGAAATAGGCATCCCGCCACAAGAATAAACAGATAACTCACCATCTTTTGAAACTAGCAAAGGAGGTAGCTGAAAACCAGCATTTACAAAGTTAACTTCAAAACTTTCTAAGTCAACAACTACTAAAAGTAGGCAAATAAAATAATCGGCCGGAAAGTCCTCTTGCTGATATCTATCAGTAATAACTCTAATAATCTCAGTTGGACTTAAAACTTTTTCTTCAGACTCTAACCTGTGATATCCACTATAATCTTTTTCAATATTTTCATATTTAGAATGAAGATAATTATTAATAGACTCTCTTAAAAAGATATTCAACAGGGCCCCATCTAAACCATGACCCGTAACATCAGCTATATAAATAATTGCCTGATTATCTAGCTCTATTAAGTTATAAAAGTCTCCCCCAATCCTATCCGCTGGCTTATAATAAGCAGCTAAATCCAAACCTTTAAGCTCCGGCAGCTGCTCTGGCAAAAAATGCTTATGTAGTTGACTAGCCTTCTCAAACTGCTTATCCAGACTACGATAAAGCTTTTTTAACTCCAAATTCTTTTCTTCAATTTCTTTTTTAGCCTTTTCCAATTCACTAATCTCTATCGAAACTCCTAAAGTAGCCTCGCGACCATCCAGTTCAAAAGGATAAACATTAAACAAGGCTGGAAAGCGTTCTCCATTCTTTCTAACTAACTCAGTCTTTTTTGAAATTACCTCTTTTTGCTCTCTTAACTCTCGGTGCATCTCTGAAAAATCTTCTATTTCTTCAGCAACATGTAGTAAAGAAACCGGCTCTCCCAATACTTCCTCTCTTTGATAGCCAAATGTATTCTCAGCTCCCGGACTAAACTCCCTAATAATAGCCTCATCTCCTCCCTCGGAAGGTTCAGTAATAACTAAAGAAACATTCTTAGCTCCTTCAAATATAGCTTTTAGCTTTTTTTCACTACGCTGATGTGCTTTCATTTTTTCTTTTAATTTCTGTTTAGTTTTTCTAAGCTCTAAGTGATTTTTTACCCTTGCTAAAACCTCTTGTTTATAAAAAGGCTTAGTTATAAAGTCCACTCCGCCAGCTTCAAACCCCTTTAGTTTATCCTCTATCTCATTTAAAGCACTAATAAAAATAATTGGAATCTGAGCCGTCTCTCGCTTAGAACTTAAAGCATTAGCAACTTGATAACCATCCAAATCAGGCATCATAATATCTAACAAAATCAAATCTGGAAGCTTCTTAGCAATCAAATCTAAAGCTGCTTGACCACTACTTACCGCTATTACATTATAAGACTCCTCTTTTAATAAATTACCCAAAACCCTTAAGTTGCGGTCATTATCATCAACAATTAAAATTAAAGAAGTATCCTTCATTTTAATCCTCCTCGCTGAGCTTAGCTTCTAGTTTCTCTATTTGAACTGGAAAGGTAGCAAGCTGCTCCCTTAACTCTTCTAAAGCAAAGTTTTCAGCATAGCTCTTTAACTGACTAGCATAGTTAATCAGCTCTGTTATTTGCTGCTTTTGAGCTAGCTCCAATAATCTATCAGCAAAGTCCTCTATCTGATTGATTATCAGGACTTCTGTTAACTCCTCATACTCTTCTCTAAACTCCACTTTCAAAGTATTAATCAGTTCTTCTAAATCAAATACTTTTTCATCTTCTTTAGTTGCCTCAGTCTCAGCTTTATTCCCAACTAAATAATAATCTAAATACTTACTTAACTTAGTAAATAAATCTTGATCATTAATAGGTTTAGTTAAAAAGCCTTCAAAAACAGCCTGCTCAACCTTTTCTTTTTCTTCTTGGGTAGCATAAGCTGTTAAAGCTATTATTGGCATCTCCAGACCCTCTTCTCTGATTAACTTTCGAGCTTGATAGCCATCTATTTTCGGCATCTTGAGATCCATTAACACCAACTCCGGCTTCAACTTAAGCGCTTTCTCCACTCCCTCTTGACCATCAACTGCTTCTATTACCTCTAAACCTCTGCTTGCTAATTTAACCTTTAACAGCTCCCGATTAGAAGCTACATCATCCACTATCAACACCTGCTGAGCCTTAAATTTAAGCTTAGCTAAGGGGAACTGCTCTACTAGCTGCGACTTTTCAACTATCTCTAAACCAGCAAAGTAAAGTTTAAAACTGCTTCCCACTCCCTGAGTACTCTCTAAACTTAGTTCACCATCCAACAGCTCTACCAACTTACGAACAATAGCTAAACCCAAACCGGTTCCCTCATACTCGCCCCTTTTTTGACTCTGACTTTGACTGAAACTAGCAAAAATTTCTTCCTGCTCCTCTGCAGCAATTCCTATCCCTGTATCCTCTACCCTGATGGTTAAGTCCAAGCGATCTGTAGAGTCCTTAGCTTGACCTGCAATTACTACTTTTATATAACCTTCCTCAGTGAACTTAATAGCATTACCGATCAAGTTTAGCAAAATCTGTCGCAAACGAGTCTCAGCAAACTTAATCTGATTTACAGAGCTTCTATACTCCAAAATAAAATCTAATCCTTGCTTTTGAGCTTGATAAGCAAAGATCTGTTCTATCTCTTGCGCAAACTTTTTGAGATTCATTGCTGAAAACTCTATCTCCATCAGCCCGGCCTCTATTTTGGAAAGATCAAGAATATCATTAATTAAACTAAGTAAGTTTTGAGCAGCAGCCTGAATCGAATCCAGATAATCCTTCTGCTGAGCATCTTCAACCCTATTTTTCAAGATCTCACTAAAACCAATCACTGCATTAAGCGGGGTTCTAATCTCATGACTCATATTAGCTAAAAATTTGCTCTTAGCTTTATTGGCTGCTTCCGCTTGCTTGACTGCTTCTTTTAGCTGCTTTTCTGCCTGTTTACGCTTGGTAATATCACTAATCACCACCAAATATTTATCGTTATCATAAATATCCTTAATAACTATCATCTCCGCTTTAAACCACTGCTCTTCTTGGCTGATAGGCGACTGATACTCAAAATAGACCTTCTCCTTAGAACTCTTGGCCTTCTCAAACTGCTTAACAAAGTGAGCAGTTAATTCCTCTGTAAAAAAATCACCTATTCTGCCCCCCAGCAGTTCTTCCTTAGCAAAGAACAAGCCCTCTTCATCGTTAGTTAAGATACTTGTAATTCTATACTCCTCGTCTAACTCCATAATAATATCATTTAAAGAAGTCATCAATACTTCCTGTTCTTTTTCTTTCTTTTTACGTTCAGTAATATCTCTGATATAGCCATGCCACAATACACTATCATCAGCTAACTTTTCCGGTCTAGCAATTCCCTCCAGCCAGCGAACACCTTTTTGGGGTAAATCAACCCTGTACTCCTCATGCCAAACCTCTAGTGAATCTCTTGATTCCAAGATTGACTCCATAACTCTATCGTAGTCCTCTGCAACTATTCTAGCATAAACAGCTTCAGCATCCTCCTTAATCTCCGCTGGAGTAACCGCATAGACATCGTAGATGCCCTGAGAAGCAAAGGGAAAACAGGAGCTACCATCAGTAAAGTGCTGGTATTGGTAAAGAGCACCTGGTACCTGCTCAGTTAACTTCTCTAATAAAGCTTTAGCTTCTTTTAACCTTTTTTCTGACTTTTTACGCTGGGTGATATCCCTTAACTGCTCTACTATCCAGACCACATTTCCTTCTTGATCTAAAACCGGATTGCTACGACAGTCCAGATAGCGATCCCACTCGGGAACATACTTTTCCACCTTCTCCAACTGCTTAGTCTCTAAAGCCTGCTCAGTTGCACACAGCTCACAAACTCCATCTTGACCTAAGAGTTGATAGCACTTTTGGCCTTTAACCTCCTCTGGAGTTAAGCCTAGCAGTTCATAGCCTGCTTCATTATAGCGCTCTATGGTATGATCCGGCTTTTGAATAGCTAATATATCGGAAACACCATTTATAACTCCTTCTAAGAGATTTTTTTGTTCTTGCAGTTGCTGCTCACTCTGCTTTCTTTTAGTTATATCAATAAAAGCAGTGGTAAAGTATCCTTCTTGCTGACTATAGGCAGATACATAATACCATCTATCAAGAGGCTGAGAATAGCTTTCAAACTGTAGTACCTCTTCACTTTGAACAACCTGGGCATAGGTTTCTACCCAGTCAAACCCCCCCGCTCTTAAGCTAGGTAGCACCTCCGTAGCTCTCCGGCCAATAATCTCTTCCGCAGCAAGGCCAGTAAACTCCTCAAAGCTATTATTCACTTCTAAAAATACATAGTCTACTGCCTCGCCTGCCTCATCAAATACCATCTTATGCTGAGCTATAGCCACAGGCATACTCTCTACTAAGTTCTGATAGCGAGCACTCACACTTTCTAAATTCCTAATTAAGCTACTTCTGGCCTTCGCTAATAGATAGGACATAGTGCTAATTAAAACTAAAGTTATGCTCGCAGAGAGCTGATGAACTAGCTCAAGTGGAGTTATGAAGACAGCTATAACTGTTACCAAATTAATAATTAAATTAAAATACAATAAATACCGATCAGTTTCAAAAAATAGATTTACTGTAAAGATAACTATAATCAGGCTAGTCATATTATGAAATGAAAAGCCATCAATAACACCTAAATAGACTAAATAACCCCAAGCAATATAAAGTAAAGCATATACAAAAACTACAGTTCTCTTTCTGAAAAAATCACTGCTATAACTAAGTACTACTAAGGCTAAATTTAGAAAAGCAGCTATTAATCTAATATTCAGCGTCAGCGGATCAACATAGTCTGTACTTAGTCTATAGAAAGCCCCAAAGCCTAGCCAAAGAACGGCCCCTATTGCTAGTATTATTCGATAAAGAGTAACTTTTTGTAATGATAAAAGTTCTAATTTCATCTCAATCTTCCTCCTAAGTTCCTACTATTAGTCTTGATTTATTTCTTTAAGCAGCTCTATTTGCTCAGGAAAGGAACTAAGTTCTTTTTCTAAGCTCTCTAAGTTGAAGTTTTGAATATGATTTTGAAGCCGTTGAGCATAGTCTAACAAGGTCTCTACTTGACGTTGCTGAGCTAATTCAAGTAACTCTTGGGCAAAGTCTTCTGCGTAGTTGAGTACTAGTACTTCTGTTAGTTCTCTATATTTTTGCATAAACCTTCCTTCTAGAACTTGAATTAGGTCTTGAGGCTCCTGATTAAGCAAATAATAATCCAAATACTCAGTTAGTTGACTGTATAACTCCTGCTCATTAATAGGCTTAGTCAAAAAAGCACTAAAACCAGCTTGTTGAACTTTCTGCTCCTCCTCTCGAGTAGCAAAGGCCGTTAGAGCAATTATCGGCATCTCCAAACCCTCTTTTTTAATTAAGTTATACGCTTGGTAGCCATCTACTTTCGGCATCTTCAGATCCATCAATACTAGTTCCGGCTCATATTCTAGCGCCTGCTCAACTCCTTCCCTACCATTAGTTGCTGCTATTACTTCTAGGCCTTTCTCTTGCAGCTTAATCTTTAATAGTTCTCGATTAGAGTCTACATCGTCTACTATCAGAATCTTGGCTGGCTCAAAAAATATATTCTCTACAGCTAAGCCTGACTCCGTCTCTTCATCTTGGGGCTTTTTAGCTATCTGCACCTCTGGAAACTCTAATCTAAAAGTAGTTCCCTCTCCTACTTGGCTTTGATAGCTAATCTCTCCTCCCATTAACTTAGTCAGACGCTGAGTAATAGTTAAGCCTAAGCCCGCACCTCCGTAGTCGCCAACTTTTTGAGTGCTTTGTTGAGTAAATGCCTTAAAAATTCTCTCTTCTTCCTGAGCAGCGATCCCTATTCCGGTATCTTCAACAAAAATCAGCAAGGTTAATTTTTCTTGCTCATTTTTCACTTCGCTCTCTACACTAAGCTTTACCTGACCAGTTTTTGTAAACTTAATGGCATTCCCTATTAAATTAACTAGAATCTGTCTTAATCTAGTTTCATCAAAATAAATAGCAGGCAAGCAAGTATCGGCCTCAATTATTAGCTCTAAGCCTTTTTGTTCAGCACTACACTTAAAGATCTCTTCTAGCTCAAATAATAGATTATTCAGATCCATAACTTGAGGTTCTACTTCCAAAATACCAGCTTCAATCTTTGATAAGTCTAAAATCTCGTTAATTAGCTCTAATAGGGCCCGAGCAGAAGTCTGAATTGAAGTTAAATAGTCTTGTTGCTGAGCATCTTCCAGTTGGCTGGCTAATATTTCACTAAATCCAATCACCGCGTTAAGAGGAGTTCTGATTTCGTGACTCATATTAGCTAAAAACTCCGATTTAGCCTTATTAGCTGCTTCAGCCTTGGCTAAAGCCTCCTTCAGCTCAGTAATATCTCGGCCAACACTCTGTATTTCTACCACCTCTCCCTCTTCGTTGCGAATAGAATGAGCCTTCCAAGCGACCCAGCGTACTCCTTGAACAGTATTTATTCGCAGCTCTATTTCTGATTTATAAGGTGGCTGCTGTAGCTTAACTAACTCCTTCTTTAGTTTTGATATGTCTTCCTCATGAACTAAAGGTTCACAGCTTTGCCCCCACAACTCCTCTTGCTCCTTAGCTACACTTTCACAAAATACTTGATTTACGTAGGTATATCTACCTTCAGTATCTATTCTAATTATCATATCTCGTTGAGCTGCTAATAGGCTTTGGTAGCGATTGCTGGCTTTTTCTGCTTCTTTTTTAGCCAGCTCTAATTCTGCTTCAGCCTTTTTTCTTTCAGTGATATCAAGACCAATAGATTGAAACTCTATTAACTTACCCTCCTCATCAAAGATAGGGTAGTCAGTCCATTCTTGCCAGCGTAATCCTTGCTCGGTTTCAGCTTGATGTTCATAAGTTATAGGTTCTCTTTCGTTAGCTAATTTTGCTAAATGAACAAGAATTTGTTCGTGTCTTTCCTCGGGGACTAAGTCTAAAAACTGAATATTGCCCAAATCAGCCTCGCTTATACCAAAACAGTCCTGATAGGCCTGATTAGCAAAGGTGATAGTAGTATCTATCTCAAAACGACAGATCATCTCTTGTTGACTTTCAACAATATTTTTATATAGCTGTCTGGACTTATCCAGCTTTTTTTGAGCTTGCTTTAATTCAGTAATTTCATAGGAAATCCCGTCTAAACGCACTATCTCTTGTTGATCATTAAAAATAGGAATCATAAAGTACTTAACCCAAATGATTTCTCCATCAGCTCTCTTTACTCTATGCTCTAAACTTACGCTTTCTTTAGTCTGATATAGCTTCTGTACAGCCTGCTCCAATTGAGGCAGGTCGGCCGGATGAACCATCTCTTTCCAGAGCTGATACTGATTACAAAACTCTGCAGCTGAATAACCATAGAGCTGCTGACAAGAATCAGATACATAAGTAACCTGCTGACTGTCTAAGTCCAGAGACCAGAAAATAACACCTACCTTCTGGATTATATTCTCCATCATATGCTGGGTCTGCTTTAGTTCTTCTTCTAATTCTTTATGCTCTGTCACATCAGTAGCTATAGCTAATAAGTGAGCTGATTCATCTTCATTTTCATTTATCTGCAAGGGAAGTTTGGTAGTTTGAAACCATCTGGTCTGTCCAGCTGCATCTGTTAGCTTTTCTTGGGCAATAAATAAAGATTGCTTGTTTGTTAAAACTCTTTGATCATCGGTCTGAAAGCTTTCGAGCTCCTCCGGAGTCAAATTAAAGTCTTGATCCTTACTACCTACAATCTCCTGTTTAGGCACTCCAAAGACTTCACTTAACTTTTCGTTGGCTAATTTATAAGTTCCCTCTTGGTCTTTGACAAATATACAGTTTGGGCTATTATCAATTACCCTCCTCAACAAATTACGCTCCTGTTTGAGCTTATTTTCTAGCTCTACCCTTTTTTGAATTTCGCTTTTTAGCTCCTTCTGTTTTTCTCTGAGGCTGTCAACAATAAAGCCAATAGTAATAACCACCACAAACGTCATTAACATACCTATGAAGTAGTTCAAATCAAGCAAAGAGCCATAATAGTCATAAAAAGCAAGACTCGATATAATACTGCACCCAGCAGTAGTAACAAGTCCTAGCTTGAGACCTTTAATAGCAGTAACAATAGTCACTAAGAGTGTAATTAAAACTCCAGTAACAAAGACTGGGGCTACAATCAAAGAGATTAAGACAAATATAGCAAAAAAGATGATAATCTTAGTACTATATTTAAGCAACAGGTTATAAAACATCTGTTTTCACCACCTAAATACTATTCAGCAAGTACTTTTTTTACGAACTTTTTAACTAATTGAGGGTCAAACTGAGTTCTAGCTTTGGACTTTAGCTCCTTAATAGCTGCCTCTTTACTTAAAGGCTCCTGATAGGGCCGGCCTTCTCTCATAACCTGATAGGCTTCAACAATAGTAAAGATTCTAGCTACTAGTGGGATTTTTTCTCCTTTTAAAGCTTGCGGATAACCTTCGCCATTCCACCATTCATGATGAGCCAAAATCTCTGTTGAGACATCACCTAAGTGTGTAGATCTGGCTATCTGATAGCCGGCTTGAGAGTGTTTTTTTATCTGCTGCCAGTCGGCTGCTGTTAACTTTTCGCTCTTCTGTAAAACTTCCGTAGGAACTACCACCTTTCCTATATCATGATACTTAGCTAAAGCCTCTAACTTATTAAGCTCTTTAGTAGATAAGTTACATAGCTGACCTAATTTTAAAGCTAACTCCTTTAAAGCTTGCTGATGAGTTGAAGTCTCATAAGCCTCCTCAGCTAGCTTGACTACTAAATTATCTAAGACCTTCTTTCTGAACTCTCGCCCTTGATCTACTTTCTGATTATACATCCGCTCCTCAGCCTCTCTAAGAGTCTGCTCTATATCCTCTTCAATCTCCTTTTTTACAGCATAGCCTAAGGAGAGACTAGGACTAATTGATTTTAATTTCTTTTTTTCACATTCTTCCTTTATCCGCCGACATATTTTTCGAGCTGTTTTTTCAGCAACCTGTGGTAATAAGATAATAAACTCATCTCCTCCCCAGCGCACTGCTAAATCCTCCTGCCGTGAGCAGTCTTGAAGTATCTCTCCTACTAAGCTCAATAGTTCATCTCCCACCTGATGCCCAAAAACATCGTTAACTAACTTCAAGCCGTTAACATCTATAAAAATAATCGTTATTGGCAGTTGCCTTGGAGCATCAAGACGCTTTAACTCTTCTCTAAAATAGTTTTTATTATACAGCCCAGTTAACTGATCATAAAAGTTCAAATATCTTATCTGCTTCTGCTTTTCTCGTTCGGCAGTAATGTCGCGGGCCCAACAAATCGCATACTCTACTTTTCCCGCTTCATTCAGTTTAGGTACCTTAGTAATAGTTAATAATCGTTCTTCTCCCTTGAAATTTTCCACCCAAGCTTCCATCTTAACAGACATTTCTTTTTTAAAAACCTCTTGATTACCTGCAAAATAAGCATGGTGCTTATCCTTATCTAAAAATTCACAAACACTCCTTCCTTCGACCTCAGACTTAGTGAGACTCAAAAAATTAACAAAAGCCGAATTAGCCTTAACGCAGGTATGTTGACTATCTAAATACCAAATCTGAATATCAATATTCTCCAGTAGCAACTCCTGCTCAGCTACCTTTCTTTGCAACTGCTGTCGAGCCATCCTTAGCTCCAAATGATTACTAACTCTAGCTATTACTTCTTGACTTCGAAAAGGCTTAGTTATAAAGTCTACTGCTCCCAAATCAAACCCCTTTAGCTTATCCTCAACGCTATTTAGAGCACTTAAAAAAATAACTGGAATCTGCTTAGTTTCAGGATTAGCCTTTAGCCTTTTGCAAACTTCGTAACCATCAAGTTCAGGCATCATAATATCTAAAATAATTAACTCCGGCTTCTTTTCTTCTACAAGCTTTAGAGCAGCTTTTCCATTGCTAACCGTAACCACATTATAGTCATTATCCGCTAATATATTATTAAGCACAGATAAATTATGCAGATTATCATCTACAATCAAAATTAAAGGGTTATCTTTAATGACAACTTCCTCCTTTCAATCAAAAAGCAAAATTAACTCTCGAAATAAATATCTATTATTAGTACTTTAAATAACCTCGCTAATAGTAGCAGCTAGCATTTCCTCACTCAAATCAACTATAAAAGCTTCCGCTAACTCTTGCCCATCCTCTTTTAAAACCTTTATTATCGGTCTCAATAGAGCATCACTATTAAGTTCAACCACTACTCCCTCGAAACCATTACTGAGTTTAACTCTACTTCCTACCGGGTAAGCAACTAAATTGGAAACAAGCTGCTCCACAATTACTATATCTAATTGGTTTTTATTAGCCAAATCATATAACTCGCGAATAATCGTATTAACTTTAAGTCCACTTCTATACACTCTATCGTTCTGCAAAGCATCAAATATATCAGCAATAGCCACAATTTTGGCAAAGACATGGGTCTTCTCTCCAGTCAAGCCTGAAGGGTAGCCTGAACCATCTTCTCTTTCGTGATGTTGTTTAGCAACCAAAACTGCCGACTTAGGCAGCTTCTTGAACTGCTTAAGAAGCTGATAACCGTAAATAGTATGCTTTTTCACCTCAGCAAACTCCTCATCAGTCAGGGCCCCAGGTTTATTCAGTATTTCTGAAGGAACCTTTATTTTACCTAAATCATGTAAAAAAGCCCCTACTCCCAGATCTAACATCTCCCTTTTACCATAGTTCAATATCTTAGCTACTATTAAAGAAATCGTAGTTACATTAGTTAAATGAAAAAATAACTCTTCATCAACGTCCCGAATATCTTTGAGGCTAATAAAGATATCTGGACTTTCAAGAATATTCTCTACAATCTTATTGATCAATTCTTCAATCTCTTCAGTATCAACTATCTTCTTAACTCTAGCTTGCTCTTCTAAACTCAACTCACTTATAGTATCCAAAGACTGCTTAGCTAGATTAATAGCTTCTCCTTTTATTTCTTCGGAGATAGCATCAATAATCTCCACTTCTTCACTCGCTTTATCTTTAAGATATACATGCTTAATCCCTAAGTGTTTAAGTCTAGTAATATATTTATTATTTAGCTCTACTCCTTCTTTTAAAAGGACTTGATAATCCGCAGTATAAACCTTTCTAGCTAGTACATCACCTACTTTTAAATTTTCAACCTTAGTTAAATACATTATTTCACTCTCCTTCATCTTCTCAAAAAGAAATTTAGTAAATCTAAATTTCAAACTGAGCTATCAATTCCTGCAAGTTTTCAGCCATCTCAGCAAGTTCTTGAGAAGAGAGAGTTATTTCAGCGGACATATTACTTATATCTTCCGAAGCAGTATTGACATCTTCGCTCTTTTGCGCCAAGTCATTACTAGCTTGAGCTGTCTGTTCTATCTGAATCGAAGTCTCTTGAACAGCCCCTTGAATCTCTGTAAACACTTCGCCGGTTTCTTCTACAATCTCTTTACCCTGTTTAGCTCTACTTTCTACCTGTTCTACCTTTTCTAAACCTTGTTTAGACTGCTGTTGAGTTTTATTTACTAACTGAGCTATCTCACCTGTAGCATCTCTAGTCTGTTCTGCTAGCTGTCTAATTTCTTCCGCTACTACTGCAAAACCCTGACCATGTTCACCAGCTCTGGCCGCTTCTATAGAAGCATTTAGGGCTAATAAGTTAGTCTGTTCAGCAATATCAGTTATTAGCTCAACTACACGACCTATCTCTCTCGAGTTAGCATCTAATTGCTTAATAACCTGGACTGTTTCATTAACCTCTTTATTTATTTCTAAAATACTTCTAATCGCTTTTTCAATATTTTCATTTCCTTGCTCGGTTTGTGAGCTTGCTTCCTGAGAAAAGCTTGCCACCTGCTCAGCACTAGCTGAAATTTCTTCGATAGATGCTGTCATATTTTCTATGAGCTCATTAGTAGTAGTTATAGTAGCATTTCCTTGTTCTGCCGAAGCTGATAGTTCTTCACTATGAGCTGAAAGATCTTCTATTGAACTATTAATGATATTTAGAATATCTTCCTTATTTGAAATTATACTTTTTATTGCTTCTACTAAAACTTTATGAATACCTGACTTTTCTTTTAATATTTCTTCTAATTCATTATGATTAGAGATATTGGAAGAAGCTTGGTATAATAAGACATCTTCTGATATGTTTTCAATTGATATTTTTATATCTACTCCTGCAACTCCTAGTACTTTTTTTCGACTCATAATTGGTAATGAAATTGTAGTCATCAAAGTTTCTTTACCATCGATTTCAAAATGGAATGGATCTATAAGAGAAATTTTACCTTTGTTACGTGGAATAGTATAAAAGTGTTCATCTTCAACATTTTTTAAAACCATACTTTTAATTTTAGCATCTTCATTATAAAAATAAATACTTAACCTCCCTGTATTATCATGGTTTTCCTTATTTTTATATAAATCATCCTTTCCATCGAAAGCATTAGGTTCCCAAATAGTCCACATACCTAGAATGTAATCTTCTTTTTCATTCTCCATCATTTTTTGTAAAAAATCAATTACATCTCTTCTAGTTTTGTTGCTCTCTTTAAATTTTCTTAATTTATCTCTAAGTTGTTTGCCTTTTTTTAAGCTATACTCTAAAATATGGTATTCTTTTTTCATTTCAGTTCCATACTTCAAATATTGAAGTAATAATTCCATATAATCTTTGTTATTTTTTGATTTGATAACCTGAAATCCAAATAAAATTATGAGAACAATACCTCCCATAAGAAAGAAAATCAGATTGGATCTAAAAATAAAAGTAACTATAAATACGGCTATAAAAATAACTAAGTGAACTAAGTAGTTCATTATTTTTTACTATCCCCCCTTTGATTTAAGAAACTATCTTGCCTTTAATTATGATCTTTCTTTCTGACCTTAACTCCAACTTGCTTAGCAAACGCTACTTCTCTTTTGCAACCCTTGGAATCACCATATACCCAAAGCTCATCACAAGTCTTTATTATCTGAAAGCAAGCC
>NZ_JALKBZ010000005.1 GCF_023227765.1 Fuchsiella alkaliacetigena
CCTTTTTGCTTTTAATTATAGCATCTTAAAGGGAAGAAATTAAATCTATTTTAGAGTTCTTTCTTGCGATTGCCCTGCTGCTTTAACTTAATACATATTTTTCTAGTTGATTTGTTCTTTTATAGATATATTATTGCATTAAAGTTTAAAATATTGGAACCATGAATCAACACTAATGAGCACGAATAAGTTCAAAACATTAAAGTATTAAATTATTTAAAGGTTTTAGAATACTATAAATAAAGCTTACGCACATGATTAAGTATTAAAAATACTTATTAAGTTAACGTAAATAGTCAAAAGATATACATTTCAACCAATATAAAAAGCCTCAGCTATAAACTGAGGCTTTTAAAATTAAGCTGTTAATTTCTCATCATGTTTAAACCAATGTCGAGTTCTATTAGCTATACCCACTATCACTAACATTAAGGGGACTTCTACTAAAATCCCTACCACCGTAGCTAATGCTGCTCCGGAGGTGATTCCGAAAACTGAAATAGCCGTCGCTACAGCCAATTCAAAGAAATTACTAGCTCCAATCATAGCTGCTGGAGCTGCTACTGGATGTTCTATCTTCAATCCCTTACCTGTTAAATAAACTAAAAAGAAAATGAAGAAAGCTTGAATAGTAATTGGAATAGCAATTATCACTACATGTAAAGGATTATTAATTAAAGCATCTCCCTGGAAAGAGAAAATGATAATTAAAGTAAGTAATAAGCCGATAATGGTGATATTACTTAATTTTTCAAGGAACACATTTTCGAACCAATCAATTCCTTTGGTTTTAATTAAATACTTTCTAGATAAGTAGCCAGCTAATAAGGGTACTACAATATATAAGACTACAGACAGTATAATAGTATTATAAGGAACAGTGAAGTCAGTTACCCCTAATAACAACATTACAATTGGAGCGTAAGCAAAAACTAGAATCGAATCATCCAAAGCCACCTGTACTAAGGTATAACTAGGATCGCCATCGGTTAAATAACTCCACACAAAGACCATTGCTGTACAGGGTGCCGAACCTAAGAGAATGGCTCCGGCTATGTACTGATCTGCTAACTGCGGGCCCAAAAACCCACCAAAAACCTGTCTAAAGAAAAACCAAGCAAAGAAAGCCATAGTGAAGGGCTTAATTAGCCAGTTGCTAATTGTTACCATAGTTAAAGCTTTAGGCCTTTTACCTACTTCCAATAAACTACTAAAGTCTAATTCCACCATCATCGGATAAATCATAAACCAGATTAAAATAGCTACTGGGATTGAAACCTGAGCATACTCAAATTTACTTAAAGTATCAGGAACTCCAGGCAAAAATCTACCTATTAAAATTCCAATTCCAATACAGATAGCTACCCAAATTGTAAGATATTTTTCAAAAAAACCTAGTCCCGCTTCTTTTTCTTTAGCGCTTCTTTTTCTTTAGCGCTTATCTTATCTTGAGTCATTATTATCTTCCTCCTGTTGTGTTATTTTGTTAATTAAAGTAAATTTTATTAATTAAGTAGCTCCCTCCTTCTTAATACTTAATATATTCTAAATACATAGTAAAACAATTATAAGTTGCTTTCATATAAAACTAATTTTATATGTTGTTGAAAATTATATCCAATAAATATGGTAGCTATCTCCTTAGATAAGTAAATCAATTTAAGTTTAAGTTAAAAAGAAAGCAGGGGACTCCCCCACTTTCTTTTATTTAAAATTAAAATCTTAAGCTATCTTCAAAAACTTAATTAAGTAATTTTTTATTTAAGAAAGTTCTTTTCTTTTTTGAGGAAACCAATCTTGAGTTTTTAAACAAAACTGAACTAAAAGTAGCATTATGGGAACCTCGATCAACATACCGGTCACAGCCGCCAAAGTTGCTCCAGAATCAATTCCAAAAAGAGTTATAGCCATAGCAATAGCTACTTCAAAGTGATTACTAGCTGCTATCTGAGCAGTTGGGGCAGCATCATCATAAGTAAGGCCCAGCTTTTTAGAGCCTAAATAACCTATTCCAAAGATAGTAAATATCTGAATACTCAATGCAATTAAGACTAGCAGTACTAATGAAGGATTAGCAAGAACAATGCTGGATTGAGGAGCTACTATTGCTACAATAGTGAACAATAAAGCCGCCGGTGATATATAATGGAGTTTATCAGTAAACTCTTCAAAAGCCTTTTCTCCTTTTTTACTTAATAGTCTTTTTCTAGTAAGATGTCCCGCTACTAAAGGAAGACCTACATAAGCTAGAACTCCAAAAGCCACCCTAGCAATGGGTACAGGAACATCAGCTACAGGTAATAATAAAACTGCCAGTGGACCATAAAGAACAACCATAGTTAAAGAATTAATAGCCACCATTACCACTACATGGCCCATATTTCCTTTAGATAAATAGCCCCAAACTAAAACCATTGCTGTACAAGGAGCTATTCCAAGCAGAATCATTCCCGCCATAAGTTGACTGCCTATTTCATATCCTACAAACTGACCAAAAATCACTCTAAAAAATAGCCAAGCAATAAAGGCCATAGTAAAAGGCTTTACCAACCAGTTAAGAACCAAAGTGATAGTAAGAGGTTTGGCAGATTTACCTGCTTTAATAATTTCTTCAAAATCTGTTTGCACCATTATCGGGTAGATCATTAAAAATAGAGCAATTGCCACTATAACGGGATAACCAGCGATCTCGAAAGCCTCAAATAACTCCGTTAGCTGTGGAAAAATCTCTCCTAAAATTAATCCTAAAACTATACAGATTCCAACCCAAAGAGTAAGATATCTTTCAAATAATCCTAAGTCATGCTCTTCAGACATTTGAATTCCCCCTTAAGAGTTAAGATTTGATAAAGCTTATATTTTGTTAATAAGTAAAATGTAAGATATAAAAAATAATTTATATGTTGCAAATATTATAACATGCTAATATTATTTAGTCAATAAGCATCATTTATATTTTTTATTAAATAAAATTAAAAGTGCAAGGAATATTCCTTGCACTTTTAATAATCAAATTTAATTATTGATTTGTTCCTCCTTCTCCACGTTCATACTTATCCTGGGGTACAAAAGTTTTACAGTTGCTTTGATAACATTCTGTAATAGGCGATAATCCCATATCATTAACAATCTGATTAGTCTGCTCTACATCCATTTCGTTAGGAAGTTGCTTTGAGAAATCATCGCTAGTAATTAAAATCTTATCTGCCACACAAAGATTAGGCTCATCAAACCAGTAGCAGTTTTCTACTGTACAGTGTACATGAGATTTTTGAGTCATATTCAGTTTCACTCCTTCTTATAATATTTATTGGATAGCATAAGAATGATTAATTGGATTATCTACTACTATCTTAGCCACTTCTATTCAAAGATAATCATTAATTAAAGACCTAATTTTTTACTTAAAATCTTAGCTGTAGTTTCAGCTACCTTGCTTTCAAAATCTCCTAACTCTTTTTCTGTTGAAGAAATAATAACCGATCCTAAAACGTCCCCTTGCTTCATAATCGGTGAAATTAATATGGAACCTAACTCACACTGCTCTCTTTTATCACAGTCTAAGCAGATATCCTCTTCTGTTGCGGAATTAATTAATGTAGTTCTTCTATTGCTCATTGCTTCTTTAACTCCGGGCCCTACACTGCGATCTATATACTTTTCCATAGCTTCAGAGCTGCCTATAACCTTATCACTATCAGTAATCATCACCTCACAGTTAGTAGTTTCCACTAAAGTATCAATATAATTTTGAAGCTCACTTAATTCTTCCACTGGACTATACTTCTTCAAAATTACAGTTTCATCTTGGTCTACAAATATCTCCAGAGTATTTCCATTATCGATCTTCATTTCTTCTCTTATTTCCTTAGGAATTACAACTCTGCCTAGATTATCTATTTTTCTAACTATTCCTGTTGCTTTCATTGCTATTATACCTCCTATCTTTTTAAATAGTATATGAATTTAAGTAAGTTTTATCAAAAATTTAGTAAGGAAAATTAAAGTAAAAATAAACAAAAAGCAAGCGATACTTGAATAAATACTCTTCTCGCTTACTTTTTATTAGCTCATTTAATTTCCTTGGTATTGAGGTTCCTCTTGTTTAACATACTCAAATCTACCCTGCAACTGTTGCACGCAGTCTTCTAAATTTTGAGCTAAATTATTATACATTTTACTAGCTTGTTGATCATTGGTATCCTGAGCAAAGGTTTTAAACTGACTTTTTAAACCTTCCGCAGTACTTAATGCTTGTTGTAAATCATCTTTAGTAGTCATTACTTTAACCTCCCTGATTTTAGTCTACCAACTCTAATAATTATTATAATAAGAATTAATACTTATTAAGACAGCATTATCCTTGTTAAGATATACTAGTATGAAGATAAAAAGCAATAAGCATCATAAATATTGAAACAAAGTAATAAAGGAGTTGATCATTAATGAAAATGTTAAAACAAAAATCAAATCTAATATATAAACTAATTAATCAACAAATTACCCGCCAAGAATACGTCGAAGCCTTAATTGAACAGCATAATGAATCAACTCAAGATACAGAAATCAATAGTTAAACTCCTCTTTCAGCATACTCTTTTTCATACTCAATAAAGTATTTAAGAGTACTAACTATTCCTTTAATCAGTTGAGGTTCAGATATCTGCTCTAAAAAATCACTATGCTGAGGATTATGAATAAACTTAACTCCTTCTTGGTCATCCTGCTCATAATTAGAAGTTAAAATTTCACTTCTTATCTCATTAAACACATCAGGGTCTTCCTTGATCTGCTTGATTAATTCTTTTTTAAAACTGATTACTTTAATTCACCTCCTCTACTTCTGTTCAGTAGTATACTTAACTTTAGCTAAAATAATTAGTAATTAGTAGAAAAAATCTACTTTCTCCAAAGCTTACAAGTGCAAATTAAGACTATACTCCCGCTTGACAAAGCATATATCTGTTGTTATAATCCAGTAGTGCTTTTAAAATGAGGTGAAAAATGATGACCAAGAAGGAAGAAATCCTTAGGGGAAGTATATTTAAAACTTTAGTAAAGTTATCAGCGCCCATTATTATTGGTATGCTGATGCATACTACCTTCAATATTGTTGACACTTATTTCATTAGCCAGTTAGGAACGGACTCCTTAGCTGCTATTAGCTTCACTTTTCCTATATTCATGTTCATAATTGCTATTGGTAACGGGATTGCAGTGGGGGGGAGTTCCTTAATTTCTAGATTATTAGGAGCTGGTCAAGAAGAAAAAGCTATTAATACTATTATACATATTATATTACTTACCTTATTAATCAGCCTCTTATTTTCAATTGTAGGCCGGATCTTCGCTCACCAAATTTTTAGTTTTATAGGCGCTACTGGTAGTATCAAAGCTTTAAGCTTAGAATATATGCAAATTATTTTCAGTGGCAGTATCTTCATCTTTATCTTTATTGCTTTCGATGGAATTTTACGCGGTCAAGGAAATATGACTACAGCTATGTTTAACCTAAGTATTGCTACTGTAATTAATATTGTTCTTGATCCCCTCTTAATCTTTGGCTGGGGGGTATTCCCTGCTTTAGAGATGCAAGGAGCAGCCTTAGCTACTATTATTGCTCAAGCAATTGCTTCTAGCTGTATCTTAATTTATTTCTTGAAATCAAATAATGTATTACCTATTAAAATTAGCAGCTTTAAACTTAACTTAAATATAATAACCGAAATTATCAAGATAGGATTTCCAGCTTTTATATCACAAGCTATCTTCTCTGTAGCCTTAGGTTTCTTTAATAAATTAGCTAGTATTTTTGGACCAGCTGTTGTAGCTGCCTTCGGCTTAGGCTTTAGGTTGGACTCTATAGCTGTTCTACCCGGAATAGGATTAGCAGCAGCAATGATTACTATGATTGGTTATAACTATGGAGCACAGCAATTAGGTAGAGTTAAAGAAATAACTATATTAGGGTTAAAGCTTATCTTTACGGTTATGTCCTTAATAGGCTTAGTTTTTTTTATAATCCCCGAATTCTTTATTAAATTTTTTGATTCGAATCCAGAAGTTATTAAATATGGAGTTCAATACTTTCGTTATGTATCTCTAAGCTATGGTTTTTTAGGCTTAGGTTTTGTCTCAATTGCCGCCTTACAGGGAATAGGTTATGGAGCACCAGCTTTTTTTAACAACTTAATTAGATTTGGAATTATCGGCCTTCCTTTATCTTGGTTGCTAGTTACCTTGTTTAACACAAGTCCAGTTGGGATTTGGGTTGGAATGGTAGCTTCTAATCTTGCTTACGGAATCATTAGTACTATCTGGTTTTTTGCTAAAATTAGATATGAAAAAAGTTTAAAAGTAACTCAACAGTATTCTGCTGGAGATAGTTACTAATGACAGTTCCCTCTCTAGCTGTTATAATAATTTCTGAAATCAAATGAGGGGAGGAACTAAGTTGAAAAAAAGAGGCAAGATATTCTTAGTTCTATTGTTAACAGTCACTATGCTCTTTACTAACTATATGCTTGCTCAAGCAGCAACTACTCATACTGTTAGAGCTGGAGAATCACTGTGGGGAATTGCGCAAAGATATAATACCACAGTGAATCAACTTAAATCGACTAATAACCATTGGTCTGATACGATATTTGTCGGCGATACACTAACAGTGCCTGGTAATGCTCAAACCTATACTGTGCAACGTGGAGATACGCTCCAAGCAGTTGCAAATCGCTTTAATATAAGCTTGAGCCAATTAAGAAGTAGTAACGGAATCTGGACAGATATGATCAGAGTAGGCGACGTATTAACAATTCCTAACAGTACTACTCAAACTAATAGTCAACAAGCAACAGGTAGCTATTCAAGCCAAGATTTAGACCTGTTGGCCCGTTTAATTTACGGAGAGGCTAGAGGTGAAAGCTACGAAGGACAGGTAGCAGTAGGGGCAGTAATTTTGAATAGAGTAGAAAGCCCTGACTTCCCTAATACTGTTCGGGGAGTAGTTTATCAGTCCTTAGCCTTCGAGGCAATAATGGACGGACAAGCTTATATGCGACCTAATGAGCAAGCTTATAAAGCAGCTAGAGCAGCTTTGAATGGTTGGGATCCTTCTGGTAATGCACTCTATTTCTATAATCCAAGCGGAGTTCATTCACCTACTAACTGGATCTGGACCCGAACTGTAATTAGAACTATCGGTAATCACCATTTTGCTGTCTAAAGTACAAACCCGGAAAGGAATTCCTTTCCGGGTTTGCTTATTTAACCTATTTTTTCATTAGTAATTCTTAAAACTTCTTCTTTGAGTTCTTTAGCTTTACTCTTCAGTTCCTTCATTCGTTCTCGTTTTTCCTTAACATACTCTTCATCATCCATAAAAGCTAAATTGATATTAACATTTAACTCCGCTGCTTCTAAAGTAGCCCAGGCTTCAATAGCTCCTACACCTGCATCACTTACTGCGTGTGTATTTCCTTTTTTAGCCGCAATTAAAGCTTGATCTAGAATTTCAATGCTTTTTTCAGCCATAGCAAAAGGGACTTCCGTAGCTCTAATAGAAGCTTCACCCAAAGCTTCATTCCTTTTTTTCTTTTCAGCCTCGCTATCCTTAGGCATTTGCAAAGCTTCCATATAACTATTAAAGGCTTCAATATCTTCATCAACTAAATCTAAATAATCGTCCTTTAAAGCTTTAGTAGTTTCAATCAGCTCTTCCATTTCCGCTTGCACATCAGCATAGTCATCTTTTCCCACTGTTAAGGAGCCTACCATACAAGTAGCAACTGCTCCCAAAGCACCACTTAAAGCAGCTGCACTTCCACCACCAGGTGCTGGTTTGCTAGAAGCAAAGTCCTCCATAAACTCATCAATTTCCTGATTTCTGATCATCAATTATTCCTCCTCTTAGAAAATTAAGTGCCATTTATATTTTTCTGCAATTTAGAATAATTATCCTGCTTAAAAGTATATCTTTTCGCTTATTTAGTAATCTTTTGGTCGCTCTCCTAGGGTAACAGGTTTATATTGACGATGGCCATCTCTTAAAATTCTTAAAACCACTTGTTCATCTACTTCTAGTTGCTGTACTAGCTCTACAACCTCTTCAGGATCTTCAATGGATTGATCATTAACTTCTAATATTACATCTCCAGCTCTCAAACCAGCACTATCAGCTGGACTATCTGCTAATACATCAGCTATTAAAGCTCCTTTATCGGCTTCAAGCTGGAAGTGTTTAGCAATATCCTTAGTTATTGGCTGCATATAAACTCCTAGCCAAGGTCTAATTACCTTACCGTGTTCTTTTAAATCACTTAAAACTCTTTCGGCTTCATTAATAGGAATAGCAAAACCAATTCCTTGGGCCTGAGCATTAATAGCAGTATTGATACCGATAACTTCTCCTTCTATATTCAGTAAAGGTCCACCACTGTTACCAGGGTTTATAGCAGCATCAGTCTGAATCATATTTTTATAAACCCTAGGCCTTTCTCCTTGAGCAACTCTTAAGGGCCGTTCTAAAGCACTAATTACCCCTGCGGTTACTGTGTGATTTAAACCAAAGGGATTACCGATAGCAATTGCCCAATCACCAGGTCTAATTTCTTCGGAGTTACCCAACTCAACAGTTGGCAACTTTTCATCAATATCAATTTTTAAAATAGCTAAATCTAAACTAAAATCTGCTCCTACTACTTCAGCTTCTACTGCTTTATCTCGGTCAGTCAATTTAATAGTAACCTTTTCAGCACCTCTAACTACATGTTCGTTAGTCATTACATAACCATCTTCACTAATAATAAAACCACTACCAAAGCCTTCATTATGTTCAGGATGCTCGGGAGTTTCTGGTGAAAAATCATCACCAAAGAATTCTTTAAAAAATGGGTCTTCAAATAAGGGATGTCTGCTTCTTAAATCTTCACTTTCAAATTCAGTATTAATTCTAACTACCGCCGAATCCACTTGCTCTGCTATATCAGCAAAGACATTTTGGGTAAATATATCTTGATTTTGAGCAAAAGCAGTTCCAAAATTTAATCCGAATACTAACAACCCACACAAAAAAACAGTCAGTAACAAATGAAAATGTTTTTTAACTATTTTTTGCATAACTTTCACCTCCTAATCAATATAATTATATTGATTCTTTTTTACAATAATATGACTAAATAAAAAATGATCTTAAAATAAATAAAAAGCTATACTATAATACTATTTCTCGATTGAAATTATATTTCCTTTGTTAAATAATGTGAACTTCTCCACCTAAATCAAAAATAAGATTCAGGTGGAGTTTTCTTGAGACATTTTAGATAAAATACAATCTATCAACTAAATTTATATAATTTTTGCAATTAAAAAGACCTAAATGGATTAATCCATTTAGGTCTTTAGGAAATACTTACAGCTTAACTATATTTTCAGCCTGTAAGCCTTTTTCGCTTTCTACAATTTCAAAACTTACTTTTTGTCCTTCTTCTAGGTTTTTAAATCCTTCTTCTTCAATAGCAGAATAATGAACAAAGATATCTTCTCCATTTTCCTGCTCTATGAAGCCATAACCTTTTTTAGTATCAAACCACTTAACAACACCTACATTGTCAGCTTCTAAATCTTCGGTTATATCTTCAGCAGCCGATTCTTCTTCAACTTCTTGAGCTGCTTCAGTTTCTTCTGTAGAAACCGAAAGATCATCTGCGTCATCTCCTAAAATTTCGTCTATAGACACCATTTTCATACCTCCTTAACACCATTTCTCTATTATTCTGTTTATCGCTAAAAATAATATCATAGTTTTAAGCTTCTGTCAAGAAAATTTTCTCAGTCTATCCTAATAATTCGCATTGAATTTAATACTGCTATCACTGCTACTCCTACATCAGCAAAAACTGCTCCCCATAAAGTAGCTATTCCTAAAACTCCTAAAATTAATACTAAAGCTTTAATTCCTAAAGACAAAATAATATTTTGAAATACTATTTTGCGAGTGAACTTAGCAACTCTCAAGGCCGTAATCAGCTTAGCTGGTTGATCAGTCATTAAAACTATATCAGCAGCTTCAATAGCAGCTGCAGAGCCTAAATCTCCCATTGCCACTCCGACATCTACTCGGGCTAATACTGGCGCATCATTAATCCCATCACCTACAAAAAGTGTCTTAGCTGAGCTATTAGCTATTATTTCTTCTACTTTTTTTACCTTTTCTCCTGGTAGTAGTTCAGCTTGGTAATTATAAATTCCTAACTCAGTAGCTACTTGGTGGGCTACTTGCTTTCTATCTCCTGTCAGCATCACTATATCCTTAACTCCGTATTTTTTGAGTTGATTAACTGTTAGCTTGCTATCTTCCTTTAGCTTATCGTTAATTATTATATAACCTGAGTGCTTTTCTTCAACAGCAATATTGAGTACCGTATTACTCCCCAAATACTTTTCAAACTCCACTCCAGCTTGACTTAATAATTCATCATTTCCTACTAAGACTTTTTGTTCATCAATCTGAGCTTTAATCCCTTGCCCGGGAACTTCATTGTAATTTTTAATTCTATTTTTATCTAAGGGCCCTGAGTAACTCTCTAAAATTGAAGTAGCAATCGGATGATTAGAATTTAATTCAGCGTGAGCAGCAAGCTCCAACAGCTCCTTTGAACTACGATGATCTTTAGTAATAACTTCAATAACCTCAAAGCTACCTACGGTCAAAGTACCTGTTTTATCAAATATAACCTGCTTCACCTCATTTAAAGCCGTTAAATAATTGCCGCCCTTAACTAAAATACCCTGCCGTGAAGCACCACCAATCCCTCCAAAAAAAGCTAAAGGAATTGAAATTACTAAGGCACAAGGACAAGAAATAACCAAAAAAACTAAGGCTTTATAAATCCAATCCTGCCAAAAAGCATTTAAGAATAAAGGCGGAACAGTAGCAACAAGCAAAGCAATACCTACTACTATCGGTGTATAATAACGAGCAAACTTAGTAATAAACTTTTCCACCGGCGCCTTGTTAGCACTAGCCTGCTCCACTAGCTCAAGTATTTTATTAGCTGTAGAATCTTTAAACTCCTTTTCCACCCTAACTCTCAAAAATCCATTTTGATTTATAGAGCCACTTAAAACCTCATCACCTGCTTCAACTCTCCTAGACACCGATTCGCCAGTTAAAGCAGAACTATCAATAGCTGCTTCCCCACTTAATACCTTTCCGTCCAGTGGTATCTTCTCTCCAGCCTTAACAACTATTACTGCTCCTACTTCCACTTGCTTCGGGTCAACCTGCTTTAAGCTAGTTCCTACCTCTAAATTAGCATAATCAGACCTTAAATCCATTAACTGAGCAATAGAACGTCGAGAACTATCTACAGCAGCATTCTGTAGTCCTTCGCCTACCTTATAAAATAACATTACTGCTACACCTTCTGGAAACTCCCCTATTAAAAAAGCTCCAGTAGTAGCAATGGTCATTAAGAAGTTCTCATCAAATATCTGTCCCTTAGTAATATTATTTAAAGCCTTTAAAACAATTTCGCCGCCAATCAATATATAAGCTAATAAAAATAAGCCTAGTTCAAAAGCAAAAGGCAAACTTAATATTAAGTTAATCCCAAACAATAAAGCACCACTAATTAGCTTAAGCTGTTTAATTTTTGAGCTAGTGTCTACTTGTAACTCACTTTGCTTACTTGTTTCATCAACTGCTATAACTTCTACTCCTGGCTCTAGACTATTAATAATTTTTTCAAGCTGTTTTCTAAGCCCTTTATCTACTTCAACAATATCTATAGTTAGCTTTTTAGTGGCAAAATTTAAATTAGCATTTCTTACTTCAGTTAAATTATTAATCCGATTTTCAATTTTTTGAGCACAACTAGCACAGTCTAAATCCTTCAAAATAAAACTTTTTCTAAGAATATCTAAACTATCAGCTTTCTCCATCTCCAATCCTCCTATAAGTCTTCTATTAAGATTTGTTATTAAGACAATTTTAATTCTTCAAGATAATACCTGCTAACATATGAATGTTTGTTCATATATAAAATTATACAGCAACAAAGTATCTCTGTCAATTTTTTTGGTAAATATTTGGACTTCAATAACAGAATAAATTAACGATTATTTGGCAAAATTAAAACTAAAGCTTATGAATAGAGGAGGATTACTTTGGAAAACAAAGCAGAAGTGGCATATTTTTGCATGGAATATGGACTTAATGAAGAACTACCAATTTATTCTGGTGGTTTAGGAGTTTTAGCAGGAGATCATCTTAAGGCAGCTGCTGATTTAAATAAACCGTTAATTGGTATCGGCATCTTATGGAGACAAAACTACACTCAACAGTACATCGGTGATGATGGTAGGCCCTATGATACCTACCCCAATTTCGATTATGACTTTTTAAAAGATACAGGAATAAAAGTTAAAGTGCAGATTAAAGGTGAAGAGGTAGAAGCTAAGGTTAGATTAGTAGATCAATATGAAAATGCTCCTCTTTATCTATTGGATACTAACTTTCCAGGTAGTGAATACGGTTGGATAACTAATCAACTCTACGGAGGTAATGAAGAAGATAGAGTTGCTCAAGAAATTTTACTAGGCGTTGGTGGTATTAAGCTGCTTAGAAAATTAGGAATTGAGGTGGATAAATATCACTTTAACGAAGGACACGCAGTATTTGCTGGACTGGAATTAATTAGAGAAAAAATGGAAGCTGAAAACTTATCCTTTTCAGAAGCTAGGAAAGCGATTCGCCCCCAGATAGTCTTTACTACTCACACTCCAGTTAGAGCAGGTAATGAAGTTTATGACCATCAGTTCTTAGAGTATATGCAGGCCTATAACGGGTTTGATTATCAACAGATGTGTGAGATAGGTGGAGATCCTTTCAACATGACTGTAGCCGGACTGCGCCTCTCCAGCATAGCCAATGGAGTTTCAGAGTTACACGGCGAAACTACTAAAGAAATGTGGGATGAAGTAACAGATTCAGCTCCTATAGTCGCTATTACCAATGGAGTTCATAGCCGTACTTGGCAGCATGAATCCATAAGAAGAGCTTACGAAGAAGAAGCAGACCTGTGGGAGCCTCACTTTAGACTAAAAGAAGACTTAGTTAACTTTGTTCGGGAAAGAAATGGAGCTAACTTAGATCCTGAATCCTTAATTGTTGGTTTTGCTCGTCGTAAAGCACCATATAAGCGTAGCGAACTAATATTTAGAAATGCTGATGCTATCGATCCTTTATTACAGGAAGGTAAGTTGCAGCTTATCTTCTCCGGTAAGGCCCATCCAAAGGATGAAACCGGGAAGGATATAGTAGAAAACTTAGTAGAAATGGATAGAAAGTATGAAAATAGCGTGGTGTTTTTAGAAAACTACGATATGGAAATTGCTCGTAAATTAGTACAAGGAGCCGATGTCTGGCTCAATAATCCCCGCCGTCCTTTAGAGGCCAGCGGTACTTCCGGAATGAAGGCAGCTATGAACGGAGTATTGAATCTAAGTGTGGTTGATGGTTGGTTAGCTGAAGGCCCGGAGCACGAAGTAAGCGGTTGGTTAATCGATGAAGTATTAGAAGAAGACTATAACCACCTCAGCGAAGATCAAAGAGACTTAAAAGCATTATATAAAGTAATTTATGATGAAGTAATACCCACCTATTATGAAAACCATGAAAAGTGGAAAGAAATGATGCGAGCTAGTATAGATATGTCCCATTGGCAGTTCTCTGCCCAAAGAATGGTTGAAGAATACTATGAAAGAATGTATAGCTTTGAACAAAGTAGCAGAGATCAAGAAGGAATATCTATAGATAAGCTGAACCCAATTGAGGTTGTTTCTCCTCCTCAACAGAGAGTCTAATTAAAAGTAATAACTTTACCGCAAAGATTGAATAATCTTTGCGGTTTTTTAAGTTTACTTAATCATTGGACAGCCCTGCTCTTTATTAAACTCTATCTCTTGCAAGCAGTTATCACAGATTCCTGTAGTTTTATTATTCTTAGCTTTACAATCAGCATTACAAAGCTTACCTTCTAGATCAGTTAGCTTCTCTTTACAGTTACAGCATTCAAAGTCTAACGGAATTCTCATTAAAATGCTCCTTTCTGAGACTACTCCAAAGCTAAGAGTTCTTTAATGCTTTCTTTAATTTCTGTTACTTGACAGTTGAGCTTATGCTTTATCTGCTCTGCTGATAACTCTTTCAAACTAGGATGTACTTCAAAATCCGTTTCCTTATTTAGCTTCTCCAAAATTTCAAACTCATCACTCTTTTGAGTTGAGCCTTGTTCACTAATAGCCTCAAAAACAGTAGAACAAAACTTATAAGGATTAGCTGTGGCAGCTATTATAGTTTTGCTTTGTTCGTTATTATCAGCAGTATACTTTTGGTAAGCCTCCACTCCTACGGCAGTATGAGTATCAATTAAGTAGTCATGCTGCTGATAAGTATCTTTAATTCTCTGTTTAGTTTCAGCTTCGCTAACAGCTAAACCAACAAAGATCTCTGAAATTTTAGCTTGAGTCTGCTCATCAATGCTAAAGCTCTGCTTTTGATTTAATTCTTCATACCAAGAATTAATCTTTTCAGCATCTTGACCAGTCACTTCAAAAAGAAATCTTTCTAAATTAGAAGAGATTAAAATATCCATTGAAGGACTAATAGTCTTTTTAAACTCCCTCTTAATATCGTAAGTACCAGTAGCAAAGAAATCGGCTAAAACACGGTTATCATTTGAAGCACAGATAAACTTATTAACCGGTAATCCCATTCGATAAGCATAATAAGCAGCTAAAATATTTCCAAAATTACCAGTAGGAACTACGATATTTATCTCCTCTTCAGCCTCAATTTCCCCTTTAGCTAATAAGCGAGCGTAGGCATTAAAATAATAAATAATTTGGGGAACTAATCTACCCCAATTAATAGAGTTAGCCGAAGAAAACTGATATCCTTGTTCTTTAATTACCTGTTTAAATTCTTCGTCTCCAAAAATCTCCTTCACACTATTTTGGCAGTCATCGAAGTTGCCCTCTACAGCTACCACATAAGTGTTATCTCCCTTAGTAGTCTCCATTTGATGCTTTTGAATCTTACTAACTCCGTCTTGAGGATAAAAAACAATAATTTCAATTCCCGGTACATCTTTAAAACCCTCTAGAGCTGCCTTGCCAGTATCGCCCGAAGTAGCAACTAAGATTAAAATTTTTCTCTTTAGATCTATTTTATTGATTGCTTGAACTAATAAGTGGGGCATTAACTGTAAAGCTAAATCCTTAAAAGCAGCTGTGGGCCCGTGCCACAGTTCTAAAACATAAGTTTTTTCACTAAGCTTATAAATAGGAGTTATCTCTGGACTAGCAAAGTTTTGACTATTATAAGCAGCGCTAATAGCCTCTCTAAGCTCCTCTTCTGTATAATCTGTTAAAAATTTACTCAAAACTTGCTTAGCAGTTTCCTGATAATTATATTCCTTCATTTTTTCGATTTCTGCCGGAGCTAGCTGAGGAATTTCAGCAGGTACGAACAGACCACCTGGGGGAACCATTCCTAGTCTAATTGCTTCAGCAGCAGTAACATTTTTATAATTTCCTCTAGTACTGATATATTTCATTTTCTTCAATCCTTTCTGCTTAATATTTTAGTAGAGATGAAGAAAGTTCACTAAATTTAGTGAACTTTTATTAAAAAATTATTCTCTATTTTAACGATCATGGTGTGGGGTTTCCTTTACCTTTTTAGCCCCCTCTAATAACACCCTCAATATATCCATCTCAGTTTGTTTGCTAGAAATATCTACACTATCGAGTAAAACTTTTCCCTCTTTACTTCCAGCATAGCGTGGTTTTAAATTACTTAAAGCATAAGCAATCATATCTTTGCGACACTGTTCGCATTCACAAAAATCATCTCGTTCTTCCAACAACTCATCCAATTTATCCCTAACTGCACTTTCTAATAAATTTCCTTCAGGCATTTATACTCCTCCTTCTTAAAAATCAAGGACTGCTAATTATTATTTCTATAATACCTTCTTAATTCCTTTAAATTCATTCTATAAATTTAAGAAGTAAATACTTAAAAGAATTAAAATAACACTAAGTCTCCGCCAGCAGAACCTGTATCCACTTCGTCTAAACTTTCTTCAGATAAAAACTCCTGCGCCGTATCTCTTTCTAAATAAGTAGTAAACTGCTCTACTAATTCCTTTAAGTCATCGTTCTTCAGCTGCCAATCTTCCTTTCCGTACTCAGCTAAACATAACTCTTCAATCTCTTTTGCTTCAACAACCAGTTCTTCAACTAAAAGTAATAAGTTTTCTCCAGTCTGTTTTAAATCTTCAGCAGCCTGAAGCTTTTGATAAATCTTATTTACTTCTTCATTTAAACTCTCCACTTCTTTATATAAGGCTACAACGGCTTGGTTAATAATATCATTAGTAATCCCCAACTCTTCTAATGAATTTTCAGTCTTTAAAACAGCTTCGTCGATCTGTTTTTGATTATTTAAAATTATATCTTCAAATTCTTCTAAGTTTCCACGCAGCTCCTGCTTTAACGAATAAAAAACTTCACTATTATCACTTACTTTTTGTTCTACGCTACCTATTACTTCTTCAATTTGTTGACCGAAACCACTATTATCTTTTTTCATTCTAGCCAATTCAATTCTAGCTAAAATTTCAATTTTATTTAAACCGCCTACTTCATTATTAACCTTTTCAATAGTTTCCTCTAGTCCCGAAAACTTTTCGTTAAAAAGATCCTTATTATTGCTTAATTCCTTAATTGAATTATTAATGTTTTTAAGAATATTAATAAAATTGTTAGCAAAAGAAAATATATCTTCAAAAATAAGATCTATTGCTCCTGCTTCATCTTCCTCATTAACTTTTAAATCCTCATGATATAAGTAATTAGTTAGGTTTTTAGCATCCTCTTGAGTATCATTTAAAGCAGTTAGCAAATTCTTTACATCAATTACTATATCGTCTAATAATATAAATAACTCTTCAAAGCTTCTCTCAGTTAGTCTACTGATTAAATCCATTCCTTTACTAATAAAAACAGAGTAGTTTAATACTACTTCAGAATCTTCATTATCTTCAACTGCTAATAAATAATTATTATACTTTTTTTCGATAATTGCTAATGATTTATTAATATTTTCTAGATTTTGCCTAATAATATCCTGACTTTGAACCGAAGTCATTAAACCTTGAAAGGGAGAAACTACCTCTGTTACATTATTCATTAAATCAGTTAAAATACCATTAACCATCTGAATTGATTCTTGAACTGAAGAAAAGGTTTCCTCAAGATTAACTATATAATTTTGGGCAATCTTTTCTTGATTAGTGACTATATCTTCAATATTTAATTGCAAGCTATTATGCCAGTCCAGTAATGTACCCAGTAACTCTTTTACATTAGCAAACTCCTTCTCTAAAGCCGCAGAAATCTGATGAATGTTATCAGACACCACTCTAAAAGCTCTACCTTCTTCACCTAACTTAGAAGAAAAAACTATTGCATTTAAAGAAATTACATTTATATCTTCCAAGATATTTCTAGTTTCATTAATTAGGCTAATTAAGGCCTTAAAAGAGATCTGCTCTTCATTTTCATTTAAAAACAGCTCTAGTACTCTGTCGATCTCTTCCTGATTTAATAGTAAACGATTGATTTTTTTAAAATTACGTTGAATTTTATTTAAAGCTTGAGAAATTAACTTTTTTTCTTGAGTTTGCTTTTGAAACTCAGCCTCTGTTTTTAATTCAGCAGGAGCTTTCTCAATATCAATGAAATAATCAATTAAAATAGTTGTCTCCTGTTTAGTTAGCTCTATATTTTGTTCAATTACCGGTAAATTTTCATAGATTATTCCATAATATTCTTCAGTTTCATTAATTATTGACTTCATTTCATTAATTACTTGTTGAATTTTGCTTAGCAGATCCTGTTTTAATACTTCTTTTTTAAAAGGTGCCCCCACCTAAAAATCACTCCTTTTTGATTTTTAATCCTTTGTTACTTCTTCAGCAATTTCTAGTTCATCCTGTTTTTGTTCTGCTAATTTTTCTAATTCTTCAAAAGAAAGTATCCTAGTTGGATCTAGTATTAGAGCCATATCATCATCAGATTTAGCAATCCCTTTTAAATGTTCCGTTTTAATATCTTCTGCAAACTCTTTATCAACCATTTGAATCTCTTCATCGCTAAAGCTCATAATATCAGAAACTCGATCTACAATTATTCCCATGGTTTTATCTTGAACTTCAAAAACTATTATTACTGTAAACTTATCATAATCCTGTTCTGCTAAGTTAAACTTACGACGCATATCGATTACAGGAATTACCTGTCCTCTAAAATTAATTAACCCTCTAATTATCGGATTGGCATTAAATACTTTAGTCGGCTCATTATACCTAATGATTTCTTGGACTAACATAATATCTATTCCGTAAGTTTCCTCATCAATTTGAAAAGTCACGTACTGATTTTCAGCAGAGATATTTGTTAACTGTTGATTAAGAATGTTTAAGGCATTGTCTTCAAGATTTCTACTCTTTTTATCCATTTTATTTTCCTCCTTTTGAAAAAATAATAGATCTAATTCTTTGTTGTTTTAATTAAGGTTTCAGCTATATTGTTCAAAGGCAATATTTCACTTGCTGCTTCTAATTCAATTGCTTTTCTGGGCATCCCAAATACTATAGAACTCTTTTCATCTTGAGCTATAGTAAAAGCTCCCCGATTATGCATCATTTCTAAACCCGCAGCTCCATCGCTGCCCATTCCAGTTAAGATTACTCCTACACAGTTGGGAGCTACTATATCGGCAATAGAAGTAAAGGTCTTATCTATGGCCGGACGATGATGGTTTACTGGCGGGCCCTGCTCTAGCTTTAAATAATAGTCCGTTACACTCTTCTCAACTATCAAGTGCTGACCTCCGGGAGCAATATAAACACAGCCCGGTAGCACTTGTTCTCCATCTTCAGCCTCCTTTACCTGCAAGTTACAGCTAGAATTTAAGCTTTGAGCATAAGAATTAGTAAACTCCTTAGGCATATGTAATACCCCTACTATTGCTGGCATATCAGCAGGTAAGCTCTGTAAAATATTTCTGAGAGCTACAGTTCCTCCAGTTGAAGCTCCGATAGCTATCATTTCAATAGTACTTTGAGTTAAAACTTTATTTTTTTGCTTAGACTCCTTATTTTCTCCGGTAGCTTTATTTAATTTGCTATGCTTAACCTGCTTAGTTACTTTACTTAGATTAATAGTAGCAGCATTTTTAATCTTAGTTATTATTTCCTCGCTTAACTGCTTTAAACCTTGATTAATTCCTAAAGTAGGTTTAGCTACAAAATCAATAGCTCCTAATTCTAAAGCTTTAATAGTCTCCTGACTACCCTCGCGAGTCAAAGAACTAATTACAATTACCGGCAGAGGATTAGTAGACATTAATCTACGTAAAAAAGTTAAGCCATCCATTTTAGGCATTTGTAAGTCCAGAGTTAATACATCTGGCCTTTCCTTTTTGATTTTTTTAATAGCTTCCAAGGGATTTCGAGCAGTTCCAATTACCTTTATTCTATCATCTGCCAATAAGATATTACTTAAAACCTCTCTTACTAAAGCAGAATCATCAATCACCAATACTTTAATCATAATTCTCTCTCCCTATTAAGAGCTAATTTATGAAAATAAAATCTATTTAACAAACTTTTTAATCACCCCTATTAACTGCTCTGGCTTAAAAGGTTTTACTAGCCAACCTGCAGCACCAGCTTCTTTTCCCTCCATTTTTTTCGATTCCTGTGACTCAGTAGTTAATACTAAAATAGGTATAAATTTAAATGAAGCCTGCTTTTTAACTTCCTTAGTAAAAGTTATTCCATCCATTATCGGCATATTAATATCAGTAATAATCATTGCTGGCTTTTTACCTTGGGACTTAAGCTCTGCTAATTTATCTAAACCTTCCTGGCCATCTTCAGCAGCAATAACTCCAAAATCATTTTTTTCTAAAGTATACTTTAAAGAAGCTCTAACAGTCTGTGAATCATCCACAATTAAGATATCCTTAGTCATTACTTCCAACTTCCTTTTCCTTAGTTGTTATTATATCACTTACTCCGGCTGATTTTAATAGCTTTTTGATAATATCTTGTTCATTAGCTAAGTTAAACTCTATTCTTTCTTCTTGACAGGTTTTATAAGTAGATAACAAAAGTTGAACTCCAGCTGCATCAATGTCCTGAAGTAAAGTAGCATCTAAAAGTAACTGTTCTTCCTCTAAGTTCTGTAAATAAGATAATAAAGCCTCTTGAGTTTCCTTAACGTTATGCACATTTAAGCTTTCGGGTAGTTCAAACATCGCTTTTCCCCCTTTAAAAACAAATATAGAATTTAAATACTGTCTACTTGTATAATACTTTAAATAGTCTTCATACTCCTTCATTAATTATTTAAAAAATAATTATAACTCCCCACAATCAATTATAGGGAGTTATTTTAAAAACTTTTTCATATCAATTTCTTTTTATATTAAGATTCAGCCAAGTGATAGGTTAAGCCGATTAAACCTACAGAAAGATCTTCATTTACCAACTTCACCTCATAAGGAACTTCAATATATCTAGGAGCAAAATTCCAAATAGCTTTTATTCCCCCAGCAACTAATTTATCAGCTATTTCCTGAGCAACCTGAGCTGGAGCAGCTATAATTCCTATCTCTATTTCTTCTTTAGTGATTATTTGCTCTAACTCACTCATAGCTTTAATTTCCACTCCTGCTACCTGAGTGCTTACTTTTTGAGGGTCAATATCAACAGCATAATCAATATTTAAACCTAAATTTCTAAAGCCTTGATACTTAATTAAGGCTTGGCCTAAATGTCCAACTCCAACTAAAACTATCTTCCATTCTTTTTCTAAGCCTAAAATTTTTCTTAAATGTTTTAATAACAAAGAAACTTGATAACCTACTCCCCGTTGTCCAAACTCACCATAATAAGATAAGTCTTTTCTAACTTGCGTAGCTGGAACACCGACTTTTTCGCCCAGTTCTTTGGAAGAAACTATCTCTACCCCTTCGGTGTTTAACTTTTGCAAACAACGATGATACATAGGTAGTCTTTGCACAGTGGTAGTAGGTTCCATATTTTTAGTCACCCTTGTCCCCCCTTTTTCTTTTTTATATCTGTTAATTAAATAACAAAGTTCATTAATTTAGGTATAGGGTACCATAGTCAAGAAGCTATGTCAATAATTAGCCAATAAATAAAAAGTATTTCTATTTTAAAACTTATTTAAAGCTTGATCCACTACTTTCATTGCACAGTAAGAGCCACACATAGTACAGGTTTCTTCATCTTTTAAAGTCTGATTATGAGCCTGACGAGAGTCTTTAGCCTTTTGAGGGTCTATAGCTAGTTTAATTTGTTCTTCCCAGTCTAAACTCTTTCTAGCTTGGGCCATCCTCAAGTTGCGTTCTTTAGCTTGAGGTAACCCTTTAGCAACATCGGCTGCGTGAGCAGCAATTTTAGTAGCAATTACTCCTTCTTTCACATCTTCAACAGTAGGTAAACCGATATGTTCAGCCGGAGTTACATAACACAGAAAGTCTGCTCCGGCAAAGGCAGCATTAGTTCCTCCAATAGCAGCAGCTATGTGATCGTAACCTAGAGCAATATCCGTTACCAAGGGCCCTAATACATAAAAAGGTGCTCCCTTACATAACTCCTTTTGCAGCTTCACGTTAGCCTCAATTTGATCATAAGGTACATGGCCTGGTCCTTCAACCATCACCTGTACCTCAGCTTCTCGAGCCCTATCCACTAACTCACCTAAGATTAATAGTTCATAGATCTGAGCCCTATCAGTAGCATCGGCCAGTGAACCAGGACGTAGCCCATCGCCTAAACTTAAGGTTACATCGTATTCATAGGCAATTTCTAATAAACGATCGTAGTACTCATATAAGGGGTTTTCCTGCTGATTATGTAACATCCAAGCCGTAATAAAGGAACCACCCCGACTAACAATATCCGTAACCCGCCCCTCAGTCTGTAGTTGTTTGACAGCTTCTAGAGTTAAGCCACAGTGAACAGTAATAAAGTCCACTCCATCCTGGGCGTGCTCCACAATAGCCTCAAAAAAGTCATCTACACTTAAGTCCACAATAGCTTGCTCCTTGTTCAAAGCTTCAACCGTAGCCTGATAAATAGGTACTGTACCTACCGGAAGCTGAGAATCAGCCATAATCTCCCGCCTAGTTTGGCTAATCTTAGTGCCAGTAGAAAGATCCATCACTGCATCTGCTCCTGCTTCAACAGCTACTTCTAACTTCTTTAGCTCCTTTTCTAACTCCGCATAGTCTTCGGAAGTACCGAAGTTAGCGTTAACCTTAGTAGATAAACCTTCACCAAAGCCCTTAGCAACTAAGTTTTCATGCTTTTTATTAGCCGGAATCACAATCTTCCCGGCAGCTATCCCCTGACGAATAAACTCCGCTTCCACAGCTTCCTCTTTAGCCACCTGCTGCATCTCCTTAGTAATATTGCCTGCTCTTGCTTCAGTAATCTGAGTCATTTCTATCGCCTCCAAGTATTGATTAAGATTGAATCTTGGTTATTTTCTTTAGTTTCTTTAAATTAAGCTCCTTCATCTGACTAATTAGATCTAGAAAAGATATTTTATAGCTAGCAGGGCCCAAAACTTTCTGCTCTGCCTTTTCACCAGCAATTCCAAAAGCAGCCAAAGCATTCAAGGTAGCTGTTAAATAGTCTTCGCTAACTCCACAAAAAACACCTATAGTACTGCCCAGCATGCAGCCAGTACCAACTACTTCACCTAAACGAGGATGACCATTGCTTACTTTATAGACCTCTTTTCCGTTGCTGACTATATCTTCGGGCCCGGAGACCACAACAATTGTTTCCTCTACAGCAGCTAGCTTCTTAGCACTTTCTACAATTTCAGTATACTCTCCAACTGATTCTACTCCTTTGATCTCTCCGCTTTCACCAGCTAAAATGCTAATTTCAGCCTGATTTCCTTTAATTACAGTTACCTTAACTTCCTCTAAAATTCTTAAAGCCGACTGAGTTCTTAGCTCAGTAGCTCCTACTCCTACCGGATCAAAAATAACCGGAACTCCCAACTGATTAGCTTTTTTGCCAGCAGCTATCATTGCTTCCACTTGGGCCCGATTCAAGGTACCAATATTTAAGACCAATGCTGACGCCGCCGCTACCATCTCTTCCACTTCTGGCTTAGCATAAGCCATCACCGGTAAGCCACCCCAGTAAAGAGTTATATTAGCACAGTCATTAACAGTGACATTATTAGTAATATGATGAACTAGAGGCTTTTCCTCCTCAATTTTCTTTAATAAGCCTTGCATACTTTATGTTTAATAGGGAAGTGTATAATAAGATACAATCCCTATTAAACTCTCACCTCCTTCTATGTTATACATTTTTGAGTGTATAACAAGTTATTTATTTTTAAAATTAGATTGCTCTTTCAACCTCTTAATTTCTTCTCTTAATCTTTTATTCTCATCTCTCAATTCTTCCATCTCAATTAACTGCTCAATCAACTTCTGCTTATCCTCTTTTAAATCTTTAATTTCAGCGTATAACTGCTTAATCTTATGATTCTTTTTCTCCAATTCATCTTTAGGTACTCTATCCTCTGGAACACCCTTAGAGGTTTCTCTCAAACCCATTATTCTCTCTTTTAAGCAGTCGTTATTGTATAAGGTTGCTTTAGACACCCCTGCTTCCTCTGCAACTGTTACAAAGTTAATATCTTTGGTTTTAGACCTTTTTAAGCGATTAATAGTCTTATTGACCTTCTGAATAGTTTTTTGGTTTCTTTTTTTAGCGTGTTTTCTTAATCCCTCTACATTTTTTTTAGATTTACTCATTGATCTTGACCTCCAATCTCTTACAAATTTCTTCATCAAGCTCATTCTCTAATTCTCGAAGGTCTGATAATTCCATTTCATCTTCTAAATCCTCTACAAGTGGCTTTAAATGCTTGTGTTTAACCTTTCTTCTTTGGTAATCCCTTTCTCTACCTAAGTCTTTAAACCTTTCCATTTCCCTCTCTAACAGGTCTAACTCCTTTTTTAAAACAGGATAAAAACTTATCTCTGTAATATAATTAGGACAATTATAGACAAAACAACCATCACCATCAGTACAATTACCTCGTCTAAAATCATATAAACATACGCCCACAGGTAAAGGGTTAAAACTCATTGATTTAGATAAACCTTCGATTATCTCGTCTATTTCTTCTTCTGTTTTACCTTGAAATTCTTGTTCTAAAGTTTTCTCAATTTCTTTGGCTCGTTTACCTGCTAATTTTGAATTTGGGTCTAATATCATTTCTCCGTAAATATCCTTAACTTCTTCTTGCTCTAAAGTTAAATAGTGCGAAGTCATTTCAACAGATACATGACCAAAATGTTTCTTGATATGACCAATGGGAATTTTCTTTTTTATAAGTTCTCTAACAAAAGTTGCTCTAAACTGGTGCGTATGAAGAGGATATAAATCACCTTCTTTATCTCTAATATCGTGTCTTTTGATGAAGGTTGTGATGCGACTTTCGTTAAACCTTGCTCCTTTTAAAGGTCTAATCTTACCATGTTTATATAAAAACAACTCTTTTAGTCCACTTTTTTCTCTTAAATCTTTAGTATATTCTTCTAATTCTTTTATAGTATCTTTAACTAAATCATTGACGAATACTTTATGAGTTATAGGTTCTTTTTCAGTTTTGCTTAAAGTTAATTCCATATAATCATTACCATCATCAGTAGTCTTAATACAACCTTCTTTGATAGATAAAACTTCTGAAATTCTTAAACCTGTTTGACTTTGAATGATTATACCTGCTTTAGTCAGTACATTCTTTTCTCCATTAACTGCACAATTAACTATCTTATCAAAAATATCATTTGGTATTGGTTTAGTTTTTCTGCTCTTCCTGTTTTTGCTTGGTTTCCATATTTCGTAAGCATTAATATTATTAAAGTTATCTTTAGGTACATTCCATCCTTTAACCTGCCCTGTTTCAATAATATCTTGAACTGCTTGAGTGCAATGATAACCATGGCTTCTTGAAATATCGTCTTGTTTCAATTTATTTACATAATCTAAAAGTATCTTTTGATTAACTTGTGAGAATGAAGATATATTATTTTCCTTGCAATAATTAATGAAGGATGGCAAACGACCATTTATTTTATCCCTAACTGTTTTAGGTTTTACTTTGCCTAATTTATAATAAGCATACTGCTTAACAGTTAATTTTATATCTTCACTTTGAATATAAGAAAATTTTATTTTTTTATGACTGTTCTTTAAGTTTTTATTTTTAATAAATGGACTTAAATCCCATGTATCATCATTAAAATTGGAGTTACCAATGGTTATATTACTAAAATCTACATCATCAGTTATAGGCTTTAATTGTTTTAAATTAGTAACCATATTATAATTCCTCCAATCGTCTTATAATCTCTTTTAAAATCTCTATTGTGGGTATTATATGGTCTGCATAGTGTTGTCCATATATATTGTTATCTAACTCCTCTTGCAACTCTCTCAAATGCTTTCTGTGGCTTTCTAGATACTCTGGAGTAGTAATATAATGCTTACAGGTATAACATTTTTTCTTTTTTTCTAACCTATCGCATATTTCTCCATTTTCAATAGGGTTAGTACAATATCCATCGCACATTCTAGCACCTTTATCCTTATTTTCTTTAAACCATTCTAGTTTTTCTTTATCTGATATTACTTCTTCATTAACATTATCTATATCACCTAAAATCCCAATCTTATCAAAGGTTTCTGCTCTATCCTTATCTTTAATATCTGCATAATGCTTACTTGTAGTTAATGCACTAGAATGACCTAACATATCTCTAATTGCTAATAGATCAGCACCTTTAGAATACATATCAGTCGCAAGCGTTCTTCTGAATTGGTGAGCTGTTAGATTATATAACTTACCATCTTTTCCTGTAATACTGCGGTTTTCTACGAACTTGTTTAACCATTGATAATAAGTTATTTTAGGAATAGAATTTATTTGTCCTGCTTTACTTCCTCTATCTGGCTTATGGATAAAAATGTTATTTTTAATTTTTTTGTCTGCTTGTTCTCTTATTTCCTTTGTTTCTTCAATTAACTTTTGAATTGCTATTACACATTCATTAGGGATAGGTATTTCACTTCTTTGTTTTCTGTTCTTATGATCGTAATAAGTTAAAGTCCATCCAGATATTAAATGTTCTTGCAAACAATCAACTTCTAATTTGAGCAAATCAGATAATCGCATACCTGTTGATTGTAATATAACTAATCCATATTTGATATAAATGTTTTCTTCATCTTTTAATGCTAAGTTTATTTGCTTGGTTACTTCATCTGGAATAAATTTAGTTTTAACTTTTTTATTTACCCCTGTAAATTCATTACCTGTAAATATTTCTTTATTAGGTACTTTGTTAGGCATATATACTTGTCCCCAACGAATTATATATTTTATACTATTAAAATAAATTCTTTGTGAACGATATGATAAAGGCTTTTTAGTTCTTTTTGATATTCTAGTTTTTAGAAAAGACAGAAAACTTTCAATATCGTTATAAGTTAGTTTTTTTAATGAATTTATATTATTTGACATAGCAAAATTATTGAAATATTTTAGCCCTAACATTCGGTTATATAAATAATTCAAACTTTTATTACCTTCTCTATAATTCCTCCAAACATAACCCTTTACAACTTCTTTAATTTCATCACTTGCTATAAAAGAGAAATCAAAATTAAAACTCTTATTATAATAAGTTGAATTTTTATCCTTGTCAACTAACTTCCATTCATCACCTTTAGGCATATTCTTTAACATTCGCTATCACAAGCAACTAAAGAACTTTTCTCCCAATATTTTTTCATTTCATCTGTTACAAAATTATTAGATAAGTGAGTATATTGTTGAGTAGTTGATATATACTTATGACCTGCCAATATTTTAACTACTGATACATCAAGTCCACTTTCAATCATTCTAGTAATACAAGTATGCCTTAAATCGTGAAAATTAAATTCTATACCTATTCTTTCTTGAACACGCTTAAACACTCCATATATGGCTCTATAAGTTAAAGGCTTACCAAGATACCTTTTTTGCTTTGCAACGAAAATATAACTATGCTCTGTATCTATATCAAAGCGTTCTTCCATAAGAAAGTCCTCGATTTCCTCAACTAAACTTACAGGCAAATATAAATCCCTTCTTTTACCCTTGCTCTTTATATCTTCTATAACTACTACTTGTTGTTCTTGAATAGAAGGTGTAACTCTAGGTATATCTTCAATCTTTAAATCTAAAACCTCTTGTATTCTAGCACCTGCTAAATACATTATCTTAAAGATTAACTTATCTCTCCAAGTATTTAGATTATCAAGAATAATTTCTACTTCTTCGTCAGATAATAATTTAATTCTATTCCCACTTTCTTTAACCTTAAAAATGGATTGCTTAGTTTTATTGTTATTTCTTACATGATGTAATAAACTTTTAAACATATCTCTAGGTCGATCCACTTCATCCATCAAAATTGGATTATCTACTTCCTTAACCATAGAACAATACTTATAAAAGTTATAAACTGTGCTTAAAATTCTGTTTATTGTTTTCCCACTTCTTGCACTTTCAACATTTAAATAATTTACATCTTCATTATGTTCTGGCTCTCTTAAATACTCTATAAACTCGCTTATATCACTAGGAGATACCCTTTTATAATCAAACCCTTTGTATTCTAAAAACTCCCAATATAACTTTAAATCTCTACCATAAGCTCTTATGGTATTCTCTGCTCTATCCTTTAATTTCAAATACTTTAAATAATCATATACAGGCTTAACAATTCTCATATCACTATCCAATAAAACAACTTTAATTTGATCATCTTTTTCTATTATGCTCAATTTCATAACAAGTACCTCCTAACCACTTATTAAATATGTTCAACAAGCACTATAGCTTTATTATATAGTAATCTAACTAATAATGCAACCCTAATAAACAATAAATAATAATTCATTTAACAGGCACTTGTTATACTAATTTCTTATTAACAAAAACCTTTATAAACCCTATCATAATAGGACTTATATCTAACATAACCTATTAGACACTATACAGTAAACATATCATACTATCTCTCCTTTTTCTTTTTTCTTTATGTATATTTCATCATAACCTTAATCTGAACTTATCTTTAGAAAAATATCAGCACAATTACACCCTAATTTTGACTATGTAGATGGTTAATTGGATTCTTTCCTTGCCCAACTTTACAATGAGCTTTAATAGCCTCAGTAACAAAACTTTTACTTTTTTTAACAGCAGCTTCTATCCTTAGCCCTTTAGCTAAATAGCTAGCAATAGCCGCCGATAGAGTACAACCTGTCCCGTGAGTATTTTCAGTTTCAATTCTCTTAACTTTAAACTCCAGCAGATTCTTGCCGTCATAAAGCACATCACGAGCCAAGCTTTGTTTTTGATGACCTCCTTTAACTAATACATACTCTGCTCCTAAGGAATATAGTTCTTTAGCCAACTCTTCTAAAGAAAGTTCAGCTGCTAAGTCCTTAGCTAACAAAATCTTAGCCTCATTGAGATTAGGAGTAATTAACTTAGCTAAAGGAATTAATTCTTCCCTTAAAGTAGTAATAGCCTCTTTAGCTAATAAAAGGTCACCACTAGTAGCTACCATCACTGGATCTACCACTAAATTAGGGAGCTCCCACTTATTAAGTCCAGCAACTAAGGTTTTGATAATCTCGCTATTAGCTAACATACCTGTTTTAACAGCTTTAAAGTTAAGATCGCTACAGACTGATTCTAGCTGTTTAGTTACAAAATTAGCACTCAAAGCCTCAAAATCTTGCACGCCTAAGGTATTTTGAGCTGTCACCGCTGTAATTACAGAAGCACCGTAAACCCCTAATACAGTCATAGTCTTTAAGTCAGCCTGAATTCCAGCTCCTCCTCCGGAATCTGAACCAGCAATAGTTAAAACCTGTTGAATAGCTTCCACCTCCTAAAATAAATAAACACACACCTAACCCCAATCAAGATGTGTGCTTAAAGTCTTTTAAAATAATAAAAAGAGCACTTCCAGCTTTAGGATGTGCTCTAAGTAAACTTTTTAAACACCAATTTCCTCCGCTGGTATAATCCAGATCAGGTTCAAGGGTTGAGTTAATCTCTCTCAGCCTTTCGGCACCCCTATGGTAAGTATTGATTTTTTATTATTATACTAGTTAATTTTGATAATGTCAAGAAGGTCAAAGGCGAATTTGACACAGCGCCCTGAAAGGAGTTGCTTTTTACTTCTTGAAGAAGTACTTTTGGGGTGATTACGCAGATAGACACAGATAAGTTCAAGACATTAAAACCCATTTGACACTGACTAAAATCTGACTAAGTTCTGACTAGACCTTAAAACATTAAATTCAAAAACTTAGAAGCATATTAAAATTAAGCTTGAATTAAATTTTTTTGCCGACTGAGGAAGTGCTCTTGGGGTGCTGAACTTGGGAAATCAATAACTCGCAAAGCTTTGCGTTTATGTTTATGATATAATTTTATAATAAGTATTTAGTCATAAGTGACTAAGTATTAAGTAACTATTTCCTATAAAATAATAAAGTTAGTGACATCATCTCGAAAATAACGAATTTAAGCTCTTATCTTCACAAATATATTAAAATTCCAAACTAATATCCAAGGCAGCCACCGTATGAGTTAAAGCACCTAAAGAAATAACATCGACCCCTGTTGCTGCCACTTGAGTGATATTTTCCTCAGTAATTCCTCCCGAAGCCTCTACAATAGCCTCACCGTTGATTATTTTTACTGCCTCAGTCATTAACTCCAAGGACATATTATCCAGCATAATGATATCTGCTTGAGCTGCCAAAGCCTCCTTTACAGCAGCTAAACTTTCAACCTCTACTTCAATCTGCATCGTATGAGGAAGCTTAGCTCTAGCTCTGCGGATAGCCTTCTCAACCCCTCCAGCGGCTGTAATATGGTTGTCCTTAATTAAAACAGCATCATAAAGCCCTAAACGATGATTAGAGCCACCACCAACCCTAACTGCATACTTCTCCAATATTCTTAAACCTGGAGTAGTCTTTCGGGTATCTACAATCCGTACCTGATAATCCTCTACTAAACTCTGATAATAAGCCGTTTTAGTAGCAATAGCCGACATTCTCTGCAAAAAATTAAGAGCTAATCGTTCTCCAGCTAAAATAGACTTAGCTTCACCGTTAACTCTAGCGATTTTACTGCCCTCTTTAAGTCGAGTTCCCTCAGCAACTAATCTTTGAAATTTAACTTTAGGATCTAAGCGCTTAAAGACTAGCTCCGCTACCTCTAAACCAGCCACTAACCCAGCTTCTTTAGCTAAGATAATTCCTTCCACTTTCAACTGATTTTCAATCACCGCTTCTCCAGTAATATCTCCAGTCCAAATATCCTCCTGAATAGCATTATCAATTATCTCTAAGACCTGCTTTTTAGGTAAATTCAAGCTCTAACTCCTCCCATTCTCTATCTTTTTCTAAGACTATATGCTTCAACCAATTAGAACTAGGTTCAGGAAAGTCCCGTCGATAATGAGCACCGCGACTCTCTTCTCTAAGCAAAGCTGCTTTAACCACTAGATAGGCTACAATAAGCATATTTTGAATCTCAAAATCCTTTACTGAGTTATATTCATAATTCAAATACTTAAATAGCTCCTCCAGCCTACTCTGCACCTTACTCAGCCCTACTTCTTCCCTAATAATAGCTACCTCAGTTGTCATCAACTCCTTAATCTCTTTTTTAATACTTTTAATACTTATTACAGCAGCAGCACTAAACTGCTGAGTATGATTAGCAATCCGCAAGTTATCAAAAGCTAACTTTGAATCTTTAGTATAGTTAATCATTTCTTCAGCAACTCGCTTACCGTAAACCAAGCCCTCTAAAAGCGAATTACTAGCTAAACGATTGGCTCCGTGAACACCTAAAGCAGCCGTCTCTCCACAGGCGAATAAACCTTGAATATTAGTTGCACCTTTGGTGTCCGTTTTAATTCCGCCCATACAGTAGTGAGCTGCTGGTACTACCGGAATATAGTCTTTAGTAATATCTAATCCTTCGCTTAAACAAGCTTTATAAATAGTAGGAAAACGTTCTTTAATAAAATCAGCATCCAGCTCTGTTAGATCTAAATATACACAGTTGCTATTCTTAGCTTTCATTTCCTGGTAAATAGCTCTAGCAGCTACATCACGAGGAGCTAGTTCCCCTAATTGATGATACTTAAACATAAAGCGCTCCCCTTGCTGGTTTCTTAAAACCGCTCCTTCACCCCGCACTGCCTCTGAAATGAGAAAGTTAGCTGCTCCTGCTAAACTTAAAGTAGTTGGATGAAACTGAATAAACTCCAAATCCATAACTTCTACTCCGGCCCGGTAAGCTAAAGCAATTCCATCACCAGTAGCTACTTCTGGATTAGAGGTTTTTTGATAAAGTTGACCAGCTCCACCAGTAGCTAAAAGTACTGCCGAAGCTAAATAAACTTGATAGCTTGCTGCATTGCTATCATAAGCTAAAACACCGTAACAGCGATTATTTTTAGTTAATAAGTCAATAACAAAGATATTACTATGCAACTCTAGTGCAGCTTTAGCTAAAACTTCTTTAGTTAAAGTATTTCTTAATTCAGTTCCAGTAGCATCACCGCCAGCATATAGAATTCGACGTCGACTATGAGCTCCTTCCTTAGTCAAAGCAACCTCTTTTCCTTGTCGATCAAAGCTTACCCCCAACTTCAATAGTTCCTTAATTCGTTGCTGACCTTGCTCAACTAATAGCTCTACTGCCTTAGGATTAGCTAAACCTGCTCCTGCTTTTAAGGTATCTTGATAATGTAGTTCAAAGCTATCGTCTTCAGCAATTACAGCCGCAATTCCTCCTTGAGCATGCTCAGTACTACAGTCTTGAGGCTCTTCTTTAGTCAGCATTGTTACTTTTCCTGCCTCAGCTAAGTTCAAAGTACTAACCAATCCGGCTACCCCACTACCAATTACTAAAAAATCAGTTTTCTTTTTTTCCAGCTCTGCTAAATCAAAGTTTACTAAGTAACGGGGAATCATTAATCTACCTCCATTATCTACTTAACTCCAGCATTTTATTCAAAGCCTGCTTAGCCTTAACTCTAATCTCAGCTGCTACAGTAATCTGATATTGATTATTCTCCAAAGCTTGTACTACATCTGTCAAAGAGGTTAGTTTCATATTTTTACAAATTAATCCCTGATTTAAAATATAAAAGGTCTTAGCTGGATTTTCATTCTTTAAACGATAAAGAATCCCCATCTCTGTGCCAATAATTATCGTCTCAGCTTCACTTTGTTGAGCAAAGTTCAAAATTTGAGCCGTACTCCCCACATAATCAGCTCCTGCTACTACCTCCGGTCTACACTCCGGATGCACAATCACCGGCGCCTGCGGATGCAGCTCTTTAACCTCATTTAAATGCTCAGCTAAAACTCGATGATGAGTAATACAGTAACCATCCCAAAAAATAATCTCCTTCTCAGTCTGCTGAGCCACATAATGACCTAAGTTCTGATCAGGCACAAAAAGAATCTGCTCTTCTTTCAGAGATTCTACCACTTCAACTGCATTAGAAGAGGTGCAACAAATATCGCTTTCAGCCTTAACAGCTGCCGAAGAATTGACATAACATACTACCGCCGCTTGCGGATACTCCTCTTTTTTCTCCCGCAGCTGGGCAGCAGTAATCATCTCTGCCATAGGACAGTTAGCATTTTTTTCCGGCAATAAAACCGTCTTCTCCGGCGATAAAATAGCCGCACTTTCAGCCATAAAGTCCACTCCGCAAAAAACTATAGTCTCTTCTTCCACCTGAGCAGCCTTTTGGCTTAAACCTAAGGAGTCTCCTGTATAGTCAGCAATAGCCTGTACTTCATCCAATTGATAGTTATGAGCTAAAATAATAGCATCCTTTTCTTTTTTTAACTTCTCTATTTTCTCAACTAAATCCATTTCCCTCAACCTGCCCCCCTCAATAATCATAATTACCCAATCATTTAACATGATTGTATATCCTTACTCATGTAATGTCAAGTGTCTTTACAGACATCAATAAAAAAATACAGATGCTATTAACTCAATAAGTAACCTACAGCCGCTAACTTTTCTTCAATTAACATTAATCCTTCCTCAGTTAAGGCTTCTACAGTATGCAGATGAACTCCCTCAGTTAAAGTTAACAAAGGTTTCACAGTCTCCTGGCGATACTTCTTTATAAACTCCTTTATGTCAGATTTAGATTGAATCATCAATAATCCCTTTAACTCTCCGTAAAGAGGATGTTCTACAATCACATCTCTAATTCTACCGCCGTGCTGAACTATAATCTCTAACTCCTCTGCAATCTCCGACTCTTCTGGACCATGCACACAAGCTATAGTTTTACTAGCTCTCTGCTGCCCCGGTTCAGCCAGTATATACCCCTGTGAAGTAGCCAGAATCTGTTTCCCTTGGGCCCGCAATAAAGCTATATCCTGCACAATCACCTGCCTACTTACTCCAAACTGCTCAGCTAAATCAGAACCTGTAATCGGCTCTTCTTGAAGAGACAGTACTTTCAAAATATCCTCACGCCTTTTATCAGTTGACATATTTATCACCTCATTACAAAAAGGCCCTGCTTAAAGCAAGGCCTTTTTAATTATTAACTATCAACAGTACTATCGGGCCCGCTATCTTCAGGTCGAATAGTACTACCACTATCTACCACTCGGCCTTCAAAGTCACTTTCACTAACATCCGGAAAAACTCTACAATTACGTCCCAACTGAGTATTTGAGGGTATCCTTGCTCCTTTACCAATTACATTTAAGCCACATTTAAGTAGCTCAGATTTTTCTAAATTAGGAGTAAAGTCATCTCCAAAGCCTAAGTGAGAGTTAGCGCCTATAATTACATTTTTATCAATTATACATTTAGAAACAATGGAATTATTTTTAACTATAGCATCGTTAAAGATAATAGAATCTCTAACTACAGCTCCTTCCTCCACTACTACCCCCGGTGAAATAACAGAGTTAGAGACCTCGCCGTTAATAATAGCTCCATTAGAAATTAAACTTTCAGCAACTCTCATCTGCGGACCAAACTTTACCGGTGGTTTTCCAGCACTACGAGTATAAAGCTTCCACTCTTCATCATATAGATTTATTTCTGGTAAAGGATCGGTTAAAGACAGATTAGCCTCCCAATAAGACTCAAAGGTACCTACATCCTGCCAATAACCATCGTACTCATAAACAAAAGAATTAGCATCCTCAATAGTAGGCGGAATAATATGATGCCCAAAATCAGAATTATCCTTAGAACAGTACTCTTTTAGCTTCTCAATTAAAACATCCTTATCAAAAACATAGATCCCCATAGAAGCTAAATTATCAGGTGGATCAGCCGGCTTCTCTACAAAATCTACAATTTCCATTTTCTCATCGGCTTCCAAAATACCATATCTAGAAGCATCCTCCATAGGTACTCTTTGAGCAGCTACCGTCAAATCTGCTCCCTTGCGAACGTGATAAGTAATCATTTTATTGTAGTCCATCTTATAAATATGATCTCCGGATAAGATAATAATATAATCAGGATCTTTACTTTCAATAAAATTAATATTGCGATAAACAGCATGAGCTGTTCCTTTATACCAGCCTCCTTCAGTAGGCCTACCAGTATGAGGATGCAACAGAGTAACCCCACCCAAACGTCTATCCAAGTCCCATGGCTTTCCAATTCCAATATGATCGTTTAAAGATAAAGGTAAGTACTGAGTAATTACCCCTATATTATAAATTCTAGAATTAACACAGTTACTTAAAGTAAAATCAACAATTCGATACTTTCCAGCAAAGGGTACGCTAGGTTTAGCTCTATGCTCCGATAGTATATCTAACCTACTACCTCTTCCTCCTGCTAAGATCAATGCTAAACTCTTCATAATATCGCCTCCTTAATAGTTTGTACTAATATTTAATTATTCTACTAACTTCACTTTTATACTCACGACTATAAACTCTATAATCAAGCTCAGGAAATAGATTATTTTTAGCTTCTAAGTCACTAAGCATCTCTTCATCAATACTTTGGCTCTTAATCTGCTCATATAAGTCACTAAAATTACTGACATGAGCTTTAGTCCTATAAACAGCATACTCCACCATAGTTTCCGTCTTCATAATAAAAGCCCAATCACTACTTTGAGCTAATAAAAGCTCTCTAGCTGCCTGATTTAAAGCTCTTTCAGTTAAATGATCTACCTCCTTAAACTTTGTTGCTAACTCGGTCATTCTTTCAGCAGCCTTATGTAAATGACGATAAATCCAGTCATTATTATCTTCTAGCCAAACATCGTGATATCCTCCCTCACCCCAACTACAGCTCGGCGGTTGGCAGAGCTGATTAACAGGATATTCAGCTAAATAATCTATAGGCGATACTAACTCCAACTCCGACTGGTTAAAAGCAACCTCTCTAATTAAGTTATTTATAAAATCAGGGCCCTCATACCACCAGTGACCAAATAACTCCGCATCATAAGGTGAAAGCAACAAAGGCTTCCGATCCATAAACTCACTTAGCTCCTTAACCTCTTCAGTCCTTTTATGCACAAAATCTTTAGCGTGCTCAGCTGCTCTAGCTAAAGCCACTTCCGGATCATATAGCTCTTTATTTTCTAACTTACAGTCATCATCAGTAATTTTATGATACTTAATACCGGTATTTACTTGTAACTCATCCTGCCCTGTATACTCCTTAACATAGTCCAAAGGTAAATCAAAACCGATATCCCGATAATACTCTCTATAATCATGATCTCCCGGATAACCCTCTTTAGAACTCCAAACCTCCTTAGAAGAAGTATTATCTCTACCAAAAGCCGCTACCCTAGATTGGCCTACATAAATCGGCGCAAAAACACCATAACGAGGTCTAGGCTCAGCATATAAAATTCCGTGCGTATCAACTACAAAAAATCTCAGTCCATACTCCTCTAAAATATTCTCCACTCCCGGATAGTATCCACATTCCGGAAGCCAAATTCCGCGGGGAGCTTTACCTAAATGCTGCTGATGTGTTTCGATTGCTACTTCAATCTGGGCCCTAACTGCTTCCGGATACTGCTTCATCAAAGGTAGATAACCATGGGTTGCCCCACAGGTAATTAACTCCAACTCTCCTGAATCCTGAAAAGATTTAAAGCCATTGATCAAATTACCATCGTATTTTTCAAAGGTCTCATTAGCCCTTTTAAATCTCTCTAAATAAAGCCTAGCGCTTTTATTAAGTAGCCGATTATCAGCCGTCCGCTCCACCTCAGCCGCAGCTAAGTCAACCAGCTTGCCAATATGCACTCCATAACGATACTGCAATAAAGGATCGCTTAACATGGAAAGTAATGGAGGAGTTAACGACATAGTTAATCTATACTCAGCCCCCTCCTCACGTAAATCCTGAAAATGGTTTAATAAAGGGATATAAGTTTCAGTCATAGCCTCATAAAGCCATCTTTCCTCTAAATGACTCTCATGGTCGGGATGACGCACAAAAGGTAAATGAGCATGTAACACCAAAGATAAATAACCTATTTCTTCCTTCATTATCATCACTCCTAAATATCATTTTTTTCTTCAGCAACAGTTGAGGAGCTATACTCCTGTTCTCTTTCTAAAAGTGATAGAGAACTATAATTAGATATTTTCAATTTAGCCAGCCTATCTTCAACCTTTAAAGCATCTAGAGAAGCATAACTTTTCTGAATATCTAAAGAACCATAACTTTCTTTTAAAGTACCGTCTTTTAAGCTGCCACTTTCTTCACTGATAGAAAGTCTATATATTCTGGCTAAACTCTCTTTTTCTTCGACTCGCAGCCACTCTTCATCCAACAGATCACTAATGCTATCGCGAGGGGTAAGTACTTTATTAGACTCCAATATAATATGAAACTCGCCTTCTTCATCTAAAATTCCTAATCTAACTAAATAAGTATGTTCAGGCTCTAAATCAAAGAAATACCAGTTATCATCACCGACCCCAATCTCTGTATCGTAGTAAACATTATACTCAGCACCTATAGTCAAATCATAAAGCCTTAAACTCAGTTCAGCCTCTGCTAAAGAATTATATTTTAAACTACTAATAACTCTATCGACTAACTCGGTAGTATATTCCCAATAGACATGAGCAGAATAAGGATTCCTAGCCTGAAACACCATTCGATTATCAGCATAAGCATCAGGAAGCTGATATAAGTCAGCTATACTAACCTGAGTTTCACTTAGCTCAGTCTCAACTTGATAGCTCTCTTCTACTTTTTCAACAGACTCTATCTCAACAAAAACTGAATCAGCTAAAGTAGCAAAGGTGCTACTACCTATTCCTGATACCTCCTTTAACTCAGCAACTGAATCAAAGCCCCCTTGGGCCTGACGATACTCAATAATTCGCTTTGCTAAAGCAGGACCAATTCCTTTTAGTTTTTGTAATTCTTCCACCCCAGCTTGATTTATTTCGATTTTAGAACCATTAACATCAGACAACTGCCAATAAAGTTGCTGATATTTACGAGCAGAACTCTCCCAACTATAATCACTCTTCATTGCTCTTTTAACTAACTTCTCCCAAGTCCCATTTTGGTGATAAAAATCTAGGGCCCGCTCAATAGTATAGAGCATATCTCCAGCATTATAATTGCTAAAGCTAAAACCGTTACCTTCATCGGTAAACTCATTATAAGGAGTTATGGTATCCTTAAGCCCGCCTGTCTCTCTAACTACAGGAATGGTTCCGTATCTCAAACTTAATAGCTGACTTAAGCCACAAGGTTCAAACTTAGAAGGCATCAAGAAAATATCGCTACCAGCATAGATCTTTCTAGCTAATTGAGTATCATACTTAATATTTACCGCTAAGCGTTCTGGGTAACGACTACCTAAATCTCTTAAGGCATTCTCATAATACTTCTCTCCTGTACCTAAAATCACCAACTGTATATCTCTTTGTAGTAATTCATCAGCCACCTCTAACAGTAAATCCAAGCCTTTCTGCTCCACTAACCTAGAGATTAAAGAGATTACTGGAACTTCATCTTTAACTGCTAAACCCATCTCCTCTTGTAACCTCTTCTTATTTTCATATTTAGCACTTATATTTTCAGCACTATAGTTAGCCGCAATCAGCTCATCAGTAGCTGGATCATACTGCTGGTAATCAATACCGTTAATAATTCCATACAGATCGTCAGCATTCATTCTCAATGCATAGTCTAAGCCTTCTCCGTACTCCGCTGTCTGAATCTCCCGAGCATAAGTCCTACTAACTGTACTTACCAAATCAGACATATTAATTCCCATCTTCATATAGTTTACTGCTCCCTCATGCTTTAAAACACCGGACTCCCAGTGAGCAGAATCCAAACATAGTACATCCTCTAATGCCTCTGGAGCAAACTGACCTTGATACTTCAAATTATGAATAGTAAAGACAGTCTTGATATCTTGATAAAAATCATACTGTTGATAGTTATCCTTGAGCATTAAACTAATCGGGCCCGTCTGCCAGTCATTACAGTGGATAATATCAGGCTTAAAATCCAGTTTAGGCAGCATCTCCAAAACAGCTCGACAAAAATAAGTATACTGAATATGTCGATCCCAATCATCATAGATATTGTCTCTATCAAAATAGTTTATATTATCTATAAAATAAGTAGTAACCCCATTATTGTCCAGCTTATTAACTCCCACATAATTATTTCGCCAAGCCACCTTAGTTCTAAAATGCAATAAATGCTCTAAATCTACTAAATAATTATCATCAATCTGGCTATATTGAGGCATCGCCACTCGAATATCAACACCTAAATCAGCAAGTGCCTGTGGTAAAGAACCAGCCACATCAGCCAAACCTCCTGTTTTAATAAAAGGAGCCACTTCCGAAGCCAAAAATAATACCTTCATACTTCATTCCCCCAATCAAAATATTTTCTATAATTATATACTTCTGTAGTTAACACAATTTACCTCCATTAAATTCTAAATTTAAAATTTTTTTCTCTTTTCCTGATTTAGCAAATAAGGAAAATAAGCACTCTAGATTATTCAGAGTGCTTATTTTTACTTACTCCCTTCTAAAACTACGACACTTAGTCTCTCCAGTCTGAGTAGCATAAGGACCATTATCATTACAATAAACCTCTATTTTCTCCAATTGACAGCTCTCTTGCAATTGATGGACACAGTTTTGAACATGACATTCAATTTCTGCCACTGAATTTCACTCCTTAAAGCTAATTTAGAAATAGTTTAACCAGTTATTTAATCTTTATAAGCTCTAGAGCCAGCCACCAAAGATTGAAGTCCACTAACTACAAAAACAATTCTAATCACTTCCTTAATTTCTTCCTCAGTAGCTCCCAAATCTCTAGCTCGAGCAGCTAAACCCTCAACGCCATCACCGTGATTTTCCAAAGCATCTAAAGCTAAAATAATCAAAGTCTTAGTTTTAGCATCTAAGGCTCCTGGTTTATTGATCAATTCCAACAGTTGGTCCATCAACCCTCCCAGCTCTTCATCTTTCTCTCGGGTAATCTCCATAAAAGCCGGTGATCCTTTCTTTTCAGACATTATTAACCCTCCTTTCATTTTTCATTTTAAATTAATATTGGAATTTCCAACAGCTTATCTTAATAAAATGAAATGGTAATACAGCTAAATTTAAAATAATAAACACGCCTTAATTATTAGCTGTATATTTAGTTTAAAAGAAGAAATTTATAAAGAGAAGAATACCTTTGGCAAGCAGATTATAAATTAAAATGAAATACTTAAGCCATCATAAGCTAAAGCTACCCTTGGAGGTAGTTCGCGATTAAGTAAATTATGATCTAATTCATGACTAATATGTGTAAACAAAGTTCTTTCAGGCTTAAGTTCTTTAATTAAATCTAAGGCTTCATTAACATTGAAGTGAGTAGGATGGACTCGATAGCGCAAAACTCCCAAGATTAATAAATCTAAATTATAAAGTTTCTGCAAAGAGTCATTAGTAATTAAACTACAGTCAGTAATATAAGCTATGTTATTGAACTTATAACCTAATATTGGTAGCTTACCATGATAAACAGGAATTGGTTCTATTAACAAACCAAATAAATTAAAAGATTGCTCCTCAACAGTATTAGCAATTAATCTAGGTTTACCATCACCCATATTAGTCTTTTCAAATATATAACTATACATTACCTTTAACTCTTTCATCGTTATAGAGTTTGCATAACAAGGAATAGCCTCTTTTTGACGCTGATTAAAGATCCTAATATCATCTAATCCACCTACATGATCAGCGTGAAAATGAGTAAATAGAATAGCGGCTAACGAATTTAAGTCCTCTCTTAAAGACTGAAGTCTTAGTTCAGTAGCAGTATCAATTAAAATATTTTGTGAATTATGCCTAATCCATAATGAAGAACGAGTACGTTTATTTTTACTTAACTTTGATTTACAAACTTGACATTTACAACCTACTACTGGTACTCCCTGTGAAGTCCCTGTCCCCATGAAGGTAATTTCCATTATTAATTTCAATTACTCCTTTCTACAGTAACAGCACTTAATAACTAGCTTAATATAATTAATACCATATCTATTTTTATAATCCTGCTTTTTTAAGAAATATTTATCTGAAAATAACAAATTAACAGGAGAGCTCAATGCTCTCCCATTAATTAATCCCTTTGTTTTCTGGTAATATTATCTAATCTTCGTTGTTCAGCTAAGTTAGCTTCAGTAATAGCTTCAATATCAAAATCGTCGGGATTGATATCTTCAGCTGCTTCAAAAGCTTCCGGAGTAATATCTTCTCCCAATTCAAAATCATCTGGATTATATTCAGCCAAGAACTCAAAAGTTTTTTTGTTGATTTCATCAAGCGGTGGTAAATCCTTCTCGGACACCAGCAGTCAACCTCCTTCCAATCAGCTTACTTTTAATATATCCAAAGCTAATTGGCTTAACTCAAGTAAGATCTTTCATTTATGGAGCTTCTAACTGTTAGCATCCTATTCCTTAAATATTATTTTGGTATATCTCTTCAATAGCGGTATTAATAATCTGTCTAGCTTCTCTAAAGGAGCTTTTATACTTAATCTTCATCTTTTCTAAATGCTCACTTCCTTTTTCAGTTAAACGATAATATCTAATCGATCTTTTATCAGGTTCAGACCACCAGCTCTCTACATAGCCTTCCTCTTCCATCTCTCGCAACAAAGGATAAACCATACCTCTAGAAGGCTGCCAACGAGCATCCATCTGTTCATTAATGGTATCCAGTATTCTCTGACCATACATCTTTTTATTATTTTTAAGTAAGTGCAGGATATAAATAGAGGTAAAAGCAGTAGTGCTAATCTTAGCTGGAAACTGACGATTCAATTTTCCTTTGTAGTTACTCATTTTTGATCTCCCCTTTTAAATATTATTAGTCATAAGTGACTTTATTATAAGTTACTATATAAGTTAAATAAAAAGGAATAAATCTCCTGCTTAATCAAAAGATTTATTCCTGAAATTGGATTTAATTTTAACCTAAACTTACTTCTTTAGATTTTTGAAGTATATTTAAAGAAATATCAGCCGCTTGATCCATAGCGTGAGCTCCCAATAAAAGCACTAAATCTCCATTATCAACCTTTGCTAATGCTGCTAATAAGGCAGGCTTAAACTCTCTCCAAAACTCAAAATCAACTCTCTGCTCATTTAAAGTTTGAATAACAGTTCTTTTTTCAGCAGCTGTAACTTGATCACGCGATCCAGCTAATCTCTCACAGTTGCTAATATAAAGTTCTGTTACTCCTAATAGAGGTGTAAATTCAGCTATTGCTTCTGCAATTTCTTTATTTACCTGCACACCCCTGTTACCACGAATAGCATTAATAATATAGAGATCATTATATTCTAAATCTTTGATGGTTTCAAAAACTGCTTTATAACTAGCATAATTATGAGCACAATCATCGATAATAGTAAACTCATAGTCATAGATAACATTTAAGCGTCTATAAAAAGGCTGAAAACTCTTCAAAGCAGTTTTAATCTCATTAACACTTAAACCAAGCAACAAAGCAGCAGCTATCGCAGCTAAGGCATTATAAATATTATGTTTGCCTAATAATTGGAGCTCCAATTCAAACTCTTCCAGAACAATTTCACTACCATAATAATTGCTTAAACCATCTTCAACACTAACTCTAAATCTACTACCTTCAGTTCCATAAGCAATAAGCTCAGCTTGAATATCGGCTCTTTCACTAAAGCCATAGTTAATAACTCTACACTCTAAAGCAGAGCTGATTTCTTCGGCATGAGCATCATCTATATTTATCAAGGCAATTTTATCTTGAGCAGCCTCTTGAAATAACTTCTTTTTAGTATTTAAATAGTCGGCAAAGTTTTCGTGTAAGTCAAAATGATCTCTACCTAAGTTAGTATAAATTATTAAATCAAAGTCTAAACCAGCAGTGCGATCTAGCTTTATACCGTGTGAGGAAACCTCCATTGTGGCCACATTAACTCCTCTTTGCACCATTTCATTTAAACAATTGGAAATCTCAACCGCTCCTGGAGTAGTTAATTGAGCCTCTTTTACTTTATTATCTATTTTAGTTTTAACCGTACCTATTAAACCAGTTTTAAAGTTATTCTTAGCAAATAAATGTTCAATTAAATGAGTAGTTGTAGTCTTACCATTAGTCCCTGTTACCCCTATTAGAGTTAACTTTTTTGAAGGTTGATTATATAACTGATTAGCTAACTGAGCTAATCTTTGGCGAGCATTATTTACTTTAATTATCGGTACTTTTAAACTATCAAGTCCATTTATATCTTCTTCAGTATAAATAACTTTTGCTCCACTTTCAATAGCCTCATTTATATATTTATTTCCATCGTCTTCAAATCCCTTGATAGCTACAAAGGCATAGCCGGGTTTGACCTCTCTAGAATCACAAGTAATCCCTAAAATATCTTGATTGCCGATTTTCACTTTGCTCACACCTCTCTAACTTTTAAATTAAGCTTACTTTTTAATTAAAATCCCCTAGCTTTACTTTAAATATTATATTCAATATTGGTAAAACTGTTAGATAATCGACAATAAAAAACAATAAAAACTTTTTAATAACCCGGCTATCTTTTTAAATTCAACTTACTCAGCAAAAGTTTAACTAGGCTCACCAAAGTACAGCTTTAAACCAATCTCCCAAAGCTCTGTTTTAACAAAATCATTGAGATCAGCTCTTAAGGCTGAAGCTAAGCCTAAACTACTTTTAATCGAAGTAATCACCTTTAAAGTACTTTCATCCAGCTCCTCAGTGGCCGATAAAGGATTAATTAATAGATCTTGAGTAGCTAAGTTATGTTTTGCAGCCTCAGCTTTGATCTGTCTAGCTAGCTTCATTTTTTGCTGAAGTCCTAAAGAGTCTTCTTCAGTATCAATAAAGATATTCACAGCCGCTCCATGTCTTTTAACTAATGCTAAAAGCTTGGCTAATTTTTCTTCACTTACCTGACTACTTACAAGTAGCTTAGCATTAGCCGCTGTCAAAGCTGCTTCTAAAGCTCTTAGATTACTACTTTCTATAGCTAAAGCTAAACGGGGATTACGCTGTAACTTCTCTACAGCTTGAGGTAGCAGTTCTACTTCATTAGCTAAGTTACTTAAGTTAATATTAATTATCTCAGCTCCGGCTTCCTGTTGAGCCTGAGCGATAGACTTCAATATATCTAAGCTCCCCTGCTCTAACTCCTCTTTTAACTCCTTATTTTGAATAGTATTAATTTTATCGCCAATCAATAAAGGAGTCTCTTCTTCAGCCTTCAACTCAACTATTGCAGCCCGACTAGCTAAGTTAAAGTTCAACTCCGTACTACTATCAACAGGAACTAAACTCTCCAACTCCTCAGCAAAAACCTTAATGTGCTCCGGGTTAGTACCACAACAGCCACCAATAATTCTAACTCCAGTCGCTACAAAGTCTTCTAAATACATAGCCATTTCCTGAGGTGTTTCCTTATAAACGGTTTCTCCAGCTACTAACTCCGGTAGTCCAGCATTAGGTTGGAGCATCAAAGGTTTATTAGTATACTGTTGGAGCTTTTGCCCCACTTCTAACAGTCCAGCCGGGCCCAGACTACAGTTAGCCCCAATCACATCCACCTCCAGCGCCGATAAGATCACTGCTGCTACCTCTGGAGTAGTACCCATTAAGGTACGCAAGTTTTCATCAAAGGTCATTAAAGCAATAATAGGAACCTGCTCGTCAATCTCTCTAGCTGCAACTACTGCCGCCTTCAACTCCTGCGGATCACTCATCGTCTCTATCACTAATAGATCTGCTCCCGCCTCTAGCTGAGCTCCTATCTGCTCTTGAAAGATCTCCACCGCTTCTCTAAAGCTAATCCTGCCTACCGGAGCCAAGAACTCACCTAGAGGGCCTACCGAAGCAGCCACATAGTTATCTTCGCTAACTTCTAAAGCCAACTGCACCGCCGCTCTATTAATCTCCTCCACTTGATCAGCCAAACCATGTCCTTTCAACTTCACCCGATTAGCACCAAAGGTATTAGTTTCAATAATATCACTACCTGCTTCAACATAGCTTCGATGAATTCCTTTAATCGCTTCCGGATTTTTTAAATTCCACTCCTCCGGGGCAATCTGCTCAGTCAACCCTACCTCCTGCAACCTAGTTCCCATAGCTCCATCAAAAAGTAGTACTTTTTCCGCCAACAGTTCTAAGATATCTTGATCCATTCTCCCACTCCTCTACTTAAAAGTAATTTTAAATAATAGAAGACCCCTCCTTGATAAAGAAGAGGCCTTGTAAATTAAGTAAGCTATTAGAAGCTACCTCGTGCTGATAAAGTATAGTAGCTTTCGCTGTCCATAGCAAAGTTAACATTAACAAAAGGCACATTTACACCTAAGCCACCAGTATAAACTCTATCCTCATCATCAGGGTCATACATTCCTGCTCTCAGATCTACCAAGCCAAAAAATAAACTTTTCTCAGCTCCATAACGATAAGTACGGTTGCCATCTTCATCAAACTCTATATCTGCTGCTACAATGGCTCCTACAGGGAAAGGTAGGTCAGCAGCTCCACCGACAGTCACTGTCCGCTCTAAACTATCCTCCACAAGATCACCGCTATTAGCTGGTTGATTCTCCCAATCCCAACTTAAGTTGGAAGTAGCATTTTTAATACTTAAACCTGCATTGAACATACCGGTTACTTCAAACAAAGCTCCTACATCTAATCCGTAACCCTTAGCTGTAGCATCGTATTCCTTAATTGATTCCTCTGCATCACTTTCATCTAATTCAATTCTATCATATCTACCTCTTAGTCCTTTCAGGTTAACTCCAAAAGCCATAGAACCTAAATTCAACGGTGGCTGCATGAAGGTAGTTCCCCAAGAAGCTACCCCTTCTACATTTAGAGTATTACTTAAATTGTAATCATTTCCATTCTTACCTTCAAAATGATTATTACCTAAGATACCTATTCCAAAGTTTTTAAAACTAGCCACTCCCATTCCATCTAACCTTATTTCAGCTTCATCCAAGTCTTTTAAAGCATTAATTTGTTCTTCCTCTGATCCATCAAATATATCCCTAGCATCGCTAAAGAAGTCTCTTTCTCCTAATTCCATTCCCATTGAAACCTCTGCTCCAATTAAACCGCTTTCAGCTAAACCAGCCGGATTCCAATAGATCGCACTAGCATCATCAGCCACAGCTGTAAAGGCTCCTCCCATACTGTAGGCTCTTGTTCCGTACCTAGCAGTAGCAAAGGCAGAAGAACTTGCTAAACAGACCACCAACAAAGTCACTAAGACTATTACCTTTATTTTTGAACTCATTCTTACCCCTCCTAATTTTTATTAACTTCCAGGCTTGTATATATGACTATTTCTACATAGAATAGACAATTTCCTTTTTTACAGTTAATAGTTTATAATTAAGTTCAAGTTTCAACAATTGAGAGGATAAATTAAGATCAAAAGATAAAGTTTAAAAACAATTAGACGCAGACTAAGTTCCGACAAAAATCTGACAAGAACATAAAAACATTAAAACCTTTAAAAACTTAATTTGAACTTTATTTATATTATATCTGGCAAGTCTAAGCCAATTTATTTTCTTAAACTTTAATCTAAGCTTAATTTTTAGTTCTAAACTTATCTCTTAATGTTTAGTCAGAACTTAGTCAGATTTTAGTCTGTGTCAAAAAGGTTTTAATGTCTTGAACTTTATCTATCCTCTATCCTCTGTCCTCTATCATTTGAATAAAACAGTACTGTTTTATTCAATTTCCTCCACCAAAACCCCTTCCACCGCTGGCTGAGTAATCTTATAATCAGCAGCTATCCCGTGCTTAGCAAAGGTCTGCACCATCCGTTGGCCTACCAGCTCCTCTTTCTCCAAAGTCAAAGCTACTATAGAAGGCCCGGCTCCACTCAAAGCCACCGCCAAAGCTCCAGCCTCCTTAGTTTCTTTAATTACTTCCTCTAAACCCGGCACTAAGTCCTGCCGATAGGACTGATGGAGACGATCTTCAAAACAGAGCGACAGCAGTTGATAATCTTCGGTCATCAACGCTGCTACCAATAAGGCTATCCGACTAGAATTAAAGATAGCATCACTAAAAGCCACTTGGGCCGGCAGCACCTCCCGAGCTTCGGTAGTAGAAAGCATAAAATCAGGAATTCCTACTACAGTACTTAATTGAGGGCTTCCTAACTCTTTATAAACTACTCCTCCTTCTTCAGGCAGTACCGAAATAACCACTCCTCCCAATAAAGCCGGAGCTACATTATCAGGATGACCCTCCAATTCAGTAGCAAAATTCAAAAGTTCAGCTTTAGAATAAGGCTGTCCAGCTAAATGGTTAGCAATAGCTAAGCCTCCTACGATTACTGTAGCACTACTGCCTAAGCCTCTAGCTAAAGGGACTCTATTAATTAACTTAATTCGCAAGCCAGGTGGAGTATAGTCAGCCCGAGTAAAGAGAAAATCCATAGCTTGATAAGCCAAGTTATCCTCATCAACAGGTAATTCCCCTTCACCTAAACCTTCAACCTCTATCTCCAGACCTGATTCTATCTGCTCCACCTCAATCAGATTATGAAAGTCTAAAGCCATTCCCAATACATCAAAACCGGGCCCTAAGTTAGCAGTAGTAGCCGGAATCTGGGCCCTATACATTAGCATCACTTTTTCTAGCTTCACTACCTAAATTAAACTGACTATGAATAGCTCTAACCGCCTTTTCAGCCTCCTGCTTATCTATTAAACAAGAAACCTTAATTTCAGAAGTACTGATCATTTGAATATTTATATCAGCTTCAGCCAAAGCAGCAAACATATCCGCCGCTACTCCTGGATTAGTAACCATCCCGGCTCCGACAATAGACACCTTAGCTACTTCCTGATCGTAGACTATATCTTCTATAGATAACTCTTCTCGCACCTTAGCTAAAATAACCTTAGCTTGGCTCAAGTCCTCTTTATCAATAGTAAAGGTAATATCATTAATCTCACCGCGATGTACATTCTGAATAATCATATCCACATTAATGCACGACTCAGCTAAAGCATTAAAGATATGATAAGCAATTCCCGGCCGATCCGGTACTCCAATTAAAGAAATCTTAACCTCCTCATCAGAGCAAGCCACACCGCTAACCACCATCTCTTCTTCCAACTTCTCCACCTCCTTAACATAAGTTCCTGATTTACGATTAAAGCTAGATCTAACTGCTAGCTTAATTCCATACTGTTTAGCAAACTCCACCGATCTAGGCTGTAACACCTGAGCTCCTAAACTAGCCATCTCTAGCATTTCATCATAGGAAATCTCACTTAATTTAGTAGGATTTTCCACCACCCGCGGATCAGCAGTATAAATTCCATTTACATCAGTATAGATCTCACATAAATCCGCCTCTAATTTAGCAGCTAAAGCTACCGCTGTAGTATCAGAGCCACCGCGACCTAAAGTGGTGATATCATTATTAATAGTTACCCCCTGGAAGCCAGCTACCACCACAATCTTATCAGCAGCTAACTCCTTTTCTAAACGACTAGCATCTATCTCTAAAATTTTAGCTTTTGTATGTAAATCATCGGTAATGATCCCCACTTGAGAACCAGTTAAAGAAACCACATCCTCCCCCAACTCATTAATAGCCATCGCCAATAAAGCAACTGAAATCTGTTCCCCAGTAGAAATCAACATATCATACTCTCGCTCTGGAGGGGATTCAGTAATCTCTTTAGATAATCCTATTAACTTATCAGTAGTATCTCCCATCGCTGAAACAACAGCTACTACCTGTTCTCCAGCTCTTTTGCGCTCTACAATTCTCTTAGCTACCTCATTAATTCTTTCTGTATTAGCAACAGAAGTACCTCCATACTTTTGAATAGTCAACCCCATTATGTTCTGCCCTCCATTCAGCTTATTAAATAAATTACAGCTTATTCAACTTGATCCTCTACTCTAATTAAGCTACTAATCTCCTTTACCTCTGCTAAATTATCAATTTCCTTTAAAGCAGCCTGAATATCACCTTCAGTCACCTGATGAGTAATTAATACCAACGGGACAGCATCTCCATCCTCACCTTGCTGAATTACCGAAGCAATACTGACTTCATTCTCAGCTAAAATTTTAGCTACAGCAGATAAAACCCCCGGCTTATCTATCACTTTCAAACGTAAATAATACTTAGATTCAACTTCAGCCATCGGCATTAAAGCTTTCGCCTCCTGACAACCACAGTGAATCCGAGTATTAGCATCGTAAATGATATTTCGAGCCACATCGATTATATCAGCCACTACCGCACTAGCAGTAGGCATAGAACCGGCTCCTCGTCCGTAATACATTAGCTCTCCTACGGCATGTCCTTCCACAAAAACAGCATTGAAAACATCACTTACCGCAGCTAAAGGATGTTCCTTAGGAATCATCGTCGGGTGAACTCTTGCCTCTATCTCACCATTAACCTCTTTAGCTATTGCTAACAGCTTAATTACATAACCTAATTCTTGAGCATAACTAATATCTTCTGGAGGTACCTGTGAAATTCCTTCTAAATAAATCTCATTTATATCGATTCGCGAACTAAAAGCAATAGCAGCTAAAATAGCCAACTTATAGGCAGCATCATAACCATCAATATCCGCCGTCGGGTCAGCTTCAGCATAACCACTAGCTTGGGCTTCAGCTAAAACCTCATCAAAATCTGCTCCTTCTTGAGTCATCTTAGTTAAAATATAATTAGTAGTTCCATTAACAATCCCCATTATTTTTTCAATTCTATTAGCCGTCAAAGACTCCTTTAAGGACCTGATAATAGGAATACCGCCGGCTACACTAGCCTCAAAATAAAGATCAACTCCTCTATCAGTAGCTAAATCCAGCAATTCCGCTCCATGCTTAGCCATTAACTCCTTATTAGCAGTAACTACATGTTTGTCGGCCTTTAGGGCCCGCACAACAAAATCCTTAGTAGGCTCTAAACCACCAATAACTTCTACAATGATATCTATTTCTGGATTTTCCAAAAGCTCAGTTGGATCAGCAGTTAAAACCCCTGCTGGCAGTTCCACCTCTCTTTGCTTATCCAAATTTTTAACCAGTACCTTAGCCAACTCAATCGGCTGTTCTAATTTCTCCTCTACTCCATCTTTATTTTCGCTTAAAATTTTCACTACTCCACTACCTACAGTTCCCAAACCTAAAACTCCAACTTTTATTTTTGAATTTTTCATCTGCAACTCCTCCTTATCAGTATTTAAAGTTACGAGCAATAACTTCTACTTTCTGAATTCCTGCTAATTTTTCCATTTGGGCCAGCAAAATATCCATATCTACTGCCAACTCATTAGCCTCCAGAGTAATTCGAGCATTAGCTACCTTTTGAATAGGAATATCTTGATTAATAGTTAAAATATTCCCCTTTACCTGCGCTATTTCATTAATCACCTTAGCTAGAACTCCTGATTCATGCTTTAAAAGTAAAGAAAGAGTAATTATTTTTTCCTGTTGATCCTTCAAAAAAGGAAAAACGTGCTGTTTATACTTATAATAAGCACTTCTACTCAAAGCTACTCTTTCTACTGCCTCGTTTACAGTATCTAACTCTCCCGAACGCAAAAGTCTTTTAGCTTCGATGGTCTTACAAATAGCAGTAGGAAGAATATCCTTATGTACCACATAATATTCATGCTCTGCCATCAATCACCCCTCCTGTCTCTTGACAGTGGATATCTGTCTAATAACAACACACATTATAACACGACCTTTAGTATAAATCAAGGGTATTTAAAAATAAAAAAGCATAGCTACCACTAACGATAGCTATACTTTTATCTCTTTCTTTATTTTTAATCCTTATCCAATTAATTATCGTAAATAGCTCGTCCTTCACTATTAGCTTTTTCCCTAAACTTATCAATCAAATCCCAAGTATAGTCTCCAGGAGTTCCCTGGCCGATGGGTCGATCATCTATTTCAACTACTGGGATTACCTCTGCTGCCGTACCAGTTAGGAAACATTCATCAGCTATGTACAGATCATGCCTAGTAAATACCTGCTCCTTAACCTCTAATCCCAATTCTGGAGCTATCTCCATTACTACTCCTCTTTTAATCCCACTCAAAGCACCAATATAAGTAGGAGGAGTAACTAATTTATCATCCTTAATATAAAATATATTATCTCCAGTACACTCAGCCACGTAACCTTCCTGATTTAACATAATAGCTTCCAAAACTCCAGCCCGATTAGCCTCTATCTTAGCTAAAATATTATTCAAATAGTTCAAAGACTTAATCCGAGGATTTATAGCTTCCGGAATATTTCTTCTAGTAGCTACAGTTACCACTTCCAAGCCCTGCTCATAGTACTCTGCTGGATAAAGAGCGACTTCACTAGCAATAATTACTATTGTAGGTTTCTCGCACTTAGTTGGATCTAAACCCAAATCTCCTATTCCCCTAGAGACTATTAATCTAATATAGCCATCCTCTAACTGATTAACTCGTAAAGTCTCTAATACTGCTGCTTCCATTTCCGCCCTAGATAAGGGAATATTTAAGCTGATAGCTTTAGCCGATTCATAAAGCCGCTGCATATGTTCAGCAAACTTAAAAATACGACCATTATAGGCCCTAATCCCTTCAAAAATACCATCACCGTATAAATAACCATGATCCCAAACTGAAACTTTAGCTTCCTGCTTGTCCACAAACTCCCCATTCAAATATACTTTTTGCTCCATCACCAGTTCTCCTTTCTACTCTACCACTTATTACTTACACTATTTAGATAAATAAAGTAGAAAGAGCAGACCCTGCTCTTTCTACTCAAAATATTCTTTAAGCAAATCTAGAATATAGTTTAAAATCAATTTATTCTTGATTTACAGCATCCTTTAAACCTTTACCAGCTTTAAATACTGGCACCTGCCGAGCAGGAATTTCAATCTCTTCTCCAGTCTGCGGATTACGTCCTTTACGAGCACTACGATCACGAACTTCAAAACTACCAAATCCAATTAACTGTACTTTATCCCGCTCTTCTGCCTGCTTAGCAGCTTCCGATTTAAGGGTATCGGTAATAACTTCGGTAAACCCATCCAAAACTTCTTTGGTATCTTTTTTAGTTAACCCTGTTCTTGCTGAAATTTTATCAACTAATTCAGTTTTTGTCAAGTCATCACCTCCCTTAATAGTATAACACTTTATTATTTATTATATCATTAATCCCAGCTATAATTCTCATAGTTTTTTCCTTTTTTTATTAAGTATCCAAATAAAAAACCGACTCTATAAGCCGGTTGTAATTTGTATCTAGTTATAAAATAATACAGATCAATCCACCACTACCTTCATTAACAATCTTTTCTAAAGTATTCTGTAGCTTGCTTTGGGCATTTTCCGGCATTCTATACAGCTTACTTTGAATACCATCTCTAACTAAATCGTGCAAAGAACGACCTAGGAAATCAGTATCCCAAACAGCACTAGGATTCTTTTCAAACTCTTCTTCTAAAAATTCAATTAACTCCTCGCACTGTTTTTCAGTCCCCACTACTGGAGAAACTTCAGTATTAATATCAGCTCTCAACATATGAATTGAAGGCGCAGTAGCTCTTAACTTAACTCCAAAACCACCGCCTTGTTCTATTAGCTCAGGCTCATCAAAAATTAAATCTTCCAGTTCTGGCTTTACAATACCATAACCATTTTTCTCTACCTGCTCTAAGGCTTGAGCCACCTTTTCATGGCTAGCTTTAACTTTACTTAGTTCTTTAATTGTATTAAACAGCTCATGTTCTCCTGCTAACTCCAGCCCTGTTACCTCTTCCAAAATATCATAAAAAAGTTCTTCTTTCATTGCAATAGCTATCTCTGTACTTCCAGTGCCCAAGTTCATATCTTCCAAAACAACCTCTTTAGCATGCTCATATTCAGCTAAATTATTTAAGCCTTCTTCTATATCACGCAGTCTAAAAACACCATCTAACGATGTATCAATGCTCTCTCTAAGCTCTTCACTTAACCAATGTTCGTTTTCCAACTCATCTATCCAAAGTGGTAAATCAATATTGATCTCCCGCAATGGAAACTCATAAAGTACTTCCTGCAATAAATAGTTTATATCATCTTCATTAAGCTCTTCGCAATCTACAGGTACTACAGGCCTATCATACTTTTCTTCTAATTTTTCTTTTAAATTTTGGGTTTCTTCACTATAAGGTTGAGTAGTATTTAAAGCTATTAAATAAGGCTTACCCAACTTATCTAACTCTCTAATAACCTTTTCTTCAGCATCAATATAACTCTCTCTAGGCAATTCAGTAATAGAACCATCAGTAGTTATTACTAAACCAATTGTAGAGTGATCCTCTACTACTTTTCTAGTCCCTATTTCCGCTGCTTCATCAAAAGGAATGGCCTCTTGAAACCAAGGAGTTACTACCATCCGCGGGCCATCTTCCTCCTGATAGCCTAAAGCACCATCAACCTTATAACCCACACAGTCCACTAATCTAACTCTGAAGTTTAATTTATCATTTAATTCAACTTCAGTTCCCTCATTAGGTACAAACTTAGGCTCAGTAGTCATTATAGTTCTCCCGCCACCACTTTGCGGCAATTCATCTAAAGTCCTTTCCCGATCGTATTCATTGGTAATATTAGGCAGCACTAATAAATCCATAAACTTTTTAATAAAAGTAGATTTTCCACTTCTGACTGGGCCCACCACTCCAATATAGATATCTCCACCAGTTCGTTCAGCAATGTCTTGGTAAATATCGTACTCCTCCATCAACTTCCCCTCCTTAAAATATTGATAACACACAGAGATAAGCTCTATTTCAAACTTTCCTTTAACAAAGAATTTATATCTTTATTTCCGCTTTATCCAATCATTATATATATATGAGCAGAATTTTAGAATATTCTTTAACTGCCGATATTATTGTATCGTAGCCTTTCTTATTATAAAATTAAAAAAGAGGGGAATCCCCCCTCTTTTAAGCTACCAGTTCTCTTTATTTTGCACCACTTCTTCTATCTCGTGCTTTTTACTACGCACCATCAGCTCATTAACCGCCTCGCGAGGATTTTTATCAGCAAAAAGCACCTGATAAGCCTGATTTATAATCGGCACTTCTACTCCTTCAGCTTTAGCTAATGAATAAGCAGCCTTAGTTGCCTCTACTCCTTCAGCTACCATCTTCATCTCATCTAAGGCTTCTTCTAAGCTTTTACCCTGTCCAATCTTAGTTCCTAAACGTCTATTTCTACTATGCTGACTAGCACAGGTAACCACCAAATCACCAATTCCAGACAGACCAGCAAAGGTCATAGCTTCCGCTCCTAAAGCCACTCCTAAACGCTTAATCTCAGCTAAGCCACGAGTAATTAAAGCAGCCTTAGTATTATCGCCATAGTCTAAGCCATCGGCAATTCCAGCCGCAATTGCAATGATATTTTTTAAAGAACCACCTAGTTCCACTCCCACTACATCTGGATTAGTATAAACTCTAAAAGTATCAGCCATAAAGATATCCTGAACTTCCTCAGCTAACTCTTTAGACTTACTAGCTGCCACTACAGTAGTAGGAATCCCTCTGCTGACCTCCTCAGCATGGCTGGGCCCGGAGATAACGGCTATATTTTTATGTAATTCCGCTCGTAATTCATCCTTTAAAACCTCAGACATCCTCAAAAAGCTATCCTTTTCAATTCCTTTAGTAGCACTAACAATAATAGTTTCTTCAGCTATTAAACCCTTTAACTCTTTAGCTACACTTCTCATTACCGAAGAAGGAACCACTACCACTACTGCCTTAACATCTTGCACTGCAGCTTCTAAATCAGTAGTCGCTTCAATTCCATCTGGAAATTTCACTCCCGGTAAGTAATTAGAGTTACTTCCTTTTTCGTTTATTTCTTTAACCTGCTCAGACGATATATCTCGTAAAGTAACCTGATAACCATTTTCAGCTAATAAAATAGCTAAAGCACTACCCCAACTTCCTCCACCAATTACAGCTATCTGATCCTCCATTTTTTGCCTCCTTTAAAAGATCTGCTTCTGCTTTTAAATTTTAATTAGTTTTTAACCTTCTTCTTCATCACTGCTCATATTCCAGCCTATTTTATTCTCTTCTCCTGCTAATAACCTCTCTATATTTGGACGATGACGATAAATCACAAAAACAGCTATTAATAAACCCAAAAGTATATATATATCAGGTTTTTGAAAGAAAACAGCCAAAATAGGAATCAAAGCAGCTCCCACAATAGAACCTAAAGAAACATATCTGCTAATAACTACTATCAGTAGCCAGATAAAAAAGACAATTAATACGGTTTTCGGCATCAAGTTAATTAAAACTCCTACCGAAGTTGCTACTCCTCTTCCCCCTTTAAACTTCAAAAAAATCGGCCAATTATGTCCCGCAATAGCCAAAATACCTGCTAAAATCAACACTGAATAGACTTCGGGCCCAAATAACTGCCTAGCCAATAATACACTCACATACCCTTTACCAATATCCAATAAAGCTACTAAAACTCCCAAACCAAAACCCATTATTCGATAAGCATTAGTCGCTCCAATATTACCACTACCATAATCTCTAATATCTACTCCTTTAACCGTCTTACTAACTAACAAACCAAAAGGAATAGAACCTAATAAATAACTAATCAAGATCACCAATAAATACTTAATCATCACTCTCCCCCTCTCTAACTTCTTTCTCTAGCTAAAATTTTAATAGGTGTTCCTTCAAAACCAAAAGCCTCCCTAATTTTATTCTCTAAATAACGCTTATAAGAAAAATGCATTAACTCTGGATCATTAACAAAGAAAATAAATAAAGGCGGCTTTACTCTAGGTTGAGTAACATAATAAACCCTCAATCTCTTTCCCTGTTTATTGCTAGGTGGCTCAACTAAGGCTGTAGCATCTTTAACTACCTTATTTAAAGTACTAGTCTCCACTCGTCGATTATACTGCTCAGCTACATACTCAATTATTTCTAAAATTTCCATTACTCGCTGTCCAGTTAGAGCAGACACAAAAGTAATCGGAGCATAATTTAAAAAAGAAGCTTCATAACGAATCTCATCGGCATAATCCTGGTCAATATTATTCCGCTTTTCAACCAAGTCCCATTTATTTACCACCAGCACCATAGCCTTTCCTTCTTCGTGGGCATAACCAGCAATCTTTTTATCCTGCGCAGTTATGCCTTCAGTAGCATCTAAAACCATTAATACTACTTCAGAACGATCTACAGCCCGCAAAGAACGAATCACACTATATCTCTCCACACCTGCTTCAACTTTAGCCTTACGTCTCATTCCAGCAGTATCAATAAGTACAAACTTATTACCGTCAACTTCAAAATAAGTATCTACAGCATCTCTAGTAGTTCCTGGCGTCTCCCCTACTATAACTCTATCCTCACCAATAATCTTATTTACTAAAGAAGACTTACCTACATTAGGTCTACCGATAACAGAAATACTGATTACATCTTCATCATAAGTAACATCATCTATTCTTTCAAAATAATCAATAACCTGATCCAATAAATCGCCGATTCTCATCCCGTGTTCCGCTGAAACAGGATAAGGCTCTCCAAAGCCTAGTTCATAAAAGTTATACTTAACCTCTTGAGCCAACTCCCTATTATCCAGTTTATTAACAGCTAAAACTACCGGCTTATTACTCCTTCTCAAAATATTAGCTATCTCCTTATCCATAGACTTAACTCCACTTCGCCCATCAACTACAAATAAGATCACATCAGCCTCTTCGATAGCTAATTCAACCTGACCTTTAACCTTCTTTTTCAGCTCACTTTCCGCAGCTAAATCAATCCCTCCGGTATCAACCACTAAAAAAGGATTACCCAACCACTCGCTCTCTCCATAAATTCTATCTCTAGTAACATTAGGTTCATCTTCAACAATAGAAATTCTAGCTCCAATAATCCGATTAAATAAAGTCGATTTACCTACATTAGGTCTACCCACAATCGCTACTACTGGCTTGTTCATTAACAACACCTCCATATTGATTAAGCAATCTATTTATCAAAGTCGCTGCTTTATTCTCCACTACTATAAAATCCAATTCAGGAAATTCAGCCTTTAAATCTGCTAGCGAATAATCATCTATAAAAAGTCCCTCTTGATTTAGCATTACTGTCGATAAAACTACCTTCTTCTCTGGACTTCCTTCTTTTAAAGCAGCAATAATATCTTGGGCCGTCAACAAACCAGTCACCGTTACTTCCTTCCCAAAAAATCGATTTTCAACTACCAATAACTTAATATCTAAGCCCTTTGTTTCATTTAATCTACTTACCACCGGCTCCAAAGCCTGAGCTCCCAAAGAGCTGGTTACTATGCTAAAGCTTTTATTATCGGTTAAAGCAGCAGGTAACTCTGCTTCCAGTTCTGAAAATTCATGCCAAAAAAACCTAATTAGTCCCACGCCATTTTCCAGCTGCGGAAAACCATTATACTCTTCAACAGTCGGTAAAGGATAGTCAGCCAACAAATAGAACTCATCAGCTAAATAAATGAAATTCCGCCCTAATCTCTGCTTCAATCTTTCTTGCCAACAACTTACGCTATCGATTACTTCTGCAGCTTCTAAAGCAGTAACAGAGCGCAGTTGAAATAAATTATCCCTAAACTTAGTCAAACCTACAGGTACTATAGCTAAACTCCTTAGAGACGATTCCAACTCCAGTAAGTCAGTAATACTTCTTTCTAGTTCAGCGCCATCATTAATTCCCGGACAAAGTACTATCTGGGTATGAAACTCAATTCCAGCTCCAGCTAACTCCTTTAGCTGAGCTAAAATATTAGCTGCCTGCTTATTACCTAACATCTGTACTCTTAATTGAGGATTAGTAGTATGTACCGAAACATAAAGAGGACTTAAATTAAACTGCTTAATTCGCTTAAAATCCTCTTGATTTAAATTACTTAAAGTTATATAACTACCTTCTAAAAAAGAAAATCTATAGTCATCATCCTTAAAAGTTAAAGTCTCTCTTAAACCCTCAGGAGACTGATCAACAAAACAAAATATACAGTTGTTTTCACATTTATTTAAGCCATCATAGATAATCCCCGGTAATTCTATTCCTAAATCCTGGTCATAGTCCTTCTCAATTTCTAGCAACCATTGCTGACCATTACTTTTCTCCACCAAGACCTCAAGATATAGATCAGTAGTCCAAAACTTATAATCTATATAGTCTCTAATAACCTCTCCATTGATCTTAAGTAGTTTATCCCCAGCCTCTATTCCTAATTCTGCAGCTATACTATCAGCAGCTACATCCTTTATTTGCACAACATCTTCTGCAAGCATAATCCGCTCCTCCATTTCAGCCTAGTTTATATTATCTTATATCAGGCCCAATTAGTCAAGCTTTTAAAAGTAAAAAAAGCCCATCATTGTCGATGAGCAGCTTAGAAAGCTAATTTAAACAGCCTTCCCTTAACATCTTTTACTAATTCTACAAATTGATGATAAACTTTTTGTAAACCCCAAATAGTAAGTGGCCTCCCTAAAGTAACTAAACCTAATCTCCTAGATAAAAATCCACCAATTCTAGTTAAATTATTTACATAGGGTAAGGTTTCTACGAAGATTAGTTCATTTTTAGAAATTTCCAACTCACCGAGCATACTATAAATAGCTCTTTTTACTATCTTAGTTGAACCCTTCATCCCTAGAATATATACCTCAATTCCTGCTTCATCAGTGCCAAAATAATAAATATTCCCAATTTCTGCGGTAACAGTTTTATCATAATGAGGGAGATTGCTAATCTCTTCCACTTTGGGTACTCTATCTTCAGGTAACATACCTACATGAATCGCTGCTGCTAAAACTGAAGAATGAGCACTCCCATAACAGTTATAGATTACCTTCACTATTTTTCAGCCTCTTTTCTACTTCTTCTACCTTAGTAATTAGACTACTAAAAGAACTATTTAAACTATGGCAAATAAGCCGATTTACTAATTTAAAGTTAAAAGAATAACCTTTAAGCTTCAGCGCTAGTTTAAATATCAAGCTCTCTTCTTCAGTCAAATCAACAAATAAAAACTCCTCCTCAACTGCAAGCAGCTTATTTAAATCGAGTAGGGCCCTTTCAATTATTTGAGCTACTGAGCCACTACCTAAAATATAAATATCATTCTCTAATTCATCTTTTCCTATCAAAGTAAGTTTTCCTAATTCTATTCTATTTTGAGCATCAAAATAAGCTAATTCTTTTAAATCTTCCCATTTAGGACTTTCTTGCTTACTGATCATTTTTAAATGCAAAGCAGCAGCTACTACTGCTAAGTACTGCCCAGTACTATCATAATAGACTATCTTCATTTTTTACTCCTTCATTTAATGCTTAACTAGAATATTAATTCCATTACCTAAGTCATGCACCATTGAATCAGTAATTCGAGCAATTAACATAGATAAGTACTCCACTTCTTCTTCATCCTCGCCGTAAAAAAGCGGAGCTCCCCCTCCCCTAACCTTTTCCTGTTCCTCTTTTAAAGTCACAATAGCTAAAATATTATTATTAATCACCATTTCACCTCTCAGCTTATTTTTTAATTAATCAGCAGCTAATCTACCAGCCTCAGACTGTAAAGGTTTGCGTCTAGAGCTTTCCAAAACCGGTGTATTTTCCACAGCTTTTTTTACAAACTCTTCATCCGGCTCAATAGGAATAATCATTATATATACTCGACCAGTATCTAAATCCAATCTAGCTAAAGGAGTATAGCCTACCACCCCTACATCTAAACGCACCCCTAACTGACTCACCACATCGTGTAAAATTGCTTGACGCTGACCTTTATTAGCTAAAGTAGCTCTAGCATTATCGTCCTTAGGCTTAATAGAAATCCCAATTCCTAACTTCTGCCAATCCTCCTTAATCTCTTCTTCCCCTACATTCATTAACACTACATCTCCTATAGCGATGTTTTCACCTTCATCACCTTGAAACTCCAAATCCACTACTTCTACCTCAGCAATATCCTTAACCGTTTGTCCTTGCATAGCTCTTTGCAGTACTAAAGCAGCTATGATAGCTAAAGCTATTCCTCCTGGCAACTCAAACAGTCTAACGCCAATGCTAGCAACTAAAGCTACCAGCATAGCTAAATAGTTTCTAGCTTCAAAGACTTGAGCAATTCCTTCCACATAAGCACTACCCCGTTTGACTAGCTCAGTATTTTCTAATTCCAATAAATAAGTCCTTTCCATCTCTCGTATATTGCTAAACTGCTTAGCAGCTAACACTAGAAAAGTAACTGCTGCAAAGTCCCCATCTAAAAGAGCCGGCAAAGCTAAAGCTCCTAAGCTAGCCGCAATAAAACCTAAGCTGAGATGAACAGCATAACCATGTGGATAGCCTGGATACTGTCTATAGTCGACCTTTAGCATCCAGAAGCGAGCTAAAGTGCCTAAGACGATACTACTTACAATCATATTACCATAGTCCATCCTTCTTCCTCCTATCTCCTAGTTTCAACTATTTTCCCTAAGCACTCTTCCTCCTTAAAGAATAGTCCTAATTTAAAAACTCCTCGCCAAAAAAGCGCTTAATTCTAGCCACTACTCCCTCCCAACTACCTTCGTTAATAAACAGATATGCTAACAACCCTCCACCAACTACAGCTAAAATAATCAAAGTAGATCTTAAAGCACCTGAGCTCTGCTCAGCTTGAGTAGCAGCCTGTGCTTCTCCATAAAGTACCTCTTCAACTCCATCAGCAAACAAAACTGCTCCTGTCTCAGCTTGAGCTTGAGGTACAACGTGAGTTCCAAACTCCAATAGTAAGGCCCGCGGATGTAAATCCTGATTATACTTTCCTTTAGCAAACATAATTCCCTTAATTAAATCCGGATGCTGCTCATCTACAGCAGCCTTCAGTTGCCTAGCAAAGGCATCGTTAGCCTCCATACCCGGATTTTCTCGTCCCACTACCAGACGTACTTTAGCAACAGTTTCCCCATCAATTTGAGTAGTATAAACCTCTTCATCAGGGACTCCATCTCGATGCAGATCAAATAAAGCATCAGGCTGAGTTTCGATTAGCTCCATAGCCGTTCTCCGCGATCTATCGTAGGCTCCCCCATCATGCGGATCGTGTCTAGCTGCTGAAGCTTTGACCTCTATCCCTTTATTTTCCAAAGAATCAGCAAATACATCCTGTACTTCATAAATATCTCCTTCTCCGGGCTTGGAGTGAGTACCGCTATCAGGCACATAAGACTCTGCACTATGGGTACAGTAAGTGGCTATTCTTTCTTCCGGTTCATCAATTTCTTGGGCTCCCAAAAAAGGAGAAGCAACTTCATCCTCTATCTCCTCCGGCAGTAAATCAATAGTTTTTTCATATTCAGCAACCGCCTCTTTACCATCAACCTCAACTACTACGTACTTTTCATTATCTTGATTTATATACCAGTCACCTTCACTAACCTGCATAGCAGTCTGATAAACTAAATAACCATCTCTATCAACTACGGTAAAATAACCATCGTCAACCCCGTGCTCAGCTTCAGCAGGGCTGCATAATAAAATTAACAAGGTTAAACTAAATATAAATATCTTTAAACATTGCTTACTCTTCATCTTTATCATCTCCCTCTATATCTTCTCCTTCTAGCTCAACAGCTTCTAAATCAGCATATTCCATATCATCATCTCTATTTGCTTGGGCAGTATCAGTCCCACTTTGTAATCGTTCATTAGTTTCCCCGATCAATTCAGCTAGTAAAACTGCTACTAATCCAGAAACAACAATGGTATCTAAAGCACCAGCACCGCCAATAAAAGCCTCTCCCGGCTGTCCACCAAAAGTAATTCTACCAACATTAATTAAATCATAAATTAAAAAACCTAAAGTACCTGAAATAAAAGCATTTCTGCGAGAACGACTAGTTAAATAAGCAGTTATCCCGGCTATAATACCATAAATATAAAAGGGATCAAAAAAGATTTCTACTCCTTGAAAACTTTGATTTAAAGCGTAAATAACACCACCAGTTACTAATACAGAAAAAACTGTTCTAACCCACTCTTGAGTTGAATCGGCTCTAAATAGCACATAAAAAGCTAAAATTACTGGTAAAACCGCTCCGCCAATATTTAAACTAACAGCAGTAGTAATTGGAATATCTATAAAACTACCTACTATCATTAACAACAAAAATAAGATAGCTTGCTTATCTGTCAAGTACATCCTATCCAAAATTCTCTGTGCAAATCCTAAATAGATTAAAATCGACGCTACAATTAATAAGATTACTCCTAAGGGCATACTTTTCACCTCCATAGTTTGATTATCTCTAAATATTCTTTACTAGCTAGATGAAAAATATGCATAAAAAAACCCCCGAGTATGCTCAACATACCCGAGGGTTTTTCTATTTATATAAATTATAATTCACTTACTCTTCAAATAACTCTCCAAACATATCCCCAATAGTAACTCCACTACCTTCATCGTCATCTATAAAGTCTTCTACATCTTTTTTATCCTTTTTAGGCTGAGGCTGGCTTGAAGTATCTTCCTTTTCTTCTAGCTCTTTCAAGCTCAAACCTACTCTTCTTTCATTCGGTTCAATATTAATAATCTTAGCCTCAACCTCATCTCCAGCAACAACAACTTCATCTGGAGTAGCTACATGTCGTTGGGAAAGCTGAGAAATATGTATTAATCCTTCAACTCCAGGTTCTATCTCCATAAAAGCACCAAAGTCAACAGTTTTGGTAATCTTCCCTGAAACTACTTCCCCTTCATTGTAGTTTTTAATAAACTCCTCCCAAGGATCAGGTAAAGTCTGCTTAAGACCTAAAGAAATCCTTTCTTCAGCTGGATTAACAGCTAAAACCTTAACATCGATCTCTTCTCCCTCTTCTAAAACATCGCTTGGATGGTCTATTCGCCCCCAAGACATCTCAGAAATATGTAATAGTCCTTCTACTCCACCGATATCTACAAAGGCACCAAAATCTACTAACTTAGTTACTTTACCTTTAATAACTTCACCTTCAGTTAAAGAACTAAATATTTCTTCCTTTTTTTCTTCCAGTTCCGCTTCTAAAACCTCTTTTCGCGATAAAACTACATTATTATTTTCTCTCTCTACCTCTATAACCTTTAAACGCAAAGACTGGCCGACATATTGGCTTAAGTCCTCTATATATTCAATAGCTACATGCGAAGCGGGAATAAATCCTCTTAAACCAATATCCACTACTAAACCGCCTTTAACTACTCTAGTAACTTCAGCTTCGATAATTTCTCCACTTTCATAAGCTTCCTCTACATCTTCCCAAGCTTTTTCTTCATCTCGAGCTATTTTAGAAAGAACTAAATTTCCTTCTTCATTGCGAGGAGTTAAAACTTCAACCTCCAATTCTTCATCTTCATCCACTACTTCAGTTAATGAATCTACACCTTCAGTAGTCAATTCTTTAGCTGGAATAATACCTTCTGCTTGCTCAGCTGTTTCAACAATAACTTCTTCTTCTCTTACTTCCTTAACAGTTACTGTTAAAATTTCCCCTTCTTCAAAACCTTGTTCAGCTTCAGTAGAAACTTCTTCTTCAACTTCTTCCGTATTCTCACTCTCTAACTCTTCATTCTCTTCTTCAATTGTGTTTTCTTCTTCTTTAATATCTTCCATTCGACTGACAACCTCCTTAATAATCCAATTTGGGGTCGATGCCCCGGCCGTAACACCAACTTTACTAATATTATCAAACCAATCTTGACTCAAATCAGCTGCTGTTTCAATATGATACGTTTTAGTACCTACTTCCCGGCAGATTTCAGCCAAACGATTGGTATTGGCACTATTATAACCTCCAATTACTACCATTAAATCTACCTCAACTGCTAATTTAGCAGCAGCAGTTTGTCTTTCATTAGTAGTAGTACAAATGGTATTGAAAACTCTTATCTCTTCTGTATCCTCCATTAAACGATTAACTACCTCTTTTAAGTTGTCGATGGACTGAGTAGTTTGAGCAATCACTCCTACTTTATTTAAGTCCTCGGATAATCTATCAAAATCAGACTGATCTTCAATAACAATAGCCTGATTATTAGTAGAACCCAAGATTGCTGCCACCTCTGGATGTGCTTTATCTCCACTAATCACAACCTGATAACCAGATTCATATAAGTCTTTAGCAGTATTTTGGGCTTTCTTTACAAAAGGACAAGTAGCATCTAATAGTTCTAATTCTCTATTTTCAGCCTCAGCAATAACTTTAGGTGGTACTCCATGAGACCTAATAATAATAGTACCCTCTTCTACTTGATTAACCTTTTCTGCTACATCTACTCCTAGCTGATTTAACTTATTTACAGCTTGTGGATTATGGATTAATGGGCCTAAAGTATAAATAGGGCCCGCCTTATTTTTAGCAGCTTCCATAGTCATATCCATAGCTCTAGTAACACCAAAACAAAAACCTGCGTGAGATGCTAATATAATCTCCAGCCCTTAACCCTCCTTCCCCACCAATAACTACCCAAATCATATAAGGTATTATTCCCAGTTAATTAAAAAATATTATAAATACTAAAGGACAACCATTTATATATTTTCTTCATAAAATTCTTAATTCCTGCTTTTTTGTAAAAAAAACCAACTTAAAATGCTTTGAACTGTCGAAAAAATAAGGAATAAACGATTAATTTATCTATTTTTACTCCAACAACTCACTAATCTTAGCCATAATTTCAGCTCCAGCCTCTCTCATTTCACTCTTATCTAACTTTTTATCATAATAATCACTAAGAGTAAAGGCTTGACCGATATTTATCTTTATTTTTTCTTTAAATAGTTTTTCAGTATTAACTAAGCCTATTGGTAAAATAGGAGCTTTAGACTTTAAAGCAATCATCACTACCCCTAGCTTAGCTCTCCTCAGCTTTCCTGACTTACTTCTAGTACCTTCAGGAAATAACCCTAAAACCTCTCCTTCTTCCAAAATATTCAAGGCCGCCCTGATTGCTTGCCGATCAGGCTTACCCCTTTTAATAGGAAGAGTGCCAATATGAGATAAAATGCTGCCCAAAATAGGAACTTCAAAAAGCTCCTTTTTAGCTACAAAATGCACCCTTCTGTTTAAGGCACTACCTACAGCTGGAGGATCTAAATTACTGATATGATTAGCTACTACTATCAACGGGCCCTGTTGAGGGATATTTTCCTGACCTTCAATCTCCCAACCAGCTAAATTGAATAGATTACTAAAAATAAAGTGCCCCATACCATAAACTCGCTTACCGCTAAGCATTATAATTCCTCCTGACAGAGTGCTAATACTTCAGCTACCACTTCTTGAATAGTCAAATCAGTAGAATCAATCTCAATAGCATCAGGACTCTTTTTAAGTGGAGATATCTCTCGTTCACTATCCAACTTATCTCGCTGTATGATATCAGCCTTTAATTTAGCAAAATCAACGCTCTCCCCTTTATCCTTCAACTCCTGATACCTACGTCTAGCCCTTTCTTCACTAGAAGCAGTTAAAAATATCTTCAAATCAGCTTCAGGTAAAACTACAGTACCAATATCCCTACCATCCATAACTACTCCTCTATCTTTAGCCAAACGTTGCTGCCAATCAACCAGTCTTTCTCTAACAATAGGAACCTTAGCTACTAAAGAAACATTATTATTAACTTTGGAGCTCCTAATTTCTTCAGTAACATCCTCGCCATCTAATAAAATTCTATTCTTCCCCTCACTTCTAGTAAATAAAATTTCTGTATTTTGAAGCAGCTTAGCTAGCTCAGCTTCAGAATCTAATTTAACTCCCCTATTTAAAGCTTTCAAAGTTATAGCCCTATACATAGCTCCAGTATCAATATAAACAACTCCTAACTCTGCAGCTACCTTCTTAGCTATAGTACTTTTGCCAGCTCCTGCTGGACCGTCAATAGCAACTACTAAATCTGATTTCATATCTGTTCAGTCCTTCCCCCTTCTGCTAACTATTACCTTCTAAATAATTCGTGAAAGGAGAGTAGACTCCTGCTTAAAAAGAAATTAAATCTGCTCTAAAAGATCAGTAAAGTTAGGGAAGGAAGTCTTAATACAGTCACAGTTTTTAATCACTACTTCTTCCTCAGCAATTAAGGCAGCCACTGCTAGAGACATAGCTATTCGATGGTCACCATAACTTCTACACTCAGCGCCACCCTTGATTTTTTGCGGGCCCTCGATAATCATTCCATCCTCCCGCTCCTCTATCTCAACCCCTAACTTCCTTAACTCTTTAACCATAGCCGAGATTCTATCAGTCTCCTTAACTCGTAGCTCCTCAGCATCCTTAATAACTGTAGTACCTTCAGCCTGAGTAGCTGCTACGGCTAAAATGGGAATCTCATCTATTAACTTAGGAATCACTGCCCCACCAATCTCAACTGCCTTTAAAGGACTAGAATTCACCTTCAAATCGGCTATCGGCTCCTGATTCACTAAACGCTGCTCCAATAGTTCATAATCAGCTTCCATCTTTGTTAAGATCTCCAATAGTCCATCACGAGTAGGATTTAAACCTACATTACTTAAGACCAATTCCGAATCCGAATTAATTAAAGCAGCTACTATAAAGAAGGCTGCTGAAGATATATCACTAGGTACTACTACCTCTTGTCCTTCCAGCTTCGGCTTAGCTTTAACACTAACCTCTAAACCATCAACCTCAACTTCAGCTCCAAAATACTCCAGCATTCTTTCAGTATGATCCCGAGACTGAGCAGGCTCTATCACTCTAGTTACTCCTTGAGCATATAAACCAGCCAGTAAAATACAGGACTTAACCTGAGCGCTGGCCACCGGAGAGTTATAACTAAAGGAGGATAGTTGTTGTCCTATCACCGTTAAGGGAGCTAAATTAGCATTATCACGGCCCCAAATTTTAGCTCCCATCTCACTTAAAGGATCAGTCACCCTAGCCATAGGACGCTGATTTAGAGACTCATCGCCAGTTAGCACCGAATAAAAGTCCTGCCCAGCTAAGATACCTAATAACAAACGCATAGCCGTCCCTGAATTACCTAAATCAAGTACAGACTCCGGCTCACTTAGCCCTTCCAAACCAACTCCTTTAATCACAATCTCTTCTGCCCCGAAATTTTCAACTTCAACTCCCATTTGCTGAAAAGCACGTAAAGTATTTAAACAGTCTTCTCCTGTCAAGAAACCACTGATCCGCGTCTTACCTCTAGCTAAAGAACCAATCATCACCGACCTATGGGAAATTGATTTATCACCCGGTACTTTAATCTGGCCCTTCAGCCCACTTTTAGGCTTTATTTTTAACTCCATTATCCTACCACCTTCCAACTACTTTAATTCCACCTTATACTCGGCTCCAATTAATAGCTCCTCTGCTGCTTTCAACTCTCCCGCGGTAGCAAAAGCCAACCTCAAGCTACCCCCTTTTTCTCTAACCCGAAGAATCTCAATATCAGTAATATTAATTCCAGCTTCACCGATTAAAGAAGTAACTTTAGCAATAGCATTAGGTCTATCCGGGATAGTCAGTACCAACTCATAAGCTGGCGGAAGCAGTCCCCGCTGCTTTTTAGGAATCTCCTCTCGTAAATCTTTGATACTAGCAAACTTATCAAATAACTGCTGATAATCACTTTCGGTCAATAAAGCTGAAAAATCTAATAACTTCTGCTTAAAGTTTTCTAACATTTCCACAATATATTCTACATTATTTAAACAGATATCGCTCCACATAGTAGGATCTCCAGCTGCTATCCGCGTGGTATCCCTAAAACCACCCGCTGCCAGAAAGAAGGCTCGTTCATCTGTTTTAGCTAGCTCCCCTACTGAATCCACCAAAGCACAAGCTACAAGATGAGGCAAATGGCTAACTGCAGCCACAACTCTATCGTGATCATTCGGCTCCATATACATCAGTATAGCCCCCACTTTTTCCAAAAGTTCCTCTAAAAGAGCTAGCTTTTCTTGCTCAGTATCCTCTAGGGGAGTCAATACATAAATAGCATTTTCAAAAAGATAGGCATCAGCTCCAGCTGGCCCGCTGACTTCAGAGCCGGTCATTGGATGACCCGGAATATAAGTCAGCTTAGAATCCAGCTGCAACTTAAGCTCAGCTACTAACTCACTTTTAGTACTTCCCACATCAGTAACTATAGTCTCAGCCGTTAACTTAGATTGAATCTCCAACAAAGTATCAGTAATAGCTGCTACTGGTACAGCTAAGACTACTAAATCCACTTCAGCTAAGCCATTCTCAAAGTCCATAAACTTCTTATCGATAGCCCCTATTTCTAAAGCAGTAGCTAAATGCTCCTCTTGACGGTCATAGCCATAAATTTCAGTTACTTCAGTAAAACGCTTTAAAGCTAAACCTAAAGAGCTACCTAGTAATCCTACTCCGATAATCGCTACTTTTTTAATCCTCTCCATTAATTTTCAACTCCAAAATCTACTTTAAATTACCTTACCTACAACTTCAGCTAGAGGCCCTAACTCCTCCATTAACTTACCAAAACCGTCGGGGTTTAAAGATTGCGGGCCGTCGCAAAGAGCCTCCGTAGGATTAGGATGCACCTCTACCATTAAACCATCTGCCCCTGCTGCTAAAGCAGCCTTAGCCATTGGATTAACCAAACTCCATTTACCAGTTCCGTGACTTGGATCTACAATCACCGGTAAATGACTTAACTCCTTGATGACTGGTATAGTAGAAATATCTACTGTGTTCCTAGTATAATCCACAAAGGTTCTAATTCCTCGCTCACAAAGAATTACATTATGATTGCCTCCAGCCATTATATATTCTGCCGCCATTAGCAGCTCTTTATAAGTAGCTGTCATAGCTCGTTTAAGCATCACCGGCTTGTCCTGCTTTCCTAATTCATTAAGCAAAGGATAGTTCTGCATATTTCTAGCTCCAACTTGCATAATATCAGCATACTTGCCCACTAAAGATACACTACGAGTATCCATTACTTCAGTAATTATCTTCAAACCAGTTCTTTCTTTAGCTTCGCCCAACATTTTCAAGCCGTCCTTCTTTAAACCTTGAAAGCTATAAGGAGAAGTTCGCGGCTTAAAAGCTCCTCCGCGAAGAATCTGAGCTCCCTTTTCCTTAACTGCCTCCGCTGCTGCAAATAGCTGCTCCTTGCTTTCCACGGCACAGGGCCCGGCCATCACAGCAAAAGAACCACCACCTATTTTCACATCATCTATCTCAACTACAGTATCCTCTTCTTTAAACTGCTTACCTGAGAGCTTATAAGGCTTAGTAATCTCTACAATCTTCTCAATCCCTTGCAAGGAAGCGATAGACTGCCGTAATTCAATTTTACCTTCACCAATCACTCCAATAATTGTCTTTCTTTCACCTACAGAAACATGAGTATCTAAACCCTCTTCATTTACTTTAGCCACCACATTATCAATCTGTGCTTTACTAGCATCATTTTCCATTACAATTATCATACTTAATCCCTCCTAAGTTTTAAAGAACCTTACGCTAAGGTATTCTTTAAAGCTTTAATGAATTTTTTATTTTGTTCTTCAGTACCGATAGTCACCCGAATCATTTCTTCATAACCAAATACTCCCGCATTACGAACAATTATACCTTGCTTAAGCAGTTGCTCAAATACATCTTCAGCACTTTGCTCCACATCGAATAAAATAAAATTAGTTTCCGTAGGCACATACTCTAATCCTAACTTCTCCAACTCTTGATAAAGATACTCCTTACCAGCATTATTGAGCTGACAGCTATTAGTTAAATGCTCCTCGTCCTCTAAAGCCGCTAAAGCTGCCTTTTGGGCCATAGAGTTCACATTAAAAGGATGTCGCACCCGGTCTAAATAATCTATTATTTCCTCACTAGCAATTCCATAACCGATTCTTAAGCCTGCTAAAGCATAGATCTTAGAAAAAGTACGTAAGATAATTACATTTTCATAATCCTCTAAATAATCCAAACTTTCCGGATACTCCTCATTATCTACATATTCATAATAAGCCTCATCAAAGATAACTACTACCTCTTCCGGTACCTCCTCTAAAAAGGCCTCTACTTCACTTTTAGTAACTACAGTCCCCGTAGGATTATTGGGGTTACAGACAAATATCAGCTTAGTATTAGCACTAATAGCCTTCTTCATCGCCGCTAGATCATGAGTATAGTCCACTAAAGGAACAGTTACTATATTTCCTCCCATAATATTAGTCACAAACTCATACTGACTAAAGGAAGGATAAGCCATAATCACCTCATCCCCCGGCTTAATAAAGGTTTCAGCAATTAAGCCTAAAAGACCATCGGAGCCATTACCAAAAATCAACTGTTCTTGACTAACTCCTAGTTTTTCACTTAAAGCCCTCCGCAAATAATGACAGTTGCCATCAGGATAAATATGAACCTCCTCAGCTACTGACTGCATAGCCTCTATTGCTTTGCTAGGAGGGCCAATAGGATTTTCATTAGAAGCCAACTTAATTACTTCATCCAATCCCAACTCCCTTTTAACCTCTTCAATAGGTTTGCCCGGCACATAAGGGCTAATTTCTAGAATTTCTTCTCTAATCACTATTATCTTCCTCCTTATTTAAATTAATTACGCTAAATCAGGCCTTAATCCTTCAGCCTTACGCAAATAAGTATGCTCAATCTCTTTACGTTCCATCTCAGTATTGATATGTATTAAAATCCTAATACATTTAGATATAGAACCCGGTACATCTATCTCCGTAGCACATAATAAAGGTATAAAATCAAAACCTAAACTCCGAGCTGCCTGAGCTGGAAAAACAGCATTTAAATCTTGAGTCATAGTAAAAAACATAGAAATAATATTTTCTTCACTTAAATTATTTCTCTGCATAGCTACCTTTATTAGTTCTTTGGTAGCTGCTAAAATCGACTCCTCAGTATTCTCTTCTACTGTGATAGCCCCTCGAATTGCATAAACTTTATTACTCATCAGCATACTTCCTTTCTTAACTTTAAGGTACTGCTCGATGTCCCAAACCAATAGCCATCTCGTTTAAATGTAATAAACCAATAGCAAAAAAGATAGCCACACTAATATGATCACCGCGGCGGGCAATCCCAATCTTTCCTCCTACATTAAAACCCACAGCTTTAGGAGTAATTTGAGCTAAAGCTTCTCGAGTAGCCCCAGCTATTGCTCCCTGATCAGTATGAGTATCTTGAATTACCGACTCTCTTTTAGCAGCAACTATAGATCTTTCAATTATCTGCTTAATAGAAGAGCTAAACTCACCTCCAAAATCCACTGCTGCTACCTTCATCTTTTCAGTAGCATACTCTTCCTTTAACACTTTTTCCTCCGAACGATTACTTAAGGCCATCTTAATTGCTGCGGTTGCTACTTCCTTGCTGGCTTGATCTTGATCCTGATCCATTATTTCTTTCCTCCTTCAAGATAATAAAATACAAAAAACACCCCGGTAGGAGTGTTTAAATAATAATATAACTAAGCGCCTTGGTTTTCCTACCCTAACTAACCATCCTAACAGACCAAGCCCAATGTAGTTTATCCATTTTTAACTCAATCACTATCCTACCATCCTACCGTAATACCATACTACCATAATACTTATTGCTTTTAATTATATTAACATAAAGCCACTCTCTTTACAAGTCAAGATTAATATCTTTCTCCGAACTCCACTTCAAACAAAGATTTCACCTCATTTTGAAGCCAAAACTGCTCTCCGACTTTATAACTAGCTATATTATCTGAAGCATCAACTACTTCCACCCACAATCCTTGTTCTATTCCGCGAGCATCTAAAGCAACTTCATCTCCAGGTTCAACAGAAAACTGCAACGAATTACTACTAAACTGCTCCCTAACTTCTTCATTAATTAATACTTTAAGCTCTCCACTTTCTGTTAAATTTAAAACCCGTAAAGTCACTTCACCTTGTTGAATTTCACTTTGCCCTCCAACTACAGCTTGGCTAGCCTGCTCTAACTCTCGTTCTTCAGTCAACTGTCCACTTTCTAGTTGCTCAAAAGGCAAATAGTTTAAAGCTCTATTTACAATGGAATTACTTGCTGCTCGCTGCAACAATTCTGAATCCCTTAAGTCTAACTCTTCATTGAAAGGATGCTGAAAAGATATTTGCACAGTAATCAATAAAATAATCAAAACGATCGTTCCTTTAATCAATAAGCTCTCGATCTTTTCAATTAACTTTAAAATAAAGTTATAAAATCCCCGGGACATAGAATCACCTCATAATTTGACTTTTACTTAATTCTATGCTTATCCCAAGAACAATATCCCAATTATAGTCAATTAATAACACTGCTCCCAGCTACATAACCGGTTGAAAAAGCCGCTTGAAGATTATAACCACCCGTATAAGCATCGATATCTATTACTTCCCCGGCTAAAAAAAGCCCTTTTATTAATTTAGACTCCATAGTTGCCGGATCAATTTCATCGGTATCAACTCCACCCTTAGTCACAATTGCTTTCCTAAAGCCTCTAGTACCAGTAATAGTTAAAGAAAAAGACTTAAGTAATTCGACTAGAGAATATCTTTCTTCTTTAGTAATCTGATTTACCACTTTCGTAGCCGGTATCACTGCTAACTCCACTATAATCGGAATTAACTTACTAGGCAATAAGTCACCTAAGCTATTTTTAAATTGTTTACGACTATACTTTTGAAAATCACGTTTCAAACGAGCATCCAACTTATGGTGATCCAAGGCCGGTTTTAAATCAATCTCTATAGTAAGCAATCCCTGAGCTGCTAATAAATCCTCCACCTGCCGACTTAAAGTCAAAATAATCGGGCCCGAGAGACCAAAGTGAGTAAAGAGCAGCTCTCCAAACTCAGTTCCCTTCAACTGCTCAGCTAAATAAAGTCTCGCCTCCACATTCTTCAAGGTTAAACCTTGTAGTTTCTGAACCCAACCCTCTTGAACCTCCAAAGGAACTAGCGAGGGCTGAACCGATTGAATGGTATGTCCTAACTCCTCTAAAATTCGATAACCATCACCAGCAGAACCAGTACTCGGATAAGCAGCTCCCCCCGGAGTAAAGATCACCCTATCAGCTAAATACTGCTTACCTGAACTAGCCTGAACTCCTTCAATCCTATTTCCAGCTAATAACAACTTATCAACAGCAGTATTTAAGTTAATCTTCACCTGATGATCCTGTAAAAACTTCTTCAAAGCAGCCACTACCTGTCGAGCTGAATTTGACTCCGGGAAAACCCTTCCTCCTCTCTCTACCTTAGTAGGCACTCCAAGTTGAGCAAAAAAACGACGTAAGCGCTGATTACTAAAGGTGTAAAAAGCACTATAAAGAAAAGCACCTGTATCGGGAAAATTAGCAATTAACTCTTCTATTTCACAATCATTAGTTAAGTTACATCTTCCTTTACCTGTCAAGAGTAGCTTTTTACCCAGTTGAGCATTCTTTTCCAAAAGTAATACCTCGGCTTCCTGCTGAGCAGCTACACCAGCTGCCATCATTCCGGCAGCACCACCACCTACAACTAATACCTTTAATCCCATTTTAAAACCACCTCTATATAATAAAAAGTAGCCCGAAATCTATACGAGCTACTCTATATTCTCCAATGCATCTCGGGCAGCTTTTTGCTGCGCTTCTTTTTTACTACTTCCCTTACCGCGACCCAATAGTTGACCGTCAAATCTAACTTCTACTGTAAACTCTTTGCTATGGTCCGGGCCCTCCTCGGCGATCACATAATACTCCGGCCGAGCATTAGAGCTCTTTTGGATTAACTCCTGTAAGGTAGTCTTATAGTCTTGAATATGCTCCCCAATTTCAACCTCTTTAACATCCTGCTCCAGCAGTGATAAAACGAATCTACGTACTACTTCTAAACCAGAATCTAAATAAATACTGCCTACTAAAGCTTCAAAAGCATCGGCTAAAATAGAGCTTCTATCACGTCCGCCAGTCATCTCTTCTCCCTTGCCTAATAATAGATATCTACCTAAGTCTAAATACCGAGCCTTATCAGCTAAAATCGGAGCACTAACCACTACGGCCCTCATTTTAGCTAACTCCCCTTCAGGATAGTTAGGATACTCTTGAAACATATACTCACTAACTATGATATCCAGCACAGAATCGCCCAAAAACTCCAATCTTTCATTATCTTTTAGTTTTAACTCTCGATTTTCATTAGCAAAAGATTTATGAGTTAAAGCCTTCTTCAATAAGGACGTATCATTGAAAGATATTTTTATTTTTTCCTGCAACTCTGTTAGTTTTGCTTGATAATTACTATTAAGCATAATTTTCACAACCTTAATTCTACTAAGTTTATACTAGTTTACTCATATTTTTTAAATATCAAAGTAGCATTATGCCCTCCAAAGCCTAAAGAATTAGATAAAACGCCGTTAACATCTACCTGGCGAGACTGATTAGGAACATAATCTAAATCACATTCTGGATCGTCATTTTCATAGTTGATAGTTGGGGGGACTACTCCTTCTTTAACAGCCATAATTGAAGCAATAGCCTCTATTCCTCCCGCAGCACCTAAGAGATGTCCAGTCATAGACTTAGTAGAGCTAATAACTAACTCCTGAGCATGATCACCAAAAACCTTCTTAATAGCCAAAGTTTCCAACTTATCATTTTGAGGAGTAGAAGTTCCGTGAGCATTAATATAGTCAATCTCCGTTAAATCTAAACCCGAATTATCTACAGCCATTTGCATAGAACGCACAGCACCTTCAGCTTCTGGATCAGGAGCAGTAATATGATAAGCATCACCGGCCATTCCATAACCTGCTACCTCAGCATAAATCTCTGCATCGCGAGCTAAAGCATTTTCTAAACTCTCCAATACTAAAACTCCAGCTCCTTCTCCCATTACAAAACCATCCCGTTCCTTATCAAAGGGACGACTAGCCTTTTGAGGCTCATCATTGCGAGTAGACATCGCCTTCATAGAACAAAAGCCAGCAAAAGACAGTGGAGTTATAGCTGCTTCAGTTCCTCCCGTAACCATAATATCAGCATCACCGCGCTTAATAATATGAAAAGCATCGCCAATACAGTTGGTTCCAGAAGCACAAGCAGAAACCCCAGTAGTATTAGGGCCCTTAGCCCCTAAATGAATTGAAACCTGCCCCGCTGCCATATTAGAAATCATCATTGGAATAAAGAAAGGACTAATTCTACCCGGCCCTCTTTTAACCAACCTTTCAGCTTGCTCTTCAAAGGTCTTCATTCCTCCAATCCCACTTCCTACTAAAGTACCTGTTCTTTCAGCATTCTTTTCATCTATTACCAATTCAGCATCTTCTACTGCCATCTTAGAAGCAGCAACAGCAAACTGAGCAAACTTATCCATTCGCTTAGCTTCCTTGCGGTCCATATAATCCTTAACTTCAAAATCATTAACTTCAGCTGCTATCTGAGAATCAAATTCACTAACATCAAAATGAGTAACATTATCTATTCCTGACTCGCCATTAATTAAAGCTGACCAGTAATCTTCAATATTATTTCCCAAGGAAGAGATAACTCCCATCCCGGTTACCACAACTCGCTTATTCATCCTTAAGCCTCCTTAAAATTTAAAAACTTTTTCGCTTCTTTAACTAAACTATTGATAATACTCTTAACCGACTCAATACTATCAATTTCAAAAGCTCTTTCCCCAGCAAAAACTAAACCATTACTCATATCTCCTTCTTTTGCTGCTAAAAGGGCTTTAATAATACAATAAACTCTTGAGCAGTCTTTCAAACACAGATTATCACAGCTATCTCCAGTAGTAATCTCATTAGCTGCTAACCTTTCAGTAAATTTATTTTTTAATGCTTTACCCGGTAAACCCACTGGACTCTCTACTAACAAACTATCCTCCGGATCAGAGTTTATATATAGCTCCTTAAACTCCCTTGCCACTTCACATTCCTGGCTAGCTACAAAACGAGAACCCATTTGTACTCCATCAGCTCCTAGCTCCAAGGCTTCAGCAATATCTCGACCATTTATAATTCCACCAGCAACAATAATCGGAATATCAACAGCATCCTTAATTTCCGCTAATAAATCCTTCATTGGCTTATCGGTTCCTAAATGACCTCCAGCTTCTTTCCCCTCTACAATAATAGCATCAGCACCTAATTTTTCCGAGATCTTAGCTAATCTAACTGAAGAAACAATAGGAACTACCGGTACTCCACTATCTTTGCCAATTGTAAACAGATCACGAGAAAATCCTGCTCCAGCTACAATTAAATCTATCCCTTGTTCTACTGATTCTTTAACTAGCTCCTTAAACTCACTAACGGCTACCATAATATTAACCCCAATAATTCCTTCACTTAACTTTTTAGCTCGTTTAATCTCTGCCTTCAATTCTTGAGTGCTGAGTCCAGAGCCAGCTATCAAGCCTATCCCACCTTCATTAGCTACAGCAGCAGCTAATGGAGCTGTGGACACCTTAACGGCCATTCCTCCTTGAATAATTGGTAGCTTAGCTATTAAGTCTCCAATCTTTAACTTAGGTAATTCCAATATATATCTCCTCCATCTCTTATCCTTCGAAAAATTAAATCCCTCTCTAACATTTTTATTGAAGCTATTTATACTATATTTTAGAGGAAAGCCTCCTCCATAGAGGCTTTCCAAACTATTAGCTTTAATTAAGCATTCTCATTAATGTACTCAACAGCATCATTAACTGTAGCTATACTTTCAGCATCTTCATCAGGGATTTCAAGATCAAACTCCTCTTCAAAAGCCATTACTAATTCTACAATATCTAAAGAATCAGCCCCTAAATCATCAATAAATGAAGCATCATCTGTCACCTCATCTGGATCAACAGCTAACTCCTCCACTACAATCTCCTTGATTGTATCTAAAACTGACATAAACTCTCACCCCCTTCCAAATAACTATATCTTAAAGCCTATTTAACTAAGCTTAGATCACCATTCCGCCATCAACATTAATTACTTGACCAGTAATATAGTCTGCCTCATCAGCAGCTAAGAAAGTAGCTAAGTGGGCTACTTCTTCAGGGTCACCAAATCTAGCTAAAGGAATTGAATTCAACATTTCCTCTTTAAGCTCTGAATTAAGTTCAGCCGTCATTTCAGACTTAATAAAACCTGGAGCTATAGCATTTACAGTAATAGATCTGCTGGCTAACTCTTTGGCCACAGATTTAGTAAAGCCAATTACTCCCGCTTTAGAAGCTGAATAGTTAGCCTGCCCAGCATTACCCATTACTCCCACTACTGAAGTAATATTGATAATCTTACCACTTCGTTGTTTCATCATCGTCTTAGTTACTGCCTTAGTACAGTTAAAGGTTCCTGTTAAGTTGACATCAAGTACTGTCTGCCAGTCTTCTTCCTTCATTCTTAACAAGAGACCATCTCTAGTAATACCGGCATTATTAACTAAAATATCTATACTGCCAAAGCTATCCTTAGCTGCTGCCAACATCGACTTAACATCAGCCATCTTGGTTACGTCGGCCTGTACAGCAAAGGACTCCTGGCCTAAATCACGAATCTGCTCAACTACCTCTTCAGCTTTTTTTTCCTTTGATCTATAATTAACGACTACTTTAGCTCCTGCTTTAGCAAAATCTAAAGCAATTGCTCTTCCAATCCCTCGCGAGCTACCAGTAACCACTGCTACCTTATCTTTTAATTTCACTATCGCACCTCCCCTTACATATTATCGGAAGTTAAGTTAAAATTTATACTATAATTTCGCTAATGTCTTTTCCAAAGAAGTCACACTATTAACATTTAAAGCAGTCACACTTCTATCTATTCTGCGCATAAATTTCTTTAAAGTATTACCCGGGCCTACTTCAATAAAGGTATCAACACCATCAGCTACCATCTGTTCAATAGTATCTACCCAGTAAACAGAACCGCTTAATTGTTCAATTAAAGCCTCTCTAATCTCCTCCACATCTTCTACATAATCAGCCCTTACATTAGCCAATAAAGGAACTTGTGGTGAAGTTAAGTTTAATTTATTTAACTCAGCCGCTAGCTTCTCACTAGCTGGAGCCATCAAACTAGAATGAAAAGGACCACTAACTGGTAAAGGAAGAGCTCTTTTAGCTCCAGCTTCCTTAGCTAACTCAAGTGTCTTCTCTACTGCCTCTTCTGCACCTGAAATCACAGTTTGAATAGGAGTATTATAGTTAGCTAACTCCACTACTCCAAACTCACTACCCTCTTCAACAACAGCCTCTACATCTTCTCTATCCAAACCAATAACTGCTCCCATAGCTCCCTGTCCTGACGGAACAGCAGCTTCCATAAACTCTCCTCGCTTACGAACCAGCTTAACGCCCTCACTAAAGCTCAAAGCTCCAGCTGCTACTAAAGCAGAATATTCACCTAAACTATGACCTGCTACTACATCAGCTTGAACTCCCTTTTCCTTTAGTACCTCATTAACAGCTATACTCATAGTTAAAATAGCCGGTTGGGTATTAGCAGTTTCTTTTAGTTCAGCTGCGGGCCCGTTGAAAGCTAAATCAGAAATTTCAAAACCCAAAGCTTGGTTTGCCTTCTTAAATACCTCTTGGGCTACTTCATATTCTTCATAAAAATCAGCACCCATTCCTACCTTTTGAGCTCCCTGTCCTGGAAACAAAAAAGCAATTTTGGCTGACATTCTACAAACCTCCTTAAGTTATACTGTGAACTAAAGTAGTTTCGCCTTCTCCTTTAAAATTTCATTTGCCTCCGCCAATAAACTATCTATTATTTCAGCAGCAGTCTCTTCTCTTTCAACCATTCCTGCTACTTGTCCAGCCATTACACTACCTTCCTTCACATCGCCTTCTCTAGCAGCTTTACGTAAGCTACCTACACATAACTCTTCTAATCTTTCCTTATCAACCTCTTGAGAATTTTCCAGTTTACTCAACTTTCTAGTTAAGCGATTCTTTAGGTTACGAACTGGATGTCCAGTAGAACGAGCAGTCACCACTGCATCTCTATCTCTAGCCTTAATAATAGCCTGCTTATAGTTAGGATGAACAGTACATTCTTCAGCACAGACAAATCTAGTTCCTACTTGAATTCCCTGAGCACCTAAAGTTAAAGCAGCAGCAAAACCACGTCCATCACCAATACCTCCGGCAGCAATCACCGGCACATCTACCGCATCAACAATCTGCGGAACTAAAGCCATAGTAGTCAGCTCACCAATATGACCTCCAGCTTCAGTACCCTCAGCAATTAAAGCCTCAACTTCCATTCTAGCCATCCTCTTAGCCAAAGCAACGGAAGCTACCACTGGAATTACCTTAGTACCTACTTCTTTCAACTTTTCAATATACTTACCCGGATTACCAGCCCCAGTAGTAATTACTGGTACCTTTTCTTCATAAACAACCTCCATCACTTGATCCACATGAGGAGATAATAGCATAACATTAACACCATAAGGTTGATCAGTTAATTCTTTAGTTTTTTCAATCTCTGCTCTAACTACCTCGGCTGGAGCATTACCGGCACCAATAATCCCTAAACCACCAGCATTAGAAACTGCCGCTGCTAGCTCACCGGTAGCAATCCAAGCCATTCCTCCCTGTAAAATCGGATACTCTATCCCCAAGCTTGTACATAACTCTGTTTTAAGCATTCTCCTACCCCCTTATGTTTCTTAAATCCATTCAATAGTACTAGCTGCCCAAGTTAGGCCAGCTCCAAAGCCAACTAAAACAATATTATCTCCTTTATTAATCCTCCCCGCTTCAACTGCCTCCGCTAAAGCAATAGGAATCGAAGCAGCAGAAGTATTACCATACTTATCTAAGTTAACAAAGACCTGTTCCTCGCTAAGCTTCAATCGTTTAGCAGCAGCATTAATAATCCTCGTATTAGCCTGATGCGGAATAAAAAAGTCAATATCCTCTCTTTGTAAGCCAGCTTTTTCAATAGACTTCAAAGCCGACTTACCCATAATTCTAACAGCAAACTTAAAGACCTGATTCCCTTCCATCTGCATATAGTGAAGCTCATTCTGCACAGTTTCTATAGTAGTAGGCTGTCTAGAACCACCGGCTGGTACCTTCAACAGCTCTCCACCAGAACCATCAGCTCCTAAAACATTAGCTAAAATACCTCCAGATTCCACTACTTGTACCACTGCTGCTCCAGCACCATCACCAAATAAAATACAGGTATTACGATCTTCCCAGTTAGTGATTTTAGATAAAGTTTCAGCCCCTATAACCAAGACATTATCATAAGCTCCAGCCTTAACAAACTGAGTCGCTGTAGCCAAAGCATAAACAAAACCAGAACAACCGGCTTGTAAATCAAAGGCTGCAGCTTTTTCAGCTCCCAATCTATCCTGAACTAAACAGGCTGTAGCAGGAAAGACCATATCAGGAGTCACAGTAGCTACTATAATTAAATCCAACTCTTCAGCAGCTAAATCCGCCTCCTCCAAAGCAGCCTCAGCCGCTCGATAAGCTAAGTCCGAAGTTGCAGTATCTTCAGCTGCAATCCTTCGTTCTTCAATTCCAGTCCTACTTTTAATCCATTCATCATCGGTATCAACCATCTTTTCCAAATCCTGATTAGTTAAAATCTTTTCGGGAACATAACTAGCGACACCAGTAATTCCCGCCCTTCTTAGCTGATTACCCATTGAGACTACCAGTCCTTTCATTAATATTTTCTTTAATCAGTTTCAATACTCCTTTTTTAACTGATTCTTCTGCTACAGTAATAGCATTTTTAATTGCCTTGGCTTTAGAGCTACCGTGACCGATAATTACTATTCCATCTACACCTAATAGCGGAGCACCACCATACTCCGTATAGTCAACCTTTTTCTTTAAATTCTTTAAGCCTGATTTCATTAGCAAAGCTCCTAGCTTAGCAACTATACTTTCCTCCAACTCATCCTTAAACATCTTAAATACAGCTTCAGCTAATCCTTCAGCTGTTTTCAAAAGCACATTTCCCACAAAACCATCACAAACTATCACGTCGCAATCAGAATTAAAGATATCCCTTCCTTCTACATTACCAATAAAATTAATATTTACTTCCTCTAATAATTGATAAGCTTCCTTAGTTAATTCATTACCTTTCTCTTCCTCTTCGCCTACACTCAACAGCCCCACTTTAGGATTATCTTTATTCAATATTTTTTCTACATAAGTACTCCCCATTAAAGCATACTGAACTAAGTTTTCTGGATCACTATCTACATGAGCTCCCACATCTAAAACTAAGGTTTCTCCTACTAAAGAAGGCATTACCGTAGCAATAGCCGGACGTTTAACTCCCTTAATTCTGCCAACTCTCAACAGACCAGCTGCCATAACTGCCCCAGTACTTCCAGCTGAAACCAAAGCCTCAGCTTGACCTTCTTTTACTAAATTAGCCCCCACTACAATTGATGACTTATCTTTTCTTCGAATAGCTTTAGCTGGAGTCTCATCCATCCCAATTACTTCAGGAGCATCTTCTATTCTTAATCTATGCTCATTATAGTCATAGATTTTTAGCTCCTTTTCAATTATTTCCTTATCTCCTACTAGTGCTATATCAGCTTCAATTTCCGCTAAAGCTTCAATAGCTCCTTTCACAGTTTCAAAAGGAGCATAGTCCCCTCCCATTACATCAACTGCTATCTCCATTACAAAACCTCCTTAACTCAATACCTGACCAGCAAAGATAGTAAAGATTCCTTCAAAAACCCTTCCTTCTTTTACTTTAGTCTTAACTTCAATCTGAAAGGTATCACCTTTGATGGTGTTGACAGTTGCTTGAGCAACTAATCTGCTGCCTGCATATACTGGTTTTATAAATTTTGTCTTAGTTGAAGCTGTTAAGGCTAAATCTATATCTAAAATAGCTATTGCTAGTGTATTCGCATGGGCAAAAATATGGTGTCCTCTCACAATTTGGCTCTTCTCTAAAGCCATATCTTCACTAGTCTCCAAAATAGATACCCCTGATTTATTTAAGTTAACATCTACTAATTCACCTACAATTTCACAGTCGCTAACAGACTTAACTTTAGAATAGGCCCGCTTAGCTAAGTTTTTCATTCTCTTTCTAACTTCAGGAATATCTAACTCCAATCTATCCAAGCGAATAGTTTGAATGCTTACTTCAAAAATATCCGCTAACTCTCGATCAGTTAAAAAAGGATTTTCAGCTAATGTTTTTTGTAATACTTGTTGTCTTTCCGACTTTGCTAGTTTTTTTTTCATTATTTATCACCTAGTTTATAGCTGGTATTAAGACCTGCTACCAAAATTACTAACATTGATATTATATATTAAAGCGAATAAATATTCAAGAAAAATTAATAACTATAAACATTCAAAAAGCCCAGAAGTTATAATCTCCTGGGCATCATCAAAATATTTACTTAACAGCCCGCCCCTTATAATATCCACATTCTTTACATACATGATGCGATAATTTAAGTTCAGTACATTGTGGACATTCAATTAAATTGGGAGCATTTAACTTCCAATGAGTCCTCCGCTTACGTTTTCTTGATTTAGAAGTACGTCGCTTAGGTACTGCCACTCCTAACACCTCCTTTAAAGCCTACCCTGCTGATCAATTAATTATTGTCTAAAAGTTCTTCCAATTTAGCCAACCTAGGGTCAACTGTATGCATAAAACAGTCACAGTCATCCTCATTTAAGTTAAGACCACACCCTGGACATAGCCCAGCACAGTTCTGGTCACAAACGGGATTCATAGGAATAGCTACCATAATATTATCTCTAACTTCCTTGCTAATATCTATTATGGAATTCCTAGCAGCTTCAACCCTATCTTTGGAAACTTCCTCATTAATCTCAATAACTAACGGTAAATCAAAGCGCTTTAAGCACCTACTACAGGCTACATTAAATTCTAAGCTAATATCTCCACTAATTAAAAATTCATCCTCAGCATTAATTACATGTAACTTAAGATTGATAGGCTTAGTTATCTCTATTTCTCTATCAATGATTTTAATATCTAAAGGATTAATTTCTGCCTCTAACTCTTTATAGGCACCTACGTCTTCAATAATATTATCAATAATAATTTTCATCTAATCACCTCAAGATTTACCACATTAATTATAGTATATAAGTTATAGTCTTGTCAAGGATTAAGTAAGCTAAAGACTAAGCAGATCATTTAATAATAAATTTATTCAACATACTTAACTCAATAATTGAAAATAATATTATTACTACTTTCGGTAGGAGGGATAGTATCAAAATAGCTATTATTGGAGCCGGACTTAGTGGCTTAACTGCTGCTTATAAACTAGAAAACTATGGATTTCAACCGATAATATTTGAAAAAAGAGAAAAAGTTGGGGCCCGCTTTGTTAATGCAGAAGCAATGATGCACTTTATAAACTCCCCCATCAAAGATGTCTTTTATTATTTAAGCCTCGAGCATAAGCTTCCCCTACAGCCAACTTTTCCCATCAGCAAATTGGAGTTTTATAGTCCCCAAGAGAAAGCAACTATTGCTGGAGATATTGGCTATATTACTATCAGAGGTAACTATCCTACTTCCTTAGAAAAGCAGTTAGCAAAATTAATAAATAGCAAAATAAACTACGAACAAGAACCTGATTATCAAAAACTAAAAAATGAATTTGATAAGGTGATTATCGCTACCGGCGACCCTCAAATTACTAAAAATCTTAAGCAATGGCAAAAAACAGATGTTTCAGTTAAAATAATTGGTGCTACCATCAAAGGTAATTTTGAAGTTACTACTGTTAAAATGTGGCTTAATCAAAACTTTGCTCCCCAAGGCTATGCTTACTTGCTTCCTTTTGAAGAAAAACTAGCCTCCATAGCTCTCGCAACCCCTTACGATATTGTAGACTGGAAAGAGCTTTGGCAGAAATTCTTAAATCAACTGAACTTTAACTTTGAAGTTAAAGATACCTTTCAAATAGATAAGTATGAAATAGGAAAAAGCAAAACCCAAGCCTTTGATAATACTTATCTAGTCGGTAATGCTGGCGGTTTTATAATGCCCTTTTTAGGTTTTGGGCAGTTTAGTGCTATAGAAAGTAGTCTGCTAGCTGTAGAAGCAATTACTCAAAACAAAGACTACAATCAGTTAACTAAAAGATTGCGCCGCGACTATCAAGCCTCTTATAAACTAAGAAAGATAATAGGAGCAATGTCAAATCAGCACTACGATAAATTAGTTAAGAGCTTAAATAATAAATTAGTTAAGCAATTATTTCTACAACGCAAAATTAATTTAACTAAGCTTATCGCTTGGTTAAGCACTCCTTTTGCCTCTAGACTTAATTAAAAAAACCCGTTTTGAAACGGGTTTTTTTAATTAGTAGCCGCTTTCAACTTTTCATAAACTTCAAAATCATCTCTTGCTTCCTTGCTTCCTTCAAGATGATAGCTTAAATAATCAAGAGCAGTAGTCCCAGTCTCATCCTCTAGGCTAGCATCAACTTGATAAGTTAATAAAGAGTCTATAATCGACTCATTACCATTATAAGCAGCATGAATTAAAGCACTTTTACCTTTTTCATCTTGAGCATCAAGCTCTGCTCCAGCTTCAACTAAAAACTCTACTACCTCTAAATTACGAGCAGCCGCCGCCTTCATTAAAGGAGTCTCGCCATCCTCATTGGAATCATTAATATCCAAATCCTTAGCCATTGCTTCTTCAAGCTCAGCCACAGAAACAGAATGCCAATTTATATCTTCCATACTTATCGACTCCTCTTCTGCTTCCATTTCTTCCTCAATTTCTTCTTCAATAATAGATGTCTCTTCTTCAACTGGAGCCTCTTCCTCCATAAAAGCTTCCTCTTCTGGTGCTGTAGTTTCCACTTCTTCATCATTAGTACCACAGCCTGAAATAACAAACAGTAAAATTAATACTAAAACTAACATTCTAACACTTTTTTTCATAATAACTCCCTCCTTTTTTTAAACTAAATTAACTACTACAACTTCCTGTTTATCTGTTCTATACTAATTGAGCTAATACCTCCTTTAATGATGAGGTATTAATATGTTAAAGTTGACAGTTTATGTTTATATGTTTCAAAGTCACTATCGCTAAATAGTACAAATCTTATTTTATTAAGCTGATTTAAGTTAGCTATTAACTCTGAAATCACTGTAAAAACCACTTCAGTTGCTTCATTAAGAGGATAGCCAAAAGTACCAGTGGAAATAGCCGGGAAAGCAAGTGAAGTTATTTTCTTTTCTTCAGCTAGTTGTAAAGAATTACGATAACAGTCTGCTAATAACTCAACTGCCGGTTCATCTCTTCCATAAACCGGTCCTAAACAGTGAATTACATACTGATTAGGCAAATTATGTGCTCCAGTAATCACTGCTTCTCCAGGTTCAATAGGTGCTAAGGGCTGACATTCTTTTGCTAACTCCGGGCCCGCCGCCCGATGAATAGCTCCTGCTACTCCTCCTCCAGTTTTCAACTGAGCATTAGCAGCATTAACAATAGCCACTACATCCTCCTGTTTAGCTATATCTCCTTGCACAACCTCCAAAGTAACTCCAGCTATCTCTTTTTTCATAATTAAAACCTCCTCTTTTATTATAACCCATCTTTTCAATAAATAACAGTCAATACCAGCTTAAAAACTGCTCAAATATAAAATAACCCCTGGAACAGCAGGCTCCAGGAGTTATTGTTTAATCTATTTATTTTTCTAGCTTACTCAACTAATTCTTTAGTATCGCGAGCAATTACTAGCTCTTCATTAGTTGGTAGTACCGCAGCTACAGTATCAGAGTCATCAGTAGTAATTATCTGATCTTCACCTCTGATATCATTCTTTTCTTCATCAACTTTAATACCTAAGTACTCTAAGCCTTCTAGAATCTGGCTTCTAATTTCAATAGCGTTTTCACCAATACCAGCAGTGAAGACTACTATGTCTACTCCACCTAGTACTGCCGAATAAGAACCGATATACTTCTTCACTCGCTGACAGAAGACATCGATAGCTATCTGTGCTCTTTCATTACCTTCCTCAGCAGCTGCACCGATATCTCTAAAGTCATTACTTACTCCTGATAGTCCAGCTACACCACTCTTCTTATTCAGTAAGTTATCTACCTCTTTAGGATCTAAATCTTCTTTTTCCATAATGAAAGGAACAATTGCCGGATCTAAATCTCCACAACGAGTTCCCATTACTAATCCTTCAAGAGGAGTTAAGCCCATGCTAGTATCCATTACCTTACCACCATCAACTGCTGCCATGCTGGCACCATTTCCTAAGTGACAAGTAATAATCTTTAAGTCCTCAATAGGCTTATCCAAAAGCTCAGCTGCTTTACCAGCTACAAACTTATGCGAAGTACCGTGGAATCCATAACGACGAATTCCATAGTCTTCATATAGCTCATAAGGAATAGCATACATATAAGACTTCTCTGGCATAGTTTGATGGAAAGCAGTATCAAAGACCGCTACATCCGGAGTATCCGGCATTAACTCTTGACTAACCTCAATTCCTAATAAGTTCGGCGGGTTGTGTAAAGGTGCTAAATGCTTTACATCATCAATAGCATCATATACCTCATCATCAATTACTACTGACTCAGAAAAGTTTTCACCACCATGTACTACTCTATGGCCCACAGCTCCAATCTCGTCCATATCAGTAATTACTCCGTGATCATCATCCAATAAAGCATCGATCACCATCTTAATAGCTACATTGTGATCCGGAATATCGTTCTCAATAGTTACTTCCTCTCCATCAGCCGGCTCGTGAGTCAAAAAGGCACCATCAATGCCAATTCTCTCTATAACCCCACTCGCCAATACTGACTCATCTTCCATGTTAATAAACTGATACTTAGCCGAAGAACTTCCACAATTCAATACCAATATTTTCACAATTTATTCCCCCTCTTTAAAATTATGTTTATGCTATTAATAAAATTTAAAATAATTATTGACTCTTTCTAAATTGAGACTGTGCTGCTGTAATAGCAGTTACAGTAACAATGTCCTCTACACTACAGCCTCTAGATAAGTCATTAGCCGGTAAGGCAGTTCCCTGAATTAGCGGCCCAAAAGCATCTGCCTTAGCTAAACGCTGTACTAATTTATAAGCAATATTACCTCCATTTAAGTCTGGGAAGATTAAAACATTAGCCTTTCCAGCTACATCACTATCAGGAGCCTTCTTAGCCCCAATTTCAGGCACTAAAGCAGCATCTCCTTGCATCTCTCCGTCAACCATTAAGTCAGGAGCTTTTTCCTTACAGATCTTTGTTGCTTCAACCATTCTATCTACTAAAGGATGTTCTGCACTTCCCTTAGTGGAAAAGGATAACATAGCTACTACTGGCTCTTCACCTGTTAAAGATTCAAAGGTTTTAGCCGAGGAAATAGCTACTTCAGCTAACTCTTCTGGAGTTCCTTCTGGGAAAACTCCACTATCAGCAAATAACATCTTACCCTCTGCTCCATACTCACAATCAGGTACAATCATTAAGAAAGAACCTGAAACTACCGATACTCCTTCATCAGTACCGATAATTCTGATCACTGGACGTAATACATTAGCAGTGGTATTTAAGGCTCCAGCTACTATTCCATCAGCAATCCCTTTTTCAACCAGCATAGCCCCAAAGTATAGAGACTCCTGCATCTGTTCTTTGGCATCTGCTTCTGAGATCCCCTTGTGTTTTCTCAATTCATAATAATCACTGGCAAAGTCATCTAAACGATCCGACTCTGCAGGATCAATTATCTCAGCTCCGGAGATATCAACCCCCTCATCATCGGCAATACCATTTAGCTCATCTTCATTACCGATTAGAATAATTTCAGCTATCCCTTCCTCTAAAATCTCCGGGGTAGCCTTAATCATTCTCGGCTCTGTACCTTCAGGTAATACAATAGTCTGCAGATCTTCACTTGCTTTTTTTCTGATTTCTTCTACAAAACCCATATTCTTATCTTCCTCCTTTTGATTTATTTATTTTAATTTTCTGAAAATTAAAACTGGAACTCCTATAACTCCTAAGCTAGAGATATTAGTTACACCAGTTAATTTTCCCCTATACAATATATTCTGTATATCTTAGATTTTTCCTGCAAAAAATATAATAAAATTTTTATAAAATAAAATAATTTTGAGCCAGGAATTGAAAATAAGATGCAGAAATACTAAGTAATAAAGGAGCAGTTGATAAATAATGAAGATATTAGGAATTATCACCGAATATAATCCCTTTCATAATGGCCATCTTTATCACTTGAATAAAGCTCTACAGCTCACCAAAGCCGACTATGTAATCTGTATTATGAGCGGTAACTTTGTTCAGCGAGGAGAACCAGCTTTCTTAAATAAATGGGATAGAACAAAGATGGCTTTAAAAGCAGGAGTAGACCTAGTTATAGAGCTACCTAGTAGTTATACTCTGCGTAGTGCCGAATACTTCGCCTACGGAGGAGTTCAACTATTAAATAAAACCGGTGTAGTCGATCAGCTAGTTTTTGGTAGCGAACTAGGAAAAACTGCTCCTTTATTTAAAATAGCTGAATTTTTAGCCACAGAACCTCCCTTATTATCGAAATTAATAAAAAAAGAGCTAAGTAAAGGGATTTCCTTTCCCCAAGCTAGAGCTAAAGCCTTGTCCACTTACTTTAAGCAAAATAATATCGACTTGAAAGTTGAAAAGATCATCAACAATCCTAATAATATCTTAGGCATTGAATATATCAAAGCTCTAATTAATACCAAAAGCAATATTGAGGCTCTAGCTATTAAGCGTAAACAAGCTAAATACCATCAAGAAAGTATAGAAAGCAAAATAGCTAGTGCTACTGCTATTCGTAAGCGAATACTTAATTCCTCTAACCTTGACTTTCTAAATCAAGTAGTGCCCCCAGCAAGTAAAACAATTATCAGTAAAGCTCACTCAGCAAATAAAAATCCTATCACTTTAGAAAACTTCCAACTACCAATTCTAACTCTACTCCGTCAGTTATCAGCTAAAGAGTTAGAGCAAATAGAAGATGTTAGTGAAGGACTAGCCAATAGAATTATCAAAGCTGCTGAACAGGCTAGCTGTTTGTCAACCTTAATAAAATCAATCAAAACTAAACGTTTTACTAGAACTAGAATCCAGAGAATACTAACTCATCTTTTATTAGGTTTGAAAAAAACAGAGCTAGCAGAGTTTGATCAAAATCAGGGCCCTCAGTACTTAAGAGTACTCGGCTTTTTAAAGTCCAGCCAAAAATTACTTAAGCTACTTAAGAAAAATAGTCAATTACCCCTAATCACTAATGTAGCTCAGTATTACAAAAGTAACCATTCCCCTAACTCTGTTTTAGAAAAAATGTTAGCTAAAGATATTCAAGCCACCAATATATACTCGTTAGCATATAATAATGCTAAATATCGACAAAGCGGCCAAGACTATAGGGCCCCTATTATTTTAAAGAATCCAAAAAAGCAATAGCCTCTTCTATATCAGCTATAGAAACAACTTCTATTCCCTCAGCTACTTCTTGAGCAGTTTGATAATTTTCAACTGGAGCTAAAAAGAAGTCAGCTCCCTCTTTACGAGCCGCTATTACCTTCTGTTGTACTCCACTAATCTGACCTACTTTTCCTTCTAAATCAATAGTTCCTGTACCTGCTATATCATTACCTGCAGTCAAGTCAGCTATAGTTAACCTATTCAAAATTTCTAAACTAAACATCATTCCAGCAGAGGGCCCGCCAATCTCTCCAGCCTCAATTTCAATACTTATTGGAAAATCAAAGCTACGCTGATAAGAAGAAATCAAAATCCCTAAAGAAGCCTGCTCAGGACTATCCTCTAACTCTTTAGTTTTAATATTAAAATTCAATCTTTCATCTCCTCTTTTAACAGTAAGCTCAGCTTCAGCTCCAATTTCTCTATCTTGAATCAGATCCACTACTTCCGTTACCAGTTCTACTCTCTGTCCATCTACCTCCACAATAATATCTCCCGGTTCCAACTTTCCTTGCGCATAACTCTCTGCTAAAACTTTAATCACTTCTGCACCTTGCCCACTAATCTGAGTTTCATAACCCGCCTTCTCCAAAGCCACTGCTTTGGCTTTTAACTGACTCTCCTTCATTACATCACGCATCATTTCAAAGTACTCTTCCATCTCCACTCCAGGAGGTAATCGCTTTTCTAAAGGAACCAGATTTACTCCTTCAGGTCTAAATAAAGATACATAATAATAATCCATTACACTAGCCGACTCTAGAGAAACAGCAGTTAACCTAAGATTTCCCTCAATATTCTCAAAATAATCACCATTATTTATAGTGATAAATGAAGATAGTTCTTGAGCTATACCCGGTGATTCTAAATAATAATTAGTAGGCCAAAAATTAGCTGCAACTATTATCAAGCTCATAACTAAAATAATGACTAAAGTTCTTTTTAAACTTAACTTTTTAAGCTTTGACATCAACTTTCCACCTTTCAATTGCCTCTTCAATAGCAGGCATCATTTTCCAAGCAGCCTCAACTCCTGCTGCTACACAGTCTTCGGCTTGATCTAAGTCTTGAGGAGAAACATGACCAACTTTAGGCTTAATTAAGATATCTGCTTCAACACTTTTATGTTTAACTATTTGATTTTCCATAATACTAATAGACCTAAGAATAACATCAAATATATTATTAATCTTCTTTCGGGAGCTATCATCACCCACATCCACCCCAATAACAATATCAGCCCCTAAGTCACTAAGTAGATCAACAGGAACTCTATTTACCAAAGCGCCATCTACTAATATCCGTTCACCAATCTCATGAGGAACATAAATACCTGGAATAGAAATACTAGCTCTAATTGCTTCAGCTACTAAACCCTGATCTATAACAACTTCCTCTCCGGCCTCAATATCAGTAGCTACCACTGCTAAGGGGATATCCAGTTGTGAAAAAGCTTTATTTTTAGTCAGTATCTTTATAAATTCTTTTACTTTTTTGCCAGCAATTAATCCTCTTTTAGGTACTGTAAGATCGGTTATCAAGTCCCAATTCATCTCGTAAGCAAAGCTCTCCATTCTGTTAAGATCCATTCCCGCTGCATAAAAACCACCAATTAAGCTACCAATACTACTACCAGCTATACAGTCAATTTTAATTCCATTATCCACTAATACCTGCAAAACCCCAATATGAGCTATTCCTCTAGCAGCTCCAGCTCCTAAAGCTAATCCTATTTTAGGCTGCTTATTCACCAATATCACTCCAGACATTAAATTCGTATATGGGTTTAATTCTAGATATCTCTTTTAATCCCTCTATCTTCCTAAGTTTAGCTTGAATATTTATATTAATTTCTACCATTACTTACTTATGCTAAAATATTAAAGTTTATTAATAATTACTAAGCTTTATTTGAATAGTTATGTAGTCATAACTGACCAAGTATTAACTGTACTCTCTTTTGAAGTAAAAAGGTTGTAGAATAAACTTCCTACAACCTTTAATATTTAACTAAACCCTATCAATTATAATTTTCTCTAAAGAAAAGCGCGGTCTAGGTTCAGGGTTTTTAGCTGGATAACCTATCGGCAGCAAGGCTATTGGTTCCAAACTATCAGCTAACTTAAATAATTTTTTGGTCTTTTTACTATTAAACATCATTATCCAACAGCTTCCCAAGCCTAATTCTGTTGCTTGCAAAACCATATTTTGAATAGCAATAGCGCAGTTTAAATACAAATAATTATTCTGCTCCTCTTCATTCATTGATCTAGGCTTATAGCTATCCAGATTATCCCTAGCTAGTTCAGTTCCAGCAAAAGCTCCCACCTTATGTAACTCCAAGATTCTTTTCTTTCTATGCTGAATAGAACTCCGATCAACACAACAAACTATTACTACTGGAGCTTCAGCTACAAAATTGAGAGTATAACTTTTCAGCTTCTCTCTCATTTCAACAGATTCCACTACTAAAAAACGCCAAGGTTGAATATTAGTCCCGGAAGGAGCTAATCTACCTGCTTCCAATATTTGATTTAATTTTTCATCGCTTATTTTAGTTGATTTAAAACCCCTAATACTTCTGCGAGTCTTAATAGCTTCTTGAACCTTCATTTTCAATCCCTCCAAAATCAGCTCATACTAAACTAATCAAAATTCAAAATCAACAATTATTTCTTTTCCATCTAAAGTTAAAATCTCTATTTTATCATCCTCAATTACTGCTAAACTAGCCTGAGCTGGCTCCTGCTTCGGTAAAGCAATACTGCCTGGATTTAATAAAATTACTCCTGCCTCTTCTTTGATCAAAGGCAAGTGCGTATGCCCAAAAATTAAAATATCTGCTCCAAACTTTTTAGCAAACTCTACTCGTTCCTTTTCGCTATCATGTTGATAACCATGATAAATTACAATTTTTTTATCTCCATTTAATACCACAGAATACTCAGATAAAGGATAAGGAAGCACCCAGTTATCAACTAAAGCATCTACATTACCCTTAATTGCCAGCAAATCACCTTCATAATCATTGAGAGCATCTACCAAACCCTCAGTATTATATCCTTCAGGCAAAGGATTACGAGCACCATGATAAAGAATATCTCCAGCGTGAAGAAGGAAATCTACATCTGCTAATACTTCAATAGCCTGCTGCCAAGCAGTTAAGCTACCGTGACTATCACTAATTACTCCTATCTTCATTTATAATACCCCCTTTTAAAATCTTTATAAACTCTTTAATCAATAACTCCTCAGCTCGTTTCTGATGATAGGTTAGATAAAGCTTTCTACTAATTGACATATTAGCTACTTTAAGCTGTCGCACCCGATTATTCTTAACAGCTTTTTGAGCAGCTAACTCTGAAACAAAAGAGACTCCTACTCCAGCCTCTACTGCTGAAATAACAGCTTCAGTATTACCTAACTGAGCTACAATATTTAGATCATTCTTAGTAATTCCTCGTTCTCTCAATCCAGCTAACATAGCCTTCCTAGTTCCAGATCCCTTCTCTCTAATTAACATTCTTTGCCGTTCTAGTTCAGCTAAGCTTATCTGTTTCTGATTAACCAAACTATGCTCTAAAGGTAAAATTAAAGCTAAATCATCATCGGTTAAAGATATGGTAGCTAAGTTTTTTCGACGCGGTTTAAAGCCCACTATTGCTAAATCAACTTCTTGTTCCTCTAAATAATCTACCATCTCTTTACTATCACCAATTTCAATCAAAATCTTAATTTCAGGAAATGCTGCCGAAAACTTAGCTATTAGCTCAGGCAATAAATAGGTAGCCGGAATAGTACTAGCTCCAATCTGTAACTCACCATAGGTTTTTCCTTTCACCTGTTTTACCTCTAGCCGAGCCTGCTCCCAGTGCTCTAAAATCCGTTTAGCTTGATCATAAACTATCTTCCCTGCTGGAGTCAACTTAATATCTCCATCCTGACGAACTACTAACTCTGTTTCAAAGTACTCCTGTAAAGATTTAATCTGCATACTAACAGCCGGTTGAGTTAAATCCAGTTCCTCAGCTACTGCTGAAAAACTACCAGTGGAAATCAATTTAACTAACATAGATAATGTTTTTAGTTTCATTAACTTTGCCTCCTAATCACTAAGTTTACAATTAAAATTGGGCTTTTATTAACAACGCAAAGAGGCAATTAAGCGCTTAGGATGTTGAAAAATTTCTAAACAGTTTTCAATACTTCTAACCACTAAATCAGAATTCAATAAAGCTTTGCTAGCAGCTCCTTCAGCACCTAAAACTAAAATTCCTAAAGCCGCTTCTTTTAACATTAAAGCATCATTATTGCCATTACCAATCGCAATTACTTCCGAAGCTTCCAATTGCTTAACAAATTTCTTTTTAAAGCTAGCTCCTGCCTCTGAATCAATAATAACAATCTCTATCTCAGTATCATCGAACTCTTCCTTGACAGTACCAAAAGTATCAGCAGTTAAAATATATACCTCAAAATCCATAGCTAACTCATTCAAACTCTCTTTAATCTTTTTATTACTTTGACCATCACAAGCTAAAGTTCCATTATAATCAAAGACTAATTTATTGACCTCTAACTCTTTATAAGCAGGTATACTTAGTTTCATATCTATTATTTCCACCTTTCTAACAGTTATTTATGACTAGTATTAATATTATAATTCAGATAATTATTACAAATTCCTGCTAAAACATTAAAAAATACTTCCCAAAATAAAAAATACCTGCTTAATAACAGGTATGATTTCAACTAATTATATTAACTTAAAAATCTTTCTTTTTATAAATAAAAACTTATATTAACCATTAAAAATAGAATCTAAAGTTTCTTTTACTTTCTCAGCCTGAATAGGCTTAACTATAAAGTCTTTAGCTCCAGCCTCCAAAGCATCAACAACCATCGGCTTCTGGCCCATAGCACTACACATTACTATTATGGCATTTGGATCAAAGTCCAAAATTTCCTTAGTAGCTTCAATACCATCCATTTCAGGCATAGTAATATCCATGGTAACTAGGTCCGGACTATGTTCCTTATATAACTCTATAGCTTTTTTACCGTCTTCGGCCTCTGCTACTACCTCATAACCCTGCTCTTCAACTAACTGTTTTAACATAGTTCTCATAAATTGAGCATCATCGGTAATTAATACTCTTTTAGACATTAATACTCCTCCCTTACCTTACTTACCTAAGCTTTATGTATAAAAACAAACAAAACTCCCTTTTCTAGGAAGGAATCACCTGAATAATTAATAAATGGTCGGAGCGAAAGGATTTGAACCTTCGACCCCCTGGTCCCAAACCAGGTGCGCTACCAGACTGCGCCACGCTCCGACAAATTAGAATGGTGCCGGGGGTCGGATTCGAACCGACACGGGTACTAAAGACCCATCGGATTTTAAGTCCGATGCGTCTGCCAATTCCGCCACCCCGGCTAAATTTTTATCTTTCAAATGGTTGCGGGGACTGGATTCGAACCAGTGGCCTCCGGGTTATGAGCCCGACGAGCTACCATACTGCTCTACCCC
>NZ_JALKBZ010000050.1 GCF_023227765.1 Fuchsiella alkaliacetigena
TTTTAAATTCAAACTGAGTATAAGAAATAAGATTGAGTTTTAAAATAAAATTTATTCATGCGATTGCCCTGGGCTTTGAAATACAGTAACAACTTCTCGTCTAGTAGCTAAGTCAGGCTGTCTAGACTTATTGTAAGCCTCATTTAAAAACTCAACCCTTCCCGTATCTGGAGTTTCTAAAAAATTTAAAATCCTCAATAAAGTACTCTTCCCTGCTCCACTAGGGCCTAGTAAGCAGAATATCTCTCCTTGGTTAATATCAAGTTCATCTATTTCTAAAACCTTTCTTCCTTCATAGCTCTTAGATATATTACTGAGTCTATAAACTATTCTGCTTTTAATCATTGACGCCTCCCTCTCCCCGGTAGATTAGACATAGCAAAGTTTACGCCAAAAGTAATAGCTAGCAAAATAATTCCGAAGGAGATAGCTAAACCAAAGTTTCCTCTTCGTGCTTCCAAAACTATAGCTGTAGTTAAAACTCTAGTGCTTCCTTCTATATTACCTCCTACTAACATTACCGCTCCTACCTCTGAAATGATTGCTCCAAAACCAGCAATAATAGAAACCAAAACTCCCAAGCGAGCTTCCTTTAAAATAGCCATTATAATCTGCCTTTTAGTTGCTCCCAGTGACTTTAATTGTAGTATCAAATCCTTATCAACACCACCTACTGCTGTCATGGTAAAACCAGCAATCAGAGGAAAAGCAATAATTACTTGAGCAATAATCATGGCCCTAGTAGTAAATAGCCAGCTAAGAAAGCCCATTGGCCCTCCCGAAGAAAAGGTAATAAAGACAAATAAACCAATTACAACCGGCGGAAAGCCCATGCCTGTATATAATAAAGCGACGAGCACGGACTTACCAGGAAAAGAAGTCAATCCCAAAAATGCTCCTAATGGTATCCCTAGCAGTGCAGCAAAAACAAGTGCTGTCCCTGTTACCTGCAAAGATGTAAAGATTATCTGTAAAACTCTAGGATCAAGAGAAACTATTAAAGAGACTGCCTCCCTCAATCCAGAAATTAGAAGATCCATCCTACTCCTCCAATCCTGTTATTAGTCAGCAGCTGGGAAAAATAAGGGTTGAGCAAACTCATCTCCACCAAACTTTCCTATTTTTTCTTGAATATCGTCTCGAATAAAGAACTCTACTAACTTCTGTACTCCTTCATAATTAACGTCGTGTCGCTCAGGATTAATAGGAATTACTCCATAAGTATTAAATAGTTGCTCAGCACCTTCAAAAACAACTGTTAAGTTGGGCAGTTGATCCTCCATAGATAAGTAGGTACCTCTATCTGCTAGAGTGTAACTTTGCATCTCATTAGCTGTGATTAAAGTATCACCCATACCTTGTCCTAAGGAATTATACCAATCACCAGCTACATCTATTCCATATTCATCCCAAAGATTCAGCTCCTTAGTATGAGTTCCTGAATCATCACCACGAGAAGCAAAGCTGCTTGCTGTCTCTTCAATGCTTTGTAATGCTACACCTAAATCAGTTGTTCCTTTTAAGTTAGCTGGATCGTCTTCAGGGCCCAATACCACAAATTCATTATACATTACATAAGTCCGTTCTGTTCCGTAGCCTTCAGCAACGAACTCCTCTTCTAGCTCTTTGGCATGAGCGAGAATAATATCTACATCTCCTCTGCGCCCAATCTCTAGAGCCTGTCCTGTACCTAAGGCAATTATTTCTACATCGTAACCTTTCTCTTCCTCAAACTGTGGCATCAGCTCGCCTAAAAGACCAGAATCGTATGTACTAGTCGTAGTAGCTAAAATCAATCTTTTAGCTGCCTCATCCCCTCTTCCACAAGCAGTAACTGTTAGCATCAAAGCAGCTATCAATACCAATAGTATAAACTTTTTAGTAGCCTTCTTCATTGGATAACCTCCACTAAGTTACTATCGATATGCCTAGATTAACATATCGATAACAAAAAAACAGTCTTTCAACGTATTATAATATATATACTAAAATATTTCAAGCAGGCTATAAAGTTAATCATATAATGCGCCAGTTAATTAAACTATATAGATAGAGCCTGGATATCCAGGCTCTATAATGGATTAATGTTTAAAATGTCTTCTACCAGTAAAGACCATAGCTAAATCGTGCTGGTTAGCCAGCTCAACTATCTCTTCGTCTCTAATAGAACCTCCCGGCTGAATAATAGCAGTAGCTCCGGCCTTGACTGCCTCTACTAACACATCTTTAAAGGGTAAAAAAGCATCGGAGGCTACTACTGAACCTTCTTTTTCTGCACCGGCCTTAAGCTGAGCAATAGTCAGCGCATCCACTCGACTCATCTGCCCGGCGCCTACTCCTAAGACCATTTCATTTTTAGCTAATACAATAGCATTGGACTTGACATGTTTAACTACTTGCCAACTAAATAACAGATCTTTTAACTCTGCTTCAGTAGGCTCTCTGTCGCTAACTACCTCTAAGTCTTCTTTAGTTATAGTAGCTAAATCTCTATCTTGAACTAAAAGTCCTCCGGTCACCTTTTTGAAATCCTTTTCTCCAGGGTTAACTTCACCGCCCAGCTCTCCAGTCTCTAATAAACGGACACTTTCCCAGCGCTCTTTAAGAATCTTCAATGCTTCATCCTCAAAGCCAGGAGCAATGACCACTTCTACAAAACGATCGGGCCCGGTCATCTCCTGAGCAGTTTTCAGATCAACCTCTCTATTTAAAGCTACAATACTGCCGTAAGCCGACATCGGATCACCACTATAGGCCTGTTGATAGGCTGTTAATAAACTGTCAGCTATGGCCATCCCACAAGGATTAGCATGTTTAATCACAGCTACAGCTGGCTTAGATTTAAACTCCTTAACTAACTCTAAAGCCGCATTGGTATCGTTGATATTATTAAAAGATAAGTCTTTACCATGTAGCTGCTTAGCAGTAGCAACAGAATCTTCTTGACTCTGATTAGCGCTATAAAAAGCAGCCTGTTGATGGGGATTTTCTCCATAGCGAAGATCGTTTATCTTTTGATAACGATCTCTAATTACCTCTGGAAAGCCATCCTGTTCCTTTTTAAGCCCCGCTAAATAGTCTTGAATTAGATGATCATATTCAGCAGTATGCGCAAAGGCTTTATAGGATAACTCCAACCTATCTGCTTTACTTAGCTGATCTGTTTTTAATTTATCTAAAACAGCTTGATAGTCTGTAGGATCTACTACTACCGTCACGTGTTCAAAGTTCTTAGCTGCTGCCCTAACCATAGTAGGGCCACCGATATCTATATTCTCCACTGCTTCTGCTAAGCTTACTCCTTCTTGAGCAATAGTCTCCGCAAAGGGATAGAGGTTAACTACAATTAAGTCTAAAGGCTTGATCCCTAACTCCCTCAACTGCTGCATATGCTCTGTCTTACTTCGATCGGCTAAAATCCCACCGTGAACTGCTGGGTGAAGGGTTTTTACTCTACCGTCTAGCATCTCCGGATACTCTGTTACCTGGGGAATATCGATTACCGAAATACCAGCTGCTTTTAATTTTTCACCTGTCCCACCAGTGGAAATAATCTTAATTCCTAGCTCCTGTAGTTGTTGAGCAAAGTCTACAATTCCTTCTTTATTAGAAACGCTAATTAAAGCATATCTCATCTCTGACATTTTCACACCTCACTGCTATTTTAGAATCTTTTTTTAGCTATATAATCGGGGTAGAATAATATCGTTCTAATGTTTCAGAGGATAGAGGATAAATGATAAAGGCGACGCGGAGCTAGTGCCAATGGTGATAAATTAAGATCAAGAAATAAAGTTCAAATTCTATTTGACACAGACTAAGTTATGACTAAAATCCGACTAAAATATAAAACCTTAAAAAAGCATTGAAACTTTTGAAATCATGAATGAGCACCAATCAATACAAATAAAACCTAAAATTTTAGTTCAAGCTTAATCTTAATATTGTTCTAAGTTTTTGATTTTATGTTTTAAGGTCTAGTCAGAACTTAGTCAGATTTTAGTCTGTGTCCAATAGATTTAAATCTTTTGAACTTTATCTATCCTCTATCCTCTGTCCTCTATCATTTGAATAAAACAATATAACAATATTAATTAATCAAAGTCCAAATCCACACCTCTATCTCCAGCTACAATCTCACCAATTAAATAAGAGTCCACCTGCAACTCCTCTAATTTAGCTAAAACATCTGCTACCTCTGCTGGAGAAACTACAACAGCCATGCCGATTCCCATATTAAAGGTTCTATACATCTCCTTAGTGTCTATCTCGCCTTCACTTTGAATTAACTCCAAAATTGGCGGTACTGGCCAAGAGCTACGATCTAAGACCGCTTTAGTTCCCGCAGGCAAAATCCGAGGAATATTCTCTATCAATCCCCCACCAGTAATATGAGCTATTCCTTTAAGTTTAAAACTATTCATTAACTCTAAAATAGGCTCTACATAGATTCGAGTAGGCTTTAACAACTCTTCTCCTAAAGGCTGGGCTAACTCCTCTAACTCAGTATCAACATCGTAACCGGCTAATTCAAAAAACACCTTGCGAGCTAAGGTATAACCATTACTGTGAATTCCGTTGGCAGCTAAACCAATCACCTTATCCCCCGGCTCAATGTCTGCACCAGTAATTAAGTCTTTTTTATCTACAATACCTACAGCAAAACCGGCTAAGTCATACTCATCCTGATTATAAAAACCGGACATCTCTGCCATTTCGCCACCGATTAAAGCAGCTCCTGCTTTTTTACAGCCTAGACTAATTCCTTTAACAATCTCCTCAGCTTTAGCTGGAATCAAATTATCAATAGCTAAATAATCTAAAAAGAAAAGTGGTTTAGCTCCCTGCACTACTATATCATTAACGGACATAGCTACTAAGTCTATCCCGATAGTATCGTGCTTATCCATTTTAAAGGCTACCTTTAACTTGGTTCCTACTCCATCGGTGCCAGCTACTAAAATTGGCTCCTCATAATCGCCTAGGTCTGGAGCAAATAGGGCCCCGAAGTTACCTAAACCGGTCAGTACTTCGGGCCCGAAGGTAGACTCCACATGCTTATTCAATCTATCCACAGCCTCTGCTCCCGCTTCAATATCCACTCCCGCTTCTTCATAAGATAAACTCATTAATCAAACTCCTCCTCTATTCAAATGCAAACTTATCGCTTTCCCCTACCAAAGGGTAGTCACCATTAAGGCAAGCAGTACAAAAACCATTCCGAGTAGTATTAATAGAGTTCAATAAACCTTCCTGACTTAAATAGGCCAAAGAGTCGGCTCCAATATGCTCCGCAATCTCTTCTACACTATATTGCGCTGCTATTAGCTCCTGGCGTCTTGAGGTATCTACACCATAATAACAAGGGTCAGTCACTGGCGGAGAAGAAATAGCCATATGCACCTCTTGAGCTCCCATCTCTCTAACCATCCTGATAATCTGCTTACTGGTAGTCCCCCTCACAATAGAGTCATCTAATAAAACTACCCTCTTATCTTCGATTATCTCCTGAATAGGATTTAGTTTAATCCGCACCTTCAAGTCTCTAATCTCTTGAGTAGGCTGAATAAAGGTTCGACCTACATACTTATTACGCAAAATTCCTTGTTCATAAGGAATCCCCGACTCTTCAGCAAAGCCTAAAGCAGCAGAAATCCCTGAGCTAGGCACTGGAATTATTAAGTCAGCCTCTATCTCCATTTCTCGTGCTAAATGCCTTCCCATGGCCCGGCGAGCTAAATGCACATTCTGTCCTTCAATTACACTATCTGGACGAGCAAAATAAATAAATTCGAATACACAAAAACTATCAGGCTTTCTTTCACAGTAATAGTTGCTCTGAATTCCCTCTTCATTAATAACCACCATTTCCCCCGGCTGAAGGTCTCTAATTAACTCTGCCCCCACAATATCAAAGGCACAAGTTTCCGAAGCGACAATATAATGTTCACCTAACTTACCAATAGATAAAGGCCTAAATCCATAAGGGTCCCGAGCAGCTATTAAACTATCCTCAGTCAAAACTATTATACTATAAGCTCCCTTAACCTGCTGCAAGCTATGAGTGAAAGCCTCAATAATATCATCTTTAAAAGAGTGAGCTACTAAATGGGCTATCACCTCAGTATCTAAATTAGAATGAAAGATAGCCCCTTGCTTTTCTAAGTTGCATCTTATTTCATCACTATTAACTAAGTTTCCATTGTGAGCTAATGCTAACTCCCCCTTAGCCGAATTAATTAACAAAGGTTGAGCATTAACTAGCTTACTAGAACCAGTAGTCGAATAACGAACGTGACCTAAGGACATCTGTCCAGACATCTTAGCTAAACGCTCTTCATCGAAGACATTAGTAACAAAGCCCATATCTTTGTAAGTTTTAAACCTATCTTCACCCCTAACACAGATTCCGGCACTTTCTTGACCTCGATGCTGAAGAGCATGTAGTCCTAAATAGGTCAAATCAGCAATATTTTTAGTATGCTCTGGAGAATAAATACCAATAATCCCACACTCTTCCTCCATTTTATCCTCTAACCTTCTATTAGAGTTGGAATACTCTCTGTCCATTCTTTTTTCAACTCCCCAACTTCTAAATTAACTAAATCATTAACTACTAAGCTATTTCCAGTAACTCTTCCTAATTCACTAATCGGAATATCTTTTGCAGCTGCTAGCTTCTTCACTTGAGCTAGATCTTCTTCAGCTACAGAAATTACTATTCTACTTTGGGATTCAGAGAATAAAAGAGAACTAGGCGCTAAATCGCTGACTAATTCAATTTTTGCTCCTAAATCTCCACTAATACAGCTTTCTGCTAAAGCTACCACTAAGCCACCATCAGCACAGTCATGAGCCGACTTAACTACTCCCGCTTTAATAGCTTCCAAACAGACCTCCTGTACTCTCTTCTCTAAATCTAAATCTAAACTAGGCGGTTGACCAGTCTCTAGACCATATAAAGCTTGCAAATATTCACTAGCACCTAATTCATCCTTGGTTTCACCCAGTAAAAGAATCAGATCGCCCTCATCTTTAAAATCAATAGTAGTTGCCTGCTCAATATCCTCTAACAGGCCTACCATACCAATAATAGGAGTTGGATAAATAGCTGCTTCAGGACTTTCATTATAAAAACTAACATTACCTCCAGTAACCGGAGTGCCCAAACTCAAACAGGCTTCGCCAATTCCCTCAATGCATTTTTCAAACTGCCAGAAAATTTCCGGCTTTAAGGGATTACCAAAGTTTAAACCATCAGTAATAGCTAGAGGCTCAGCTCCAGAACAGACCACATTCCGTGCTGCCTCAGCCACAGCAATAGCCCCTCCGGTTTCAGGATCTAGATAACAGTAGCGACCGTTGCAGTCAGTAGCTACAGCCAGTCCTTTCTCTGTCCCTTTTACTCGCAATACTGCTGCATCAGAACCAGGCAAGACTACTGTATTAGTCTGCACCATATGATCGTACTGCTGATAAACCCACTCTTTACTGGCAATATTAGGCGAACTTAAAACCTCTAATAAGGCCTGATTATAGTCCTGAGGCTCTTCTAATTGACTCCAATCATAGCTCTGTGCTTCTTCTAAATAGTCTGGCTTTTTGGATTCGCGCTCATACTCCGGAGCATCATCGGCTAGAGAACGAGCCGGCGCTTCGGCTACTATCTCCCCTTTATTTAAGATTCTCATCATTCCATCGTCAGTAACCTTACCGATTACTGCCGCATTCAGATCCCACTTATCAAAGATTTGTTTAACTAAGTCTTCTTTACCCTTTTTAGGCACTACTAACATTCGCTCCTGTGACTCCGATAACATCACTTCATAAGCATTCATTCCCGTTTCCCGTTTAGGTACTAGGTCTACATCTAATTCAATCCCAGCTCCACCACGGCTAGCCATCTCACAAGACGAACCGGTTAATCCAGCTGCTCCCATATCCTGAATACCTACTAAGGCTCCTGTTTTGATTAACTCTAAACTAGCTTCTAATAACAGCTTTTCCATAAAGGGATCGCCTACCTGTACTGCTGGCCGATCTTCCTCGGACTCCTCAGTTAGTTCATCAGAAGCAAAGCTGGCTCCTTGAATTCCATCTCTACCAGTAGTAGCTCCGACCACCATTACTGGATTACCTACTCCTTTAGCTGTCCCAGTAGCTAAGTCCTCATGCTCCATCAGACCGATACACATAGCATTAACTAAGGGATTATCCTGATAAGCAGCTGAAAAATGAACCTCTCCTCCTACAGTAGGCACGCCAATACAGTTACCGTAGCCGGAAATACCAGAAACTACTCCTTCAAAAAGAAACTGCACGTGCTGATCCTCTAAATCACCAAAGCGTAAAGAATCCAAGCAGGCTATAGGTCGAGCTCCCATAGTAAAGATGTCTCGAATAATACCTCCTACACCGGTAGCGGCTCCCTGATATGGTTCAATAGCTGAAGGATGGTTATGACTTTCAATTTTAAAAGAAACAGCCTGATTATCACCGATATCAATTACTCCAGCATTTTCACCCGGGCCCTGCAACACACACTCTCCCTCCGTAGGCAGGTTTCTCAATACAGCCTTAGAGTTCTTATAACTACAGTGCTCCGACCACATCACTCCGTACATCCCTAACTCCGTGCGGTTAGGCTTTCTACCTAAAATATCAACGATCATCTCGTACTCACTTTTCGTTAAACCTTCTGCTTCCCAGGGTTTATTCTCCACACTCCTCACCTCTCTTTGACAAATATTCAACAATCGATGCAAATATCTGATACCCATCAGTACTACCATTACCTAAAATACTCTCCGAACAACGCTCTGGATGGGGCATTAAACCAAAGACATTTCTTTCTTGATTACAGATTCCAGCAATATTATCTACCGAACCATTAGGGTTCTCTTCCTCGCTAAGATATCTAACTACTATCTGCTGATTAGCAATTAACTCTGCCAATCCCTCTTCATCAATATGATAGTTCCCTTCCCCGTGCGCTACAGGAATCTCTAAAATATCTCCTGAATTACAACGATTAGTAAAGGGAGTATCATCATTAACTACTTCCAATTTAGTATAATCACAAACAAACTTCAGACTATCGTTAACCTTCATTGCTCCCGGCAATAATCCCGCTTCTAAAAGAATCTGAAAACCATTACAGATTCCAATCACTAAACCACCCGCTTCAGCATATTCAATTACCGACTCCATAATTGGAGAAAATCTAGCAATAGCTCCTGTGCGCAGGTAGTCACCATAGGAAAATCCACCCGGCAGTATTAAGCAGTCATACTCGCTCAAATCCTGCTTGTCCTTATGCCATACCATATCAGTAGGCTTATTCAACACTTCTGCTGCTACATGATAACAGTCCTGATCACAATTGGAACCAGGAAAGGTTACAACTCCAAATTTCATGCTATCCCTCCATCTCTTCAACTTGAAAAGTATAGTCCTCAATTACTGGGTTAGCCAATAATCTTTCACACATCTCCTCCACTTGTTCCTCTAATTCTTCTTCAGTTGCTACATCTTCAATACTTAGCTCCAAATGCTTTCCTACTTTAACTTCCGAGACATTATTATATCCTAGCGCCTCTAAACCATCCTCGACAGCCTGACCTTGCGGGTCTAGGATACTTTTCTTTAACATTACCTTTATTTTCACTTTCCAATCCATTTAATTTTCCTCCTTTGATTTCATTAATGACAAGTAGCTTTTAAAACACTATCGTTCTATTGTTTCAGAGGATAGATGATAAATGATAGAGGATAAATTAAGATCAAGAAATAAAGTTCAAATTCTATTTGACACAGACTAAGTTATGACTAAAATCCGACTAAAATATAAAACCTTAAAAAAGCATTGAAACTTTTGAAATTATGAATGAGCACCAATCAATACAAATAAAACCTAAAATTTTAGTTCAAGCTTAATCTTAATATTGTTCTAAGTTTTTGATTTTATGTTTTAAGGTCTAGTCAGAACTTAGTCAGATTTTAGTCTGTGTCCAATAGATTTAAATCTTTTGAACTTTATCTATCCTCTATCCTCTGTCCTCTATCATTTGAATAAAACAATATACAAATATTATTGTGAAGCAACTATTCCTTTAACCTCTTTAATATTTCCTGATAAGCACTTTCCACTTCGCCTAAATCCCTACGAAAGCGATCCTTATCTAACTTCTTCTTGCTCTTGCTATCCCAGAGGCGACAGTTATCAGGAGAAATTTCATCACCTAAATAGAGCTTATCATCACTTCCCTTACCAAACTCTAACTTGAAGTCTACTAAATCTATACCTTTATCAGCTAAAAAATCCACTAAAATACTATTAATCTTAAAAGATAAACCCTTAATCTCAGCTAATTCTTCCTCAGTAGCTAACTCTTCAGCTCTAATATGGTATTCATTAATTAATGGGTCACCTAATTCATCACTTTTATAGTAAAATTCCAATATAGGCTCCTTCAACTCACTGCCTTCTGCTAAGCCTAAACGCTTAGTGAGGCTTCCGGCAACTATATTTCTGATTACTACTTCTATCAAGATAATATCCAACTTCCGGGCCAAAATCTCTCTTTCCCCTAGCTTAGATATATGGTGAGTTGGTATTCCTTGCTCAGCCAATAGATCAAAAAAAATAGTAGTAATCTCGGCATTAAGTCTACCTTTACCCACAATTTGTCCTTTCTTTTCCCCATCAAAGGCAGTAGCATCATCCTTATATTCTATAATAATCTGATCTTCTTTTCCAGTCTCATAAACCTTTTTTGCTTTTCCTTCATAAATCATCTTTAACTTCTCCATATTCCTAACCCCCGGCTCATTAATCTAATTCTAATTCCTCTTGCCAATAATCAACTACTTTCTCTGTCTTTTCAACTGCTATGCCAATATACTTTTCTGGATTTATAAGCAATTGACGCTGTTTTTCATCGAACTTGGCCCAGTAAGGCTCTAATTCTTCCTTTTCAGTTATTAATTCTCTTAAAGGCAGACCTCTCTCTTCAGCTTCTAAAGTTAACTTCCTTACTATTTCATGGGCATCGGGGTGCCCGTAGGAAGCAAGTAATATATATAAGGGTTCTGCTACTACCATCTCTTTATTTTGATCAAAATTTTTCTTCAGATTTTTATGATCTACTACTAGCTTTTTACAGACTTTAATTAAACGATTGGTAGATGCTAAAAGTCCAACTATGATTTCGGGAATAAAGCGACTTGAAGCTGAATTAGTTAAATCCCGTTGATGTTCAGATAATTGATCCTGATATCTGGTCACCATTCTGGGCATAAATTCCTTCCACATACTCTTAACATTTTCATAATTAATAGGATTTCTTTTGTGGGGCATAGTCGAAGATCCAACCTGATCTTTATCAAAGTATTCACCAACTTCAGCAATTTCGGAACGTTGTAGGTGGCGCATATCATCACTAAAGCTAGCTAGTATTCCGAAAGTAGAGATTAAAGAATGGACATAATCGAGTAAATACTCCGGTTCAACAATCTGGGTAGAATGGGTAGCTGCCTCCAAATTAAGTTCAGCTAAAACATCATTTTCAAACTCTTCTGGATCAGTAAAAAAGAGATGGCTAGCATTATAGGCGCCTACTGCTCCTGAAATCTTGCCTCTCAAATTCTGAGCCCTATTCTCAAGCTCCTTAATCCTATTACCTAATCTGCTAACATACTCAGCAATAGCAAAGCCAAAAGTAACTGGGACAGCATGTTGACCGTGAGTTCTTCCCACTTGAATAGTATCCTTATCCCGCAGAGCAATCTCCATTAAGGTCTCTGCTAGTTCTTTTAAGTTAGGCAAAATTAATTCTTCAGTAGCTTCCTTATAACGTAAAGAGTTTGCTGTATCTACAATATCGAAGGAAGTTGTAGTAAAGTGAATATAGGGTTTAGCTTCTTCGCTCACTTTATCCTGTAAGCAATTGACTAGGGCCCTGATATTATGCTTAGTCCTCTTCTCTTCCTCGTAAACATTCTCCACGCTTATCTTTTGCGCAGCCTCCTCTACTTCTTTAGCTACCTCTTCACTACAGATACCATACTTAGCCAAAACCTTAACTAAAGCTACTTCTACCTGAGCTTGATACTTAACCTTGGCTTCTTCCGATAAATAGGTACTATAGGCCTGAAATTCATCTTTTAAAGAATAACGATGATCTAAGGGACTTATATTCTCGAAAATATTACGAGATATCATTAAAGTTTCTCCTTCCTTGACTACTTGAATTATTAATTAAACTTCTCACTACTCTCCAGATACTCTTCATAGCCTAACTCTTCAACTTCCATAGCCACATCTTCAACCATCTCTTGTAAATCATCCTTATACTTTTTAAGTTTGGCTCTAATCTCCTTATCTCCAATTCCTAGCATCTCCAGAGCCAATAGTCCAGCATTTTTAGCTCCATTAATTGCTACTGTAGCTACTGGTACTCCACCAGGCATCTGTACAATAGAGTATAGAGAATCTACTCCACTCAATTTAGAAGTCTTAACGGGTACTCCGATTACCGGCAAAGAAGTAATTGAAGCCACCATCCCTGGTAAGTGGGCTGCTCCTCCAGCTCCAGCAATAATTACTTCTAATCCTCTCTCCTCGGCTGTCTGGGCATACTCATAAAGTCTGGCTGGAGTTCTATGGGCCGAAACAACTGTCAATTCATAAGGAACTTCAAACTGATCTAAAATCTCTGCCGCTTCTTTCATTACCGGTAAATCAGAATCACTTCCCATAATAATACCAATCTTCACTGTCATAATTCCCCCCCTATTTTCGTTTGATTAACAATTGACAATTAAAAATCAAAAGATAAAGTTCAAGTTCTATTAGACATGCCCCGCAGCGACGACATTCTTTTGGCTAGTCATTACTTTGGGAAATGCCCTTGGGGTGCAGACTAAGTTCTGACTAAAATCTGACTAAAACATAAAACCTTAAAAGAATTAAAGAACTAAAGAATTTTAAGGTCCAGTCGGAACTTAGTCAGATTTTAGTCTGTGTCTAATTGTTCTAATGTTTTGAACTTCCTAATTCCTAATTCCTTATTCTCCTGTAATTTCAATCAAACCACTCGCCTCTAAAACAAGCTCATGTGCTTCAACTACTGTATCTGCTGTCACCGTTAGATGGCCCATCTTACGTTCTGGCCGATTAACTCGTTTACCATAAATATGGGCCTTTACTCCGGGAATGGCTAAAGCTTCATTAACTCCTTTTACAACTGCCTCTCCTTCCTTCTCTTCACCTAAAATATTTCTCATTACTACTGGTTTCAGAAGTTCTGTTTCACCTAGAGGTAAGCCGCTAATTGCTCTAATATGCTGCTCAAATTGTGATGTAATACAGCCTTCAATAGAATAGTGACCCGAATTATGAGGTCTAGGTGCTATTTCATTAATCAATAATTTATCAGCTGCTGTTACAAACATCTCAATACAAAAAATCCCTACTCCTTTAAAGACATCAATAACTTCAAAAGCAAGCTTGACCGCTTTATCAGCCACCTCATCTGTAATCTGGGCCGGCACTTTAGTAGTAAAAAGGATATTATTTTGATGTTCATTTTCACCAACAGGATAAACCTTCTTATCGCCATCTATTCCCCGGGCAATAATAACAGAGATCTCCTTTTTAAAAGGGATAAATTCCTCCACCATTAAATCATTCTTTGCACCTTTAAGCTCTCGGAAAGCCTTATCAATTTCAGCTTTGTTATTAATTACCGCATTTCCTTTACCATCATAGCCGCCGGTACAACTCTTTAACATTAGCGGATAAGAAAATCTCTCTGCTGCCTCTTTTATCTCTGCTCTATTTTCTGCTTTTAAAAAGTCAGGCACAGGTAAGCCCTCATCCTTTAAAATACTCTTCTGTCTAAACTTATCTTGGATTGCTGCTAAGCTTTTAACCGTTGGATAGACTTGATAGCCTTCTTTTTCTAGCTCCTTTAAAGCTTCAACATCAATATGTTCAAATTCATAGGTCAAAATATCAGATTTAACTGCTAATTCTTTAATCGCTTCCTGATCAGTAAAAGAAGCTACCAAGTGTTCATCTGCAATACTATGAGCAGGACAATCAGGTGTAGGATCTAAAATATTAACCTGAAAATTCATCTTCTTAGCTTCCAAAATCATCATCTTACCCAACTGTCCACCACCAATAATACCGATGTTCTGTTTAGTTGGATCTAGCATGGACTAGCTCTCCTCTCTTGTCAATGCCTTATGTCCAATATCACTACGATAATGTGCCCCTTCAAAATCTATCTTTTCTACTCCTTGATAGGACTTATCTATAGTATCTCGATAACCATCGCCAAGAGCAGTAACGGCTAATACTCGACCTCCATCCGTAACTAGCTTGCCATCCTTATTAGCAGTTCCTGCCTGAAAAACATTAATATCCTTTTGCTTTGCTAAGCTCTCTACTCCAGTAATTTCTTTTCCAGTTTCATACTCAATCGGATAACCATCAGAGGCCATAACCACTGCCACTGCTGTATCACCAGACCATTTAATTATTAACTCCTCTAACCTTTCCTCAATAACCGCTTCAGCTATCTCTACTAAATCAGTCTCCAATAAAGGAAGTACTACCTGAGCTTCTGGGTCTCCAAAGCGAACATTATATTCTAAAACCTTAGGCTCACCGTCTTCAATCATCAAGCCACTGTAAATAACACCTTTAAACTCAATTCCTTCCTTATTTAAAGCAGCTAAGGTAGGCTCTAAGATTCGATTATAGACCTTCTGTAAAACCTCTTCGTCAACCACTGGCGCTGGAGCATAGGCTCCCATTCCTCCTGTATTAGGGCCCTGATCACCATCATAAGCTGGCTTATGATCCTGTGAAGGCAGCATTGGTATTATGTGTTTACCATCGGTAAAAGCTAATACCGTTGCTTCCTCTCCAGTCAAAAACTCCTCTACTACTATTCTTTCTCCAGCCCGTCCAAACTTCTGCTCCACCATAATCTTCTCTACTGCCTCTACTGCTTCTTTCACTTCTTCAGCTACTACTACTCCCTTACCAGCTGCCAATCCTTCAGCTTTAACTACAATAGGAGCTCCCTTTTCTTTAATGTATTCAATAGCTGCTTTGGGCTCAGCAAAAGAACTATACTCCCCAGTAGGAATATCGTACTTCTGCATTAAGTTCTTAGAAAAAACCTTGCTTCCTTCTAATTGAGCTGCTTTTTGATTAGGGCCGAAAATTCGCAAACCCTCTGCCTCGAATCTATCCACTATCCCAGCTACCAAGGGTGCTTCGGGTCCTACAAAAGTTAAATCAATCTCCTCCTGCTGAGCAAAATTAAGCAACTCTTCAATATCTTCACTCGCTATATCTACATTTTCAGCTACCTCAGCCGTACCTGCATTACCAGGAGCTACATAAATCTGTTTAACTTTAGAACTTTGCTGTAACTTCCAAGCTAAGGTATGCTCTCGTCCCCCACTACCAATAATTAAAATCTTCATTACTCATCTTCCTCCTTATTCACCTGATTTAATAATTAAAAGCCCAGCCAGGCAGACCCTACTAAACTAAGAGCAGAACCTCCCCGCCTGGGCTTTTTTCCCTTCGGTGTATAATCTGCACCGCTCGAACCAGCCATTAAAATTAATTTAATAATGCGGAACCCTAGGTGCACTTCCCTCATAGTCAGGTAGTTTACGGCTACCCAGTAGAGACTTGCGAGCCTTATTCTCACAATTATATGAGGCTATATTAACTTACGATTTTATAATACCAAATAAATCTCTTATAGTCAATAAAAGTACTAACTTTCTCAGGGCAATCGCAAGAAAGAACTCTAAAATAGATTTAATTTCTTCCCTTTAAGATGCTATAATTAAAAGCAAAAAG
>NZ_JALKBZ010000051.1 GCF_023227765.1 Fuchsiella alkaliacetigena
TTTACATTTAAGGGATATATAATTAATAAAAATTTACCCTTGACAAATGAAAATATTTTTTATGCAATGCTAGTGATCTGTCAAGGGAATAGTTATCCCTTTCCTTCTTAAATTAAAAGATATCTTTCCTGCTTTCTTCCAATCCTGCACCTTTCCTTCTAAAAACGGAATAGCGTCTATGCAGTTAAGTAACTTTTCATATTCTTTTTCTGACTTTACCCCCTGAAGTAGTTCAGAAATAATAGGGCCCGCTACAAATATATTATTTTCTATTAAATTTTCTTCTATTACAGCTACTACTTCAGGGCTGTTTTTAAAATATTCAATCCAGATTGAAGTATCAACTATTATTTTTGTTTTCTGCAATTTCTGCACTCCTTAAATTTTCAATAGCTTCTTCATCAAACTCTATTTTTCCTTTTAATTTCATAAGTTCTTGCATCTTCTTAAAACGTATGGCATCCTTTAGAGCATTTTCAACCATTGCTGATTTACTATTAGCTTTATATAATTCTTCCGCTTCTTTCATTACTTCCTCAGAAATATTTAAGGTAGTTCTCATCATCATCAACTCCTTCATACATATTATACATCAAAATTATATGAAATTCAAAAATGATCAAATCTCAAGATCACCTAGGTCTCCTTCAGTATCTTCAGTCTCCTACTTAACGGAGTAGTCGTTGTAACAAAATCAGGATGATACACACTAATTTCGTAATCACCTTTCAGTCTCCTACTTAACGGAGTAGTCGTTGTAACATTACAGCTTCACTAGGGGGCGGGACTGGAACTTTCTTTCAGTCTCCTACTTAACGGAGTAGTCGTTGTAACTTGTTAGGTGAAGCTGCTGGTCGTGATATGGAAGAATCTTTCAGTCTCCTACTTAACGGAGTAGTCGTTGTAACAAAGTTGGGGCGACAAAGAAATAGCAATTTATGATACTACTTTCAGTCTCCTACTTAACGGAGTAGTCGTTGTAACGAGCTTTTGAATTTTCGGGTTGGTATTATATTGAAACCTTTCAGTCTCCTACTTAACGGAGTAGTCGTTGTAACCCCGCTTTAGTTGAAATAAATGAAAATGTTGAGTATAACTTTCAGTCTCCTACTTAACGGAGTAGTCGTTGTAACTCCTAACTGCAGTAGTAGTTTCCACCGCGATTTTGTCTTTCAGTCTCCTACTTAACGGAGTAGTCGTTGTAACCGCGAAAATCACAAAATACAATCCCTATCATATCAAGGATCAGAACACTTCGCCAACCTCAAATCCTGAGCAAACTTTCGCAAACTGAATCTTGCAGCAAAACCCGGGGGGTTTGCGAAATCCGCTTATCCCTTGAAATAACAGGCTTCAACCGAAATCTAAGAACTGACTAGTTCTATTACCAAGCACCTTCAAAGCCTAATTTTCACCCAGTTTGCGAAAAAACTATTTAGCTCTACTTAATTTACTTCTAGAATTAACCTATAATTCCTGCTTGAAATTATTATTATTTTCCAAAAAATCACTATCTTTAAGTTTATAAGGCTAATCTTCAGATTTGTCCTTCCCCTCCTTCAACCCTTCAATAGATGCACTACCCAGTTCAAGAATTAAAACTCTAAATAAATCACAAATTATATAAATAAGAACAGGCACAAACCTTATCGTTACGTAAATAATAGCCCAAATTACACCAACACCAAAGAAAAAAGTAGGAGAGATCATCTCAACAGCTACTCTCTTTTTAGTATTCTATAGATAAAACCTTCTCATTTCCTCAATCTCAGCTATAATCTCCTCCTTCAAACTCTCCGGCGCAAGCACTTCAGCATACTTCCCAAATCCCAGAATCCACTTCTTAATCTCATTTTTACTACAGGTCTCCACAGTAACTAATAAACTCCCATCAGGTAACTCCTCTACTTCCTGGCTAGGATGATACTTATTTCCCTTAATCCATCTAGCCAGTTTTTCCTTAAATTTAACCTTAACTTCTAAAGTCTCTTTCCTGCGTTCTACACCCCAAGCATCTCCCAAATAGTCTTTAAGCGAAAAATCATCAGGATATTTGAACTCATCCTCTGTTACCTCGATCTCTTTAATCCGGTCTATCCGGAATACTTTAACCTCATCTCGCCAATGACAATAAGCAATCAAGTACAAAAAACCATTTCTACAATCGATCACATAAGGAGATAATACCCGTTCGCTTATTTCATCCCGAGTATATGTATAATACTTAATCCACAAGTTTACCTCTTCTCTAATAGCCTGATCTATAGTATTGATCACTTCAACATTATTTTTAACCAATAGCTTCAGATCAATATTAACCCTTTCTTCCAACTTAGTTGCCAGCTCAATTAGATCTTCAGATAACTCTTTCTTGATTTTGGCTGTAGCCAGCTTCATCTGTTTAAAATAAGTAATATCACCATCATTGAGCAAAGCATTACTCCCCACTATCAAGGCCAAAGCTTCAGGAATACTCAAGTCTTTAATTTCAACCCGACAGTCACCTCGAATCTTATAACACCCTTCTATACAATCAATGATTACTCCGGCCTCCTCCAACACAGTTCGATACCGATAAAAACTACTCTCAGATATCCCTAGTCTATCCATTATATCTTGTCTGCTATAAATAGCATACTTCCCATCAAGCAAAGTAACAAATTCAATTAACCTTCCTACTTTTCCTGCTAATTCTGACATCAAAATCCCTCCTTTATCTATATATTTAATAACCTTCTGGGAAAACTTTCTGATACCTCTAAAATTATACATTGCCTACCTTTGTAACTCTTCACTTTTTAAAAATCTTTTATCTCTAATTGCTAAATTATCCTCTTTAATCTCTCCTAAAGAACAAAAAGGACAGTCTTCTAACTCCTGCTTCCCCTGCGGAGTCCAGTACCAAAGATCACACTTAGCACAATACTTTCTTTTCATTTTTAATGGCACTCCTTGTAATAAGGACAGTCTTGATAGCAGTTCTCAGCAACCCCAGGATCAATCCCTTCCGACACCATTCTCATCTTTTCATCCCGCTCTTCAATAAACCACTGGCGCAGTTCATCATCTATCAGGTGAAAGTCCCTTTTAATTACCAAGCGCTCCTCCTTAAACTCTGGATAAATAATTGCGCCAATAGTTACCGGAAAGGAATAAACCGACTCCATCACCAGTGCATAGCCAGTAGTAGTCAATTTATGAAAGTCTCTCGGTTTACCAAACTTTAAATCAAGGATCATTGGCTCCGAAAAATTGAGGGCATCCGCGCTGAGATGAGGGCTTAAGCCTAAAAAAGAACCGTCTAATTTATGTTCTACAGTAATAGGAATAGCCATATTAACCAGAGAATCTTCGTTTATATAAGGCTGTTTAGCTAATAAATCCTGAATTCTAAAAACTAAACGATTACACTCAAAGCTCCACAGTAGCTCTATTTTCTCTTTTAACTGCTGATAAAAACTTTCTTCAATTCCCTCCTGCCATTTTTGCAAAGCTTTAAAACTAGGCACTTCTAGTTCTTTTATTATCTTGCTTAATCCATTAACCCCGTGTAAATAAGTAAGTTTCTTAGCCCTAATCAACAGCTCCGCTAATGTATTATGAAAAATGCTCCCCCGAATCATAGCCTGATTCCACTTCACTCCTATTCCTTCCACCTTCCGTAAATAAAGATCTCTACCTGTCGGGCAGTACTTACCAGCAATCTCAAATAACCCTAATCTTTGTTCATAAATAGGCTCTAAAGGAGGTTGGTTCCAGTTCCAGCCTCGTAAATCTTCGACCACCTCACTCTGTCGTGACTTGGGTAAAAGTCCTCTCACTAGCTTCTGCTTTTCTTCTTCAGTTAAAAAGTACATTACACATCACCACAGAAATTTCGATATTCACAGCCCCTACATTTCCCTCGCTCCTGTGTTGCTTCCGGCATTAATTCCAACTCTATCAACTCCCTGATCTTATTAATGATCTCCTTTACCTTTTTCCGCAAATTAGAAGTCATTTCCACTTCAAAAGTCTCTTTATTAGGAATCAGATGGATTAAACCTTTTCTGATTGAAGTCTGGTACTGATCTTCAATTAACAGCCCATAAGCAGCTAACTGATACTTATGATTCAGCCTTGGTTTTCTAGTGGAATACTTTAATTCAATAGGAATATACTCATCCTCCTTAACTACTAATAAATCCATCTTCCCTCTCAAAGCTAGTCTGGCAGAATAAAGATCTATCCCGCATCTTTTTTCTCCCTCTTCTAAGCCATACCTCTGTAGAGTCCGTCGCTTTTCCAACTCTTCGACTCGCTCATGTTTATCCTTACCGTAATCCATCTTGTAGGTTTTTTTAACCGATAGCGGCATACAGTAAGTGAAGTAAATAATTCGCTGACAGTACATAAACTGCTTCACATCAGTCACCTTAATTTTTAACATCTTTATCACCTGTCTATCTCTCGTTGAAGCTTAATATCCTTACTACAAATAGGATAAAGCTGAATATTTCCCGTCTCATCTCCTAAAATTTTACTTACTTTTAACATCAACTCCTCCCGCCGATTATGGCTCAACTGTCCTAAAAAAGCACTCCATTGAATTCTTTTTAAAGCATAATCTTTGCAGGTTTCAGCTACCTTATTTCTAATCCTATCGTTAGAGATGTCATAAATAAGTAAAACATGCATCCTACCACCCACTTACAAAAGGCTGATACTCTCTTTTTCCCCGCAAATAAGCAGCAATACTTCTAGCCTGGCGTTGCAAAATAACTTCAAGTCTATACTTCTTACCTTCATAGCGTTCTTTACTCTTCAATCTCCCTAAAACTTTATCGGCAAATTTGTGTCGACAATCATCAGCTAACTGCCCTTTTTCCAACTCAAAATTCATCCCTTGGTTGAGTAAACCGATTACCGTTTTATCTACTACCGTCTGTCTAAACTCCTCTATTAAGTCTAATACCAAAGAAGGCTTACCGGGACGATCGGCATGTAAAAAGCCTGCGAACTGATCTAAGCCAGCTCTTAAAATAGCACTGCTCACTCTTGAATAAAGAATCCCATAACCATAGTTTAAAAGGGAGTTTACTAAATCATTAGCCCCTCGTCCTTTACGTCCAGGAAAATCAATTTCCTTTGGAATCACCTTTTTTACTACTTGCCAGTACTGCTTAGCTGCTCGACCTTCGATAGATAATATATACTCTCGCACCTCATCTATTTGCTGACCTTCTATCTCAGCTAACTCTTTCTTAATCTTCTTAATTTTATCAAGCTGCTTATAAATTAGTTTATACAACTCTCTATCCTGCTTTTTGCGATACTTGGCCAAATACTTAAGCAAAACCAGTTGATTCTCTATTTTTCCTTTAGCAAAAGCAATTGAAAGTCTTATTCCCCGTTCGTCTTGATAAGCAAGTAACTGTTGGCGCCGAGTTTTAACCGTTCCCGACATAGCTGAAGGAACCAGTTTAGCTAGATGCTGGCCATTATAAGCTACAAAATCAATCTGTATCCCTGCCTTAGCACACTCATTAACCAAGGCTGAAGAAAGTGAAACTGCCGGAGTGGTTATCAAAATCTCTTTTAACTTAAAAAAGGGAATCTCTTTAAGTACTTCTTTTTTCTTCTTAAGTACTACTCGTTCACTCTTTTTACCTATAAATACCCCGTAATCGGAAACAACTAATGATTTATCTCCCATCTTTCTCACCCCTTTGAAAATCAGTATAACATGCTCTATTCCCAACACCCTGAGAACCAAAGAGAAAAAGTCATAAACTAATCTACTCAATTTTTTATTAATTTTCAGAAAATTATTAATTTTTAGCAAGGTTTTTCGTTTTAAATGAAGAACTTATTATATTAGAAATCGAAAACTTAAACCTCTGGATATTTTATCTAGAAGCTTTTTTCTCACAATATATTATAATTTTTTAGATTATTTTTAGATTGATTTGTTATAATTACATATAAGATTACTTTGCTAAGCAAAAATATCAAATATAAAGCTAATATTTTCTAAATTAAATTTCAAGCAGGAATTAGTCAATTTTTAATGAAATATGATTATTAGAAGCTAATTTCCTTTAAAGTGAGGGGGCGAAGTAAAATGAAAAATAATATTAACGATAAAGTTGAAGAGGTATTATCAAGAATAGAAAATGAAAAAGATATTGATAAGATAGTTAAAGAGGTAGTTAAGAAAGATACAACTTTAGATAAAGAAACAATGAAAAAACAGATAGATCAACTAAAAGAAGAAGTTGAAAAGATCAGAAAGGAAAAAGAAAAAAAGGAAGAAAAACTAAACCAAGTAATGAAAATAGATGAACTTGAAGATTTAGAAGATGTAGACAATAGGGACTTAGAAGAAATTGAATGGTCTAGCGAAACTGAGAGAAGGAAAGCAGCTAATAAGCTAATCCATTTGGCTGAAATGATTAAGGAAAATGAATATCTAGAAAAAGAAACTTTAAAAACCTTTAATTTTTACCGTGAAAAATTAGTTGACCGCTGTTTGCAGGAAAAAGACTTTGGAGAGCGAGTAGCTAACTTAATAAAAAGAAAATAAAAGTTTAAAAGTGGGAGTTTTTTAGCATTTTATCAATTACCCTAAAATATAACCTCCCACTAGAACAACTCTATAATTATCAGATTCTAAATAAGCCTCTAATCATAAAAATCCAACAGCTTCAATCCCATTTCTAGACTCAATCTTTTTTCATGGTCATTAAGATTTACATTTAGTATCTCTTGAATTCTTTTGATTCGATACAAAACACTATTATAGTGTAAAAATAGCTTCTCGGAAATCTTTTTTAAGTTACCATTACATCTAAAATACTCCTTTAGAGTATTAATAAAATCCGTATTATTCTGCTGGTCATACTCTAAAAGAGGTTGAATAGTATCTGCCAAAAAAGAATCTATTTCAGTAGGACTTAGATTATAAATTAATCTATACACACCTAGCTCTTCAAAAAAGTGTACTTGTTTAGAGAAGTTAATATCCTGCACTACCTTTAAAACACTACGAGCTTCCTCATAACTATCCTGCAATTTTTGGATGTCTTGATAGTAGTTTCCTACTCCCACTACTACCTTCCCAGTTAAAATTCTTTGAATAATCTTGATTAATTTTCGAATAAATTCCTCTATTTTTTCTTTAATCTCCTGTTTAGCTAATCCTTGTTCTAAAAAATCCTGAGCTGAATAAAGCATAATTATATTAGTTCCCCTATCACCTAAGATTAGTTGCTGAGCAGAAAAGCTCTTAAAATAAGAGTTTAGCTCAGTTAAAATTTTAGATCTCAACTCTTGGATTCTTTTCTGGTCAAAATCCAAGTTAGCTAATCCATTACTCAGATCAAAAATCAACACAGCATAAGCTTGATTAAGTTCCCAACCCATCGAAACAGCTCGATCGTTAATAGTAGTCCGCGAATCAAATCTACCGTTGAGAATATCAAAGAGCAGTTCATTCTGATATCTACGTTCCACCTCAAAGATAGCCTGTTGGTTCATCATCTCCAAAGCAGCTACTGTCGAGGAGCGTTCAATAGCTAACAAATCTACTTTCTTAAACTGACTATTTAACTCCCAGGTAAAAATATAGCCTTGTACTTTTCCACCACCAATAATAGGTAAAGACATCTGCAATAGCTTTTTATCGTTTATTTCCACTTCGGTACGTTTAAATCTACCTACTGATCTATCCTCTTTAATTAAGGATTTGGAAAGATAATAGCTACCGAAGCTTTCTATAGTGAAATCTTCCTCTTTAGCTTTCTGATTAACTAAGTCTGCTAGTGAAAATAATTTATTATCGGCTCGGGCCCAGGATAACACCTTAAACTCAGCATCCACAATTAATACTGGATTAGCAATTAAGCTGCTTAAATTTTCAGCTATTTCATTTAGACCTCCCCCTTTTAACACTACATTCATCATATCTTCGTGCATACTTAAAGATTTCCTTAAGAAGCTAGCTTGAACATTGAGAATTTCACTTAAAACTGGTTTAATTAATTCCGAAAATGAAGCAGCATAAGGAAGCTCTAATAAAGGAAAGTCTAATCGATTAGCCTGATTAATCATCAACTCTGGAATCTTCTCAATATATCTACCTGTCTTAATTGCTAAACCGGCTAAATTCTTTTCCGCTAACTTAGGTATTAAGTTACTTAAAGCTTCACAATCATCCTTGATCGAATAAGCTGTAGTCAATAACAACTCTCCCTCTTTAACCCACTGGGAAATATCAGGCACCTCCATAATATTAACCTGTTTAATACTATTATCAATTCCTGCTGCTCCAGCAACCAAGTTAGTACCTTTAAAGGCTTCTAACTCTAAGATTTCTGCAACTGTAATTCCTATTTTATTTGTTAGCTCCATTCCAAACTCCCCCAAAATTTCATTATCTATCAATTTAAACTAATATGCTCAACAATAACCTATCAGAGATTATAATTCTTGTCAACACAGTTCATTCTAAAAGAAACTCCCCTATCCACTCAATACTTAAGTAGATAAGGGAGAAAAGTAAAGCGTATTAATTTATTAAATGCTAGGCCTCTTCAACTTCTTGGGGCATAGGTAAGATAATATTTAATAAAATACCTATAATAGCCGCTAAGCCCATTCCTTCTAGTTCTATTCCTAGCATTGGAATAGAAACTGGTAAGCCACTAACTCCAATGACTAAAATAGTAGACACAATAACTAAATTTCGATTGCTATTTAAATCTACTTTATTATCAATCAAAGTTCTCAAACCTACTACAGCAATCATTCCGAAGAGTAAGATTACTACTCCTCCCATTACCGGTTCTGGAATGGAGCGAATTAAAGCTCCTAACTTATCAACAAAGCTGAATACTAACACTACTATAGCAGCTAATTCAATTATGAAAGGGTTATAAACCTTAGTAATAGCCAAAACTCCTATGTTTTCACCATAAGTAGTATTCGGCGGCCCTCCAAATAAGGAAGCAAAGGTAGTAGCTATTCCGTCACCTAGCAAAGTTCTATGTAAGCCAGGATCATTAATAAAGTCTCTATCTACCGTACCTCCTAGAGCAATTACATCTCCCAAATGCTCTACCATAGTCACTACAGCAATCGGAGCTACAATAGTAATAGCCGGTAAGCTAGCTCCAATATCTTCCGTTACAAAGAAAGTAAAGTTAGGTATTGATACCCAAGCAGCTTCTTGCACTATAGAAAAGTCCACTAAACCCACAAAAGCAGCAAAGATATAACCACAAATAATTCCTATCAAAACAGGGATTACTTTAATTAAACCCTTACCAAATACACTAACTGCAATTGCTACAAATAAGGTAAAGAAAGCTGTAGGCAGATGCCCCATAGACATATCTTTAGCTACCGGAGCTAAACCTAAACCGATAGTAATAATTACGGGCCCTACCACTATTGGCGGCAAATACCTATCGATAAATCCAGTCCCCGCCTTAGCAATTATTATTGAAACTATAGTGTAAATAATTCCAATTACAAAGCAACCTATCATTGCTCCCGCCACTCCATAACCTTCACTGGCAGCAATAATCGGCGCAATAAAGGCAAAGGAAGAACCCAAATAAGCCGGCACCTTTCCTCGAGTAATCAAATGAAAGATTAAAGTACCCACTCCCGAAGTAAATAAAGCCACCGAAGGGTCTAAACCAGTTAAAGCGGGAACTAAGATCGTAGCTCCAAACATAGCAAACATATGCTGAACAGCTAAAATCAGTTTCCCGGGAGCGGATAAGTTATCCTGACGCAAACTCGGCTTATCCATCTCTGTTGACTGCACAGTTTCACTATTCATATTTTTAACCTCCTTTAAATTTAAAATCTTGACCTGAACTTATGTGCTAATTGAAGTTATATTAATGTTTTGTTTCATTAGTTTACAGTTTACAGCGTATAGTGGATAGTTGAAGTTCAAAGTCAAGATCAAGGGCGGTTTGACACTGACTAAAATCTGACTAAGTTCTGACTAGATCTTAAAACATAAAATCAAAAATTTAGAACCATATTAAAATTAAGCTTGAATTAAAACTTTAGGTTTTATTCGTGGTTTCAAAAGTTTTTATGATTTTACGTTTTAGTCATGTTTTAGTCATCACTTAGTCTGTGTCAAATAGAACTTGACCTTTATCTCTTGAACTTTATTTGTCCTTTGTCATCTATCATTTATCATTTGCTCTTAACGCAACAATCTATCTATTAAACTAAGCCTCCAATTAGCACCACAAACTGATCTATATAAACGAGAATAGCATTTTATCTATTCCCTATTTTTTTAATTAGCCCTTACTTTCTTTCTCAGCCAAAGCCTGCAAAATTTTCTCCGGAGTAATTGGCAGCTCCTTAATTCTAACTCCAATAGCATCATAGACAGCATTAGCAATTGCTGGGGCAGCTGGAATCATAGCTGGTTCACCAATTCCGCGAGCTCCATAAGGGCCCTCCTCCAAAGCCGTCTCCAACATATTACTCTTAATTTCAGGAATATCCATAGCCGTCGGAATCTTATAGTCCACAAATGAATTATTGAGTACCTCACCTTCTTCAATAATCAACTCTTCCAAGATAGCCGTACCGTAACCCTGAACTAGTCCTCCCTCTAACTGTCCTTCAGCTAATTGAGGGTTAATCACCTTACCTAAATCAAAGGTGGTAGTCATCTTCAAAACCTCCACCTGACCGGTTTCAGTATCCACCTCCACCTCAGCTCCATGACAACCAAAGGTCCAGTGATTAACGGTCTTGCCTTGTCCATATTCATCCAAATTAGTAATTCCCTCCGGCATATATATACCGCGACCGATAACCTGTCCACCTCGACCACTACCATCGGCATACTGCAAACCCAAAGCATACTTACTAATCGGTACTCGCTTATCTTCATTAGCCGGCTCAGTAGTATCAAAGATAATTCCTTCTTCAATATCTAAATCTGCTGCTTCTACTCCTAAATCCTCAGCTGCATAATCAAAAAGCTGCTCTCTAGCATCTTCTGCTGCTCTAACTACGGCATTACCAGTAGAAAAAACGGTCCTACTCCCTACTGTCTGCCAGTCGTGAGGGGTATAGTCAGTATTAGGAGTAGAGACATTAATATCATCAATAGCAACTCCCAAGGTTTCAGCAGCAATCTGAGCCAAAGAAGTATAAGTCCCCTGTCCCATCTCGGTAGCAGTAATTATTAGATTGATACTTCCATCAGCCAGAATCTGAATTAAAGCACTGGAAGAAGCATTAGGCGGAGTAGAAGGGCCCTTATAAGCGCCAGCAATTCCCTTACCTCTTAGCTTAGTAGGACTAGTACTCTCTTCTTCTTTCTCTAATTCTATCTGTTCAGCAGTCACTTCTAAACATTCACTATAAGCTACATCCTGCATTACTTCACTAGTCACCGTCAGCGAGCCATCCTGCAAGGCATTTTTCAGTCTGATCTCCAAAGGCGATAAACCTAGTTCTTCAGCAATACTATCTAGATGCTGCTCAATTCCCCAGTGAACTTCACACATACCAAAGCCACGATAAGCACCGCTGACCGGGTGATTAGTATAAACACAGTAAGAGTCAGCTTTGACATTGGGAATTTCATAAGGGCCCGAACAGGAATAACCACCAGTCTTAGTCACATTTACAGCGTAATCATTATAAGCACCAGCATCCCAAATATACTCTATCTCCTGCGCAACTATATCTCCGTCCTCCTTAACTCCAGTTTTATAGTTGGCATAGATTCCCGGCCTTACCGTAGCACAATGAAACTCCTCCTGACGACTATAAGTCAGCTTCACTGGTCGCTCTCGAACTAAGGAAGATAAGCAAATAGCTATCGGAGTCTCCGGGGTTAAGCCAGCCTTACCACCAAAACCACCCCCGATCGGAACAGTTTCCACTTGAATCTGATTTAAAGGCTTATTAAAGATTACCCCTAGCAGTTCTCTTAAAGCATCGGGAGACTGAGCACTGGCCCAAATCTTCAGCTTACCATCTAAATTATAACGGGCTATAGTAGAATGAGTCTCAATAGGTACATGTTGAACCATCGGTGTTTGGTACTCATCTTCAAATATATAGTCCGCTTCAGCAAAAGCTGCTTCCACATCTCCTTTTCTTAACTTGAAGTGATTGCTAATATTACTATCGGGCACTGGATCTATAAAGTCAGCATGATTGTACTGATTAATATTTTCATGAATCAAAGGAGCATCCTCCTGCATAGCTTCACAAGGATTAAACAGTCCCGGCAACTCCTCATACTCCACTTCAATTAACTCCACAGCCTGCTCAGCCACCTCGGGAGTTTCAGCAGCCACAGCAGCCACAGGATCACCAACATACCTCACCTTTTCCTGAGCCAAAACCGTTCTATCACCTATGTATAAACCGGTTATATTAGGAAAGCAGCGACCAGTAATTACTGCCTTTACTCCTGGTAACGCCTCAGCTCGGGAAGTATCCACCTCTAAAATTCTAGCGTGAGCATAAGGGCTTCTTAATACCTTGGCGTGTAATAAGTTAGGGAACTTCATATCATCTACATAACGAGCAGCTCCAGTTACCTTTTCAACTCCATCTTTGCGATTTACACTTTTACCAATTACCTTCCCCATTCTTATTCCTCCTTTCTCCTATCAATTAATATTTAAAAATCAACTATTTTTTTCAGCTACAGCTATGATAGCCTCTATAATCTTTTCATAGCCTGTACAACGACAGAGATTGCCAGCAATAGCTTCCTTGACCTCTTCTCGAGTCGGATTAGGATTTCTATTCAATAAAGCCTTAGCCGACATAATCATCCCCGGAGTACAGTAGCCACACTGCAAGGCAGCATAATCAATAAAGGCCTGTTGTAACTCATGTAGTTCTGTCCCACTAGCTAAACCTTCAATAGTCTCCACTTCCTTACCGTCGGCCTCTATGGCCAAGACCAAGCAGGCATTAACTACCTTTCCCTCCAAAAAAACGGTACAGGCCCCACACTCCCCTTCATTACAGCCATTCTTAGCTCCTGTTAAGTCTAAATCCTCTCTTAAAAAGTTCAATAAAGTTTGATTAGGAGTAACCTCTTCACTTCTCAGTTCCCCATTAACCGTTACTTTTATCTTCTCCTTCATCGCTCTTCCCCCCTACACTACAAGATTAAGCTATTCCCAAGAATCTATGACTTTTTCAATAGCCCTTCTCAGCTGTACCTTAACCATCTTCAATCTATAATCCTTACTAGCTCGCAAATCAGTAATTGGAAAAATAGCCTCTCCAGCAGCTTGTACTGCTTTATCAATTATATCTTCATTAAGCTCACTTTCATTTAGTATTTTTTCGGCTTGATAAGCTCTAATAGGTGTAGGTGCTACAGCTCCTAAAGCGACTTTAAAACGATAACCTAAGTCACCCTCTTCTGCTATCACAGCTACTCCAACAGTAGCTAAATCTACTGCTTTTCTTCGTGAATGCTTGATATACCTTCCTTTCACTGCTCCTGACGGCTTAGGCAGCCTAAGCTCAGTTACTATTTCTCCCGTTGACAACCGATTCTGGCCCGGGCCCACTAAAAAATCCTTGACCTTCATTATTCGACTCCCCTCCAACCCCACCATCTCCACTTCTGCTTCTAAAGCTACTAACGGAGCTAAAGTATCAGCTGCTGGTGAAGAGTTACAGAGATTACCACCTATGGTAGCCCTGTTTCTAAGCTGATAAGAACCTACAGTCTGGGCTGCTTCAGCTAAAAGCGGCCAATGTTTTTGAACCACCTTTGAAGCAGCAATATCATTTAAAGAAGTTGCTGCTCCTAAACGTAAGATTTGATTTTCCTTATCATATTTGATCCTATCAATATCAGTTAAGCCTTTAATATCAACTATGTAATCAGGAGCTAAATCTCCTTCCTGCATAGCCACAAGCAGATCTGTGCCTCCAGCTAAAACCTTAATATTATCAGCATAAGCCTTTAAAAGCGAAGCTACATCCTTGACTTGGCTGGGTTTAAAGTATTCAAAGTTATTAATCATCCCCGACACCTCCCCACAGTTTTGTGAATTTTTTAATTTTTAAGAAAATTTCAAGTCAAAAGTATCATTCCTTATAGTGTTAAATTTCTTCCTGCTATTTTCTAAGACCTTCGTGAAAATCTTATGAAAATTATAGTTTATTTTTATGATAATTCTATAAAAATACCACTAATTAACTTTAAACAGCTACTTTAAGAGCTCAAACTACTAATGTGAAAAATATGTTAGCTATATGTTATATTATAAGTAATTCTAATCTCAAAGTCAATTATCAATATTAACAAGTATAGCCATCAAAATTGCTCCTCCTAAGCTACGTGCCTTATCAGAAATAGTATAACAGTTTTTCTTTCTACCTCGCGGATCTATATCTCCTAGCTTAGTACCTTCTTTAACACTAACCCCTGACTTCAAAAGTCCTCGAATCACTCCCGAAACTTCAGCCTGCACAGCCGACTGCTCTACATAACCAAAAACTTCTCCGGCAGCAATTTCTTCTCCGATAGCCTTAGCAGGCTTAAAGTTACCTTTGTGAGGACTCTTTAATACTCTTTGCTCTGTATAGCCAGCAATTTCACCTGGCACTCCGGTATTAGCCTCCGCTTGACCATTATAGATAAGTCGACCTAAATTATGACCCCGCTTAGTCTCAATTACTATATCTGCATCGCAAGCAGCTTCAAAGCCCGGGCCCAGAGCAATCACCAAAGGAGCATCCTCAATATCAGTACCCAGATTTCTTTTAGCCATAGTAGCATCTACCACCACCTGCGGCTGCCAAAAATTTATCACCTCCGCCTGCGGATCAACTAAGATTGGTACTTGGCCTTGTTCAAGTACCGATTCTATTTCTCCAAAGTCAACCGCTTTTTTAGCCATTACCCCCTCTACTACAAAGGAGCCCTGATAAATAGCTTCAGCAAAGGAAACAGTACGTCTCACTACCAAAGGTTGAGCTAACTCAGTAGCTACTACCTGAAAGCCAGCTTGAGCTAAGTAATAAATCACCCCACTAGCTAAGTCGCCAGCTCCTTTGACTACTACCTTAGTATCTGTAATCACAACTATCAACTCCTATTGTATACAATAATCTCAACAAGCATAATTATAATTTCTGCTTAATACTATCTTTATCCTGTATGATCTTATAAACATAAAAAATAAAACAACAAAAAAAGAGCTATGGAAAAATCCACTTTCTCCACAGCCCTTAAAAAATCTAAGTTAAATATTAAAATCTATAGTGAGTTCCTACTCCAAAGGTAATAGCAGTAAAGTCATAGTAGTCTAGATCAACTAAACCTATCCCTAATTCAACAGTACTGCTTAACGGTGGAAAGTCTTCATCAAAAGCTTGCCAATCATACTCATATCCTGCTCCGCCAGCAACACCAAAGGAAGTTTCAGTACTAGTAGTAGTATAATCATAACGCCAAATCCCAGCTCCGGCATAGCCATACATTCGCCAATACTCATCTTCTTGAAAGTTATATCTTCCTCTCAAAGAATATGTACTAATCGTACCCAAAGGCCCTAAAATCCCTTGCACCGAAATTTGATCAGTTAACTGCATCACTCCGCTTATTCCATAGCTAGGAAATGAAGCTAAAAAACCAACTGCATACTGCTCTGAATCTCCCTCTTCAGCAAATACAGTACCTGTAACCGCTAACAATAAAGCCAAAACTAATGCCAGAACCAATATTCTTTTTTTAGACATATATTCTCCTGCTTATAAAAATCTATACAAAACTAACTATAGACCACAATTTCACAGGATTACAATTGTGTAGGATGCAATCGC
>NZ_JALKBZ010000052.1 GCF_023227765.1 Fuchsiella alkaliacetigena
GATTGCATCCTACACAATTGTAATCCTGTGAAATTGTGGTCTATAGTTAGTTTTGTATAGATTTTTATAAGCAGGGAAAAAGATATATGCATAAAGTTAAAAGAGGAGTTATTATTACTACTATTTTAATTAGCATTATTTTATTGAATTTTCAGTTGGCTTCAGCGCAAGAAGTAGCTTTGAGGATTTCTGGAGCTAGTACTATTCAGCCTATTTTAGAAGAGATAGCTCCAACGTATTTGGATGAGACTGGAGAAACTTTGCAGATAAGTGCTGGGGGGAGTGGTACTGGAGTTTCGGAAGCTATTGAGGGAATAACCGATATTGGAGCCGTTTCTCGTAGCTTAACCGATGCTGAAGCAGAGGAACTGGACTTTACTACGATTGGAATGGATGCTTTAGTAGTAATAGTTAATGAAGCGAATCCGATAGAAGAGATTAGTAAAGAGGAAGTAGTTAAGCTTTATACTGAAGAAGTCGATAATTGGCAGGAGTTAGGCGGGCCCGATCAGTCTGTACTATTAGTATCTAAAAGATTAGGCAGGTCTACTTTAGATCTCTTTGAAGATTATAGTGGCTTAGAAAGTCCACATCGTGAAGAAAATGTAGCTGAAGCAGAGATTTCAGTTAGGGCCCATGAAATAGGTTCTAATTTAGAGATGATTACCATAGTAGGTGGAATTCCTAATGCTATTGGTTATGTATCTTTAGGAACTGCGCTTAATCTGCAAGAACAGGGAGCACCAATTAAAATTTTAACCTTGGATGGAATTGAGCCTTCTCAAGAAAATATAGTCGGGGGAGAGTATCCTATAGTTAGGGAGTTGAATTTAGTTTATCCGGAATTAACTCCAAATATAGAAGAGTTTATGGAGCTAATCTTAGCTGAAACAGGACAAGCTATAGTAGAAGCACAAGGATTTATTCCTGTTAATTAATTAGAAAAGGGGAGGAGGAGATGGAGTTGAATTTACGTGGTAAAATTACAGTACCAATGGTGATGATTACTATACTGGCTATTGCAATATTTGGGATCACCTTTTATTATCAAAACTATCAATTTCAGGAGATAAATAGTGAGCTGGAAAGAATACATAGTTTAGAGAGAGAGGTTACAAATAATATTAAAGATACCATTATTCAGTTGCAGAATGGAATTATGACGGGAAGTGAAGTTTATTCTTTAGATGCTGCCCAGGTATCTTTGGAAACCTATGAGTTATTAGCAGAGTTGGAGAATGAATATCCAGAAGTAGCTGAGGTAGTTATAGAAGATTATACTCATTTTTATGCTGAACTGGTAGCTATTACTTCTCTTTTTTTGGAAAGAAGGGATGATGAAGGAGATCAGAGATTAGCAGAGATTAGAGAGTTGTATAATGAGATTGAAGCTGAAGTATCTGCAAACTTAGCTCTAATATCCCAAGAATTAGCGGAAGAATATAATAGGGCGGTAACGGTTATGAACAGATTTATGATGGGAGCAGCAGTTTTATTTTTATTAATAGTATCTTTGCTGGGCTTTTGGGCCGTACCTAAGTTTATCGTGGCTCCTATTCGCAGGCCAGTTAACTTTGCGCGGCAGATTGCTGATGGTAATTTAAATATAGAAGCCTTAGAGGTTGATTTCGATGATGAAATTGGTGATCTTTGTAATTCATTAAACGAAATGCAGGTTAAATTAAGAGAGTTAGTGGCAGAGATCTTGAAAAAAATAGATATGTTATCAGGTTATAGCCAGGAATTATCTGCTGCTTCCGAAGAAAGTAATGCTAATATTGATTCTATTATTGATAGGTTAAAGAATGTAGACTCTATTACTCAGCAGGTAGCCGAGAGCAGCCAAGAGATAACTGCCTTAGCTGAGGAATCTACTGCTCAAGCGCAGCTTGGAAATGAGAACTTGGAGCAGACTGTAAGTAGTTTGAAGTCTATTAACCAAGAGGTTGAAGAAGCAGTAACGGTTATTAATCAGTTAGACTCAACTTCTCAAGAAATTGGTCAAATTATAGAAGTGATCAATGATATAGCGGAGCAAACTAACCTATTAGCTTTAAATGCTGCAATTGAAGCAGCTAGAGCTGGAGAGCACGGAAGAGGTTTTGCAGTAGTAGCTGAAGAAATTAGAGAGTTAGCTGAAGAGACTGCTAATTCTACCCAAGATATTTCTAAGCTGATTAAGGAGACACAGCAGAAGTCTGAAGCAGGCTTAAAGGCTGTACAGAAAGTAGAAACAAAGGTAAGTGAAGGTAAGGAAGTTGCCGAAAAAACCGGTTCTGTCTTTGATGAGATTGAAGGATCAATCGGAGAAACTTCAGAGCATATGGAAGAAACTGCTGTAGCTACTAAGATCTTAGCTCAAAGCAGTGAAGAGGTGCTTGATACTTCAGAAGCAATTGGTGATATGTCCGATGAGGTAACTAAATCTTCGCAAGAGTTAGCTGATATGGCTCAAGAACTACAGAACTTAGTTGATAAGTTTACTGTTTAACAGCCTTAAAAATGGAACTCACATCTTCCTAACATCAATACTTGACAGCAAATAATAAGTATGTTATTCTAGGCTTTAAAATATAGTTATTATTATTAAAATTGAGGAAGGAGTAGTCAAAATATGCAGTTGCAAGGAACAATGAATATCAATCAAGCAGGTGAACTAGAAATTGGCGGTTGTAAAGTAACAGATATTGCTCAGGAGTATGGTACTCCTCTATATATTTATGATGAACAGGAGATAAGGGATAACTGTCGAGCCTATCGAGAAGCTTTTGCAGAGTTTTACCCTAATTCAGAAACTATCTATGCTGCTAAGGCTTTTATGTCTTTAACAATTTGCAAAATTATTGCCGATGAGGGCTTAGGTTTAGATGTTGTTTCTGGCGGGGAGCTTTATACAGCTTTAGAGGCTGATTTTCCAGTGGAAAAAATTTATTTCCACGGTAATAATAAAACTCCAGCAGAGCTGGAAATGGCTTTATCAGCTGGTATTGGTAGAATTATAGTTGATAATAATCATGAATTACAGTTATTGAATCAGTTAGCTGATGAAAAAGATATTGATGTTGATATTATGTTAAGGGTGACTCCAGGAGTGAAAGCTCATACTCATGAATATATTCAAACTGGACAGACTGATTCTAAGTTTGGAGTAGGGATTCAAAATGGATTAGCTTTAGAGACGGCTCAAAAAGCAGTAGCAGCAGATCGCTTAAATCTGAAAGGAATTCACTGTCATATTGGTTCACAGATCTTTAATCTAGAATCTTTTGGTTTAGCTGTAGAGATAATGATGGACTTTGTAGCCGATATTAAAGCAAAAACTGGAGTAGTTTTAGAAGAATTAAACTTAGGTGGAGGAATTGGAATTAACTATACCGAAGATGATGAAATTGTAGATATCAATGAGTATGCTGAAATAGTTGCTGAAGCTATTAAGGAAAAGTGTGCGGAGATAGATATTCCTTTACCTAAAATAATTAATGAGCCGGGACGTTCTATTGTGGGGACTGCTGGTTCTACCATTTATACTGTAGGTTCTATTAAAGAGATTCCTGAGATACGTAAGTACGTAGCAGTTGATGGAGGAATGCCTGATAATATCAGACCTGCTCTTTATGAGGCAAAATACGAAGCAATAGTAGCTAATAAAGCTGATCAAGAAGCGGAAGAGTTAGTATCTATTACGGGTAAGTGTTGTGAGTCCGGTGATATGTTAATTTGGGATATTGAACTACCTAAGTTAGCTTCTGGGGATATTTTATTAGTTAGCTGTACTGGTGCTTACGGTTACGCGATGGCTAGCAACTATAATAGTTTGCCAAGACCAGGAATAGTCTTAGTAAATGACGGTCAAGTGGAAGAGATAATGCGTGCTGAAACCTATGAAGATTTGATAGCTAGAGAGGAAGTTCCTCAGCGTTTATAAAGCTACATAAGACTAAGCCCTGCTTTAAATTTAGGTAGGGCTTAATTTTTTGCTTATTTCATTATCTGTGGTATAATAATGGTCAATGTTTGATTTTAAGGAGGGCTGAAGGTGGAGCTAATAACAGGCCATGAAGGAGCAGACTTTGATTCTTTAGCGGCTATGGTTGCTGCTAACAAACTGTATCCGCGAGCAACTATGGTATTTTCAGGTAGATTAAACGCTAAGGTTAGAGACTTCATGTCTTTATATAAGGATCGGATTGAAATTAAGAAGTTGCGAGAAATAAGTCCAGTTATAGAAAATCGAGAAGTGGAGAGATTAATAGTAGTTGATACTAGAGTAGCTAATAGATTAGGTAAGCTAGAAGCGATAGCCCGAGATCCCGAGGTGGAACTGATCATTTATGACCACCATCCTGAAGGTGATGATGATTTAATTGGGGATTGGCAAAGGGTGGAAACTGTAGGAGCTACCACCACCTTACTTTGTCAAGAAATTAAGGGAAAAAAATTGGAGATTACCCCTTTTGAAGCTACTTTATTCGCCTTAGGAATTTATACAGATACCGGTTCATTGATGTTTAATTCTACTACAGCGCTTGATGCAGAAATGGTCTCTTATTTGTTAGCTCAGGAGGCTAATTTAGCAGTAATTAAGGAGTTTATTGAACGTTCATTAAGCACTGAACAACAGGAGTTATTCAGTCGACTTTTAAACTCATTAACTGTCCATGAATTTAATGGTTTTAAGGTGAATATCTATCAAGCAGAGGTAGAGAAATATATAGGTGGCATAGCCTATTTAACTCATAAATTAGATGATTTAAACAGAGCTGATGCAGTGTTTACTTTGGTGCGTATGGAAGGCAAGGTATTGATAGTGGCTAGGAGTAATGTGGATATGATTGATGTAGCCCGGGTGATGAGAGAGTATGATGGCGGTGGGCATGCTAGGGCTGCTTCGGCTATGTTTCAGGATCAAGAAACATCGTTGACAGAAATAGAAGCTCAGTTAATGAGTTTGGTTCGACAGAAGGTGGAACCAGTGATTTTAGCCAAGGATATTATGTCTAGCCCGGTTAAGACTATTAAGCCTGATAAATCCATTACTCAAGCGGAGAAGAAGATGTTGAGATATGGTCATTCGGGATTGATAGTTACTGAGGCTGATGAAATAGTAGGTGTTATTTCGCGACGAGATGTGGATAAGGTTAGAGAACATGATTTAATGCATGCTCCAGTAAAAGGGTATATGTCTCGCGAAGTAATCTCTATTAGTAAAGACTATACCTTTAAACAGATTCAGCGTAAAATGATAGAAAATGATATTGGTCGTTTACCGGTGGTGGATGAAGAAGGAAAGTTGGTAGGAATAGTAACTAGAAGTGATATTCTGAGGCTGCTTTATGGAGAAGCTGATTATATTAAGGGCCAACAAAACCGTTATGGTCGCAGTATAGTTTCGGTAGCTGAAGAAAAGTATGATCTACAAAAGGAATTAGAAAACTTAGCTGAAGAGCTAGGAATAAGGCTAGGAGAGATGGGAGAACTGGCTGATGAACTGGGAATCGATCTTTATATTGTTGGTGGTTTTGTTAGAGATATGCTCTTGGATATAGATAATTTGGACTTAGATTTAGTGGTGGAAGGTGATGGGATTTTATTTGCAAAAGAGTTAGCTCAAAGGTTAGACTACGAGCTTAAGGAGGTTCATTCTGAGTTTAAAACAGCTACTCTTTTATTGGCTGATGGACTGGAGTTGGATATAGCTAGTGCCCGCATAGAATATTATGATTCTCCGGCTGCTTTGCCGAAAGTAGAGCTGGCTTCTTTAAAGGAGGATTTATTTAGACGGGATTTTACTATCAATGCCTTAGCTATTCAGCTTAATAGTTCACATTTTGGTAAACTAGTTGACTTTTTTGGAGGACTGGAAGATTTAGAAATGGGGGTGGTGCGGGCCCTACACAACTGCAGTTTTATAGACGATCCGACTCGAATCTTTAGAGCTTTGAAGTTTGCTAATCGTTACGATTTTGAGCTGGATGCGTTAACTAAAGAGTTGATTAACCATGCTTTAGAGCAGGATATATTAGCGGGAGTTTCTTATGGTAGGATAAGTAATGAACTCTGTTTAATTTTACAAGAGGATAATCCAGCAGAGATTTTACGTGATTTAGAAAGTTTTAGAGTTTTTGAGCACTTATATCCGGGTTTGAGTTGGGAACGTTCTCAACATAAGCGGGCTTTAGAGGTGCCTTGGGCCCTAAAATGGCTTCAAGACTTAGAATTTAAAAAGGAGATAAAGTTGTGGCAGATATACTTATTATTATTGCTAGATAGCTTAGCTGAAGAAGAGGTTAGGGACTTTTTATTGAAATTGAAGTTTAGCAATGATATAATTGATAAGGCTTTATTCATTAAAGGGGAGGCCGAAAAGTTATTAAGTACTTTGGCTTCTGCGGAGATTAAACCTTATACAGTCTATAATAGCTTAGAGCCTTTGAGTATAGAGGAGATTATCTATCTACTTTTGTTAAGCGAAGGGCCGCAAATTAAAGAGTGGATTAAGAAGTATTTAGTGGAGTTGAGAAAGGTAGAACTGTCTGTTAGTGGTAAGGATATTATTAGTCTAGGTTATAAACCAGGGCCTTACTTTGCAGAGGTGTTAGCTGAGGTTAAGGAAGAAAAACTAAATGGAAACTTAAGCACCTCTGAGGATGAACTTAGATATTTAAGAGGTTGTTTAATGAGATTTGAAAGGGAGCGTGTTGAATAGATGGATATTGCTCAACTCATACTTTTGATACCTGTATTGCTGTTTTCTTTATCGATTCATGAGTATTCTCACGGTAAAATGGCTGACTTATTAGGGGACCCTACTCCGGAAATGACTGGTAGATTGACGCTTAATCCTTTGGCTCATTTGGATTTAATGGGAACCTTAGTTTTGCTTTTTACTCAACGCTTTGGTTGGGCTAAGCCGGTACGAGTGGATCCACGTTACTTTGATGACCCTAAACAAGGCATGATGTATGTAGGTTTAGCCGGGCCAGCTTCCAATATTTTGATGGCCATTCTATTAGCTGGCTTATTTAATAGTCTAGCTTTTGTATTACCGCCGGTGGTGCTTATATTTTTGCAGTTGGGGGTAGGGATTAATTTAGGCTTAGCTATTTTCAACTTATTGCCGGTACCGCCTTTGGATGGATCTAAGATTTTGGCTGGCTTTTTACCTCGCAAGTATGATAGTATTATTTATCAATTGGAGGCTTACGGGCCTTTTGTACTTCTCTTTTTGGTTTTTACAGGAGTATTGGGTAATATTATCGGGCCTATTTGGTTTTTCTTTTATCGATTGCTTTTATAGACTTCAATTGACAGTTAATAGTTGAAGTTCAAAAGTTTAATTTCATTACCACATTGTTATATTGTTCCGTTGAGTGTTGGGGGTCAAACAGGCATTTCACGTTAAAAAAGATTATTTTTATGCTTCTAAAACTCATCTCCACTAAAATAAGAGCCCGCCAATTTTAATTAGAAAAATTGGCTAAATCAGTTCTTATTTTAGTTCCGATTCGTTAAGAAGCATTACAAAATAATCTTTAATATCACTTAGAAACACCTGTTTGACCGTGCTGATAGCGAAGTGGTTTTTCATGATAAAATAATCCCCCAGGGGTGTTTAGGAGCGGAATCTAGCTTTTTTCGTCGTTTTTATTAAATAACTTCAAAAAAGCTTTAAACAAATCACAATAGCTCTAATCTTTGATAAATACACAAGGAGAGAAAAAAGATTTGTAGCGTTGACACGAAGTTAACCATTACTCTGGAAACACCCCTGGGGTTACCCAGACTTCGTTTGAACGCAACAATAGACCGATATTGTTTTGTTCTTAGAACCTGAACTTAACTATAAGCTATCCACTATAAACTGTTAACTATAGCAAAGTAATAGAAAGAGATTAAGGAGGAGCTAATAAATGACTAAAGGAAGAATTCTAAGCGGAATGAGACCTACAGGCAAGTTACATATAGGCCATTTAGTAGGAGTATTAGATAACTGGGTAAACTTACAAGAGGACTATGACTGCTACTTTGAAGTAGCAGATTGGCATGCTTTAACTACTAAATATGATAGTACTGAAAGTATTAGAGAGAATAGTAGAGAATTAGTAATAGATTGGATTAGTGCCGGAATAGATCCAGAAGAGAGTGTAGTCTTTGTACAGTCTGATGTAAAAGAGCACGCTGAACTACACCTGTTACTTTCGATGATTACTTCAGTTTCTAGATTAGAAAGAAATCCTACCTATAAAGAACAGATTGAAGAGTTAAACTTAGGTAATTCTGTGCCCTATGGCTTATTAGGTTATCCGGTATTACAGGCCGCCGATATTTTGTTGTATAAAGGAGATACTGTACCGGTAGGTAAGGATCAACTGCCTCATTTGGAGCTTACTAGAGAGATTTCTCGCCGTTTTAATTATCTTTATCAAGAGGTATTTCCTGAACCGGAGCCCAAATTAACTGAGGTGCCTAAGCTACTAGGAACAGATGGGCGCAAGATGAGCAAGAGTTATGGTAATGCTATCTTCTTGGCTGATGGAAAAGAGGAGATAGAGGCTAAGGTGAAGGAGATGGTTACTGATCCTCAACGAGTTCGTTTGGATGATCCTGGTGATCCCGAGGTTTGTTCAGTCTATGATTTTCATAAAATCTTCAACCAAGCAGAGTTAGAAGAGTTAGGAGCTGCTTGTCGTCAAGCCGATATAGGTTGTATGGACTGTAAAGGAAGATTAAGGGAGGTCTTAATAGCTGAATTAGCCGAGATTAGAGAAAAAAGAAAAGAACTGGAGAGCAATCCAGAACAGATCGATGAAATTCTAGCTCAGGGAGCAGCTAAGGCAAGAAAGGTAGCTAGGGCTACTATGGAAGAAGTAAGAGCAGCAATGAAGCTGTGATCGAGGTGGAAGCATGAGTTATGAGGTTAAAATAGATTCTTTTGAGGGCCCGATTCCTCTCTTATTGCACTTGATTAAAGAGGATGAAATGGAGATTTATGATATTTCTATTGCCGAGATTACGGCCCAATATCTAGATTATATTTCAGCTATGCAGGAGTTAGATTTGGAGATAGCTAGCGAGTTTTTAGTAATGGCTGCTAGGTTGATTCAGATTAAGTCTACTATGCTATTGCCTGAGGAAAAATCTCAAGAAGAGGATGAGGAAGAAGTAGATCCTAGACAGCAGTTAATTAATAGACTCTTGGAGTATAAGAAGTATAAACAGCTGGCCCAACGTTTAAAAAAGTATGAAGAGGTGCAAAGAAAGAAGTATACTAAGAATTTGGAGTCTATTTTAAAGGAAGTCGATACTGAAGCTCCAGAGGTTAATCCGTTAGAGGAGGTTAAGCTAGAGCAGTTTGTACAGCTTTTTGAAGAGGTGATCTCGGCTAAAGAAGAGCGGAGTAAAGCTCAGCAGGAACAAGAGGCAAAAACGGAAAGAAATTTGCAGCGGCTGAGAAAAAAAGAGATCAGTATTCAGGAGAAGATGACCGATTTAGAGCAAAAGTTAACTCAAGAAAATAAATTAGGCTTTAAAGAACTTTTAGCAGAGGAAGATAGCAGACTGGAGATAGTGGTTAGCTTTATGGCTCTTTTGGAGCTAATGAGACTGCGTAAAGTGGTGGTTAAGCAGTCGCAGACCTTTGCTAATATTCAAATTTATCATAGTGCTGATGAAGGGGTTATTGATTATGGTTGAAAATAAAAAGGCTTTAGTAGAAGCGTTACTATTCATGGCTGCTGAACCGATAGAAGTTGCTGAAATAAGTAAAGTAAGCGATTTAACTGCTGTGGAGATTGAAGAAGCTTTAGAGCAGTTAGAGCAGGATTATCAAGACCATAACAGAGGGATGGAGCTGATACAGATAGGTGAAGGTTTTAGGCTACAGACTAAGCCCCAATATGCTACTTATGTCGAGGAACTTTATCAACCGGAAGTGGAAAAATCCTTAACTCCAGCTTCTTTGGAGACATTAACTATTGTAGCCTATAAGCAGCCAGTTACTAGAGCTGAAATTGAGGATATTAGAGGGGTTAATGTTGAAAAAGCACTAAGAACTTTACAAAAAAAAGATCTAGTAACTAAGCTGGGCCGTAAAGATACTATAGGCAACCCAATTATTTACGGTACTAGTGATAAGTTTTTGGAATATTTCGGTTTGGAAGACTTAAGCCAGTTACCGGAGCCGGAAGAGTTGCCCAAGTTAGAGGATTTGAAAAAAGAGGAAATGCTGGAAGAAAAGCTATTGGATTAAGATAAAGCCTTTAAAAATAGAATACTAAACTATCAAACAACCTGGAAAAGGGTTGTTTTTTTGTATGATAATTTATAATTGGGAAATAATAACTATAGACTAAGCTGAGTATGGGGAGCTAGATAATGATTACTTTAATAACTATCATAGCAATAATAACAATCATTTGGTTAATGCCCGTTAAGGTGGTAGTAAATTATTCTCGGAGAAAAGAAGACGATGATTTGAAGATTTGGATAGAGATGCTTTTTGGATTAATTAAGTATAGTTTAGATATTCCTTATATTGACTTCAAAAGACTGCTCTATCTTCCCTTTTTAGAGATAAAAGCTAAAATAGAAGCTACAGGTTCACCCAGTGCAGAAACAGAAAAAGATATTTTATTTTCTTGGGATGAGATTAATTGGGCCAGATTAAAGGAACAGTTTAAGTTTTCCTTAGGAATGGTGGATGAGTTTGAAGCCTTGGAGCGCGGTTTAGATACTTTAAAGGATGAATTACATAGGCTGGAAGAGTTAAGTTTACGGAACCCGATTTTATTAAGGATAATTGGAACCTTGATTTTAAGTTTAAGAGGTCAGTGTGAAAAGTTACTTTGGCGAACGGAGTTTGGAGTTAAAGATCCAGCTTGGACAGGAATTTTAACGGGAGTTATTTGGGCCCTAAAAAGTAATTTATATTCTATCTTAAGCAATATAGCTGAAAGTATGGTTAGACCTGACTTTAAAGTAATCCCCGATTTCAATCAGGTTAATAAGATAGATGTAGAGTTTAAAAGTATATTTAGCCTTCGCTTAGGAAATATTATTAGCGTAGGTACGAGAATAATCATCAATAGATATAAAGGGAGGTTCAAGTATAAATGGCAGAACATCCGATTGAGGGATTAATGGATACGGCAATGGAAAATATTAAGGAAATGGTAGATGTAAACACTATTGTAGGTGATCCAGTAGAGACCATTGACGGTAGTGTAATTATTCCGATTTCTAAGGTAAGCTTTGGTTTTGCTGCTGGTGGTGGTGAATATAATGAACATCATCAACAGGAAACTTCTCCAGAAAACAAGAACGACAAACCTTTCGGCGGTGGTAGCGGGGGAGGAGTTATGTTACAGCCGGTAGCCTTTTTAGTAGTAGGTCAAGAAAAGGTGAAGCTTTTACCAGTTGATAATAACGCGGTGATAGAAAGACTGATTAATGCAGCTCCTGACTTGTTAAAGGAGTTAAAGTCTGGGAGTCAAAAGCAGGGGCCTGATTATCATAATTAATTGTGAATTGCACTTTTAGAAGAAATGAGGGAGACTTAATGAAAGAAAAAAAGTGGAGTAAGCTATTTATAATAGCAATATTATTGTTATTATTAACAATTAATATCTCTACCTTAGAGGCTAAGCCTGAAATTACAGCGGAATCAGCGATTCTGATCGATGCTGAAACGGGGGAAGTATTATACTCTCAAAATGCTCATGAAAAAAGGCCTCCAGCTAGCACAACAAAAATAATGACCGGGATTTTAGCCTTGGAAATGGGTGATTTAGATGCTGAAGTAAAAGCTAGTTCTAGGGCTGCTTATGAAGGCGGCTCCACTATTTGGTTAGGCGAAGGAGAAGTATTAAAATTAGAAGAGCTGCTTTATGGACTGCTGCTGAATTCCGGAAATGATGCAGCGGTGGCTATTGCTGAACATATCGGGGGAAGTGTAGAAGAGTTTGCTCATTTAATGAATCGTAAGGCTAGAGAACTGGGGGCTTTGAATACTACTTTCAAAAATCCAAATGGGCTTCCCCAGCCAGGCCATTTAACTACTGCCTACGATTTAGCTATGATTACTAGGTATGCTCTACAAAATCAGACCTTTGCTGAAATAGTTAATACTACTCGCAAAACTATCACTTGGCAGGGCCACACTTACGGTCGCTCTTTGTTGAATACAAATCGTTTACTGCGTAGATTTAAAAATGTCGACGGAGTAAAAACCGGTTATACCAATGCTGCCGGAAGATGTTTAGTTTCTTCAGCAACTAAGGAAGGAAGGCAGGTAATCTCAGTAGTTTTAAAGAGTAACCAGATGTGGAATGACTCTATAAAACTACTAAACTACGGTCTAGAGGCATTTGAACGAATTCAAATTGTGGAAGAAGGAGAAGAAGTTCATTCTTTATCTTTAGCAGCGGCTCCTAGCAAGGAGCTAAGTTTAATGGCAGCTCAGGACTTAGCAGTAGTTTTACCTGTGGATGAGGAGTCTCAATTGAGTAGTAAAGTTAAGTTAAAAAGTAACTTGAACTTGCCTATTGAGCAGGGAGAGTCAGTAGGCAGAGTCGTTGTCTATGCAGATGGACAAGTAAAGGGGAGTATTCCTTTACTAGCTAAAGAAGAGCTAACTCCTGATTCTAAGTGGGATAGGTTTTGGAACTGGTTAAGTGCTGCTGGACAGCTCTTTCTTTGAGCTATTGAATAGAATTTAAATTTGAGTAATTAAAGCTGGAGCTTGCTTGAGTAAGCTCCGGCTTTTTGTTTTTAAATAAAGGAGTTTCAGTTGATTTCAGGAAGTATTTATTAGGAATTAGTAGTTAGTTGTCAGGAATCAGTAAGTTCAAAACTGTTAGTTCAAAATCAAAACTATACCATAAATCATTAAGCACTAATTCTTAAATCTTTTTGAAGGGTGATCAATATGCAGAGATTACAGAAACTAATGTCTAGAGCCGGCGTTGCTTCGCGGCGAAAGAGTGAAGAAATTATTGCTGCCGGTAGAGTGAAGGTAAACGGAGAAGTAGTGACAGAATTAGGGACTAAGGTTGACCCTCAGCAGGATAAGATTGAAGTTGATGGTCAAGTAATTCAAAGAGAAAAGTTGGTTTATATTCTATTAAATAAACCTCAGGGCTATATTACTACTACTGATGATCCTTATCAGCGCCAGACGGTATTCGATATTCTAACGGATGTTAAACAGGAGGTACATCCGGTGGGTAGGCTGGATAAGGATACTGAAGGTTTATTGTTGCTAACTAATGATGGAGACTTGACTTATGTGTTGACTCATCCTAGTGAAGGAGTAAAAAAGACTTATGTAGCTACAGTAGCAGGGGTTCCTAACCAGGCTAAGATTGAGGCTTTAGAGCGCGGAATTCAACTTAAAGATGGTTGGACAGCTCCGGCTGAAGCTAAAATAGTGGCCGACTTAGGTAGTGAGGCTATTGTTTCGCTTAAAATTCACGAGGGGAAAAATAGACAGGTGAGAAGGATGTGGAAGTCAGTAGGCCATCCGGTTAAAGAATTAAAGCGAACTAAGTTTGGTCCTCTTGATTTACAAGGGGTGTCTGTAGGAGATTATCGTTATTTAAGCCAAGAGGAGATTAAACAGTTAAAGAGAATAGAAAAACAAGCAGAGATCAATCAGTAGGTGAGAATATGGCTAAGGAGCACTATATAATTCCGATTTTTATTCCTCACTTCGGTTGTCCTCATGACTGTATTTTCTGCAATCAACGAGAGATAACGGGAGTTTCAGGGGTTAGCGTGAAACAGGTTAAAGATAGAATCGAAGAGTATTTAGAGACTATAGATCATACAGAGGCTAAAGTGGAGATTGCTTTTTATGGCGGCAGTTTTACTGGGCTTGAAATCGAGGAACAGAATCGTTTTTTAGAGGTGGCCGTTGATTATTATCGGCAAGGACAGGTAGATAATCTGCGTCTGTCTACTCGTCCTGACTATATTAATGTAGAGATTTTGAATAATTTAGCTGCTTATGGAGTAGAGGTGATTGAGTTAGGGGTGCAGTCTTTAGTAGCGGAGGTGCTTGAGGCTGCTCAGCGAGGCCATGGTGTGGAAGAGGTACTTAGGGCTAGTAATTTAATCAAGGATTTTGGTTTTCAGTTAGGGATTCAGTTAATGCCGGGCCTGCCTAAGGCTACTCGAGAGACTATGCTTTATAGTGCTGTTAAAACTATTGAGTTGGCTCCGGATTTAGTACGAATCTATCCTACTTTAGTAATTAAGGATACTGCTTTAGCTCAGTTATATAAAAAAGGACTATTTACTCCGCTGACAGTGGCTGAAGCAGTGGAGATCTGCAAAGAAGAGCTACTGCTGTTTAGAGAGGCTGAAATTCCAGTGATCAGACTCGGTTTACAGCCTTCGGCTGAAGTGAATCAAGAGTCTATAGTGGCCGGGCCCTTTCATCCTGCTTTTAGGCAGTTAGTGGAGTCAAAACTAGTTTTGGATAAGTTGAAGCAGGAGTTGGGTTCTAATTTAAGAGCTGAGGTAATAAGTTTAAAGATCAATCCTAGGTTTTCTTCTGTATTACGGGGGCAAAAAAATAGTAACTTAATAGATTTAGAGCAAAGCTATCAAGTAGAAGTTAGAGTAGAAACAGATCAACAGTTGGAATTTGGGAAAATAGTAATTAATGAGCAAAAATTGATTACTATCTAAAAAATTCAAACAATTTTGAACTTTAAAATAGTTAAAGTTATTGAGAAAGAAGGATTTTTTTGGTTTATGATGAATAATATAAGTAATTAATACACTATACATATATATAGAAGGTGATGAGCTTGGAGATAGGCTAAAATAAAAATAAGAGGAGGAGAACCCATGGAGGTATTAAAAATAGCATCAGATTCTAGACCTAAATCAATTGCAGGTGCTTTAGCTGCAGTATTAAGAGAAGAAGGTAGGGCTGAATTACAGAGTATAGGTGCTGGAGCAGTTAATCAAGCAGTAAAAGCTATTGCTATTGCTAGGGGTTTTGTAGCTCCTAGTGGAGTAGACTTAGTTGCAATTCCGGCATTTGCCGAAATTGAGATTGATGGAGAGGAAAGGACAGCTATTAAGTTTATTGTAGAGCCTCGGTAAGTTTAAGTTGTGGGATGGATTCTTTAAGATATTTATTTAAACTTTAATTACTATATTTATCAGCCTACCCTTTATTTAGGGTAGGCTTTATTTTGGAGTTGGATTGCTATTTCTTTTTTAGTTAGTTTATGATAAAATAAGGCTTAATGCTAAATTGATGTAATTGTTGAGGAGGTTGTAACAGCTGTTAAAATACTAACAAAAACTATATAAAAGTTATAAAAACGCTTGAAGATCTATCTATATTTTGAT
>NZ_JALKBZ010000053.1 GCF_023227765.1 Fuchsiella alkaliacetigena
TCTTGTTTCTGTCGTTTTTTCACCATCAATTATTCTTTCTGATTCAACCATTCCTACACTTTCTAATTCTGACCACTAGTATATTTCTTTCCTTATTACCTTCCTAAAGCTTATTTAAGCAGTTATCACACCTTTCAATCCCAAAAATAATTTTCAGAAAAAAATAATTAATTATCTAAATATTTAGAAAAAATGATTTAATATTGAATCAAGTGTCATTTTATGATATTATTCTAGTGCTAATAGTAATAAATAAACCTTCAAATTAAGGAAGTATATATCCAAAAGGAAAGAAAGTTTTGATAATTGAAGATAATCCGTCTAGGGCACACCTGATGAAAATCAGGGTCGCAAAGTGCTGGGTCTAAGGCTTGAGTAAGTAATTAAGCTATGATTGTCAGTTTGCCGGAGAGATTAAAAGATAGATATTGATTTATCTATGGATCTGGCCCTGTTCTTGTGCTAATTACTTAAAGATTAGGGTCAGATTTATTTATGTTTACTTTAAGTTAAATTAATAAGGTGTTAATAAAAAAGGGGGAGGTTAAGAGTTTAGATTAAAAAGGATAGTTTATGGTTGTTAGGTGTTTATAAGTCAGCTCAGGTAGTCTTTGACTTTGATAATCAAAAGAGAGGTGCTAAAAATGTTTAAAATGTTAAGAGAGCTTAGTTTGAAACAGAAGTTAATTGGAATAATGATTTTATTGGCAGTAGTGCCGGTTATTATTTATTCGACAGTAAACTATATTCAGGAACGGGGAGCTATTGAAGAGAGAGTAATTGAACATAATAGCTTAGTAGCAGAGCAGTTATCGGAAAGAGTTGAAGCTTTAGGTCAGGAGAGTGTTAGTAATATAGAGTTTATAGCTGACTTAGAGCAGATTAAATCTATGGAGGTGGAGACCCATCAAGAGTTATTTGCTGAACTTTTAGCAAACTATCCGCTTTTTGAAGGCTTTTATGTAGCCGATGAGGATGGAATAGCAGTTAGTTTTGATGAAGCCAGCAGTGAACTGATTGGTGATGACTATAGCCATCGGGAGTGGTATCAAGAGGCCATTGTAGGTCAGACTAATGTTTCGGACTCTTTTATATCTACTACTACTGATCGACCAGCCGTTACTATCTCTACTCCTATCGAAGAGGACGGAGAGATTATCGGTGTTTTAGGAGGAGAGATTGACTTAAGGGTTGTACAGGAGCTAATTATGGAAGTAGAGATAGGAGATACTGGCTATGCTTATATGACTGATGATCAAGGAGTTATAATCGGTCATCCTGACTATGAAGGTATGGTTTTAGAACAGTTTCAAACAGAGAATGAAGCAATCGAAAATGCTCTAGCAGGCGAGAGTGGTGATCTGGTTCAAATAAATGACCTAGGAGATGAAGTATTGGCTTCTTATGATTACTTAGATAACTTAGGCTGGGCCGTATTAGCTCAACAGCCAACAGATGAAGCTTTTGCGGAGCTTAGAGCACTCTTAATTGGGAGTTTAATTATGGTTTTGATTGTAGGTTCCTTAGCCGCTCTGGTAGCTGGCTGGTTGGGCAATAACTTCAGTCGACCTATTATGCAGGTTGTGGATTCGATGGAGGTTTTGGCTAGCGGCGATTTGACCTCTCAAATGGAAGTAAATAGAGAGGATGAGTTGGGAACTCTACAAAGATCCTTTAATGAAATTGTGACTCAGTATAGAACTTTAATTGCTAACATCTTAAGTAATGTCGAGGATCTATCGGCTCATAGTGAAGAGCTGTCGGCTTCGGCTGAGGAAGGCAATGCTACTATAGATAATACTAAAGAACTAATCGAAGCAATGACGGCCAGTATTCAAGAGATTTCGGCTAGTAGCCAGGAGGTAGCTAGCTTTACCGAGCAGGCCAATGCGCAGACGGAAGTCGGTGGTGAAAATATCAAGCAGGCAGTTCAAGGTATGGAAGAGATCGAGGATGCAGTGCAGCAAACAGTAGCAGTTATCGAGGATTTGGAGGCTAATTCACAGGAGATAGAACAGATTATAGATCTGATTACCGATATTTCGGAGCAGACTAATCTCTTGGCCTTAAATGCAGCTATCGAGGCGGCTCGAGCCGGTGAACATGGACAAGGTTTTGCTGTGGTAGCTGAGGAGATTCGTGAGTTATCTGAACAGACGGCTCAGGCTACGGCTGAGATATCCACTTTAGTTAAGGAGACGCAAGAGAAGTCTGAAAGTGGCTTAGAGTCAGTTAAGGAGGTCGAGGATAGGGCCCAAGCAGGTAAAGAAGTGGCTGTAGAAAATGGAGAAGCCTTTGCTGAGATTGAGGAAGCTATTGAAGAGACTACGGCTCATGTAGAGCAGACGGCTGCTTCTACTCAGGAGTTGGCTGAAAATAGTAGTCAGATAAACGAAGCCACTCAGGATATTACTACTATGTCCGATGAAATTACTGGTTCTTCCGAGGAATTATCGGCTATGGCTCAAGAGCTACAGGAGCTAGTAGCTCAGTTTAAAGTTTAAATAAATTAGTTTTAAGAAAATAATTAATTTAGAAAAGCGGTTATTCAGAAAACTGAGTAACCGCTTTTTTCAAACTATTATTATATAATTCAGATTAAAAGGAGCCATATATAGAGGAAAACTAATAAAATTATAGAACTATTATTAATAAGAGTCCCTTTTAATTTGGATAATCAGGGAAAATTAGAATAAATAATAATTATTTAAAAACTGCTTTGTGACTTATTTCTCACATTGAGCAATCTCTAATAGCAAGCAGCAAAGAATTGATTAAAGCAATTGCTAGAACTATTAACCAAGGAATAGCTTAAGATATCTTTATATAGAATACTTAAAGAGTTTTCGTAGTTAATCGAAATAGAAAAGGAATAAAAAATATTAGTTAAAGGAGGGATTATAGTGAGCGAGGAAGAGTTGATCTTAGTAGTCGATGATAATAGACAGAATGTGCAGATTTTAGGAAGGATACTAAAGAAAAGTTCCTATAAAGTAGCCGTAGCTAATAGCGGCAAAGAAGCCTTGGATTTTATTGCTAGGAAGCTTCCAGATTTGATTCTTTTAGATATTATGATGCCGGGGATGACTGGCTTTGAGGTTTGTAAGAGCGTAAAGGAAAAACCGAAAACTGAGGAGATTCCTGTTATTTTTATTAGTGCTTTGACCGAAACCGAGGATAAACTGAAAGGTTTTAACTTGGGTGGAGTAGATTATATAACTAAGCCTTTTCAAAAAGAAGAGGTATTAGCTAGAGTGAAGACTCAATTGGAACTTAGTCGGACTAAAAAGGAGCTTAAAGAAAAAACTAAAGAGCAGGAGCAACTATTAGCAGAGCTGAAGTATAGAGCTAGATTGGAGAACTTAGTTATAGATTTATCGAAGGAGTTTATTAATTTTAAAGATAATGGTGATATTCAGCCGAGAATAGAGCAAGGATTAGGAAAGATAGCTAAATTTATTGGAGTGGATTATGCTTTTATCTATTTATTTTCTGCTGATAATGAAAAAGTTGAAGAAGTTTTTAGGTGGTTGAGAAAAGACTTTAAAATGGAAGCTGCTGTTGATATTGATAAGTGTTTTACTTTAAAGGATTTTTCTTGGGCCCTAAATAAGCTAGAAGCAGGAGAACTTATAGATATTGTTGATACTAAAGAGTTATCAGCAGCGGCTAAAGAGGAACAAGAGTTTTTAAGATCTAAAAATATTAAGTCCAGTTTATTGCTACCTTTAGAGTATAGTCAGGAGCTAAAGGGAGTATTAGGTTTTAATTCCAGAATTAAAAAACATCAGTGGCAAGAAGAAGAAATTTCCTTATTTAGAGTGGTAGCTAATATCTTTATTAACACTATTCAGCGCAAGAAAAGTGATCAGAAGTTAAAGGAATACTATCAGGAAATAGAGGGCTTATATAATAACTTAGAAGAAAAGATAGATAAAGCTAGTGAGTTACATCAGCAGTTTCTACCTAAAAACCTGCCTCAAATAGAAGGGATAGCTTACGATACTTACTTTCAACCTTCTTATAAATTAGGGGGAGATTTTTATGATATTATTCAGATTGAAGATCAGTTAATTATTTATTTAGCTGATGTAAGCGGGCACGGTTTAGATGGAACTTTGTTGAATATATTTTTACGGGAAACTATTAATAACTACTTGCTTTATCAGCATGAAAGTGGAGAAATTTTAGATCCACTTCGTTTAATTCGATATATAACCAAGAGATATAGTCAAGAGAACTTTCCAGGAGATTATTTTATCTGTTTGCTGTTAGGAGTTTTGGAAGTGGAGAAGCAGAAGCTTACTTTTGCTAACGCAGGATTTCAGATTCCTCCTCTAATTATTACTAAGGATGGCGAGTTGTCTCCTTTATTTTGTAGTGGGCTACCGATTACTTCAATGCCTGAAGCTGAAGCTTTGGAGTATCAGCAAGTAGAGCATTCTTTAAAAGCAGGAGAAACGTTTTTTTTAACTACCGATGGGTTGATTGAGGAGACAATAAATAAAGAAGAGGGGAGATTAATTCCTTATGGTGAAGAACGTTTAAAAGAAGTTTTAGCAGCTAATTATTATCTACCGCCGGAGTTGATAAACTACAGAGTGAGAAAAGATTTTGAGAACTTTGCTGGCAGTATTAAGGGGCAAGATGATATAACCTTTCTTACTTTAAGAAAGGAATTACAGGTAATTGATAGCTTTGAGTCCAGTATATGTAGTAGTTGCGCAGCAATGCACAAGTTGAAGGAGAAGCTAATGGAGTTTATTGCTCCTTATTATGAGCCACCTAGCTTAATCTGTATCGGTTTTGAAGAGATGGTTATTAATGCTATTGAGCATGGGAATCAGCTAGATAAAAGTAAAAAGGTTGATATTAGGGTAGAAGTAACCGAGCAGTATATTAAAGCTACTATTGAGGATGAAGGGACAGGCTTTGACTGGACTGAAAAGGCTACTCAGGTCTTGGATGTGGAAAGGGATTTTGATGGTTTGGAGGAAAGAGGCCGGGGGATTAAGATGACTAATAAGCTCTATGATGAGCTGTGGTATAATGAAAAGGGAAATCAGGTTAATTTACTGAAGCTGAGGGAGTAAGTGAAAAATAAAGGAGAGTTGATACTATGAAGGATTATAAACGGGAAATTTATTCGGTCTTAAGACAGGAAGTATTGGCTAGATGTCGTTATGAGCTTTTTGCTGAGATTGCTCGCCAAGAAGGGCTGCATTATTACGCTAAGATTTTTGAGGAGACGGCTCAGAATGAGCTTTCTCACGCTAGAGAGATATTTAGAATACTTGGCAAATTGGGTTCTACCGAGGAGAATTTGAGAACGGCTATTGAGGCTGAAAAGGAGGAGCAGGAGTCTGTTTACCCGCGCCTGGCTGAGCAGGCTATGGCTGAGGGGGAGCTGGAAGCAGCTAGGCTTTTTAAGCAGATCGGGATGATAGAAGAGCGCCATCAGCAGCGTTTAGAAAGGTTATTGGAGCTGTTGGAAAGTGATAGTGTTTTTAAGAGAGAGGAAGCGATTAAGTGGAAGTGTCGAGTCTGTGGTTATGTTTATGAAGGTACTGAGCCGCCGCAGAAGTGTCCGGGCTGTCAAAACGATATTACCCATTATGAGCCAGAAGACTTTGGAATATAGAGAGGAGATTAATTATGCAAAGCTATATATGTGTTGTTTGTGATTATGTTTATGATGAGGCTGAAGAGGAGATTCTTTGGGAGGAGTTAGCTGAGTCTTGGGTCTGTCCGATCTGTACTTCGGAGCAGATTTATTTTGAAGAGGTGGAGAGTGAGGAAGCTGATTCTGCTGCGGAGGAAGCGGAAGATAGCTCTAAACAGGGCCCGCCTCAAGAGCAAAAGAGCAACCTAGACTACTCCTCATCTTTTTATAGACAGGACGATAAACAGGAAAAGCAGATGGATAATATCCATCAAGTAGCTGTTAGCGGTACTTCGATTAATGAGGCTATGCGGAGCAGCATTGCTGAACCTTTTTGGGAGGATATTTTGATAATGGGAGCCCAACTAAGCCGACTACCTCTGAATAAGGAGGAAGCGGTGAGTACTACTACCACTATCGGTGCTCAGGCAGCCCAGCCAATGGTGATAGAAAATCCAGTACTGATTTCACATATGTCCTTTGGGGCCCTATCTAAGGAAATGAAGATAGCTTTGGCTAAGGGAGCTGCCCAAAGCAAAACTGCTATTGGGGGCGGTGAAGGTGGAGTTTTAGCTGAAGAAAAAGAGGCTGCCTATAAGTATATCTTTGAATATGTGCCTAATCTGTATAGTGTGAGTCAAAAAAATCTCAAGGAGGCGGCGGCGATAGAAATTAAGATCGGTCAGGGGACTAAGGCAGGAATGGGAGGTCATCTGCCGGCAGAGAAGGTAACTCCGGAAATTGCTGAGATCAGAGATAAGCCTTTGGGGGAGGATATAATAAGTCCGGCCCGTTTTGCGGATATTAATTCTAAAGAAGATTTAAAAGAGTTAGTAACTAAGTTACGAGAGCTTTCGGCAGGGCGACCGATTGGAGTTAAGATTGCTGCCGGACATATTGAGGCTGATCTGGAGTGTATTGCTTATGCTGAGCCGGACTTTGTGACTATTGACGGTCGGGGTGGGGCTACTGGCTCTACTTTGAAGGTAGTTAAGGATGCTACTTCTGTACCTACTGTTTTTGCTTTAGATCGAGCTAGAAAGTATTTAGATGAACAGGGCTTAGATATTGATTTAATTATTACCGGCGGCTTAAGGATGGCCAGTGATTTTGCTAAAGCCTTAGCCTTAGGAGCTGATGCGATCGCCATTGCTACTTCGGCTTTAATGGCAGCAGCTTGTCAGCAGTATCGAGTCTGTGATAGGGGAAGATGTCCAGTAGGGGCTGCCACTCAGGATGAAGAGCTGCGGGAGCGTTTAAATGTCGAAAATAGTGCTCAGCGTTTAGCTAACTTTTTGCAAGTGAGCTTAGAGGAGTTAAAGACCTTTGCTCGTTTAGCAGGTCATGCTGATCTTCATGCACTAAGTTTAGTTGATTTATACACTGTTAATTCCGAAATAGCAAGCCATACTAGGATACCTCATGTTTAAGTAGTTTGGTTAGGACTTAAGGAGGTCTAGAACATGGATATTATAGAGATGCTAGAGAAATTAGTTGACTCGCCAGACTTTGTGGAGGAGGTATTAGCAACGCTTCCCGAGGCTAGAATTGAAAGTTATGCTGAGGATAATTATATCTTTAAACAGAATGAAGAGACTCGGGGTGAACTTTATATAATTTTGGAAGGCTTGGTAGAGGTAGTTATTACCGATGAGTTCGGAATTAACAAGGTGCTTGGCTATCGTTATCCACTTGATTTTTTAGGAGAGGATATCTTTAGTCAAGAAGGGCTTTATAGTCATTCGGCTTTAGTAGTAGAGGAGTGCGAATGTCTCTTACTACCTCGTAAGTCACTAAGAGAGTTGATTGATCGACAAGCGGAGTTTGCAGAGTACTTAATAGAATCGCTAGTCGATTGGAAGCATTCCTGCTGCCAGCATCTTATAGAAGAAGAAAAGTATCGTCAGCAAAGGGGAGATGGTTTGGAGCTACATCCTTTTCGGAAGAAGCTTTTTGAAATCATGAGTTCTCCAGTAGAAACCTGTGTGAAGACAGCTCCCGTTGCTGAGATAGCAAGAGCTATGAAGGAGCGCCAAGTAAGTTCTATAGTAGTGGAAGAGGATAATAGACCGATTGGAATTGTTACTGAAAGAGAGCTAGTGCATAAGATAATGACTCAAAAAAAGGTAGAGCATGAATTTCGGGCCCAAGATGTAATGTCTACTAATATTATTACCATGCCGCGGGAAGCTTTCTATTATCAGGCCTTATACAGCATGGTTAAGCATAAGATTAAGCATATAATAGTGCTTAAGCAGGACTTGATAGAGGGAATAGTTACTATTAGAGACTTAACTGAAACTCGGAATGCTGGTTTAGTAACTATAGTTAATGAGATAGAGACGCAAAATTCTATTCAGGAATTGAATGAAGCCCGCCAGAGGGTGGATAAGGTTTTAAAGGCTTTAATAGTAGAAAATGCTTCGGCGCGGGAAATCTGTGAATTAATTACTGAGTTTAATGATCGCTTAACTCGAAGAATAATTGAGTTATCTGAAGAAGAGATGAAAAGAGAAGGTTATGGAGCTCCGCCGGTGGAGTACTGCTTTTTACAGATGGGTAGTGCGGGACGTAAAGAGCAGTTTTTGAGAACGGATCAGGATAATGGCTTTATTTGGGTTAATGAGGGACAGCCTAAAGAGAAAGTTGAAGAGTACTTTCGGGTTTTTGGAGAAAAGATTGTAGATAAGCTGATTAAGTGTGGCTTTGAAGAGTGTGATGGGGGAGTGATGGTTAGCAACCACTACTGGCGTAACTCCTTGGAAGAATGGAGACAGATTATGCAGGAGTGGTTAGCTGATTTAAACTTTACTAAGGTTAGATCTTTTAATATATTCTTTGACCATCGTCCGATTTATGGTAATTTCAATATAGCAAGACTGCTTAAGCATCACTTGGTAAATCTTTCACAGCGGAATGATACTGTATTATACTTTTTGGGTAAGGTCGCTTTATATAATCAGCTTCCTCTAGGTCTTTTTGGGAGGTTATTAACTAAAAATTCTGAGGAACATGAGGATGAAATTAATCTAAAATTAGGAGGTTCAATACAGATGGTGGACTGTGTGCGGGCCTTTTCTTTAAAAGAAGGAATCCATGCAACTTCCACTTTTGAAAGATTAGAGGTTTTGGTAGAAAAGAATGTGATTTCTGAAAATAATAAGGAAAATCTCAGTCAAGCTTATCAAAAGTTATTGGAATTTAGGATTAAGGAAAATCTAAAGAAGATAGAAGCGGGAAAAGAGGCCGATAACTATATTAACCCTCAAAAATTGGATAAAAATGATTATCAGGACTTAAAAGAAGCGCTAAAACAAGTAAAGCAGCTAATGAAGCTAACTGCTCATACCTTTAAGGTTTAAGATAAGAAAAGCAATAGATATTGTAAAAATATAGGGAAAATTCTATGTAGTTCACTGTTGAGTTAATTATATAGTTTTGGTATAATAGGTAAGGCAATGAAAAATCAGTATTTTAAAATTTTCAGGAGGTAAAAGATGTTAAAAGATAAGTTAAAGGACTTAAACATCGGTTTTAAGTTAAGTGGAGTATTTATTGCTTTGATTGTAATTAGTTTAGCTGGACTAGCTTTATTAAGTTATAACATGTCTGCTAATACTTTGATTGAACAGAATAAGCGACAGTTAGAGGCTGTGCGAGAGGTAAAGGCTAGTTATATTGAAGATTATTTTGAGGAAAGGTTTAGAAATATAGAGGTCTTGGCTGAGGATTCTTTAGTTAGAGAGGCCTTGTCTGACTTTACTGAGGTTTTTGAAGAAGGTTTAGATAGTGAAGAGTATGTTGAGATTGAGTCTCTTTATGATGAAGAATTAAGTGATTTTAATAATACATATGGTTATTATGATCTTTTTTTGATTGATTTAGAGGGTAATGTAATTTATACGGTAATGGAGGAAGATGATTTAGGTACTAATTTAGTTGACGGGCCCTATAGTGATTCAGGTTTAGCTGAAGCATATCAAGCAGGACTGGAGGAGCTTAGTTTAATTGATTTTGCGATGTATGAGCCGAGTGATGAGCCTGCTTCTTTTATTGGAGCTCCGGTAACGGATGAAGAAGGCAATCAATTAGGAGTGGTAGCTTTACAGATTCCGATTCATCAGATTAATGATATTATGCAGGAAAGATCGGGCTTAGGTGAAAGCGGAGAGACTTATTTGGTAGGGCAGGATAACTTAATGCGTTCCGATTCTCGTTTTGATGAAGAGAGTACTATCTTGGATTTAGAGATAGATATGGAAACAGCGAATCGGGCCTTAGCCGGAGAGAGCGGAGTGGATATAGTACCTGATTATCGAGGAATTAATGTAATTAGCGCCTATACTCCGGTGGATATTTCAGGAGTGAATTGGGCCCTACTAGCAGATATAGATGAGTCCGAAGCTATGGAGCCGGTTTATGCTTTATTGCGAGTTATTATTATCGTTTTAGTGGTGATTGTGATACTGGCTATTGTAGTTGGTCAGTTATCTATTAAGAGCTTAGTAGTGAAGCCGATTAATCAGTTTAAAGAACAGATTGCCAATAATGATCTCAGTTCGGATATGGAAGTTAAGTCTCGGGATGAGATTGGTCAAGCTACAATGGCCTTAAATGAGATGAAGAGTGACTTGCGAGAGATGATTATTCAACTGCGGGATAAGATTGAAAGCTTATCGGCTTATAGTGAGGAGCTATCGGCTTCGGCCCAGGAGGGTAACGCCACTATAGAGACTACTAATAATTTAATCGAGAATATGGCTGCCGGTATTGAAGAGATTTCGGCTAGTGCCCAAGAGGTAGCTAGCTTTTCTGAGCAGGCTAATTCGCAAGCTGATTTGGGTAGCCAGAATATCCAAGAGACGGTAAGTAAGATTGAAGAGATTGATCAATCGGTGTCGGAAACGGTAGAGGTGATTAATGAGCTGGATAGTAATTCACAGGAGATAGGCCAGATTATTGAACTAATTACGGGCATAGCTGAACAGACTAATCTACTAGCTTTAAATGCTTCTATTGAAGCTGCAAATGCTGGTAAACATGGGCAAGGTTTTGCGGTGGTAGCTGATGAGATCAGAGAGTTAGCAGAGCAGACTGCTGAGGCTACTAGTGAGATTGCTCAGTTAATTAATAGGACCCAAAAACAGTCTAAAAAAGGCTTGGAGAAGGTTGAAGAAGTAGAAAGTCAGGCCCATGAAGGTAGGGAGATTGCTCAAGAGACTGGGAGTGCTTTTAAAGAGATTCAAAATGCAGTAGCAGATACTTCGGCTCAAATAGAGCAGACTGCTAGCTCGGCTAATCAGCTGGCTCAGCAGGGTGAGGAAGTTAATAATGCTACGGAAGATATAAATAATATGTCTGATGAGGTGACTAGATCCTCTCAGGAGTTAGCGAACATGGCCCAAGAGCTACAAAAGATAGTTGAACAGTTTAAAATTTAAGTTATCTATGATTACTTTTTAAGGTTATCCATTTAATAATGGATAACCTTTTTTTAATGAATTTTTTGTATTAAAAATGATAGTTTTTAACAGTTTTAAAGGAAAGAACAGTTTTTTTGTCTAAAGTTATAACTAGTAAGCTTATTTTAAGGAGGAATATGATGCTTAAGCAAGAGCTAATTTTAATCATCAGCCAAAATCAGAGGGATATAGAGAGTTTGGAAGAGATTTTAAAAGAAAATTCATATCGGCTTTCTAAGACAAATAATACTGCTGAGGCCTTTGAGCTACTTGAGAAAGAGAGTCCGGATTTGATTATTTTGGATATTTCTTTAGCTACTGAAAATTTTCTTACAACTCAAACGACTCCTATTATTTTGTTGGGTACTTTAGAAAAATTGAGGGATAGGTTAGCAGAGTTCGAGCTGGGAGAGGTGGATTATTTAGTTAAACCTTTTTTTAAAGAACAAGTATTGACTAGGGTTAATATTCAATCAAGATTGGCTGGAGATGATTCTTGCTTAGATAGGTTAAAAGAAAGTGAACAAAAGCATAGGCGGATTTCTAAAGAGGTGATACTGGGAGTTTTGCAGGATATTACGGCTAAAAAGGAGCTAGAGCAAAGACTTCAAGCTAAAAATCAACAGTTAGAAGAGCGAGTTAAAGAGCTAAACTGTCTTTATTCTCTGACTCAAATTATTGAGGAGAGAGATTATTCCTTGGAGGAAACGATGGAGGAAGTTGCTAATACTATTGCTGATTTTTGGAAGCACCCTGAGATTGCTCGGGTCAGAATCAAGTTAGCTGGGCAGGAGTTTAAAAGTCAAGATTTTAGAACTAGTAATTGGCAGCAGAGTAGTGAAATTATAGTACGTGATGAAAGCTTAGGTAAGGTAGAAATTTACTATTTAGAGGAGCGAGTTGAGGAGTATGAGGGACCTTTTTTAAAAGAGGAAAGAGCCTTGCTGGATACTATTGCTAAACGTTTAAGTAAGCTAGTTGAACGTAAGTTAGTGGAAAATGAATTAGAAGCAGAAAGAAACTATTTACAGCAGGTAATAGATCTGCTTCCTAATTTTGTTTTTGCTAAGGACTGGGAGGGCAGATTTATCTTAGTGAATCAGGCTTTGACTCAGCTTTGCGGAGTTAATAAAGAGGAGATTTTAGGCAAAAAAGATGCTATTTTTACTGAAGAGCAGGTAGCAGCTAAGCTGATGGAGAGTGATCGGCAAATAATAGAGGAAGAAGCAGCAGAGGTGAATTTAGAGGAAAAAATAGTAGACTCGCAAGGAGAAAGTAGATGGTTTCAGATAACTAAGGTCCCTTTAATTCTTTCGGCAGATAAGCAGGATAGACAGATCTTAGGGGTAGCTACTGATATTACTGAACTTAAGAAAACAGAAGAGCAGTTGATTGAAGCTAGAGAAAAAGCAATGCAGGCTAATCAAGCTAAGAGTGAGTTCTTAGCTAATATGAGTCATGAAATCAGAACTCCTTTAAATGCGGTGCTTGGTTTTAGTGAAATTTTAGAAAATGAATTTAAAGGATCTAAGCTGGCTAAAGAGGAGCATATTAGTTATTTGAACTCTATTAAACAGGCTGGTAATAGCCTGTTAAGCTTGATTAACGATATTTTGGATATGTCTAAGATTGAAGCGGGAATGATGGAGATTAACCCGGTTTATTTTAATCCTCAAGCTTTGTGCCAGGAAATGCAAGTGATTTTTCATAAGCAGTTGCTGGATAAAGGTTTAGAGTTGATAATAGAAGCTGAAGACGATTTATTGGAAGTTAAGCTGGATGAGGTAAAGTTAAGGCAGATTTTAATAAACTTATTGGGGAATGCGATTAAGTTTACTAAAAAGGGTAGTATTAAGCTTATTGTTAAGAGTGAACTTAATTCTGATACTGAAAGGCTGGATTTAAAAGTGCAGGTGCAGGATACAGGAATTGGAATTTCTGAAGAGAATCAAGAGCGAGTATTTGAATCTTTTACTCAACAGGATAGTAAAAGTAACAGGGAGTATGAAGGAACGGGTTTAGGTTTAGCAATTACTAGAAAATTAACTAGATTGATGGACGGGGAAATCTATTTAGATAGTAAGGAAGGAGTAGGCAGTTGTTTTACTTTAAAGTTTTTTGATTTAGAGTTTAGAAGAGCAGAGCCTAAATATAAAGAGCAAGAGAAGCAAAATTTTAGTTTTAAGCAGGCTCAGGTATTAATTGCCGAAGATGTAAAGTCGAACCGAGAACTTTTGAAGATAAAGCTGAAAAATAGGGGTCTGGATGTATTAGAGGCTTGGAATGGACAGGAAGCGGTGCAGCTAGCTATAAAACATGAACCAGACTTGATTATTATGGATTTGAAGATGCCGATTATGAATGGCTATCAAGCCCATCGGGAGATAAGAAAGAATGAAAAAGTTAGATTGCCAATAATTGCCTTAACAGCTTCGGCTACAGATTATGAATGTTCTAAGGTGGCTGAAAGTGATTTTGATGAATTTTTAACTAAGCCGATAAAGGATGATAGATTAAACAGGTTGCTAGCTAAGCATTTACCTTGTGTAAAGGAAGAGGAAGCAGCAAGTGACCCAATAACTAAGTCTGATTATCAGGGTAGCTTAGCTGCTGAGGTGATAGAGCAGTTGAAGGCGAAGTTTGAGAGTAGGTTAGAAGAGTTGGAGGGGGCAATAGTGATTAATGAGGTGGAGGATTTTGCTGAGGAGCTAGAGGAGTTTGTTAAGCAGCATCAGCTTGAGGAGTTGCTTGATTATACGGTTCGTTTAAATAGATATGCGAGTGATTTTGATATAGATGGCTTAAAGGATGCTTTGGCTGAGTTTAGGGCCCTATTAGAGGACTAAATAGTCTATTTAACCCCGCCGATACATAGGAATTATATAGGTCCAGCCCTTCATATTACCATATTTAACTAGCCTATCGTAAAATTTAACTTCATTTTTATATAAATTAAAAAAGAAATCCCGTAGTTTATCGTTTCTGATCGTTTCTACCACGGCTTTAAGGTGCATGTTTATAGCGTCCTGAAGCCCTTTGAAAATAATCCGGAAAGCGAATTTATCTTCTAAGATCTCCGGATCAATATTTGATTGTTGTGAGGCTGGTGGTTGCTCGGGTAATTGAACCTCATATTTTTCAGCCTGCTTTACTAATTTCTTAATCTGCTTGTTAAGTGTAGAAACTCCTCTTTTAAGTATCTGTTTAAAGTCTCCATCATGAACAAAGCCTAAAAAAAATCTGGTGATCTGCAGTTGATCATATCTGATATTAAGAAGTTCCCAGATATGTCCAGCTTCACTTGCCGATAATTCTTCTTTTTCTATGGGTTTATGAGTTTTAAAGGAAGGAGATATATCTGTCCAGCCTTTAGTTTTTCCATACTTATAAAGATTCTGATAATCTTTTAAGTGGACTTCTATAAAGTCTATGAAATGACTTCTTAATTTATCGTGAGTTGGAGTAGTAGTTAAAGCATGGCTTAGAAGATATAATTCCGATATTAAATCAGAAAAAACTCTTCTAAAGATAAGTTTATCAGTTATAACATCAAGGTGAGCTGAAATTTTTATACTTTGTGGTGGTTTAGAAGGTACCTGCATTTTGAATTTTTCGGCTAAGTTTTCCATGACCTTTATTTGTTCTTGAAAATGTTCTATATGTTGGTCAAGTAAAAGATCAAAATCACGGTCATGCACAAAGTTTCTATAAAGCTGATAGGTTTCTTTGCTGATATATCTAGCTCTGAGACCATTCCACAAATTATAAGCTCCCAGAGTAGACATTTGTTCTTGTCCTTGAGGTGACTTTTTAAATAATGAAAAGTCCATATTCTGATTGAATAGCTGAAATAGATCCAATTTAATCCCTCCTGATAGTTATTATGGCTCTGATGAGCTTTAAATATATAAGTAAATAATGGATTGTATTAAGGGAGCAGTATCTCTTTTAAAAAGGAGTTGCTGCTTTTCTTGTATATACTACCCATTTAGCAGGGATTTTGAGGAGTAATCTAGAAAATATAATAGTTAATGGCTAAAATAACTGTTATTAATTAAATGAAGGGTGTTGTTGAAGTGAGAAAAGAGTCTGGTAGGGGAATAATAATCTGTTTTATTATTTTAATAATTACTGTTAGGACATTTGTCCTGTTAAAAGCTCAGTTTTTCTTACAATTTAAATAGACCGCTACTTCTTAATATG
>NZ_JALKBZ010000054.1 GCF_023227765.1 Fuchsiella alkaliacetigena
TTATATCATAAATAAAGGAGGATATTCAATTATATAGCATAATTTACTGGAGATTTTGACCTTTTTGCAGTAGAATCATATCTAGAAATAACTAAATAGATTCTAGAATCAATATTCTAAGATATAGATTGTGCAATCTATATTTCATTCTCATTAAAACTAGCTAAATAATTATCAATACTATTCTCCGCTTTTTTGTCTGGTTATATAAAGCCTTATTTAAAATATTACTGATTAAGCTTCTTCAATAACTTTAATCTCTGCGAATTAGCACTTATTAAAGATCTACTTTCTGCTTAATAATTACCGGTTCAACTAAATCCTCACCTTCTTCATCAATATCTTCCAGTCTAACCTTAAATCTTATTTCAGTTCCATAATCAAAAATATACAGAATTTCCTGCCCTTCCTCCAATCCTAAATAACCAATCTGAAAGTCACAGGTATCAGGGCCCTCATCCCGCGGATCACTAATAGAGTTCTGTGACCAGGCCTTGCCATCCATAAAGAAAGCATATAAATGATCCCCACCCAAATTAAAGACTTCCCTAATTACCCGGTGCAGATCCTCTAAAGTATGAGCAGCAGCAAATTCAACCCTACACCAGTTCTTTCTATTTAAAAGAATCTTGAAGATATAACTTCCGCTTTTAAAGCCCTCTTCTACTCGAGGTAATGTATTTTCCAGTTCTCCTTCACTAAACAGTGGAATAAATACCTCAATAAACTCCTCACCTTCCCAGTCATCATCCTCTTCGAGAATATCATTATCTGCCATCGGCTCCTCGCTATCCATCATAAAAAAGAAGTCCCCCCTAAAATCATCCTCATACTCTATCTGAAGTGGAGAACCTGCCTGACCCTTAAAGTCTCCTAGCTTTCTTCTCTGAGCCAGATTCCATAAATCTAAATTACGATGAGTTAACACATTCATCATCACCACACCAAAAGGACTTACTTCAACAGTCTCAGGAATATAAGTACTCTTACAATCATCATTCTGCTTCTTAAAAACAACCTTCCAAAAACCAAAATAAGCAAAATATAATAAGAAATATCCCCAGTAAAATAACTCTGAGCCTGCTATCTCTACTCTTAAATCGACCTCTTTTGCTGCAGATTGTTTAGCTAAAATATCATCAAAGTCTAAAAAATCTTCCACTAAAAGCGAAAAGTATCCTAAAGGATTATCACCCATACTTGCCTCCTGGAGCTGATCCCAATCACAATCAACCCAAAAGGTCTCCAATAAAAACATATACTTTTCTGTTAATGTTAACTCCTGATACTCTTCTAGTCGTTCTGTAGGGACTAAAAGTGATTTGCTACCCCTACTTTCTTTTTTAAATAGCTTTCCTGCTAAAACTAGGTGGTAGAATAAGTGCAAAACAGGGTAAATCCTCTGTCGACTTCTTTTGGTAGTATCGGGCACTGTATGATAGATCATTTGATTCATTTCATACAGGTCGGGCCCTCTTAGATTTTGATTTTTGACAGTTAATTGTATCTCATTTTCTTCTAGATAATTGATAAAGACTGGGAAGTCTTTCAAAATTGGAATTTCTTTTGAGATGGTTAATTTCATTTTCAACTCTCCTTTTTGATTAACGATTAGTACTAGATTGCATAATGCTTTCATAAAAGTCTAGTCAGATTTTAGTCCTTACGGCAACTATCCTAACACATAGAGTAGATATAAAATCCAAAAAATTCAAAAAGTTAGCTCAGGGGTTTAGCCGTAATTAATTCCAAGCCTTTTTTAAAGTATCTCTAAATATTTCATTTAAAACCAAAAAACTTATTTTATCTTTATCTTTTAAATCTTTAACATACTCCTGATAATAATTTATCTGCTCTTCTAAAAAATTATTGATAATATCAATTTTGGGTTCTATATCTAACTCTTCTCCTGCTCTCTTTCTTTCTAGTAACCTATCAATTTCCGAATATAATTCTGGATCTTCAACTTGAGTTTCAAGAAGCTTTTCAAATTCCACAGGAGCTATAGTCTCATTTGTTTCAAACCATTTGCAGGCCAGTATAGGTCTCAAAACATAGAAGTATTTTTTGATTTTAACTTGCCTACCTTTTAAATAATCTCTATAATTTCCCGCAGCCATATGTAAATAATGATAGATACAGGCTTTAGGCGAAAAATACTTGTTGCTTAATTCTTTCATTTTTTTCAAAAAAGAAAACTGTTCTAAATACAATATGGGCGACCTTAACCACTCCATCAAGGGTGGGTTAGATTTTCTGAATAAATATAAAGCTTTTTTGATATCCCAACCACTGATATCTAACAAATTATTAATAGGATACTCCAATACATCTCTTTTTTGCTCAATTGCTAAATACCACTCAATTGGCCGTATATAAACAAATCTAACATTATAATCGCTATCTTTTGAGGGAAATCCCCAAGCTCTACTCCCTGCTTCAACAGCAAATAGAATTTTCACATCTTCTTTTTTCTCTATTTCCTTCAACCTTTGCTTGATCTCTTCTTTCATCTCTATCTATTTCCTTCCCCAAATTTATTTTTCCTTTCAAATCATTATTAGCTTATAATTCGAGTTAAATTTTGCCCTACACTCTAAAACAGATATTCCACAGCTAGCTTAAACTGTTCATACATCTTAATTCCTTGCAGATCCTCTAAACTTTCAACTAAGCTTTGATAATACCATTTCTGCTTCTCATAGCCTCTATTAAATCTATCCCAGAGCTCATCCTCCACTCTCTCATAATCCCTAATCATACTCCGGATATTACTCAACTTATCAGCACAGGCTATCAGCTTTACCTCGTGCGGTGCTTCCTTTAAATAATTCACAGTATGTTCTTTGCGCTTTTCCCAAGAAGTATTATCTCTATCCTCTAGCTCTTCCGAAGCTCCCAGAACCAGTTCAACTATTCTATCATTAAATCTAGCTCTTAACTGCTCTTCGCTAAGCTCCGTATCCTCCAGTGTATCATGCAGCAAAGCAGCAGCTATTAACTCTTCATCTACGCCATCCTCCTGCAAAATCATTGCTACTTCCACAGGATGTACAATATAGGGGATATCCCTTCCTTTTCTCTTATCCCCCTCATGTTCTTTAGCAGCAAGCTCTAGGGCCCTAATCATCAACAAATTAGTACTTAGCATTTCAATCTACTCCTCTAGCTTCAATAATCGTCTTTTAACTACCTCTTTATCAACCATTCCTAAACCCCTTTCCTAGATTTTGCTCATAAAGATCATAAAAGTATTTCATATCCAGATAATCATCAACAACTCTACTCTCTCTTCTCACTCGTAGTTTATTTTTCTTGCCTATAATTAGTTCACCCTTGATTATCTGTTGCTTCAGCCTTAAATCAGCTCTAGAAAAAATAACCGTATCAACCTCAATTCCTAGTAACTCTTCTAACTCAGTAGCAACCTTTAATTTAAGATCGAAAGCAGCCATCTTATCTAACTCAGCTTTAAGCATCAAAGCCAGGTCAATATCACTATTCTGATTAAAGGTTCCCCGAATAAAAGAGCCAAAAATATAAACCGCTATTATATTTTTATTTTGCAAGCAATATTCTTTAATCACTCTCTTAATTTCTGCCTTGTTTAGCATATTTTATGTTTAACACTCCCTTGAATGCCTCTTAAATCTTTTCTCATAAACATCATAAATTTTTTCACTAAACTAATTATACCATAAAAACCCAAAAATTAAAAAGAAAAAATACCAGCTTATTAGCTGATATTTTAAAATTCCTACTATTGATTTTTAACTTCAACCCCCCCAAAGAGTAAAAGGCAGTTGACTACCAATGTCGGTGCTTCAGGATTATCATTATCCGCAGTATTATTATCCCAACCAGCGAAAATAGGTAAGCCTTTAATAACTACATTCCAACTTTCAGGAACAACAATTTCAATCCCACCAAAGGCAGCAAAAACATCGATCCTTGCCTCCTTGCCTTTAATCTCTGCTTTACTTAAGTCTATCTCCACCCCACCAAAAGCTACTATGCTACTGCCTCCCTTAAAATCCTTGCTGAGTAATCTATTATTTGCTCCGGAGAATAGATTAATTGTATTAAAAGAATCCTTATCTATCCCCTTACCTTGATCACCTTCAGGAAAAACAAAGTAAAGACCTGCTATAATAATTATCACTGGCCAAAATGAAAGATACTCAAAAATATTAAAATAGCCCAGTTTGCTAAGTTGAAATAAAAGCCCTACTATCAGCAGGATAATCCCACCCTTTTTAGCCGCAGGATTGCCCAGAATATTAAAAACACCTGCTAGAATTAATATCACTGGCCAATACATGGAAATAATAGCTCTAAGATCAAATTCAATTAGCCCTGCATTATTCATAATCAACAAAACACCAATTAAAACTAAAATCAAACCAATTATCTTTTTCTTTTTCATTATAATCCTCTTTTCCTCTGTTTATAGTTGTAAGATTCCAAATTTCTCCAGGTTATCTTCTAAGAGCTTAATCTTATCCATTACTCTTTGCTTCACTCAAATACTCCTTTCTTAATGCTTTTTCGTATTCTTGATAATATTTATTTATATACAACACTTCTTATACTTCTTGCCACTCCCGCAAGGACAGGGATCATTTCTGCCAACATCATCCTTCTTAACAACCTGTCCAGAATCTAACTTTTCATAATTAGAATCCTGATCTATACTCAATCGCTTCTTAAGCATAGATAACTCCTTTTCACCTAAAGAATCATAACTTTTTTCTCTAATCTCTAAGCATTGGTCTTCAAAAAGTTGATAAATATAAAAATCCCGTTCTCTTAAATAATCAATAGCATTTACATTCCATAAATACTCCTTTTCAAACTCCTTCATCTCATAGGAAGATGGAAAGTCCATATACATCTCAGGGCCCTCAGAATAAGCCCAGTCAAAAAATAGTTCAGCTAGCCGATAAAAAACAAAAGGAGATATCTGTTCTTCCTCAGCCATTGCTTCTAACTCTTGATCTGCTCTAACTATTTTTTTAAGTCTTTGCTTCTGAGCCGCTAGCCTGGAATCGTCTTTAAACTCCAGTAATACTTCTACTAAAAACAGCTGATCCCTCGCTACTCCATGAGCCTTTGCTTCTTGAATTACCTCCTCTAATCTATCAATCAAAACCTCTTTAATTTCCAAATTATCCTTAATCAGTTTGACATAATCGGCTGCTTGCCTAAACAAATCCTCCCTTTTATCCCATTGTTCATGCTTATTCAACAGGTAAATAGTATCCATAAAAAGTTCAAAATGATCATCAAAATTATCTAGCTCAGGTAAAGTATCAACCAATACATCCCAGAGCTTATCAAAGTCATTTAATTCATCATAAACAGGTATAGATAAGAAAGCTATTTCTATCTTTTGCTCTGGGAAAAGAGGCTTCATCTTTTCTAGTTCCTTAGAAGCTCTTGGGGTTAGTCCAACTTCCAATAAAAGCATAACCTTATTCATCAACACTAAAAATCTTTTACTATTCGGTGCTATCTCCTCAATCTCCGCAAACAGAGTTTCAAATTCAGAATAATTTTCTCGCAGCAAAGCAAGTTTAGCCTTCATTCTTAAAATATAAAGATTGTTCGCTGCTAGCTCCTCTGCCTTTTCAAAAGAAGTTGCTGCTCTTTCATAGTCAGAGCTTTCCATATGGTGAACAGCCTCGCCCAATAATTTAAGCGGCTTACCTTGATACTTAGTCTGCAAATCGTACTTGCTCCTATCAAAAGGATCCTTTAAAGTATCATAAGCCTCCCTAATCCTTTTAAAAGCCTCGGGATTTTCCTCTGGCGGAAATTGACGTACTCTCTCTAAGTACCTCTGCTTTATTAACTCATCATTGGCATTTGAATTGGTTCCCAGTACTCGGTAATAATTAGAAATCTCCAGTATCTCGCTAGCCTCTGTCATTTACTCCTCACCTCCTAATTCCTGCTGCATAATCTCTGCAAAGACTAAATCAACAGTCTCCTCTAACTCTTCATACTCAACTCCATCAATAGCCTCTTCCAACTTTGAAATAAGCTCTTCTTTTTTCTTGCTATCGTCTCTAAAAGTTTCTAATACTCGTTCCTTCAATCTTTTCGCTTCCTCTATCAATCCCTCTTCTGTCTCTATTTCTTCTACTAATTCATCAAAATCAACATCTTCTAATTCCTCCTCAGCAAATAAATCTCCCAATATCTCTGTTTCCTCTTGCTCTCTGTTCTCTTTAGCCTTCTTAAAGAAGTTCTCTAACTCCTCCACACTCTGTTGATAATCGCTTTCTGAATCTCTATCCAGTCCATCCTCAACTGTAATACTTACTTCTTCCCCAGTAGAAAGTAATTTAGCTCTAACATCCAAAATTCCATTTAAGTTATAGTTAAAACTGACCTCAATCTCTTCAGCTCCAGCTTCATTCTCCGGAATATCCTCCAACAAAAACTCTCCTAAGTAGTGATTCTCCTCAACCCATTCCCCTTCGCCCTGATAAATCTTAATACTGGCTGCTTCTTGATTGTCATAACTGGTACTAAACTTTTCCGTTTTAGTCACTGGAATAGTAGTATTACGTTCAATTATTTTAGCAAAGCCTCCCGGTCTATAACCTAAACCTAACCAACCTTTAAGCACCTCTACCCCCATCGAATAAGGTGCTACATCAGTTACTATTAATCCGCTTTCTCCTAAAGCACCGGACTTAAGTCCAGCCTGCACGGCTGCTCCTAGAGCTACTGCCTCATCAGGGTTGATTTCATAGTGAGGCTCCTGCTCAAAAAAGTCTGTTAATAACTCAACAACTCTAGGTATTCTGGTAGAACCACCTACTAATAAGATCTCATCTACTTCATTCTTTTCTAATTCAGCATCTACTAAGACCTCTTTTACACTCTCTAATGTATCAAGTAAGAGATCATCAATTAATTTCACAAACTCTTCTCGACTTATCTCTACTTCCAGACCAACTGGTTGATCATCCTTAACTAGTAAAGCACTAATAGATATCTTTACTTGCTCCTGCTCTGAAAGCTTTATCTTCGCCTTTTCAGCTTCATCCTTTAGCCGAGCAACAGCCTGCAAATCATCCCGGGGATCGACTCCTACATCTTCAATCACCTTTTGTGAAAGATAATCTATTAAGCGCCAATCAAAATCACTTCCACCTAACTGTCTATCTCCTCTAGAAGCTTTAACCTCCATTATTCCACTATTCATCTCTACAATAGAAACATCAAAGGTTCCACCACCCAGATCATAGACTAAAAAATGCTGTTCCTGATCAAGCTTATTTAAACCATAGGCCATGGCAGCAGCAGTAGGCTCATTGATAATTCTCTCTACCACAAATCCAGCTAACTCCCCCGCCTTTTTAGTAGCCTTTCGCTGTTGATCAGTAAAATAAGCCGGAACTGTAACTACTGCCTCCTTTTCTACCTCCGGGCCATATATCTTATCAACCGACTCCTTTAGCTTCTTCAAAATCAGAGCAGAAATCTCCGTAGGTGATAGCTCCTGATCAGCCAGTTCAATCTTCTCTTCTGCTCCCAGTTTACGTTTAACCTCAGCTACTGTTCGCTCTGGCATAGCCAACAAAGCAGATTTAGCATCTTCACCTACAATAATATCCCCCTCCGTACTGACGTGAACTACTGATGGTAATAATTTTTCTCCATTCTCAAGCTCAATAATCTCACTCTCACCCTCAAAAACCCTAGCCACAGCAGAATTTGTAGTCCCTAAGTCTATTCCCAACACTGGTCTAAATCTATTTTTACCCATTAGCTTCCCTCCTTGAAAATATTTACAATAGCTTTGCGAATAATTTCTCCCTGCTCATCTCTATAAGCCCTCTTAAAAATTTTTACAATCTCATAATTATTATACTCTTCACCTTCGGCAAGATCATCCTCATTCAAAGTATCAATCGCCTCGGCTAGCCTAGGGTTAAACTCTGTATTAGCAAGCTTAACTTCATATACCCCCTGCTTTGATAACTTCTTTAATATCTGCTCCCTCCATTTCTCTAATAGCTGCCGCCATCTATCTTGATCATTGCTGATCTTTGAAGTAATTAAATCAATCTCATCAACAAAAGAGATTAAAAAATCTATATTTTCATTTGCAATAGACCTTTCTTTTTGTATCTCCTCTTCTAATTCTTTAACCTTATCTGCTTGCGATCCTTCTTCTTTAATTCTATTCTCAATACTCTTTAATTTCTTTGCTAAGTCCTGATTATTCTTATACTGTAGTCGAATCATCTGCTTGCTATTATTATCTATCTCAACTACTTTATTATGTAGATCTTCCAGCCGCTCCTCTAAAATCTCTAGCTTATTCAATTCAGAACTCTCTTTTGACCATAGTTTATTCCATAGTTTCGATAGCATATATATCTATACCTCACTTTCCAACAATCTCACTTATTTAATTAATGATTAAAAAAACAATCTCCTGCTTAATTTATAGGCAATCCAATTATCTATCATTTTTTAAGTCTACTATATATAATACCATATTTAAGCCTCTTGAAAAACATAAATCTTTTAATTTTTAGATTATAATTCAAAAAAATAAGTCCACTATTGTAATAGTGGACTTAAACTACCCATTTAAATACTTCTAGGTATATAATGAGTATGGAGTAAATCATGAGACTTTTTAGCACCAGGTTCTCCCAAAAACTCTTCATAAATCGCTTTAATTTCAGGATTCTCATGAGACTTTCTTAACTTTTTCTCTGCATCAATCTGATAAAGAGAATTTAACCTCTTTTCTACTGTCTCCTGATTTGTAGGAACAGGTTGACCACCCCCGCCTACACAACCTCCAGGACAGGCCATAACCTCTACAAAGTGATACTCCGCTCCAGCTTCAATCCTTTCCATCAACTCTTTAGCATTTCCTAAACCATGAGCTACAGCAGCTTTTACAGTAAGCTCACCTATTTCAACCTCCGCTTCCTTAATTCCAGCTAAGCCTCTAAGCGTTTTAAAGTCCAACTTTCCTAACTCTTCTTCTGTAATTACCTCATAAGCAGTTCTCAAAGCTGCTTCCATTACTCCCCCAGTGGCACCAAAGATATCTGCTGCCCCTGAAGAAGCACCCATCATTTTATCAGCTTTCTCTTCAGCTAAGTTCATCATATCTAGGCCACTTTCTTTAATCATTCTGATTAACTCCCGAGTAGTAAGCACAAAGTCTACATCATCTTCCATCTCCAATCTACTAGCTTCAAACTTTTTGGCAGTACAGGGCATTACTGAAACTACTATCATGTCTTCAACATTAATACCATGCTGCTCAGCATAATAGCTTTTAGCAACTGCACCTAACATCTGTTGAGGGGACTTACAGGTAGAAAGGTGGGGTAGATATTCCGGATAAAAATGCTCTATAAACTTAATCCAGCCCGGACTACAGGAGGTAAACATAGGCAGCTTGCCCCCCTCTTTAATCCTACCTATCAGTTCATAGCCCTCTTCCATAATAGTCAAATCAGCACTAAAATTAGTATCAAAAACCCTATCAAAGCCCAATCTTCTTAAAGCAGCCACCATTTGACCAGTAGCAACTGTCCCCGGCTCTTCCCCAAAGCCTTCAGATAAAGCTACCCTGACCGAAGGAGCAGTTTGCACAACTACGAACTTACTATCATCATTCAGAAAATGCCAGACACTATTATAATGATAAGACTCATGTAAGGCCCCGGTAGGACAGGCGTGAATACACTGCCCACAATTAGCACATTCTACATTACCCATTCCCTTGTTTTTAAAAGTAGTGATTAAGGTTTCGGGCCCTCGATTAGCCTTAGTAAAGATTCCAACCCCTTGAATCTCTTCACACTTTCTTACACAACGGGTACAATCAATACACTTATTCATTTTTCTAACTACAGCATGGCTAGAATTATCATCATCATAGCGTTCATTAATCGAATCTAATCTACTCTGATCAATCTCTATTAGCTCTGCAATCTCCTTTAATTCACAGCTAATATTCCAGGAACAGTCAAGACAGTTTAATTCACAGCCTATATTATGGGAAGAGATAATTAATTCAAAGATATTCTTCCTTACTCTTCTCACCTTTTCAGAATGAGTCTTAATCTCCATTCCTTCTGCAATTTCAGTAGCACAAGCAGGTTTTAAATTCTTTTCTCCTTCAATCTCAACTACACATAATCTACAGCCACCATAAACCGATAGCTCTTCTAAATAGCAGAGAGTAGGTATATTGACTTGAACCTCCTTAGCAGCTTCTAAAATAGTAGTTCCCAACTCTACTTCTAATTCCTCTCCATCTATTTTAATTTTCGGCATCTTCATTCCCCCTTTGCAGTACTTCAGCTTGATAATTATCAAAAATAGAGTTAATAAAGTTTGAAGATGTTTGTCCCAAACCACACCTTGCAGATAAAATAATAGTCTCACCTATAGACCTAATTAACTCTATCTCCTTTTTAGTAAAGCCGCCTTTTTGGACAGCCTTTTTCAATAAATAGTTTAACTGCTTATTGCCATCTTTACAGGGAAAGCAAGTCCCACAGGTTTCATCCATGAAAAACCTAGAAACATTAACCATCAAGTCCAATAAACTATGAGTATCATCTAAGACAATAATTGCTCCCGAGCCTAGACTACTACCAATTTCTGCAATAGCTTCATAACTATAATCAACATCCATTTTTTCAGCTGGAATAATTGAAGTGGAAGCACCGCCAGGGATTATAAACTTCAATTGCTCATCATTTTTAACTCCTTGACCAAGCTCTTCAATAATCTCTCTAATTGTCAATTCTCCAAACTCCACCTCATAAACCCCAGGTTTAGAGATATCTCCGCTTAAACAGACTAGCTTAGTTCCCTTACTTTCTTCAGTTCCTAAAGCCCCATATTCTTCAGCTCCTAAATCAATTATCTCCCGGGCCGAAGTTAAGGTTTCTACATTGTTAACTACCGTAGGTTGACCAAATAAGCCACTTTGAATAGGATAAGGAGGTTTAGTACGTGATTTACCCCGCTTACCTTCAATAGAATTCAATAAAGCAGTCTCTTCACCACAAATATAAGCTCCTGCCCCTTTAATTAAACGTAAATCAAAATTAAAATCACTATCTAAAATACTTGCCCCCAATAAACCTTCATCATAAGCATCTTTGAGCACCTTAGTAAAAATCTTGATCGGCTTACTATACTCACCCCGAATATAAATATAACCTTTATTAGCCCCTACAGCATAGGCAGCAATAATTATCCCCTCTAGAACTTTAAAGGGTACATTTTCCATTAAATAACGGTCTTTAAAAGTTCCGGTCTCTGCCTCATCAGCATTACAGATCAGGTACTTATCATCGGCCTCTTCAGCTAATGCTAACTCCCACTTAAGTCCTGTAGGAAAGCCAGCTCCCCCTCTTCCTTTTAAGCCAGCTTCTTTAATTTCTTTAACTACTTCTGCCCCTTCCATAGTTAAAGCTTTTTCTAAAGCAGAAAAATTATGCTCAGTAATATCAGTAGTAGCTTCTTTTTTTAATAGTTGCCGTTCTCCCATTTTAATCTTCCCTCCTTTATTTACATTCTTTTAAGATATTTAAAGCCTTCTTTTCATTAAGTTGAGTAAAGGTTTTATTATTAATCATCATCACCGGGCCCTCGCCACAATGCCCTAAACACTCCACCACTTCCAAGCTAAACTTCTTATCTTTACTAGTCTCTCCGTCTTCAATTTCCAAATAATCCTGAACCGCCTTTACTAAATCTTCCGAATCATTAACATAGCAAGAAAGGCTATCACAAATTCTGACAATATACTTTCCAGTAGGCTCAGTATAAAACATAGAGTAAAAACTAATCACCCCAAAAACCTTAGCCCGAGAAATATCAGCCTCTTCAGCTAAATTAGAAATTTCCCTTTCTGGTATATAGCCATAAGTATCCTGTAAATTATGCAATTTCTCCAAAAAACTAAGCTCTTCCATTTGAATCCCTCCCTTAAAATTACTAAATCTTATTTATTCTATTTAAAAATGCAAGTTTTATGCCATTTCCCCAAAAAATCCAAAAACACCTCTCAAGCCTAGCCTGAAAATAAGTGTGTTTTCTCACAATCACCTTCAAAAAATAATAGTTTTCTGAATTTTCTTGAAAAATGTACGAAAAATGCACACTTTTTAAATGAGATGAATTTCACTTACCAACATGGTAGTTGCTTAGGCCTTCAAATTTAAAAGTGTCTAGTTTTCGTGCATGTACGAAAACTAGACACTGGTTTTTAGGCTATATTTACTTATTTTTTTATATAGAGTTGAACGAGAAATCTCTAACAAATTAGCTGCCTGTTTTTTATTCCCCTTAGTTGTTGTTAGCGCTTTTTTGATAGCCTGTTTTTCAACTTTAGCTATCAGTTCAGCCAAGGGCCCTATTTCTCCCTCACTCGTTAAAGAAGAATTAACACTATCTTTTTGCAAAATATAATCAGGTAAATGCTCCACCTTAATTATATCCTCAGCAGTCAGGCTAAAAGTTTGCATAATTATATTTTCCAACTCCCGTACATTGCCCGGCCAGTGGTACTGCATCAACTGATTTAAAACTTCTCTAGATAGCTTCTTTCTCGGTAATTGCTGTTCAGCAATTAATTTAGTAGTAATATGATCTATAATCATCGGTAAATCTTCTATCCGTTCTCTCAAAGCTGGAGTGTAAACAGTAATCACATTAAGCCGATAATAAAGATCCTCTCTAAACTGGCCCTCTTTGACCATCTGCTTTAAATTACGATTAGTAGCAGCAACAACTCGCAAGTCTATATTTATCGTTTGATTAGCACCAACTCTCTCTATCTCCTCTTCTTGTAACACTCTCAATAAATCCGCCTGCATTCGCAAAGACATATCACCTACTTCATCAAGAAAGATAGTTCCCTGATCAGCTAATTCAAATTTACCCTTTTTACCACCTTTTTGAGCACCAGTAAAAGCCCCCTCCTCATAACCAAATAGCTCTGCTTCTAATAAACTTTCTGTCATAGCAGCACAGTTGACCTTTACAAAAGGGCCATTCTGGCGTGGACTAGCATTATGAATAGCATGAGCAAACATCTCCTTACCAGTCCCACTTTCACCAAGAATTAATATAGTTGATTTAGTTTGAGAAGCCTGTTGAGCCTTAACCTTAGCTTCCTTAAGCTCCACACTTTGTCCCTTGATATCCTTAAAGCTATACTTAGTTTCCTGACTTCGAGATAGCTTTTCTTTATAGTAATCAGCCTCTTCCTGAATCTGGGCTAAGAGATAAGGTAGGCACATTTCAATTTCTGCTAAACCTTGATAAACAGCTATTGCTTTTTCTCGACAGCTATCATAACCACAGGCCCCACAGTTCAATTCATCACTGGGAGTAACCTTATTTGTATAAGTCAAGATCTCTTTAATCTCTTCTTCACTGGGCAGCTCTAACTTTAATAAGGAGGCTCCAAATTTACTTTTTAAATCTAATTTACTTTTGAGTGATTTTAATTTTTGACTAAGCTTAGCCGAAGATTCTAAACTTTCTTGACTACTATTTAAATACTCCTTAATAAATCTTTCCCTAGCAAATAAAGAGTAATCACTATCTATTTTAGGGCCATCTATACAACCAGCACAGAATAATATATCCAATAATTTAGCCTGTACCTCTTCATTTAAAATCCCAGTTATTAGTTCCAGGCAATTCTCACTACCTTCAGTAACTAAAATCTCCTCTCCACTATAGCTCTCTAAATTAGCCGTTAAAGCTCCCGATAAAGCAAAATCATCACTATACTCAAAATCAGTCTGATTAAACTCTGTTTCTGCTAAAGAAGCAAGCTCCAACCCTTCCTCTTTATACATTTCCTTAAGTTCTTTAAAAATCAAAACTGCATCTATGCTGGCAGCAAGCTCTTTTCTTTCCATTTCTGCTTTTTTGGCTATGCAGGGCCCTATAAACACTACTTTAAACTCTGGGTTTTCTTTTTTAATAATACGGCCCGTAGCCACCATCGGCGAAACAAAAGGCAAAAGATTGGGCACTAAAGCCGGATAATGGTTCTCAATCAGATTAACTACAGCCGGGCAGGCACTACTAATTAAGTTTTTCTGCTCCGATTCAATTAAGTATTCTTCATATTTCTGAGCTATTATTTTAGCTCCCAGAGAAACTTTATGAACCTGGCTAAAACCTAACTTATATAAGGCAGTCACCAGTTGCTCAGCAGTACAGTCTGTAAAGGAAGCAACAAAGGAAGGAGCTAAACAGGCCACCACTTCCTCTTGATGGTTAAGCCAGCTTTTAACTCTACTCCGATAGCTTTTAGTTTCTCTAGCATTTTGAGAGCAAACAATCAAACAGTAACCGCAGTTAATACATCTTTCTTCTACTATTTTAGCCTGACTATCCTTAACTTGAATGGCCTTCACAGGACATTGACGCACACAAGCATAACATTTTTGACATTTAGTCCCATCAATTTGGATCACTGTAGCCAACCTGATCACTTCCTGTTGTGTTATTTTGTTAATAGAATATCCATTAACAATTTAAATCTTTGCACTTCACCTTAATTTTTCAAT
>NZ_JALKBZ010000055.1 GCF_023227765.1 Fuchsiella alkaliacetigena
ATATAGATAGATCTTCAAGCGTTTTTATAACTTTTATATAGTTTTTGCTAGTATTTTAACAACTGTTACAACCTCCTCGATTACTATTATATGGGCGTTAGCTTAAGCTAGATTTTGGTGGCTAGAAAAACAGGTGTTAAATTAAAATTCATCATAAATATCTATTTCCCTCTTGAAATATACAAAAAATAAAGTCGGGCCCTTTAGCCCAACTTCATTTGAAGCTCATTCATTTTTTCTAAAGAATCTAAAACTTTATCTGCAAAATAGCGATGCATATTCAAATCGGTAGTTAATTCCGGATGAAAAGAAGTAGCTAGTAGATTATCCTCTTCTACAGCTACTATTTTCTCTTTCAGTTCCAATAATACCTCTGTATTCTTACCCACCGCAGTCACAAAAGGTGCCCTAATAAAAACCAAAGGAATTTTATCCTCAGCCAGCTTAGGAATAACCGCCTGACTCTTAAAGCTAGCCAATTGATTACCGTAAGCATTACGCTTAACGGTAATCTCCATCAAATTTAAATAGGACTCTGCTGCGCCTTCAATTTCTTTAGCTAAAAGAATCATCCCCGCACAAGTACCCCAGATAGGCAAGCCGGCCTTAGCTCTTTCAATAATTATCTGCTTCAAATCGAATATATCCAGCAGTTTACCCATAGTCGTACTCTCCCCACCGGGTAGAATCAATCCATCTATCTCTCTTAACTCTTGCTCTTTTTTAACAGCTACTGGATTAACCCCAGGAAGCTTTGCCAACATCTCTAAATGCTCTCGAACTCCTCCCTGTAAGTCCAGCACCCCTATTTTGAGCATTTTTACCAACCCCGATCGGCTAATTTCTCATTCTCAGGTAGAGTATCTATATTAATTCCTACCATAGCTTCGCCAATATTCTCAGAAACTTCAGCAATAATTTCAGCATCCTCATAATGAGCAACTGCTTTCACGATAGCCTGAGCTCTCTGCTCCGGATTACCAGACTTAAAGATCCCTGAGCCAACAAATACTCCATCACAGCCAAGCTGCATCATCATCGCTGCATCTGCTGGCGTAGCCACTCCCCCGGCTGCAAAGTTAATTACCGGTAATTCTCCATTTTCAGCTACATACTTAACTAAATCAAAAGGAGCTCTCATCTCTTTAGCAGCCGCCATCAACTCACCGCTATCCATAGTAGTCAAGCTGCGCATTTGAGCATTAATTTTCCGTACATGGCGCACCGCTTCTACCACATTACCGGTTCCGGCTTCGCCCTTAGTTCTCATCATGCTAGCTCCTTCACCAATTCTACGTAAAGCCTCACCTAGGTTAGTAGCTCCACAAACAAAAGGAACTTCAAACTCCGTTTTATCAATATGATTATCCTCATCAGCCGGAGTCAAAACCTCACTTTCATCTATATAATCCACTCCTAAAGCTTCCAAAACTTGAGCTTCTACAAAATGTCCAATTCTAGCCTTAGCCATTACTGGAATCGAAACTGTTTCAATAATCTCTTTAATCATAGCTGGATCAGAAGCCCTAGCTACTCCACCCTGTTGGCGAATATCAGCCGGAACTCTTTCCAAAGCCATAACTGCTACTGCGCCAGAGTCTTCGGCAATTCTAGCTTCCTCAGCATCAGTAACATCCATAATTACTCCACCTTTTAACATCTGAGCTAAATTCTTATTCAGTCCATATCGTTCTTTCATTTCCTCGTTCCCCCTCTAATTATTTCCTAATTAATGATATTGTATGGGTTCATTATTATAAATATTCTTTTTGTACCCATAGATTATTATGGCAAACTATAATTGTATTGTCAAGATTAATTTGCTAATATCTATTAGAATATCTATTAGTCTATACAAAATAAAAAAATTGAGTCTAACAGCTAAAAAGCTGCTAGACTCATCAAGTTTAAAACTTCAATTTACCCGAAACAAAGATATTTTCTGCCTCATCTATTGAAAAATCTAGGCTCAACGCTGAAGTATCAATTCCCAAACCAGCAGTAAAGACTCTAGTTTCTTCATCCTGCTCTAAGTTAAAGCCTTCCTGATAGGCGCCAGCTCGCAGCTTAAGAGCATTTAAAATGCTCCTTTCTAATCCGAAATGTAAGGTATCAACACCTTGTTCTCTAAAAACTATATCCCCAGTTAAAGTACCAATACCTGAAGCCTGGCTTTTTACTCCTACTGCTAGCTCTCTATCTAAGGTGTTACCCAAACTCGAAAGATCCTCTTCCCAGTCAATATCAGCAATCAAGTTACGAGCCTTAACTCCTACAGTAATCCAATCAGAAAAAGAATGAAGCAGCCCCAGATCCAAGCTATACCCTTGTCCAGTAAAACTGTTCTGGCTTTCTTCCTCACCGCTTAATTCTAAAGAATCATAACTTCCATAAATCCCCTTGATATTGGCACCAAAGCTATGAAATACAGGAAGCCTGTGGGTAGATAAGTTCAACACTCCTGTCTTTAACTCCAACTTCTCAGCCTGTTTATAATTATCTTCAACCTTGCTTCGATAGCTCTTTTCTTCAAAAAAAGCTACTCCAAAGCTTTGAAAACTAATTGCTGCCTGATCCTGAATAGTTATTTCCCCATCCTCAGGCAAAGATAAATCCTCATGGTCACCTATATTCAAAAATATATCGAGCTCATCTATCTCGTCATAATCAAAAGCAAAACTACCACCTCTACCTAAGATCAACTCAGAATAATCCAGTCCAGCTCTATTAGCTGGATTCCAGTAAATAGCCTCGGCTCCCTCAGCTAAAGCCGTAACTGCACCTCCCAAGGCGTGGGCCCGAGCTCCTGACGGAGTATGTTCTTGAGCAAAAACCAAACCATTAAAACTCAAAGTTAATACTAGCATCAAAAATAAACTAATTAGCTTACTCATATAATTCACCTCATTTTTAAGCTTAATCCTGCTTTATCTAAGTAAGAATAATCTATACTACTATTTGTTAATATAGATATTAATTTGTAAGAAAATGTGATCTTTATCCCGTACCAGTATAATAATATCATAAATACAGCTATTTTACCACAGCAAAAAAGATAAATTTAGCTTTCCAACAAACTCAAAATTAACACATATTATAATATTCATCCAAGCTACACCAAATATTACCTTATTTAGATATAGAATGAACCTCTATAATTATCTCTTGCAAAAACAAGATAGAGGAAATAACTTGCAACAGTATTAAATAAAATATATACTGTAGTTAAAATAATCAATCTCACAAGGAGGTGAGCGATATGAAGAATAAAGAAAAGATTATCATTGGTCATCAAAATCCCGATACTGATTCTATATGTTCGACCATTGCCTATGCTGAATTCAAAGAAAAAAACGGCGAAAAAGCTATAGCAGCTAGGTGTGGAAAATTAAACCCTGAAACTAAGTTTGTATTAGACTACTTTGGAGTTCCGACTCCCAAATTAATTAGCGATGTTTATCCTAGGGTTAAAGATACTATGCAGCAGGATAACTTAAAAGTAGTCAGTCCAGATACCCCACTTAAGGAAGTAGGAGAAATTTTGAAAACAGAACAAGTTAAATTAGTCTCAATAGTTAATCAAGAAAAAAAGTTACTAGGTATAATTACAGCTGCCGACCTTGCCTATAACTACTTAGAGGAGTTAAACATTAACTCAATGCGCAAAATTCCCACTTCCTTAAAAAACATAGTCAAAACCTTAGCCGGAGAACTAATTAATAAGCAGCAAAATCTCGATTCAGAACTAAACGGCAGGGTCTTTACAGGAGCTATGGCTACTGAAACTATGGCTAACTACATCAAAGCTGGAGATATTGGTCTCTTAGGCAATAGACCTGCAGCTCAAAAAGCTGCTTTAGAGGCTGGAGCTTCCTGTTTAATAATTACTGGTAACCTAGAGATAAATAAAGAGATCGAAGACTTAGCTATTCAAAAAAAAGCTACTCTAATTAAGGTGCCTTACGATACCTTTACTGCCGCTAAGCTAATTGGAATGAGTATTCCGATCAGCCAAGTAATGAGAAGCGAAGTAAAAAGCTTTTATCCTGAAGAGTTAATAGCGGATATCAAAGAAGAAATAATTCATTTTAAACACCGAACTTATCCAGTTATCAACCATCAAAATAAACTATTAGGTTTAATCTCAGCTCAAAACTTAATCAACTTACAGAGAAAAGAACTAATCTTAGTAGATCATAATGAAAAAAGCCAAGCTGTGGAAGGAATTGAAGCAGCTAATATAATAGAAATTATCGACCATCATCGCCTAGGCGATCTAGAAACCCTAGAGCCTATTTTAGTTCGCAATCAACCTGTAGGCAGCACAGCAACTATTATTGCTAAGCTATACTTACAGTCTTCAATAGAATTAAATAAAAAAATAGCTGGACTACTATTAGCAGCCATTCTTTCGGATACTGTTATTTTTCGCTCTCCCACCTGTACAGAACTGGATAAAAAAATTGCTAACAAGCTAGCTCAGAAAACTGATTTAGATAGCCAAGAGTTTGGCAAAGAAATATTCAAAGCCGGTTCTGTAGTTAATAAGTTAGAACCTAAAGAAATGATTTTAAATGATTTTAAAGAGTATGCGTTTGATAGTCAAAAAATAGGAGTAGGCCAAATTGAAGTAATGGATTTAGCAGAGTTCAAAAAACATCAACCAAAAACCTTAACTGCACTCCATGAATTAAAAGAAGAAGAAAACTATCAGCATCTATTTTTAATGGTAACTGATATCTTAAATGAAGGAAGTCTACTCCTCTTTGACAAAGCAGCCACCAACTTAGTCACTGCTGCTTTTACAGCTCCCCAAAATGAGACTAGTATCTACTTAGCAGATACCATGTCTCGTAAAAAACAGGTGATACCTTCTCTATCCACTTCCTTGATAAAAGAGTAAAAAGTTGTGATAGGACAACTTATACTCTTAATAAGATGTAACAAGAAGAACTAATAAACTCTAAAAGTTGAATTTTTAATGAAAGTCAAGGAGGTTTTATCTTGTCTAAAATTACCCAAAAAGGGGCTTATCTAAAAGCAGCCGGGGCTATATTTATTACTATCTCTTTTGTTATTTTTTCCGAAGCAGCTTTTCGGGCAGCTCTGCAAGGATTAAATACCTGGTGGGAAGTAGTATTTCCAGCTTTGCTGCCTTTCTTTATTATGTCGGAAATCTTAATGGGATTAGGAGCGGTTAACTTTTTAGGTGCTTTATTAGAACCCTTAATGCGACCGCTCTTTAAACTACCCGGAGTAGGAGCCTTTGCCTTTGCTATGGGCTTAGCTGCTGGCTACCCCATTGGAGCCAAAATCACCGGGGACTTACGAAGGCAAAGGCTATGTACCCAAGTAGAAGGAGAAAGATTAGTAGCCTTCTGTAACACCGCTGATCCTTTATTTCTCATTGGGGCAGTAGCGGTAGGAATGTTTGGTCAACCTGAATTAGGAGTTACTATTGCTATGGCTCACTATATCGCCTGTATTTTAGTAGGTTTTGCGCTGCGATTTTATCAACCTAAAACGAATAATCAAGATGTTAAAAAAAGAGCTCGCAGCGAAAAAGGAATAATCAAGTATTCTTTAGCTGAGCTATATCGGGCCCGCAAAGAGGATGCTCGTCCTCTCAGTCAGCTTTTAGGTGATGCAGTGATTGAATCAGTCAATACACTCCTGCTAATCGGCGGCTTTATCGTTCTCTTTTCCGTAATTACAGAAGTCTTACATTTAATCGGCTTTACCAGTATAGTTACTGTCGTCCTCCTGCCAATTATTGAACCTCTAAATTTAGATCAATCTTTAATCTTACCTATTATCAGCGGTATAATGGAAATCACTAATGGAGCTAATTTAGCTAGTCAGTCTACAGCCCCTTTAGCTCAACAACTCAGTATCGCTAGTGGAATTATCGCTTGGAGCGGTCTTTCAGTTCACGCTCAAGTAGCATCTATGATCCAAGACACCGATATTCGGATGAAACCCTACTTTATAGCTAGATTCTTACACGCAGTCTTAGCTGCTTTAACTACTGTTTTCTTATTTAAACCAATAAAAGGAATTAGCACTCCAGACGCTTTACCGGTATTTGTAGATCACAGTTACCAATTAAGTAATCTCCACTTAGGAATTAGTTATTTAGAAAGGCTTAGTTTTTTAAGTATCAGTCTAATGACTTTACTAAGCTCTCTAGCCATTATTTCACTGCTGATTTATTTAATACATAAAATAAAAATAGTTATGATAAAACTATAAGCTAATCCCTTTTCGATATTAGCTCCAATAAAATAACTCAAAAAATAGCTAAATCACTTTAAAGGCATTCTGCAATTCTATCCCTGAATTATAAACTATATTTCTTGTGTTAGTATAAAATTACGGATACATTTAGTTGAATAATATAAAGTATTTACAGTTACTTGGAAATCAAAGCAGTTTTTAGCTTAACACCACTTAAGTTACCTAGCTTACCTGTTAAGGCTCCTACTTGATCAGAAGTTCCTTCTATCATTAAAGAAATCAAAGATAACTCCAACTCTGGCGAAGGAATACCCATTCTCCCAATAATAATTTCAGCATGTTCACTCAAAACTTGATTAATTTCCTCAGCTGTCTGCTCTCTATCCTCAACTATAATTCCGATCACGCCAATTCTTTTATTCATCTCAATCGCCTCCTTATACTTCTTAAAACTATTAGTCTTATAATATCGAAATAGTTATTTCCAAGTCAAGTATAAGTACAATTTTTTTAATTATAATCAAAAAATGTGCTTTATTTAACAAAACAGTTGAAAAAATAACCATTATTAGTTATAATAAAGATAGTTACTTACAAATATCCTTATAGAAAGGGAGTACTCCTGATCTAAAGGGATCAAAAATAAAGCAAAACTCTTAGTGAGAGGGAGGGCCTGACCACGCAGAGATGCCAAGAATTTTTTAGTGATAACTATTGATAGTTGAGCAATCCTTAATAGCTAGGATTTGTTTAACTATCTTTTTTGTTTTTCCACTAGCTTAAAATATACTACCTTAGAGGTGATTAGAATGCCTACAAATTTTATTAAAGCTGAAAAATTAAAAAGTATTTTAGCATCAGCAAAACCAACTGCTGAAAAGATAGAACAAGTCATTAATAAAGCTTTAAATAAAGAGCGTCTGAGCTTAACAGAAACTGCTTTATTGCTAAAAGCAGAAAAAAAAGACTGGATTGACAAAATTTTTGCAGCAGCTAAAAAATTGAAGCAGATTATTTATGGCGACCGGGTAGTACTTTTTGCCCCACTGTATATCGGCAATAAATGTATTAATAACTGCCAATACTGTGGTTTTAAGGCTAGCAATACCGAGGTTCAACGCTGCACTTTAAGCGATAAAGAGATCGAAACTCAAGTTAAGGCTCTAGAAAACCAAGGCCAGAAACGTTTAATTCTGGTCTACGGAGAACATCCGGACTACGATGCCGAGTTTATTGCTCACACTGTAAAGCTGGTTTACCAAACTAAAGAAGAACTAGGAGAAATTCGACGGGTCAATATCAATGCTGCTCCGCTGAAAGTAGCAGACTATCGCCAGTTAAAGGAGGTGGGTATTGGTACCTATCAAATCTTTCAGGAGACCTATCATCCTCCTACCTATCAACGTTTACATCCTAGCGGGCCCAAAGCCGACTTCCAATGGCGCATAACGGGACTGGATCGAGCTATGCAAGCTGGATTGGATGATGTAGGAATTGGAGCTTTATTTGGGCTCTACAACTGGAAATATGAAGTCTTAGGACTGTTAGCCCATACAGAGCATCTAGAAGAAAATTATGGAGTAGGCCCGCATACCATCTCCTTCCCTCGTCTCAATCCAGCTACTAATGTAGAGCTGGATGAAGAGTACCTAGTCAATGATGAAGAGTTTAAACGTCTGGTAGCTATATTGCGCTTAGCCGTGCCCTATACCGGCTTAATACTTACCGCCCGAGAAAAAGCTGAACTGCGCCGAGAAGTAATGGAGTTAGGCGTTTCCCAGATCGATGCTGGAACTAGAATAGAAATGAAAGGCTATACTAAAACTGAGACAAAACAAAACTTAAATAAAGAACAGTTTAAACTAGGCGATACCCGCTCTTTAGAAGCAGTAATCCACGAATTAATTAATGACGGCTATCTCCCTTCCTTCTGTACCGCGTGTTATCGCCTAGGTCGTACCGGAGAACACTTTATGGAGTTTGCTACCCCAGGCTTTATTAAAAGATACTGCACTCCTAATGCTCTACTAACCTTTAAGGAGTATTTAGAGGACTACGCCTCACAGCGCAATCAAGAGATAGGCCAAAAGCTGCTTAAACAAAAGTTAACAGCTATAAAAAAGCCCGCTTTGCAAAGAGAAATTAAAAAGAAACTGGAGAGGATAGAAAATGGAGCCCGAGATCTTTGCTTTTAAGAATAAGCTAAGTGAGTTAATCCCTGCCGAAGAAATGAAAGTCTGGCTATGCAAAAAAGAAGGAAAAAGACGTAATTTTATCTTCAAACTAGGCCAAGAACAGTTTAGCACTCCCCAGACAGTGGCTGAAAATCAAGAGTACTGTCTCTTAGCTCAACAGATAGATGAACAGTTAAAAAAAGATTTAACCGCTATCTTTAATCACTACTTAGAAAGAAGGTGTGAGTAATGAATTTAGAAAAAATGCTGTCTCAAAAAGAAATAACTCGCTCAGACTTAACTTACTTAATGAAATTAAAATCACAGTCAAAACTGGATAAGTTATATAGGGCAGCCTATAAAGTAAAGGCTGAACATGTAGGGCCCAAAGTTTATTACCGAGGTCTAATAGAGTTTAGCAATCAATGCCAAAAAAACTGTTTTTACTGTGGAATCAGAAAGGATAATCAGCAAGTACAAAGGTTTACGATTAGTGAAAAAGAAATTTTAGCTGCTGCTCGCTGGGCCCATGAAAATAATTACGGCTCTTTAGTCCTCCAGTCTGGGGAACTACAAAATGAAGAGTTCATTGATTTTGTAGAAAAAATAATTAAAAAAATCAAAAAACTCAGTCAAAATGAGCTAGGTATTACTTTATCTCTAGGTGAACAAAAAAAGGAAACTTATCAACGCTGGTTTGCTGCTGGAGCTCATCGTTATCTGCTGCGCATAGAAAGCTCTAAACAGGAGTTATACCAGCAGCTCCACCCCGAAGAACATAGCTTTAAAAGACGCCTTCAGTGCCTAAAAAATTTAAAAGAATTAGGCTATCAAGTAGGTAGTGGAGTCATGATCGGACTACCAGGACAAAGTATAGAAGATCTAGTCGAGGATCTACTTTTCTTCAAGCAGTTCTCTATCGATATGGTAGGAATGGGCCCTTATGTACTCCACCCTCACACTCCCCTAGCTAGAAGTATCGATAAAGAAGACAGTTTAAAACAAAGAAACTTAAAATGGAGCTTAAAAATGATAGCTCTGTTACGACTGCTAATGCCTGATATCAATATTGCTGCTACCACAGCTTTACAGGCTTTAGATCCAGTAGGTAGGGAAAAAGCTCTCCAGGCTGGAGCAAATGTGATAATGCCTATTATCACTCCCCAAAAATATCGTCTGGACTACCAGCTTTATGAGGATAAACCCTGTGTAGATGAAAAGGCCAGCGACTGCAAAGACTGTTTAGAAGCTAGAATTAATTCGGTAGGCGATGAAATTGCTTATGGAGAGTGGGGAGATTCTCCGCATTACTTTAAGCGTATTCAACACAAAAGAACTGGAGGTACTACAAATGCAAAAGACACCCCGAGCCAATAGATTACACATAGCTATTTTTGGTCGTCGTAATGCCGGTAAGTCCAGTTTAGTTAATGCTTTAACTAATCAAGATTTAGCTGTAGTTTCCGAAGTAGCCGGCACCACCACCGATCCAGTTTACAAGCTAATGGAGATTCTACCTCTAGGGCCAGTAGTGATCATCGATACTGCCGGTATCGACGACGTAGGACAACTAGGAGAATTAAGAGTTAAGAAAACTAAAGAAGTAATGAGTAGAACCGACCTAGCCCTAGTAGTTATCGATCCTGAAAGCGGAGTAGATAATTATGAAGAGAAGTTAATCGCTGAATTAAATAAAAGAGAAATCCCTATAGTAGGAGTAGTAAATAAAGAGGATAAGTTTACTCAGATCAACCTCTCATCTTTAAGCAAAAAATTAGGTATAGAGCTATTGACAGTTAGCGCTACTGAAAAAACTGGAATTGATGAGTTAAAGGAAGAGATGATTCTCCAAGCTCCAGAGAAGTTTGAAAGATTAAATATTATCGGCGACTTAATTAAACCTGAAGAAGTAGTAATACTGGTAGTACCTATTGATGCTGCTGCTCCTAAAGGACGTTTAATTTTACCGCAGATGCAGACCTTACGAGATGTATTGGATAATGATGCTCAAGGAGTGGTAGTTAAAGAAGAACAGCTGAAGTCAGCTTTAAACAGCCTTAAAGAAAAGCCAAAAATTGTAGTTACTGATTCCCAAGCCTTTGAACAAGTAGCAAGGGAAGTCCCTCCAGATATTCTGCTGACTGGCTTTTCAATTCTTTTTGCTCGCTATAAAGGTGATTTGCAGATTTACACTAAGGGGGTCAAAGCACTAGCTAACTTAAAGCCAGGAGCTAAAGTCTTAATCGCTGAAAACTGCACCCATCATCGCACTGCTGAAGATATAGGTACTGTTAAAATTCCGCGCTGGCTAGAAGAAATTGCTGGCGGGCAACTGAACTTTAAGCATGTAGCCGGTCGCGAATTTGCTGAAGAAATCAAAAATTATGACCTAGTTGTACAGTGCGGAGGCTGTATGACTAACCGCAAGGAGATTTTATACCGTTTAAAAAAGGCCGAAAGTTCTGAAGTTCCTATAGTTAATTACGGAATGTTAATTGCTTATGTACACGGGATATTGAGTAGGGCCCTAGAACCCTTCCCCACAGCTAAAAAGATCTGGGCGGAAGAATAAACTGAGTAAAAAAGATCTATTAGAAGCTAAGCAGGAGCAATTAATCTAAGCAAAGTCTAAGCGCTTCAATAAGCTATCCACTTTTTCTGCCCTCTCTGCTCCTGTCTCACCTGAAGCTTTAGCTAAAAGCCGGGCCCGAATCTGCTTCCCCGGCAGCTTATCTGTATCGACTATATAACCTTCCTCTTTAAAATACTCCTCTAATTCTGCCAACTTCTGATTCCTAAAGTTAGTAACGGCTCCTTGGCGCATCTTCTTAATAATAGCCTCAGCATCCCGGCCTACCTCGACTGCTAACTGACTAACCTCTTCAATAAAATTCTCACTAACTGCTCCTGAATCCCAAAGAGTTGAACGATCTACCAACTTACCTCGACCCAAGTGCCAAGAGTCCACAAACTCCTCTAATAATAATCCCAGCTCTTTGACTTCTGCTAACAGCTCTTCTTGCTCACTAGAAATAAAATCCCAGTTTTCAGTTTTAAGCAAAGCTTTTAACTGCCCCCAGCTATCAATACCCAGTTTAAGCAGTTGCTCCAATAGCTCTGTATCTTCTACTAAATACCATAGATGAGCTGCTGAAGCTCCCTGACGAGGATTAAAAGCTGTTACAGAAAGTAGCTCTTTATATTCCCAGTGAGACTCAGGAGCCGCAGGAATCTCCTCAACTTCCAGCACTAACTCAGTCGACTGTAGATTTTTCTCAGTTAAATCAAACTGTTTTATCTCTCGTTTTTCACTAAGCTCAATTACATTACATTCCAAGTTGCTTTGATTAGCCAATAAAGAAGTCCACTGAACTACCTCATCTTCTCGGGCAGTAAAGTAAAAACACTGTCGTCCCTCGCCAAGTAATTCCATAACCGCTTCGATAACTGATTTAGCTCTCTGCTGGTCAGCATTAGCCAAAGCTTCATCCAGATAAAGCGGTAAGACCAACCCCTGCTCTTGCTGAATTATAAAGGCCATTCTAACAGCTAATAACAGTTGAACCCGAATACCGCTAGATAGCTGGGCTAGACTCTTTTCTTGATCAGCTACGGTATCAAAGGCCTTAAAAGAAGGTTGATCCCCTTTAGCAAAGCGCAACTCATAACTACCCAGAGTGATACTAGTAAATAACTGCTGAGCTTGCTGAAAAACCTTGGATTTTTTAGCCGGTCTATTAGCCTGCTGAAGATGCTCAAACAACATCTGTCCTGTCAGTTGAGCATAGTCCTCTTGCAACTCTTCTTCCAGTTCAGCTAGGGCCCGTTCCTGCTCAAGTAAAGCCTTTTCAGCATTATTTTCCTGTTTAGCCAGCTCAAGCTTAGTTTCAATTTCATTAATTGACCTTTGTACCTCTTCATAAGCTGCTGCTTGGGCTGCCAGCTCTCTTTTTCTTTCTTTTAACTTTGCTAAATCTTCCTGTAACAGAGATTGATTAAAGTTGCTATACTTCTTAAGCTCCTGCTTCTTACTTTGATAAAGCAATTCCTGCTCCGCTAGCTGCTGCTGAGCTTGCTGATAATCATCATACTGCTGACAAAGCTTTTTCAGTCCTAGTTGATCATCCACCTTTAAGTTAAGCCGAGTAAATAGCTCCTCCTTTTCTGCTTCCAACTCAGCCAGTCTTTTTTCAGTTTCAGCCAAACTTTGCTGAGCTTGTTCTTGATCTCTTCGGGCCCGCTGAAACTTATTATTTCGTTCCTCCAATTGATTAATATTACTCCTGAGTTCACTAAAATCAGTCGTCTCCTTATAACCGTAATCCACCAACAGATCATTTAACTGCGCTAAGAGTCGCTTGTACTCCCTTTCTCGTCCCTCCAAACGCCGACTAAGAGCCACTACTTCACTATAAGCATCCTGCCAGCGGCTTAAACGATTAGTCAAGTAGTACAGGGTCTGTTCATCACCAGTATTAGGCGCCACGCCAAAACGTTCTATTAGCTGTTGGCGCTGTCTAGCTAACTCCTTTTGTTCTGCCACTAAGTTTTGATACTCTGCCTCTCTGGAAGCCCAATACTGATCACATCTTGCAAATAAATTAATCTCAGCTACTAATTCACGAAGCTCCGTTAAGCGGGCCCTAACCTGTTTCGTTTTCCACCTTTGCGGCTGCTTAATTTCTAACTGCCTAAACTTACTTTGAAAAGTTCCTCTAGAGTCAATACTTAAACTACCCTTTAGCAGCCCATAAGCTCCAAATCCAGCTCCGAATAACAAGAACAATAAAAACCAGGGATTAATTAGCCAACCCATAATCACAGCCATTAAGCTTACTATCAAAGTAGCAGCTCTAGAAATAACTTGCAGTTCCTGTTTTTGCTGATGTTTCATCGGCGGCTCTTGCAGCCAGTCCTCTAAATACTGAATTCCCTGCTCTACAGTTCTTTTATCAGCGGGCAGTTCTGCTTCTACCTTAAGCAAATCCTTAAGCAGATTAAAAGAATGGAGCTTATTATGTACTCGCTCCGCCCTTCGGGCCAGCTCCCGGAGCTGATTATACCCCACTCTCGGCAACTGAGCTAAGTCCTCAACTACCAGAAAATCACTAAAATTCTTGCGCTCCTCTTCTTCTTTAGCTTTATTGGCAGCCAATTTTTCCTTTAAACTGCTGATTGCTTCTCTTTTAGTCTGGAGTCTATCTCGCTTCTCCTTAAGAATATTCAATAATCTATCCTCTACTCCAACTGAAGGCAGTTCCACCTCCGTCAATACTGCCTCAGCTTTATCAAGCTCCTGCTGAGCTTCTTTGCTCCTTTCTTTTTCTTGATTTATCTTTTTTTGCAGCTCTGCTAGCCGCTCTTCTTCAGTACCAGTAAGCCTTTGCATTTGCTCTGGAAAGCGATTACACCTTTGGCGAGCCTGAATCAAATCCCTCTTAAGCTTAACTAAATTAATTACTTCTTTAATCAACTCCAACTCCTGCTGGGCCTCTTTAATCTCGGCTAACTGCTTTTTTAGCTCTGCTAAGCTGCTTTCTTCTCGTTTCAACTCTTCTTGCTTTCTAGAAATCCGCTGCAACTCTGCTATTTTAGCCTCAGCTACCTCGGTTCTGCTGTTACGCTGAGCAGGTTTAGCTTTAAAATCAAGCTTCTGAGCTGCTTCAGCTAACTGATAACCTCCCGCCGACTCCTCTAGAATCACCTCAGCAAAAGACTGATTCTTAGTCTCCTTTTGTAGTAACTCATGTAGAGATAAGTAGTAACGATCCTTAAACTCCACAGCAGGTAGTGGTGGTGAAGAATGAGGGCGCCCCTCCTGATAATAAGCTACTTGGCCAGCCTTAATTTCTGCTGACCACTTCGTCTCCCCCAGCTTAAACTTCCCTTGTAAAAAAGCATCCTCAGCTGCCTGGCCAGGCCAAAGCAAAGTTTGAAAAGCTTTAGCTAAAGTAGTTTTCCCAACAGCATTAGGACCGTAAATAATATTGGATCTCTGACTAATGTTGTGAAGAAAAATATGTAAATTTCAAAAATAAAAATGCATTTGACCAGGCTTTCTCTA
>NZ_JALKBZ010000056.1 GCF_023227765.1 Fuchsiella alkaliacetigena
TTTTGCTTTTAATTATAGCATCTTAAAGGGAAGAAATTAAATCTATTTTAGAGTTCTTTCTTGCGATTGCCCTGATTTATCTACTTCGGAGTAGACCTACTCCTTAATTAAATTGTTCAACTATCTGTTCCTCATTGGATATCTAATTCTTCTTCAGCTTGACCTTTATTTTCAATCTCCGTTAAGACTCTTTCTTTGAAGTCAACTAGCTTTTCTGCTCCTAAATCACCTTCGCGTCTTTCCCGAACTGAAACAGTTCCCGCCTCAACTTCATCATCACCTACAATCAACATATAAGGAATCTGCTGCATTTGCGCTTCCCGAATCTTATAACCTATCTTTTCCTGTCTAGCATCGACCTCTACTCTAATTCCAGCTACTTGTAACTCTTCTTTAATCTGTTCAGCATATTCCAAGTGATCATCGGTAATTGGAATAATAGTAGTCTGCACCGGAGCTAACCAGGTTGGAAAAGCGCCAGCAAAGTGTTCAATCAAGATGCCGATAAAGCGTTCTATACTGCCAAAGATGGCTCGGTGAATCATTACCGGCCGATGCTCTTCCCCATCTTGACCAATATAAGTTAAATCAAAGCGCTCTGGCATCTGGAAATCGAGCTGTATAGTTCCACACTGCCAGCTCCGACCTAAACAGTCTTCCAAATTAAAGTCAATCTTGGGCCCGTAAAAAGCCCCATCGCCTTCATTAATTTCATAATCCAAATCATTAGCAATAATTACTTCCTTTAAGGCGCTAGTAGCCTGCTCCCATAACTCATCAGAACCCATTGCTTTTTCTGGCTTAGTACTTAACTCCACATTATAATCAAAATCAAAAGCACTATAGATAGTATCCACTAAGTCAATAACCTCACTTAACTCCTCTTCAATTTGAGAAGGTAAGCAGTATATATGAGCATCATCTTGAGTAAAGTTTCTGACTCGCATTAATCCATGCAAAGTTCCCGAACGTTCGTGACGATGCACCAACCCAAACTCTCCTAATTTAATCGGCAAGTCTCGATAGCTACGGATCTGCCCCTTATAAACTAAAATGCTACCCGGACAGTTCATCGGCTTAACCGCGTGGGTTTCCTCATCAATTTCTGTAAAGTACATATCATCTCGATAATGATCCCAGTGTCCAGAGCGCTTCCACATCTCCTGATTTAAAATCAAAGGAGTCTGAATCTCTCCATAACCGGCTTGGCGATGCTCCTCTTTCCAAAAGTCTATTAACTCATTTCGAATTACCATTCCTTTAGGATGGAAAAAGGGAAAGCCTTTTCCTTCATTATGGAGACTGAATAAATCAAGTTTTTGGCCTAACTTACGGTGATCACGCTTTTTAGCCTCCTCTAGTCTCTCCAAATGCTCCTCTAAGAGCGACTGCTTAGGAAAAGCAGTTCCGTAAATCCGCTGTAACATCTCGTTATTCTCATCCCCACGCCAGTAAGCGCCAGCTACATTAAGTAGCTTAAAGGCTTTAACCTCGCCAGTAGAAAGCAAGTGCGGGCCCTGACAAAGATCTACAAAGTCTCCTTGCTGATAAAGACTAACCTGCTCATCTTCAATTTCCTCTAGCAGCTCCACCTTATAATCCTCGTCTAGCTCCTTTAAGCGATCAATAGCCTCTTGCTTGTCCAGCTCTATCCGCTCAAACTGCAAATCCTCGGCAATTATTCTCTCCATTTCCTCTTCAATCTTCTCCAAATCATCCTCAGAAAAGTTCTCCTCCACCTCGAAGTCATAATAAAAACCATCTTCGATAGCAGGGCCAATAGCTAACTTAACCTCATCCGCTCCAAATAAATTCTCTACCGCCTGAGCCATTATATGAGCCACACTATGTCGATAAATCTCCAAGCCTTCTTCAGAATCAATAGTAATAATCTCCAACTCAACATCCTCGTTCAAGGAATAATCTAAATCAACCGGCTCTCCGTCAACTACTCCTGCTACGGCTGCCTTGCCCAGTCTGGGCCCGATTGAAAAGGCCACCTCCTTAACAGTAATTCCAGCTTCAAATTCCAAACTAGAACCATCAGGTAAAGTCACATCTACTTCTTCCATTTTTATCACTACTCCTTTAAATATTTTATCTCAAAATAAAAAAATCTCTCATCTCCAATTAGAGACGACAGATTTATTCGCGGTTCCACTCTATTTTATCCAGCTTAAAACTAGATAATCTTATCTTTAATAACGAAATCAGCAATTCCGGGCCTCCTTACTATAAGTTCGGGAGCCAACTCCAAGGTGGTATTCAGCTAAGTTAGTCTAGGAAGCTTACAGCCTGTGGCTTCCTTTCTCTAGTTAAGACTTCGCTTAACTTACTCTTCCTCTTCGTAGTTTTTTTAGATATCTAATTTTAAAATAATTATAACTACAAATACTAGTTCTGTCAAGTTATAAAGTTCAGAGGACAGATGATAGAGGATAAAGGATAGATTAAGATCAAAAGATAAAGTTCAAGTTCTATTTGACACAGCGCCCTGAAAGAAGCGTTTTTTGCTTCTTGAGGAAGTACTCTTGGGGTGACTAAAATCTGACTAAGTTCTGACTAGACATTAAAACATAAGTTCAAGAAATTATTTAAAGGTTTTTATTCAGCCCAAGACTTCACCCCAAGGGTACTAGCTTCGCGTCGCTTCTGCAAGGATTAATATCCTTTCAGGGCACGTGTTAATTAGTATTCATTCACCCAAAGGGCACTTTTTTAGGGGTTATTATCCCGAGAATAATGACTAGCTAAAGTTCCAGCTTTGCAAGCATCGCTTCAGGACGCGTGGTTCCAAAAAATTTTAAAGGTTTTAAGGTTTTGTCAGATTTTTGTCAGAACTTAGTCTGTGTCCACTAGGTTTTAATGTCTTGAACTTATCTATCCTCTATCCTCTGTCCTCTATCATTTGAATAAAACATTATTCCAATATTGTTTTACTTTTTAACAGAAGAATCAACACAAAATTTACAACCACCACAAAAACTAACTCTCTCTCCAAAAATACTCCTCAAGATTTCAAAAGTATTCCCTTTAACTTGATAATGAAGCATTATCTCTGCCGGCATCAAGGTAATCAAAGCACTGATTAATAAATCATTATAATTCAACTTTTCTGAAGTTAGATTACTATTCAGCGAATCCAAATATTCATTCTTAAGCACCTGCCTACTATCATCTAACACCTCAAAACCTTTTTCAGCATCCTCAATAATATGTACTAAATTCTCTTTAGTTTCCTGAATATCCACAAAATAACGCAGTAAGCCAATAAACTCCTGATACTCCTGTTTCTTAATAAAGTAGTCTACGGCCCAATCTACTCTACTCTCTAATTCTTTTAAATAATCCTTTAACCTAAAGATAATAAAGCCTTCTAAGAGCAACTCTTCGTTAAAATTCAAATAATCTGCTAACTTCATCCTAATTCTACGCTTTCTATCTACAAGAGAACCTACATCCTTCTTAGTATCGTCTTGCAAAGGATTAAAGTCTTCCAAAACCAGATTATAAATAATTTCTTGCTCAGTCTGGCTATAGTCTTGATACTTTTCTTGCAACAGTTCTTTTATTAAAAAGGTTTCTACCTCATTAATAATTAGCTCGGCTAAAGAAGTAATCAAAAAGTCTTTACATATATTCTTGAATTTCGAATAATCTTCCTGATTAACTAAGGTATAATCAAAAAAGATAAACTCCGTTTGCTGCCTTTCTTTAACCTGAATCTTAATATCCTCAGCAGCTAAGTATTCTATTCTAGAATTTAATTTTTCTCTAATTTCTTCTACATAAAGAGCAGTTCCAATTGAAAGAACTTTTTCCATTATCTTTCACCCCTTTTAAGACCTCTATAGCTATTATATGTGCTAAGTTAAATAGCTATACATAGCTCAAAAATTAAAAAGACCCTTTAAGGGGTCTTCGATAGCCTAAGCTACTAACTATAAATCTTAATTTCTTAACATTTATGTATTAAAATTGAAAGCATAGCTAAAAAACTATTTAGTTTAAATGGTGCGGACAGATGGGATTGAACCATCGACCTCTACGATGTCAACGTAGCGCTCTCCCCCTGAGCTATGTCCGCTTAAAATAAAAATGGTGCCGAAGGTGGGAGTTGAACCCACACGAGCACAAGGCCCATTGGATTTTGAATCCAACGCGTCTGCCAGTTCCGCCACTTCGGCAAATAAAATTGGAGGTGGCACCCGGATTTGAACCGGGGGATAAAGGATTTGCAGTCCTCTGCCTTACCAACTTGGCTATGCCACCTCTGCACATAAAGTAGTATATACAATAATGACCCAATAGTCAAAATTATTAAAGACTACTTATGAGCAATTAAATCACTTTAACTGACTTTTACTAATAAATACTCCTTTTATCTCTACTATCAAATCATTTTATTTTTCTCGATCTCACTGGATTAACTGGCCCCAGATTCAACTCTTTCCTCCTGAGCAGTATGGGCATTAATATAAACTCTATACTGCTCTTCTTTAAAGTTACCCCAAAACTCATAAGCTAATATCTTTTCACCTAGTTCATTTTCGATAACAACTAAGTTCTCTCGTTCAAGATCTAGCTCCTCACTAACCTTCTCTCGAGCTTGGCTGAGGCTTAATTCCGGCTCTAAGTCAAGCTCTAAGTCCTTATTTAATAAAAAATCGCGGCCATTAAAACCGATAATCTCCCCTTCATCTAAAGCAACTTTAACAGCTAACTCTCTCGGGTAGATTAAGACCTCTTCTTTTTGAGGAACAAAATTAAAAGTAGCTACATTAGGGGTTCTAACTGTCTCGTGTAGCACAAGTTGTTGATAATCGTTAGCTTCTAAAAACTCAGCAGCTATTTTTCTAGCTTCTTCCAGTTCTATATTCTCCTCTTCAAAGAGCTTCTTCTCTAAAAACCAGATCACCTCTTCTTCACTCTGACTAATATCAAAGGTAGCTCCTTCATGATTTAAGTCCTTAGATTGAGCAATTACAGTTACTATACCCGGCTCATCCACTGCTTCCTCAGCTACTTCAAAGGTGAATTCTTCACTTCTTTCACTCCAAAAGTCTTTTACTATTTCTATAGCTGCTTCATCTTCTAGCTCTGCTCCTTCTTCAAACTCCAGAGCACCCAACTGGGCAGCTAAGCCCTCAGCTTCCAATGCTAATTCACCTTCAGCAAAATCCGCTTCCGCTGACTGAACAGTTTGAGTATCTAAACTATGTAAAGCACTTAAAACTTCCTCTTCTACTTCTTCCTGCTCTTCTAAAACGATATGTCGCTGTCTACTCCATCTAAAACCATCTTCTTCAATTCGATTTTGAATTTCTGTCAGTTCACTGTTTATTTCTTTTACTTGAGTATGGAAGTTATCTAGATCCTCTCGCTGTTCAGAAGTTAAACCGTCACCAATACCCTCCTTATCTAATTGGTAGGTTAAGTCTTCTATGTCAACTAATAGTTTTTTAACCCCAGTCATAGAAATACCAGCAATGGGCAGTCTACCTAAGTTTTCTTGAATCGAAAAGGCATCTCGCCAAATATTATTTAACTTTAAACTCTTCATTCCCTCAGATTGGCTCACCAAAGTAGTAGCTAAGTTTTCTTCTAGGGAGTCGAAATCGCTATTTATTTTATCAAAGGAGTTCCGATACTGATTCTCATTTTGCAACTCCCACCGAGCTAAAATCCGGTTAGTTCTTACTCCCCAATAACCGGTCACTACTACTGCAATTACTAATCCTAAAATAACAATATTTCGTTTCATTAGAGTCAACTCCTTTAATTAGCAAAGATATGCTTACCGATAGTTCTAATAGTAGATCTAGTAAAAATCCAGTTACTAGTTGAAGTGACTGGATTATAAAAAAATACAGCTCCATAACTAGGATCCCAACCATTTACAGCATCCAAAGTAGCTTGTACCGCAGTATCATCGGGAGTATGAGTCCATAACTCACCGTAATTCACTACCGTAAAGGCCCAGGGTTCATAGATAACCCCCGAAATAGTATTGGGAAATCTAGGATCACGCTTTCGATTCAAAATTACTGCCCCAACTGCTACTTGTCCTTCATAGGGCTCCCCTCGAGCTTCGGCTGAAATGGTTCTAGCCATAAGTCTTAAGTCAGGTGGTAAGTCCCAAAAGGCGGAAGTTCCTCCCTGCTGAGTAGGTTCCACCCTAGTACTAAAGTGACTATTAACAGCCCAAAATCCTCCTGCTAAAAAGGATACTACTAGTAAAATAACTATAATTTTTTTCACATTTCTATTCATATTTAAAGCCTCCGTATTAACTTTATCAGTTATAATCTTTACCAAGCTTGCTATATTTATTCCCATTAATAACAAAAACCTGGCTTTTAAAGGCCAGGCTTAAGATTTAACTCTTCTCTTTTGGACAACATTCCTTCTCTACAGAACATCCATCATCTTCAAAATATTGTTCTAAATTAGCTACTTGCTGAGCTATTTCCTTTAATCTTTCTTTATTCACAGAATAATGAACCCAATAGCCCCGCTTCTCCCCTTTAACCAGTCCGGCCTCTCGTAAAACTTTCAAATGTTGAGAAACCGCCGACTCAGAAACGGATAATCGTTTAGCTAAAGCTTTTCCGCAATAATCATTATTTAAAAGCAAGATTACTAGCTTTAACCTAGTATTATCACTAAGAGCCTTTAGCTTTGTTAAAAGTTCTTCCACTTTAATCCCCCCGCAGTATTGATTATCTATATCATATCATTTGATATTGATATGTGCAATTTATTTTAAAAAATCAACAAGCCTAAAATACCGGAAGTAACTACCATCAATATCGGGTGAATACCTAAAAAAATTCCCACTACAGTTACTACGGTGATCAATACACTTTTCATTTCCAAAAAAGTGGTGCGGCCTAATTTTAAGACTACAGTAATTATTAACCCAATTACCGCTGGTCTAAGCCCAGCAAAAACCTTATCCAGTACGGAACTGTCTTTGAAGTCGATATATAACTTAGCAATAATTATTAAAGCAATAATAGGAGGAATAATTAAACCCAAAGTAGCCATTAAAGCTCCGGGAACTCCGCTAACTTTAGTCCCTACAAAGGTAGCCATATTGACCATGATCGGGCCCGGAGTCACCTCCGCTAAAGCTACAGCATCGGCAAACTGCTCTGCTGTTAACCAATGATGGTTATTTACCACTTCCACCTCCGCCAAAGCCAACATTGCATAACCACTGCCAAAGGTAAAGACTCCTATCTTCATGAAAGTAAAAAACAGTTGAATTAACAGCATACTTAACCTCCTTAACTTATAATCATATCATAAAAATAATTAACTTACTACCCTAATAATATAGTTAAGGGACTGCTGATATCAGCAATCCCTTAATCTTTTTCGATATTTATTTATTTTTCTTTTTTCCATCGGCGCAGGAATGCCCCTTGCCTTCACCATGGCATTCTCTAATCTGCTTTTGAGAACACTCTCCCGGCTTTCCCTTTAAATTTTCTGGCTGCTCGCACTCGCATTTACACATCCTAAATCCCCCCTAATCTATAATTTATTTAAGTAGTATCTTAACTAGATTATATCATGCTAAATTAAATTGTCAACTATAAATAGCATATAAATAAAAAAAGAGCCTGCTTGATTACAGACTCTTTTCGCTTAAGTTAATTTTTTCTATTTTAGAGAATAGTAGCTTCGCCTTTATAAACTAATCCGCGTACGCTATCTACGGTTATCAAATCACCGTCTCTAAGCACCTCTACCGCATCTTTTGCTCCCACTACTACTGGAATTCCTAAGTTCAAACCAACAATAGCAGTATGAGAGGTCAAACCTCCTTCTTCCACAATAATCGCCTTAGCCTTCTCCAAGGCCGGCATAAAGTCTTTATCGGTGCTACTAGTAGCTAAAATCATATCTCTTTCCATCTTTTCATTAGCTTCACTAGCCGTCTTTACTACACAGACCTCGCCAGTTGCGGCCTTTTTGCCGATTCCTGTTCCTTGTAAGATCGCTTCCCCAATCACATGCACCTTTAATAAGTTAGTAGTTCCTGGTACTCCTGCTGGTGAACCAGCAGTAATCACTACTAAATTACCAGTCTGCACATAACCAGCAGCTAAAGCTCCCTGTACTGAAGCTTGAATCATTTCATCGGTAGAATCAGTACCTTCAGTTAATACAGGCCTGACCCCCCAAGATAAAATCAACTGATTAAATATCTTCCGGTTAGGAGTAGCTGCTATAATTGGAGCATAAGGACGATACTTGGAAACCATTCTAGCTGTATGACCAGAACGAGTAGCGGTAATTATCGCCTCAGCTCCTAAATCCTTAGCCGTTTCACAGGTGGAGTAACTAATTGAGTCTGTCACCGTATGATGAGCCTCTACGTGCTTTTTAGTAATCTGTTCTTGATAACGAGCCGACTCTTCAGTCTCTACAGCAATCCGGGCCATGGTATGCACCGACTTAACTGGATAATCCCCCATAGCCGTTTCCCCGGATAGCATAGTAGCATCGGTACCATCAAAGATAGCATTAGCCACATCAGTAGCCTCAGCTCTGGTAGGTCTAGGATTGCGAATCATAGAATCCAGCATCTGCGTAGCAGTAATCACCGGCTTAGCCTCTCGATTACACTTACTGATAATTATTTTTTGTACCATCGGCACCTTTTCAGTAGGAATCTCTACTCCAAGATCACCCCTAGCTACCATAATCCCATCGGAAACATCTATGATCTCATCTATATTATCTACACCTTCTTGGTTCTCAATCTTAGGAATTATTTTAATTTCATCAGCATTATGTTCTTCTAAAAGCTCCCGAATAGCTAATACATCGGCTGCTTTACGTATAAAAGAAGCAGCAATAAAGTCAACTTCCTCTTCAATTCCAAACTTGATATCCCGCTTATCCTTTTCGGTAAGAGCAGGCAAAGTAACGGAAACTCCCGGCAGATTAACCCCTTTGCGAGAGCTTAACTTACCACCGCTAACTACCGTACATTCCACCTCAGTTTCAGTAGTTCGCTCAATTTCCAGCTCGATTAAACCATCATCTATTAAGATAGTTCCGCCTACCTCAACATCTTCCGGTAAGTTATTATAGGAAACCGAAACTTTTTCAGCAGTTCCTTCTATCTCTTCAGTAGTTAAGGTAAACTTAGCTCCTTTTTCGAGAGTAACCTCGCCATCATCCTTGATCAGTCCCGTTCTTACTTCGGGACCTTTAGTATCCAACAAGATAGCCACTGGCTCTCCTTTATCAGCTGCTACCTCTCTAACATTATCCATCATTTCTTTATGGTCAGCGTGTTCACCATGCGAAAAGTTCATTCGGGCCACATTCATCCCGGCCTCAATCATTTCTGCCAATACTTCTGGGTCGCTGCTAGCCGGACCAATAGTACAAACAATCTTCGTTCTTCTCATTCAATATCCCCCTTAGTAATTTTTCCTTACATAGATAAAATATTGGCTAACTCTAAAATCTCCTGATTAATCTCTTTTTCAGTTTCTAAAGACTCTAACAGAGAAGAAGGTTTAACTTGATCATGAACTATTCCTAACATTTGATTAGTTTCTCCAGCCAATAAATATTCTACCGCTGCCGCTCCTAAACGGCTAGCCATAATCCTATCCTGAGCTGTAGGAGCTCCTCCGCGTTGAAGATGACCTAAAACAGTAACTCTAGTCTCCAGCCCTGTACATTCACTAATTTTCTCTCCTAAAATGAAAGCTTTACTTTCATGTAAACCTCGATCGGTCTCGAAATTATCTCCTACTCCTTCAGCTACTAAAATAATACTATGTAATTTACCCCGTTCATATCCATCTTTTAACTTTTGACAAACCTTATCTATATCTAGCTCCACTTCCGGAATTAAAATAGACTCAGCTCCTCCACCAAGACCGGACATCAAAGCTAAAAATCCAGAATGACGGCCCATCACCTCTATCACAAAGGTTCTTTCGTGAGAAGTAGCAGTATCTCTAATTCTATTAATAGCATCCAAGATAGTATTCATAGCCGTATCGAAACCAATAGTAGTATCAGTACAAGCTATATCATTATCTATAGTTCCCGGGATTCCTATTACCCCAATATCAGACTCTTCGCTAAGCAGTTGAGCCCCTTTAAAAGAACCATCGCCTCCGATTACTACCACTCCTTCGATACCAGCATACTTTAACTGGCGAACTGCTTCTGCTCTGCCCTCCTTAGTCTTAAACTCCTCACAACGAGCCGAACCTAAAACAGTACCACCGCGATGTACAATATCAGCCACAGAACGTCTTTCTAATACCTCAAAATCACTCTCAATCATTCCGGCATAACCTCTTCTAATACCAATTACCTTTAAACCTTCATAAATTCCTTTACGTACTACCGCTCTGACAGCTGCATTCATTCCTGGAGCATCTCCTCCGCTAGTTAAAACTCCAATCGTTTCCATAACTTATCCACTCCCTCTTTAATTACTTCTCCTAATTACTTAGTTAATTACTCAGTCTGAACAAGCGCCTTTATCTGCTGCTCTTCTTCAAAAAACTCCCCTATCTGCCGGAACTTATTATATCTTTTAGCTAACATTTCTCTAACAGATAAGGACTTAATCTCTGCTAAGTTCCTGAGTATAGCTTCTTTGAGCAGTTGAGCTGCTTCAGACTTATCTTGATGAGCCCCTCCCTGTGGTTCATCAACTATTTCTTCGATAATTCCTAGTGCTAATAAATCCTCTGCGGTAATATTTAATGCTTTAGCTGCTGTTTCAGCCTCCGCAGCATCACTCCACAGAATAGCAGCACAGGCCTCGGGAGAACAGACAGAATAGTAGGTATATTCCTGCATTAAGATCCGATCTCCTAAACCAATACCTAAAGCTCCGCCGCTACCTCCTTCACCAGTAACTACTACAATAATTGGTACTTCCAACCTAGCCATCTCCATCATATTTTTAGCAATAGCTTCGGCCTGACCTCGCTCTTCAGCCCCAATCCCCGGATAAGCTCCCGGAGTATTAATCAGGGTAATAATAGGCCGTCCAAACTTCTCCGCCTGCTCCATCAAGCGTAAGGCCTTCCGATAGCCTTCTGGATGAGCCATCCCGAAGTTGCGCCGGAGATTATCCTTGGTATCCTTACCTTTCTGATGGCCGATAATGGTCAAAGGCTGCTGGCCAATCCGAGCAATACCGCCTACTAAGGCTGAATCCTCACCGTAGTTCCTATCACCATGTAGTTCGAGAAAATCATCACACATTAGCTCTATATAGTCTAAGGTAGTAGGTCTACCCCCATGCCGAGCTAATTTCAAGATCTGCCAAGGTTCCAAGTTAGCAAAAATCTCCTCTCTTAATCTTTCAGCTCGCGTTTCCAGGCGTTGAACCTCTTCACTTAAATCTAAGTCCTTTTCCTGCATAAATTCCTTTAATTCCTTAATCTTATCTTCCAATTCTAACAAAGGTTTTTCAAATTCTAGATTAACTTTACTCATTACTCTTCACCTCTCAGACTATGAATCTCCAAAATGGTAGCTAAAGCTTCCTTCATCTCTTTTCTATCCACTACTTGATCCACCATTCCGTGTTCTAACTGAAAATTAGAGGTTTGAAAGTCATCAGGCAGTTCTGCATTAATAGTCTGCTTGATTACTCTGGGCCCGGCAAAACCCACCTTAGCTCCCTGTTCAGCCAAGATTATATCACCTAAGGAAGCAAAACTAGCCGAAACCCCTCCGTAAGTAGGGTCAGTAAGCACCGAAATAAATAGCTGACCAGCTTCATCGAATCTAGCTAAGGCAGAACTAGTCTTAGCCATCTGCATCAAAGATAACATGCCTTCGTACATTCTAGCTCCGCCCCCACCACCAGAGATAATAATTAAAGGTAGGCTGCGATTATAAGCCTCTTCAATAGCTCTAGTTACCTTTTCACCTACTACTGAATTCATACTGCCCATTAAAAAGTTAGCATCTATAATGGCTGTGATCACTGTATGGCCGGCTATATTCCCTTCGCCAGTAACTACAGCCTCTGTTAAGCCTGTCTGTTCTTGATACTTACTTAACTTCTCTTCATAATTAGGAAAGTCCAAAGGGTTGCTACTTTCTAAACCTTCATCATACTCTTTAAACTCTCCATCATCAAATAAAATATTCACCCTCTGCTGGGCATTCAGCCTAAAATGATAACCACATTCGGAACAAGTTTTAAGGTTTTCGTCTAATTTTTTATTTAAAATAATCTCCCCACAGTCTTTACACTTAGTCCATAAATCACTGCGCGACTTCTGTTCTTTCTCTTCATTAGCCTGAGACTGCTTTTCTTGTTCAGCCTTTTCTAGCTGCCTTTTGACAGTTACATACTCATCCTTATTGCTAAACCAGTTCTTAAACATAATTTACACCCCATTTTCTAAAAGTACATCCAAAGACTAAATAAATTTTCAAATCTAAGATTGACTATTTATTATTATATACGCTAGCTAAAGTTATCATTCTTAATTCAAACTGGCAAATAGAAAATGACCATTATTTACTAAAACACTATACTGCTCATATTATACCACAACGGAAATAAAATTCAAACAGCCTGTACAAGTACCAATTTTCAATTATCCTTCCTTCTTTGCTCTTAACTCCTTCCTAATTTTAAGGAATCGTTCCTTAGCCATCTTTTTATGAGCTCTTTTAGTTTTGGGATTGTGAACTAGCTTGCTCAACAATGTGACAGCCTCTTTAGGCTCGTCATGCTTATAATATAACATAGCTAAAAGAATAGTTAGCTTATTCTCCTGCGAAGTAGAAATACTGCTTGCATCGGGCCCAAAATGAAAGTTTTTAAAATATTTTAAAGCCTTAAAGGAAGCTTCAGCAGACAGCTCCTCTGCCTCGACATCTTCGTAAAGCCAACTTAATCTTAACCATAAATAGCCTAATTTATCTGCTCTAGCTTCGATTAATCTATACAGTTGAATACTTAAATAATAAGCAGTAAAGACTTCACTTAGTTTTCTTGGTTCACTATAGCTAGGTTGATAGTCCGCTCCTAGCATAGTCTGAACTTTATCTTTAAATTCAGTTTTTATTTTCTTTAACTGGCGAGCTTCAAAGTTAAGAAAATCCGCTTTGCGAGCTGTATAAAAGCATTCCGTACAGATCCAAATCTTATACCAATCGGGTTCAAAGTTCTTATAGACTGGACGTAAATCCTCTCTTATTTCCTGAAGGCGCAGCCGAGAATTACGAACTTTTTTTACCTCTATTTCAGCAGTACAGACCGGACATTGAACCTCCTTAGTATAAAGGTAGTTATCAAAATCAGCTTCAGCCACTTGAGGATACTTCCCATGGCCAGGAAGATAAAAGTCAGTAGCTCCTTCTACTGGCTCCTTATCATCTTGTTCTGGCTTAACCTCTTCAATAGCATCTTCTTCAGTACTATCTTTTTCAACATCAATTTCTTCAGCCTCTGCATCTATCTTAATCTCTGGGAAATCAATTGCTGAATTTTGTAAGTGTTTAATTCGTTGACAAAGACTAGTCACTAATTGTTTATTTAAAAAAGGTTGTTCTTGTACTAACTTTCTCATATCCTCAGGAGCAAAGATGATTAACACAGTATCTTTATGAGCTAGGGCCCGACAAGAGCGATCCTCCTGCTCCAATAAAGCCACTTCACCAAAGATTTGTCCCGATTTAACTCTATCAACCTCCTTTTCCTCGCCATCTTCCTCTATAAATATACCCACTAGGCCTCTGTGAATTAAATAAACCTTATCTGCTGCGTCTCCATAATTAAAAATCTCCTCCCCAGCAGCTACTTGCTGATTACTACTATGTTTAGATAACAGTTTATACAGCGAAGCTTGACTATTAGCCATAATCCATCGCTCCCTTTTTAAAATTTGTTGCTATTTTCCTCATTTCTATCACTTCCCTAAAAAATTTAATAATTTACCTAGTTGCTTCCCTTTATATCTAAATAATACTACATAGTCATAAATTTTCCTGCTAAAAACTAAAAAATACTAGTCCTTTCATAGAAGCTATTAAGGAAGATCAGAAAAGAAAAAGAATTGACATCCTCCCCGCCCGTTCCTTGCGTCACGAACGAGGATTCCTAAAAGAAACTTACGAGGTTGCTATCTGATTA
>NZ_JALKBZ010000057.1 GCF_023227765.1 Fuchsiella alkaliacetigena
CGTGACCTATAGTTCCAATATTAACGTGAGGTTTAGTCCTCTCAAACTTTTCCTTTGCCATTCTATTCATCCTCCTTAATTTATATCTTTGAAACTTTTAAATTTACTCTTCTTCTATTAACTCTTTAGCAATATTGCCAGGTACTTCACCATAATGATCAAACTGCATTACATAATTAGCTCTACCTTGAGTTATAGAGCGCAGATCTGTCGCATAACCAAACATCTCCGAAAGCGGCACATAAGCTCTAACTACTCGAGCATTACCTCTTTGTTCCATGCCTTCTACTTGAGCTCGACGCCCATTAATATCACCAATTACATCCCCCATATATTCTTCAGGAGTAGTAACCTCTACCTCCATAATCGGCTCCAATAAAACTGGATTTGCTCTTTTAGCACCATCCTTAAAAGCCATAGAACCGGCAACTTTAAAGGCCATCTCAGAAGAGTCAACTTCGTGATAAGAACCATCATTAAGACTAGCCTTTACATCCACTACCGGATAACCGGCTAAGATTCCATTCTCCATTGCCTCTTCAATTCCATCTTCAACAGAAGAAATATAGTCTCTAGGTACAACTCCTCCGACAACATTATCTTCAAACTCAAATCCTTCTCCAGCTTCTAAAGGCTCCAGCTCGATAATAACGTGACCATACTGTCCTCGACCACCAGACTGGCGAATAAACTTCCCTTCAGCTTCAACCTTTTTCTTAATTGTCTCTCGATAAGCAACTTGAGGTTCACCAACATTAGCTTCCACACCAAACTCCCTCAACAATCGATCAACAATTACCTCCAAGTGTAACTCACCCATACCAGAGATGATAGTCTGCCCTGTCTCATCATCGGTACGTACTCGAAAAGTTGGATCCTCTTCAGCTAAGTTCTGTAGAGCCTGTCCTAACTTATCCTGGTCTTTTTGAGTTTTAGGTTCGATAGCTACATCTATTACTGTATCTGGAAACTCCATAGATTCTAAGACAATCGGCTCATCTTCATCACAGAGAGTATCTCCAGTAGTAGTATTTTTAAGTCCTACTGCTGCTGCTAAGTCTCCTGCATAAACAGAGTCTCGCTCTTCTCTATGATTAGCATGCATCTGTAAGATTCGACCAACTCGTTCCTTCTCCTCTTTAGTAGAGTTATAAACATATGATCCTGATTCCAAAACTCCAGAATAAACTCTAAAAAAGGCTAATTTTCCTACATAAGGATCAGTCATTATCTTAAAAGCTAAAGCAGAAAATGGAGCATCATCATCAGCAGGTCTAGTATCCTCTTCATCCTCAGTACGCGGAACTAAACCTTGTACCGGTGGAACATCTACCGGAGCCGGCAAGTAGTCTATCACTGCATCTAACAAAGGCTGAATACCTTTATTTTTCAAAGCAGTTCCACAAAGCACAGGAGTAAATTCATTAGCTAAAACACCTTTTCGAACTCCAGCTACAACTTCATCCTCTGTAATCTCTTCTTCTTCTAAATACTTCATCATAAACTCTTCATCTATATCAGCTATAGCTTCCAAAATAGCTTCTCGATACTCCTCGGCTTTAGCTACTAAATCTTCAGGAATCTCCTGCTCTTCATACTCAATTCCTAAGTCATCTTCATATACTATAGCTTTCATAGCTACTAAATCCACTACACCTTTAAAGTTATCTTCCTTACCAATAGGCAGTTGAATTGGTAGTGGATTAGCATCAATCCTATCTTCCATCATCTGTACCACATTATAAAAGTCTGCTCCAGTTCTGTCCATTTTATTTACAAAAGCAATTTTAGGTACGCTATAACGATCAGCCTGTCTCCATACTGTCTCAGATTGTGGCTCAACTCCACCTACTGAGCAGAAAACACCAATAGCTCCATCAAGAACACGTAATGATCTTTCAACTTCCACAGTAAAGTCCACGTGCCCTGGCGTGTCTATGATGTTAATTCTATGATCTTCCCATTGACAAGTAGTAGCTGCAGAAGTAATCGTAATTCCTCTCTCTTGCTCTTGTTCCATCCAGTCCATTTGTGAAGCACCATCGTGAGTTTCTCCCATTTTGTGCACTCTACCAGTATAAAATAAAATACGTTCAGTTGCTGTAGTCTTGCCAGCATCTATATGTGCCATAATCCCTATATTCCTTGTTTTATCTAACGGAAATTGTCTGGCCACTATTTTACCCTCCTTAAACATTGATCAAAATAAATACTACCATCTATAATGAGCAAAGGCTTTATTTGCTTCAGCCATTCGATGTATCTCTTCTTTAGTGCGTACTGCACCGCCTCTTTCATTATAAGCATCAATAATTTCACTAGCTAATCTATCTACCATTCTTCTTTCACCACGTTGACGAGATGAATCAATAATCCAACGCAAACCTAAAGTTAATCTACGATCATTGCTTACTTCTACGGGTACCTGATAGTTAGCCCCACCAACTCGCCGAGACTTAATCTCTAATACCGGCATAGTATTATTAATCGCTTCTTTGAAAACATCTAAAGGATTTTCGCCTGTTTCTTCTTCAATCTTATCCATTGCTTCATAAAAAATACTTTCAGCTAAAGACTTTTTACCATCATACATAATCTTATTAATAGTTTTAGTTACTAGCTTACTATTATAAACAGGATCTACTTCTATGCTTCTCTTTTCAGCTCTCCTTTTTCTAGACATCGCTTCCCCCCCTTTGCTGTGAGTTATTATTATTTATCACTTTAATCCCTAGGCTTCTTAACACCATATTTAGAACGACTCTGTTTTCTATCTTCAACACCAGCAGTATCCAAAGCACCACGAACAATAGTATACCTAACCCCAGGCAAATCCTTTACTCTTCCACCTCTAACCAAAACTACAGAGTGTTCCTGCAAGTTATGACCAATTCCCGGAATATAAGCTGTAACTTCTTTTCCATTAGTTAAACGAACTCGAGCTACTTTTCTTAAAGCAGAATTAGGCTTTTTAGGTGTGGCTGTATAAACTCTAGTACAGACACCTCTTTTTTGTGGTGCACCTCCTAATGCTGGAGCCGTTTTCTTTTTCTTAACTTTATCTCTACCTTTACGAACTAACTGATTAATAGTAGGCACTACTTTGCTACACCTCCTTCCAAGTTCTTAAATATCCCTTAAAGAAAAGGAAGTCTCCAAATCTTCAAGGGATAACCTCTATACATAGCTTACTTTATCATTAACTAAGCGCTTGAATTAATACTATCTATTTACTCTCTACAACACACACTTACGTATTTTAACACTTTAATTCCTAGCTGTCAAGTTATTAGTAGGATTTTTATTTAACTTACTACTTCACTCTCCACTGCCTCATTTGAATGAACGTCTTCTTCATCTTCTTCCTTAGCTAAGTCGATATCAATATCGCGATATCTTTTCATCCCTGTTCCAGCTGGAATCAGTTGACCGATAATCACATTTTCCTTCAAGCCAATCAAAGGATCATTTTTGCCTTCTAATGAAGCTTCAGTTAAAACTCGAGTAGTTTCTTGGAAAGAAGCAGCAGATAAGAAGCTTTTAGTATTTAAAGAAGCCTTAGTAATACCTAAAAGTTCCGGTTTAGCAGTTGCTGGTTCCTTTCCAGCAGCAATTGCTTCTTCATTAACCTCTCTAAATTCGAAAACATCAACTAAGTCTCCGGGTAATAAGTCAGTATCTCCGGACTCTTTAATCTTTACTTTACTCATCATCTGTCTAATTACTATAGCTATATGTTTATCGTTAATCTCTACTCCCTGCGATCTATATACATCCTGTACTTCACGTAATAAATACTTCTGCACAGCCCTAGTACCTTGAATATTTAATATATCTTCTGGATCTAAAGGACCTTTAGTCAATCGAGTTCCTGCTTCTACATATTCACCATCTTCAACTATTAATTCAGATCCATAAGGTAGTTGATAGGTTCTCTGTCTTCCTTCATCGGTTTTAATTACAGCTTTATAGGAATTAGTTTTTTCCACTAAGTTTACCTGTCCGCTTAGTTCGGTTACTATCGCCTGTCCCTTAGGAGTTCTAGCTTCAAATAACTCCTCCACTCTCGGTAAACCTTGAGTGATATCATCTCCAGCAACTCCACCAGTATGGAAGGTACGCATAGTTAACTGAGTTCCCGGTTCACCAATAGACTGGGCAGCAATAATCCCTACTGCTTCTCCTACATTAACCAAACGTCCATTAGCTAAGTTGCGCCCATAGCATTTGCAGCAAACTCCATACTTAGTCTTGCAGGTTAAAACCGATCTAATATTTACTTTCTCTATTCCTAACTCTATGATTTGAGCTGCTGTTTTTTCATCGATCATTTCATCCTTAGCAACTATCAACTCGTCGTTTTCTGGATGCTCTAAATCAGCAGCAGCTAACTTACCGATAATCCTTTCTTCTAGAGGTTCTATTATTTCCCGACCTTCCTTAATAGCTCCAATCAACAGTCCTTCCTCGGTACCGCAGTCTTTTTCTCTAACTATCATATCCTGAGAAACGTCTACTAGTCTACGCGTTAAATAACCCGAATCAGCTGTTCTTAAAGCTGTATCGGCTAATCCCTTTCGAGCTCCATGAGTAGAAATAAAGTACTCCAATACTGTTAAACCTTCTCGGAAGTTAGCCTTAATAGGCAGGTCAATGATCTGTCCAGAAGGGTCAGTCATTAAGCCCCTCATTCCTCCTAACTGAGTAATCTGAGAAGTATTACCTCGCGCACCAGAGGTAGCCATCATGTTGATGGAGTTAGTATCGGAAAGATTATCTGCCATAGCTTCGGTCACTTCATCTTTTGCTTTACCCCAGATATCAATTACTCGTTGATATCTTTCCTTTTCAGTAACCATTCCCCGCTTATGCTGCTCTTCGATAAACTCCACCTTCTCCTCAGCCTGCTTTAAAATATCTTTTTTCTCTGCTGGTACCTTTACATCCTCTACTCCGATAGTTACTCCAGCTTTAGTAGAATACTCAAAGGTAATATCTTTTAAGCTATCCAATATATCTGCGGCTTGATTAGGGCCAAACTTTTCTTCACACTCACCAACTAAATCCGCTAAAGCACCTTTATCAAAGGTCTTATTATAAAATCTTATTTTATCTGGTAGAATATCATTGAATAAAACTCTACCTACAGTAGTTTCTATCCAGTCTCCATCTAAACGATAGTTAATTTTAGCTTGAATATCCACTACCTTATTTTCATAGGCCATTAACACTTCATCAGTGCTACCGAAGATTTTTCCTTCCCCTTTTACTCCTTCTTTAGCCATAGTCATATAATAAGCACCTAAAACCATATCTTGAGAAGGTACAGCAATAGCCTCGCCATCGGCTGGAGAAAGTATATTGTAAGTAGATAACATCAACAGCCTAGACTCTGCTTGTGCTTCCGCAGATAGGGGCACGTGAACTGCCATTTGGTCACCATCAAAGTCAGCATTATAAGCTGGGCAGACTAAAGGATGGATTTTGATAGCCTTTCCTTCTACTAGAATCGGCTCAAAAGCTTGGATACCCAGTCTATGCAAGGTAGGAGCTCGATTTAAAAGTACAGGATGCTCCTTAATTACACCTTCCAAAATATCCCAAACCTCTTCATCTAGCTTTTCTACTTTTCCTTTAGCACTTTTGATATTATGAGCCAGATCCTCATCAACCAACTTCTTCATTACAAAAGGCTTAAACAGCTCTAAGGCCATCTTCTTAGGTAGTCCACACTGATGCATCTTTAATTCAGGTCCTACTACAATTACTGAACGACCAGAATAGTCAACCCTTTTACCTAGTAAGTTCTGTCTAAAGCGCCCCTGCTTTCCTTTTAACATATCACTTAAAGACTTCAAAGGCCTGTTTCCTGCTCCAGTTACCGGTCTGCCCCGGCGGCCATTATCGATCAAAGCATCTACTGCCTCCTGTAACATCCGCTTTTCATTTCTGATAATGATATCTGGAGCACCTAAGTCCAATAAGCGCTTTAATCTATTATTCCGGTTAATAACTCTTCTATATAGATCATTTAAATCAGAGGTAGCAAAACGACCTCCGTCTAACTGCACCATAGGTCGCAACTCAGGTGGAATCACCGGAATCACTTCCAAAATCAACCATTGAGGCAGGTTTCCAGACTGGCGTAGACCCTCTAGCACTTTTAGTCTTCTAACTGCTCTCTTGCGTCGCTGACCAGAAACTTCTTTAATTTCAGCTTTTAAGTCTGCTACATCCTGATCCAGATCCATATTTCTCAGTATCTCTTTAATAGCTTCGGCTCCCATACCAGCTTTAAAGTCACTACCATGCTTAATCCGAGCCTCTCGATACTCACTTTCACTTAAAAGTTGATTTTCAGTTAAAGTAGTATCACCAGGATCTATCACTATATAATTAACAAAGTATAATACCTTTTCTAGAGAACGAGGAGACATATCCATAATCAAACCTAAACGACTGGGAATCCCTTTAAAATACCAAATATGAGAAACCGGAGCCGCTAGTTCAATATGGCCCATTCGTTCTCTTCGAACTTTAGAGCGAGTCACCTCTACCCCACAACGATCACAAACAACTCCTTTGTATCTAACTCGCTTATACTTACCACAATGACACTCCCAGTCCTTAGTGGGGCCAAAGATTTTCTCACAAAAAAGCCCTTCTTTTTCCGGTTTCAGGGTTCTATAATTAATAGTCTCTGGTTTCTTCACTTCACCGCTAGACCAGTTCCGAATCTGTTCTGGTGAGGCCAAACCAATCTGCACAGAATTAAAGTTATTCACATTAAACAAGGGCTACTCCTCCTTTTTAGTCTCAAAGTCTATCTTAATATTAGGCATGCTTAGTTGTCATCATTCTCTTCTTCCTCTACTCCTAAACCTAATTTTTTAGTGGTATCGTTAACCACTTCTTCACTCTCTTGGATTTCCAGCTCCTCATCATCCTCAGAGTATACTTTAGCATCCAAACCAATACTCTGCATCTCTTTAATTAAAACCTTAAACGATTCTGGAATACCAGGCTGAGGTATATTTTCACCTTTTACTATAGATTCATAGGTCTGTACTCTTCCTACTACATCGTCTGACTTAACCGTTAACATCTCCTGTAGGGTATAGGAAGCTCCATAGGCTTCTAGAGCCCAGACCTCCATTTCTCCAAAGCGCTGTCCACCAAACTGAGCTTTACCACCTAAAGGCTGTTGGGTTACTAAAGAGTACGGCCCAGTAGAACGAGCGTGAATCTTATCATCAATTAAGTGATGAAGCTTTAAAATATACATATAGCCTACTACCACTTCATTTTCAAACTTCTCTCCAGTTCGACCATCATAAAGCTCTATTTTCCCGTTTTCAGGTAATCCGGCTTCTTTCAGAGTCTCTCGAACATCATCCTCAGTGGCTCCATTAAAAACCGGAGTTTCTACATGGATACCTAACTTCTTAGCTGCCCAACCTAGATGAGTCTCCAACACCTGACCTAGGTTCATTCTTGAAGGTACTCCTAAAGGGTTAAGCACTATTTCTACTGGCTCTCCATTGGGTAAGTAAGGCATGTCTTCTTCAGGTAAAATTCGAGAAATAACTCCTTTATTACCGTGACGACCAGCTAACTTATCCCCTACTGCGATTTTACGCTTATTAGCAATATAAACTCTAACTAGTTTATTTACACCTGGTTTTAAATCATCACCATCTTCGCGATCGAAGACCTTAACGTCGATTACAATTCCACTTTCACCATGAGGAACTTTGAGTGAAGTATCTCTAACTTCCCGAGCTTTTTCTCCAAAAATAGCTCTCAATAGTCTTTCCTCAGCCGAAAGTTCAGTTTCTCCCTTGGGAGTTACCTTTCCTACTAAGATATCACCAGGGCCCACCTCAGCACCAGGACGAATAATCCCTCGCTCGTCTAAGTCTTTTAAAGCATCTTCGCCTACATTAGGAATATCTCTAGTAATCTCTTCCGGGCCCAATTTAGTATCTCTAGCCTCAGCTTCATGTTCTTCAATATGAATTGAAGTCAAACCATCATTTTTAACTAAATTTTCACTAATTAAAATAGCATCCTCGTAATTATAACCTTCCCAAGGCATAAAGGCTACTAAGCAGTTTCGACCCAAAGCTAATTCACCTTTATCGGTAGCCGGCCCATCGGCAATAATATCTCCTTCTTCAACTATATCTCCCTTACGAACAATAGGCTTTTGATTAAAGCAAGTTCCTTGATTAGAACGAACAAATTTATCTAAATTATAGCTATCTACTTCCCCTTCATCGTTCTTAATTAAGATTTTATCACCAGCTACTCTCATTACTTCACCGCTGTTTTTAGCAACTACTGACACGCCTGAGTCTTTAGCAGCTCTATACTCAATTCCAGTGCCCACATAAGGAGCATCAGTCTTCAGCAAAGGAACCCCCTGTCGCTGCATATTAGCTCCCATTAAAGCCCGATTAGCATCATCGTTTTCTAAAAAGGGAATTAAAGCTGCTGAAACACTAACAATCTGCTTAGGAGACACATCCATATAATCAATTTTACTAGTATCTTCTACTTGTAAAATATCTTCCCGATGTCTTACTCGCGGCGCATCACTAGTAATATTTCCTTCCTCATCAAAAGGTTCATTAGCCTGAGTTATAACATAACCTTCTTCTTCATCGGCTGTTAAATATTCAATCTCATCAGTAACCTTACCATCGACCACCTTACGATAAGGAGTCTTAATAAAGCCAAACTCATTAGTCTTACCGTAAATACATAGTGAACCGATCAAACCAATATTTGGCCCCTCCGGCGTCTCAATTGGACAGATTCTACCATAATGAGTATGATGAACATCACGAACATCGAATCCAGCCCGTTCTCTACTCAAACCTCCGGGCCCTAAAGCGCTCATCCGTCGTTTATGAGTCAGCTCAGACATCGGATTAGTCTGATCCATAAACTGGGATAGCTGACTGCTACCAAAAAACTCTTTAATTGCTGCTACTACCGGTCGAGTATTAATTAAAGCTTGAGGAGTAATCACATCAATATCCTGAATTGTCATCCGTTCTCTAATTACTCTTTCCATTCTGGAAAGACCGATCCTAAACTGATTCTGTAAGAGCTCCCCTACAGTCTTCAATCTTCTATTTCCTAAATGATCAATATCATCTATATAAGCATCATCATCGTCATTAACCAATTTAATCATATACCTAACTGTTTCTACAATATCATCCCTAGTTAAGACTCGTTTATCGGCATCAATATCTAAACCTAACTTTTTATTTATCTTATACCTACCTACTCTAGCTAAATCATAACGCTTAGAATCAAAGAAAAGTGAATCCAATAGATTTTCAGCGCTCTCTACTGTTGGCGGCTCGCCAGGCCTTAACTTTTTATACAGCTCAATTAAAGCTTCTTCTCTATTCTCCGTATTATCTCTATCAATAGTATTATGCACAACCTCATGGTCGCCTAAAAGATCTATTAGCTCAGCATCTGTGCTATAGCCTAAAGCTCGAAAGAGAACAGTAGAAGAAGTTTTTCTAGTTCTATCAACTCTAACAGCTATAATATCCTTCTTATCATATTCAAACTCGATCCAAGCACCTCGATTAGGAATTATACTTCCTTCATAAAGCTGACGACCATCTTTAGTTCTTTCTTGATCAAAATAGACTCCTGATGATCTAATTAACTGATTAACTATTACTCGTTCAGCTCCATTAATAATAAAAGTCCCTTTATCAGTCATTAAAGGGAAGTCCCCCATAAAGACTTCTTGTTCCTTTACCTCACCAGTCTCCTGATTAATTAACCTAACCTTAACCTGAAGTGGAGCAGAGAAAGTTACATCTCTATTCTTACTTTCCACCTCATCATACTTAGGCTCACCTAAAGAATAATCGATAAACTCCAAAACTAAATTTTCAGAAAAATCATGAATAGGAGAGATCTCATCAAACATCTCCAAAAGTCCAGTCTCTAAAAACCAATTATAAGATTCTTTCTGCGTCTCCAATAAGTAGGGAATCTCCATGCCATCTTCAATTCTAGCAAAGCTTCTCCTTTCACGTCTCAGAGAGCTTTTTGGTTTGGCCATTAATTACTTCACCCCCGCTAGTTTTATAAACTAAAACAAAATAAAAATAAGCCATTTAAACTATAAATAAGCATAGTACAGTATTATTTTTGGCTAGTTGGTCTCTACATATACACTTTTTATTAAAATTAACATAAAAATCTATTCTCTAAGCTAATTTAAGTCACCTAAAACTCATTCTATCATTCCCATAACAATTAATAATGGTAACACAGATTATAAGAAATGTCAAGATCTTTTTTAGGCTAAGGAAAAAGCACTCTGTTAGCTTATATTAACAGAGTGCTTCACTCATCTATTCTCTTATTCTTATTAACTACTTAAGTTCTACTGTAGCACCAGCTTCTTCTAGCTGCTCTTTGATTTCTTCAGCTTCTTCTTTTTCAACACCTTCTTTGACAGCATTAGGTGCTTCATCAACTAGAGCCTTAGCATCCTTAAGTCCTAAATCAGTCACTCCTCTAACCGCCTTAATTACTTTGATTTTCTTATCACCAGCAGAAGTAATGACCACATCAAAGGCTGTTTGTTCTTCCTCTTCCTCTGCTCCACCACCGGCAGCAGGGGCTCCTGCCATAGCTACAGGGGCAGCAGCAGAAACATCAAACTTCTCCTCTAACTCTTCAACTAATTCAGACAGTTCAAGTACAGTCATATTTTCAATAGCTTCTATAATCTCTTCTTTAGTCACAATCTTCACCTCCTCATCGAAAGTTCTTACAATTTAATTTATAGTAAGTACTTTTTTTAAAATAAATAAGTTACTCTTCTTTATCCTCTTTGATAGCCTTTAAAGTATAAGCTAAGCTCTGCAATGGATCATTTAAAGCATTTACTAAACCATTAACTGGCGCCTTCATCTTAGCTAATAACTGAGCTATTAGAACTTCCCGAGGCGGTATGTCTGCTAAAGACTTAACCTGTTCTAAGTCTATCAGGTCTCCTTCTACAAGTCCACCCTTAATCTCTAATTCTTCGTGTTCTTTAGCAAATTCCACTAACACCTTAGCCGGAGCAACCGGATCCTCATCGGAAAAAGCTATAGCAGTAGGACCAGTCAAATACTCTTCTATCTCTTCAAAATCGGCATTTTTAGCTGCTAATAAAGCCAAAGTGTTTTTAACTACTTTATAATCAACTCCAGCCTCTCTTAACTGATTTCGTAATTCAGTAACCTGAGCTACATCCAAACCACAGTAATCGGTTAAAACAGCTGCTTTGGTCTCGCTGAATTTATCAGTTAGTTCTTCAACAATTAACTCTTTCTCTCGGGTTGGCATCTTGACACCTCCTCTTTAACAATCAAAAAAAGTCTCCGTGAGCACCGGAGACTTTCAACATTTAAGCATAGTTATTCCCCTAATCATCTTAATTAAGAGATTATCAGCTTATTCTCCAGCCTCGGTAGGTATTTTTAAACTGTAGCCAGTACCCACGGTCTATGGCTAAGACTATTATTTGATTTTTTCATAACGCACAAATAAAACTATAACACATTATTTCAGCTAAGTCAAATATATTAGGTAAACATATTACGTACGATTCCCGGATCAATTTTAACTCCCGGGCCCATAGTCGCTGAAACAGTAACATTATATAAATACTGACCTTTAGCTCCTAGAGGTCTAGCTCTAATTACTTCCTCTAATACTGCACTGAAGTTTGCAAATAAATCCTCAACACTAAAGGATGCCTTGCCTAAAGGTAGATGAAGGTTTCCATCCTTATCGGCTCTATACTCCACCTTACCAGCCTTAATATCGGTAATAGCTTCCTTTAAATCAAAGGTTACAGTTCCTACTTTGGGGTTAGGCATTAATCCCTGCGGCCCTAGTATTCTACCTAATTTACCTACTAGACTCATCATATCTGGAGTAGCTACTGCTATATCAAAATCCAGCCAGCCTTCTTCAATTCTTTCAGCCAAATCTTCAGTTCCTACTACATCGGCTCCGGCTTCCTCAGCTTCCTTAGCCTTTTCTCCTTGAGCAAAGGCAATCACCTTTACCTCTTGTCCAGTTCCTGCTGGTAAAACCAAAGCTCCTCTTAATTGTTGATCGTTCTTATCAGGGTCAATCCCTAACTTAATTGCTACTTCAATTGTCTCGTCAAAGTTAGCCGTTGCTGTTTCTTTAGCTAATTCCAAAGCCTCTTTGGGCGAGTATAACTTTTCTCGATCTACCTTTTCAAAAACCTCTGCGTATCTTTTTGACATTTACTTTTCCTCCTTAGTGGTAAAACGGATTAGCTCCTCCCACAATATTTAAAAATTAGTCTTCAACTACCAAACCCATGCTTCGGGCCGTACCTGCAATCATACTCTTGGCTGCTTCTAAGCTAGCAGCATTTAAGTCTTCCATCTTTGCTTTAGCGATTTCTTCTAAATCATCAGTGGTCACAGTACCTACTTTTTCCACATTGGGTTCTCCAGAACCCTTTTCAACTCCTGCTGCCTTCTTTAATAGATCGGCTGCTGGAGGAGACTTAGTAATAAAATCGAAAGAACGATCTGCATAAACAGTAATCTCCACTGGAATAACATTACCGGCTTGATCGGCCGTTTTAGCATTAAAAGCTTTACAAAACTCCATAATATTAACTCCGTGCTGACCTAAAGCGGGCCCAACCGGAGGAGCTGGATTAGCCTTTCCCGCCGGAATCTGCAGGCTGATCTTTCCTACAACTTTTTTTGCCATTTTACTTACACCTCCTTAAACTTCCTCAACTTGATGAAAATCCAATTCTACTGGAGTTTGACGTCCAAACATAGAAACTAAAACTGTTAATTTACTCTTATCAAGATCTATCTCCTGAATTTCACCTACAAAATCTCCAAAAGGACCATCAATAACTCGTACTTCATCACCTAACTCTAAATCTATCTCAACTTGTGGTTCTTCTAAACCCATTTCTGAACGAATAGAACTCAACTCTCCTTCAGAAACCGGGACCGGTTTAGTCCCAGAACTAGCAAAACCAATTACCCCTGGTGTATTACGAACCACATACCAAGAATCATCATCCATTATCATTTCAATTAATACATAGCCAGGAAAAAACTTCTCCTTGGACATGGTCTTTTTACCGTCTTTCATCTTAACTTTATCCTTAGCTGGAATCAAAATATCAAAAATTTTCTCATCCATACCTGTAGTTTCGATTCTTTTTTCCAAATTCGATTTAACCTTATCTTCATGTCCAGAATAGGTATGAATAGCATACCATTTCTTTTTCTCACTCATAATTTAAGGAAGTCCATTTCAGGACCCGCACCTCCCTTTTAACCAAAAATAAACGGAGTAATAATCCTAGAAAAGATAGCATCTACTCCTCCCATATAGATAGCTATTAATAAAACAGTAACAATCACTACTGTGGTATAGGAAATTAGCATCTCTCTACTAGGCCAGTTTACTTTTTTTAGCTCAGCTTTAACTTCTCGCAAAAACTTTTTTACCTTTCCCAAAAAATCATTTTCAGCCATTATCTCACATCCCTAAATGCTAGTTTCATTTTACATACTCGAAACAATAAAACAGCCTACCACTTTTATCTAGTTTCTTTATGGATAGTATGTTCTGCACAAAATTTACAGTATTTTTTCATTTCCAAGCGGTCTCGATCATTAGACTTATTCTTGGTAGTGGAATAATTTCTACGGTCACATTCTGTACAAGCCAAAGTAATTATTTCTCTCATTAGTGCCACCTCCCTAAACAAGCGAACATCTACTGCTAAATCAACACCTTAATAACTTTATCATATTTCAATTAAAAAGTCAAAGAAAAGGCAGGTAGCATATAGCCTACCTGCTTTTAATAGTATGCGGAATTTTTTGGTATCCTATTCAATAATTTCAGTAATAACTCCTGCTCCTACAGTCTTACCACCTTCACGAATAGCAAAACGTAGTCCTTCTTCCAT
>NZ_JALKBZ010000058.1 GCF_023227765.1 Fuchsiella alkaliacetigena
CAAGTATATATGGAATTGCGACTAACTTCATATTCATCAGCTATTACAGATGGCTTACGACCTTTAAGAACTTCTAGTACTATTTCCATCTTAAATTCTGAACTATAAGTTTCACCTTTAGGTATTATTTTTAACCCCTATAATTATTATAAAATGTTAGCTAACTTTTTGTCCAATATCAATTAGGGGCGTTACAAATAATTTAAGCTTTTACTTGACATCTATTAGCTAGTTTATTTGAAGTGCGACTCTATTCTTGAGAAATATTATACTTTATTAGATTTTTTAGCATTTTCTCTTTTAGTTAATAACTGTAAATTATCCAAAGTTGTTTCTCCTCCTTTAGATATAGGTATAATATGATCTATTTGAAAAGGAATTTTACTTTTACTTCTAAAATCGCTAATAGCAGAATTATAATACCCTTCTTCATCTTTCGCTTTTTCATAAACAGCATTATGTAAATTCCTCCAATACTTTGGAGCCTTTTCCCTTAATTCTGACATGCTTAACTTTTTAAGTTCAACTGAGTCATATTCAATTTCTGTTTTTTTATTCTTTTTCTTCATTAGTTCAGGATACTCTAATTTTTGTATCTCTTTATTTAATTGCTCAATAAAATATCTTTTGTTATGATTAAAAAGAATCTGCCACCATGATTTATCTTCTTCTTCCCATAATTTATCCATATATTCTCTTTTTTCTCTTCCTCCTAAACTATTTTCAAAAATGTACTTAGCTTCTCTAGATAAATCAAATTTTTCACGATCCTTAAACTCTAAAAATGGGGGTTCTGCCCCTTTAAATGCATAATATCTCAATATATCTTTAATGTTTTCTCTTTTATAATCTAAAGTAAAGTCCTTTCCAATAAAAAATTTCCTTTCTACTTCATTACAAAGACTTTCTAATTCATCAGTTGATAACTTTTCTTTGTCATTTAAATTATTTAAATTAAATAATTTTTCTAACTCATTTATAAACTCTTTATAACTATCATACATATCATCATAAACTAAAACTTCACAATTTTTTTCTGCTTCTTCTCCATTATTATCAGTAATCAAAAGGGAGAAGGAATATAATCCAATTGGAATACGACTCAAAAAATCTAAACTTTCCAATTCAGTTGTATCGACAGTATCATCTACAACACTAGCAAATTCTTCTATTTTTTCTATTGAAACCAACCTAACTAACTTTTTTCTGTATTCACTTTCATCATCATCAAAATCTGCATTCCCTAAATAAAGCCTTTCAGGGTTAACCCAGTTAATTTTATCTTTCCACTCATCAATGAAACTAACAATATAAGATTCTTCAGTTCCACCAGCTTTTTCACCCCTTAAACCTCGCCCAATCATTTGGGTCATTAAAATGGTTGAAATTGTAGGTCTCGTTAAAAATACTGTCTTTACTTCAGGTAAATCTACTCCCTCAGTTAAAATTTCTATATTTATTAAAACATCTATCTTATCCTCTCTAAATTTTTGAACTTTCTCTTTGTTATCTTTAGAAGAAATTGAAACACCATGAACTGCATCTCTAACACTAGAAACTATATATTCAGAAGCGATTCCTCTTTTATTAAAAAGTTTATTTAGAGTTATTGCATGTTCTATATCAATTGCAAATACTAATGTTTTTTCATATTTATCTTTATTGTTCAAATAATGTTCTACTATAAAATTGTTCCGCTTACTATTTTCCACAATTTTTTTAGCAATATCACCTTTTAACTCAGAAAATTTAATTTTTTCTATATCTTCATCAGTAAACTCTTTATGCATCTTAATATCAGTACTTGTTTCTTTAAAACTTGGAGCTGATAAAATTCCTCTATTAATTAAAGTTTCCAAATCAATTTTATATATAATATCATCTTTAAATAATTTTTTAAGCAATCCTGTCTCGGTATCAGAAGTCCTAAAAGGAGTTGCGGTTAATCCTAACATATTAAATTTATTTACATTATTTTTTAAGCCATCTATTATTTTTCGATAAGTCTTAGCAGTAGCATGATGGGCTTCATCAATAACTAAAACAACTTCATTTAAATCTTTAACCCAATTATCAATCAAATAATTCATATTACGATATAAACTATCTTTACTAGCAATAATAAAATCATCATCAGCTTGGATATTAACAGATTTATCATGTTGTCCAGATATTATTCTATAACGATATTTTTTACGTTTTCTTAATAATGACGAAAAAGAATTTTTTTCTAGTGCATTAAAGGCTTGATTAAGTAATTCATGTCGATGAGCAATCCATAACACTTTTTTATTCTTATCAATTATATTTCTTAAAAGCCATTGAATCGCAGTTAAAGTTTTTCCACCACCAGTCGGTATAGCTAAAATTCCAGAAAATGAACCTTGTTCTTCTAATTTTTCATTTAATAAATTAATTGCTTCTTTTTGATGAAGATATAAATCGAAAGGATTATCTCCTTTTTTAACTTTAATATTCCCAGCATAATCTATATCTATCTTATCATTCAAAATTTGTGAAGTTGACTCTTCATTTAAACTAAAAGAAATCCAATCACTGGTTTCTATGTTATTCCAATTAATTTCATCTTTATTACTTCCGGTAATAGAAACATCAATATTATATTTATCCAAATATTTATCTATAGTATTAAATAACTTTTCGCTACCTCTTTTATATCCAAATGAATCTAAAAACATCTTATATTCAATATTAATTGAGCTAGCATTATCATTATTTTTTATCTCATTTTTTATATTCATAATAACTCTTTCTACTCCCTCTTCATAATCTCCCGCTCTTATATTAATATTCATTAAAATCTCCTTTCTTTAAACTTTATTCCATTACAACAAGTCGCAGTCTGGTAGGTCGGGAGCCTTACAGCTCATTTCCCTTATCAAAACAGTGCATGAGCCTTTCAACTCATACGGCTCAAGCTATCTAAAAACAGCCTTTGGACTGGCAAACAATAACTTTAAGTTTATCTCAGTTTTAATTTTCTGTTGAAGTAATATCTTACTGATACAAGTCACTTCAATCGTTTATACCTAAAATATTGCTGAACTTACGCTATATACAGCAAGCTAAACGTCCTTATCCCCAAAAGATACCTGTTGGATCTTCATCAACTTCTTTAACTAGTTCTTTCAAATTTTTACTGGGCCCAATTTCTTCGTATTTATACCATTTTTGAGTATGTCTCCACCAATATAGCGACCAAAGATTATTTTCCTGATCATATCTAAATTGTGCAATTTTTTGTTTTGTCCATTCTTTAGGGTCTTTATAATATCTTCTTTTTTCAAATAAAGTAACATTATTTCCTCTTATATTAAATTCCAATTTAATTTGATCTCTTACTTTTTCCGGAATGCGCTCAGAACAAAGCTTTTCTAAAACTTTTTTCACTTTTCTTTCTTGTAATTCATCTAATGCCATAATAACCAACCCTTTAATTAATTTTTTAAACTAAGTACTTTAATTCTCTTCATTTTCCTCATTTTATCATAGCACTATAATCAGAACAAGCTTCAAGTTATGTTATAATAAACCTTGATATGTAAATATAAGTACACAGTATAGCTATTAAGAGATATTACTATTCATATATTTCTTCCATTTGCTCTCTAAAGATTTGTGACGCCCCAATTGATGTTGGAAGAAAGGTTAGCAAATTGTACATTTTTTCATTGACAAACACATTTTCACATTTTAGTGATTATACTTTAAAAGTTCTAGAATAGTACGACCTTATACCGTTAAATCTAGTCCTGAGTCCTTGAGTGGAGTAAATTTTAGCATTAAGTGAATAAAAGAATATTTTAATTTTTGCTTTCATATTTCCAAATTTGATAATCTAATAGTTTAGGGTTTATGCTTTTGAAGTTATAATCCTTTTTTAGAGTATCACTGGCTTTTATTAATAAATTTTGAGCTTGTGTTAGGTTAACTTTTCTTTTTAATATACCCTGTAAAAATCTTAATACCATTCTATCTGGTTTTATAAAGTTATCAAACCCAGCTAACATAAAGAAGTAATTTAAAGAAATTCCACTTTTTTGTCCAGAGATACTTTTAATATTCTTTTTAAATTCATAATTTCTAATTATTTTATTAATATCCTGAAAATAATCTACATTAAATTCTCTTAAAACTTCAGTAAATTGATAAACAGCTTTAGATTTTAGGATTCCGTTGCTTGGAGAAGTAAGTTGTCTATTATCAAAAATCTCCTCTGTAAATTTATCAATGCCAAGTTTATTCATTTTAGATAAGAAATTAGATATTGATTGCTGTTCTTTCTTTGATGGTATTTTATTTTTATTATCTCTAATTCTTTTAAGATTAAAATGTTGACAGTATTTTATTACGGTATTTCTGGTTGCAGTATAATTAACTCCTACTGAAAATACGGCATCAATAACACATAGTGATAAGCTTTGATAAAAAAATTCTTCGCTTAATTTGGCATTTGCGAGGTCTAATTTTTTCATGCAATAATCAGCTATTCGTTTTACATCATCCACTTATTATCACCTCAGTTATTTATATATACTTTTGATCGATCTGGATTTCCGATTTGAAGATTATTTTTTAGTTTTGTAAATAGACTAAAATTCAAGACGCTTTATTATTGTAAATGCCACTAATTGCATGTGTAGCGTCCCATATTTATGTTGGACAAAGTGTTAGCTAACACCTCATGATAATACACATAAAAGTTTCAAATACTAATTATTTCATCACTAAAATCATCACCATCTAACTCAGTTGCACAAATCACAGTATAAACATTAAAGCCAACTCTTAATTTCTTTTTAGATAAATACTTTGTAAAATCATCAGTAACTTTACATAAGCCATCAGTAATCATCAAGATATCAGCTTTGTTATACTCTTCTTGATCTTCGATTATTTTAACTCCTCTTTTCAAAGGAGTCTCAAAGTCTGTCCCTCCACCAAAGCCCTGCTTTAGAAAATGAAGTATCTTTGCACTCTGCTCCTTTTTCTTTATATGTAGCTCTTTTATCTCTCCTGCACTACCAAATAGTAAAATATATAAACTTCGATTCTCTTCCTCTAATATCTCTGAAATCGATAATAATAATGCCTTAGCTTTTAAAATAGGTAGTCCTGACATACTACCTGAAGTATCAAGACAGGCAATTACTGGGCCTTTCTTTAACTCTTCTTTTTCTTCTCTAGTTTTAGAAACTAACTCATAAGTTAATAAAGTATGTTCTAAAAATTTAGAATAAAACAGATATTCTAGCTCTTCATCTTCAAAATTTACTAACTCCGAAGGCAATAACCTTACTAAATCATTACTACGATGTAAGCCAAAAACTTCACTCTTACCTCTTTTATTTATCTTCGGTTGTTTCTTTTCAGTTTCTGAGATATAATTTCGACCTAACTTTTCTACGACTTCTAAAACTTTTCTATTTTCTTTCATCTCTTTAGCTAAAGAAGCAAAATCTTGATCTAATTCTACTAATTCTTTATAGCTATAGCCTCTACCTACTAAGTTGATAAACTCTTTTGTTTCTTGATACTTATTATCTATCTTTTTTAAAGTTTCACTAAATCCATTAATTAAGTTAATTGCCTCGCTAGGGATATTTTCATCTACTATTTCTTCTTTATATGCTTTAGATTCTTCTAATTGACTCTGAATTACTTTTATATTTTCCGGATTTAAGGGGATTTGCTTAAAAAATTCTTTTATCTCTGCAAGATTAGGCTTACTAACCTTTTGTTCTGAGGAGCTTTCAGATTGATTTTTCCAGTCCCATAGTTTCCACTTTGTAGCCCCCAGCTTCTTTTTTGCCTTTTGCTTTAGTAGTTTAACTGTCGGCTCCCAGGTCTCATCTATATCTCTAAGTTCAAAAGTAGAATTAAAAGTATAATTCTGCTTGGAGTAATCCAAACACTTACTTGAAAATGAATGACAATTATTAAAAACTAAACCATAAAAACTTCTATCACCAATATGATCTTTAGCTCCCTGTGAAACCTCCCTATCTCCAACTGCACCATTCTTATCACAGGAAACATAGATTTTTTTGTGCATTAAACTTCTCTTAGTAAAATTTCTGGGGCTACTTTTTTTAACTACTCCTTCAGCAATTCCACCTGATTTAATATTTGAAATTTGATTATCGCCGATATAAATGCCAGAATGTTCTACCCCTCCAAGCAGGTCAGAGTAAAGAACACTTCCTTCGATCGGAACTACTTTTTCTCTATATTTATTATCTATCCAGCTTTTTATCCCTTTAATTACTAGCTTAAAAGGAATTATTTTTGGGTTTGCTAAGTTTTTAAATTTATTTAACACTACTTATCACCTACAACCAGATATTTTCTTCTATTTGCTTTATTAATTCACTCTTAGTCTTTTTACCCTTTTCAGCTTTCGCTAAACCAATACTTTCAGCTTCATTACCTAACTTTAAAACAGGTCGTTTTTCCTCTTGGTTCCAACTCCAGACTTCATCAAAATCCCAGCCTATATTCTTTTGAAAAAATTTATTCTTCAATAACTTTTCACTTATACTTTTACCTTCTTTACCATCAATATTACTTCTATTTATCTCTTCCTCATTTAGTAACATAGTCTTGATAGCATAATTATTTTTCAATTCACCATTATCATTTTTAGCTATTCTATTATTATAACTCTTCGAACTTATTTCTTTATTTAATGCTACACAGTTTGATATTTCTCCTTCATTTTCTCCCGCTATTCCTCCTCCATAAGAAGAAGCGTATTTAGAAAAGGAAGATACATTACCAGTTACATAACTATTTAATATTTCTCCTCTGTTCATTCCTGCTATCCCTCCCCCATAAGAAGAAACATAATCAGAAGCAGAAATAGATACATTACCAGTTACATAACTATTTGATATTTCTCCTTCATTCATTCCTGCTATCCCTCCCCCATAAGAAAAATCAGAAGCAGAAATAGATACATTACCAGTTGCATAACTATTTGATATTTCTCCTTCATTCATTCCTGCTATTCCCCCTCCATAAGAAGAAGCATGATCAGAAGCAGAAGTAGATATATTACCAGTTACATAACTATTTGATATTTCTCCTTCATTCATTCCTGCTATCCCTCCCCCATAAGAAGAATCAGAAGCAGAAGTAGATATATTACCAGTTACATAACTATTCGATATTTCTCCTTTATTTTTTCCAATTAATCCTCCTGCATACTTTGTGCATTTACCTTCTACATCTATTTCTACATCCTCTAATTTCACATTTCTTATTGATGAACTTTCAGTAATACCACCAAATAAACCTATTTGTTTCAAACCATCTAATTTAATTGTCAAATTAGATATCTTTTTATTATTTCCATCATAATGACCATTAAAGTCATTAATCGGCTTCCAATCCTCTGCACTTAAATCAATATTTTTCACCTGTTTAAAGTAATAACCCTCTCCTCGATGCTCCTCATCATCTAAACAATATAGATCTAAAACATCTTCAATTAAAAAAGGATCTTTTGCTGTCCCCGAACCTTTTAACCCTACAGCTGAACTTTTAGCCTCACTTGAAATACTTTCTTCTAACTTTACTTCATCATCTGCGCAGTTTGCTTCAACTACTTCTATTATTATCCTTTCAGTGGCCTTAATATTGTGATAATCACTCCACAAGCAATTTCTTAACAAAAGCAAATCTGAATAGTCTACCTCGCCTCTCCCATTTGTAAAAGCAGAAACTCGCAATAATTTTAATATCTTCACAAACTTTCGATCTGAAAAGCTCTCAGCACTATTTTCTTCAAACTCATCTTTAAAATCCAGTCTAATCTCCTTAATTGCTCTTTGAATACTTTCAGGAATCTTAACTTCTTGGGAGCCTTCTTTAATCATCTCCAACTCTTTAGAGCTAAACTTTACTTCATCGTTCAGCTTAAACTCTCTATCTTTCACTGCAAATAAAGCAGAAATACTTTCATCGTCAACATAATCAACTACCTTTCTAACCAAAAATCTATCGTATAGAGCATTTAATTCATTATCGTCAATCGGTAGCTCATTTGAAGCACCTACTAAAGATAATAAAGGTACATCTTCTTTAACCTTCCCATTATGAAACTTTTTTTCATTAATGATTGTTAATAAAGAGTTCAAAATAGCTGAATTTGCTTTAAAAATTTCATCTAAGAAAGCTACACTAGCCTGAGGTAAGTAAGCATCAGTATTTCTTTTAAACTTGTCCTCTTTTAATTTTTGAATTGATAACGGGCCAAATATTTCTTCTGGAGTGGTAAACTTGGTTAAAAGATATTCAAAATATTGACCATCCTTAACTACTTGAGATAGTCTTCTTGATATTTCACTTTTGGCCGTCCCTGGCGGGCCAATTAGAATTAAATTTTCTTGGGCAAGTAATGTTAAAAATGATATCTTAATTATTTTTTCTCGCTCTACAAGACCTTTATTTAATTTGCTAATTATTTTTTTAATCTTTTCTTGCAATTTTAAATACTCCTTCCTATTTTCTTCAGCCCATTATGTATTCCTATAAACTCTTGAAATGACAGACTTCATATTTATGAAATTTCATTTGTTAAAAAGCTTTAAGGATTGATATTACAAGCTATAATAACTACGACCAATAAGCTTACCTTCTGCCTATTTTTAGTCAACTAAATAATTTAAATTTTCTTAGAAATAATTTTAGTAACAATATCAACAAAATCAATGTCACCTAACCAATCAATCTTTTCATTCAACTGAGGAACCGCATTATCTTCTAAATAATTCCAGTCGTGCTTAATCTCAGAATAATCATTTGAATTAGCAATTTCCATTCTATTTTCTCTCATTAAAATCCTATACTTATATGGCCAAACTGGAAATCCTACTTTATGCTCTTGCATTATAAAATACTTATTCTGCCTAATATTATCCCAAAAAGTTAGTCCTCCTAATGTAGAAATTGGCTTTCTGAATCCCATTTTTATAACCCCCTTTATTTTTTGAATTCACCATTTTTTAAAAAACAGTCAACTAATTCTGCTGTTTTAAACTTATGATGAATTTCTTTGTGACCATAAGGGATAACAATAAAGTCTTTTAAACCCTTATATTTTACAGAGTTAACTAATACTCTACCATCATTTTCTTTCTCTAATAAGTTACCTAATATTAAATTATTTTCATTTCCAGCAATTGCACCTACTTCAATAGTATCTATATTTTTTAATTCCAACTTTTTTATATTATCAGGATGCAATGAATCTAATGTTTTGAAAATATTAGTAAATATACCCGATATTTCTTTAGCTATCTCAGCTAATTTGCTTCCTTGATTTGGAGTAGCTATTAAAACACATCTATCTACTTTATCTTTATAATCCGTGTTAGATATAAAGTGTCTTATTATTAGCCCTCCTGTACTATGACCTACAAGACTAATTTTTTCATCCCCATATAAACTATCTATTATCTCCTCTATTTTTTCACTAAAAAGAGAAGCGCAATATTCAATTGTTTTAAATGTTAAAGGTAGATCAACTAATAACCCATTATATCCTAAATTTGATAAGTTTTCCTTTAAAGTAACCATGTCATTTTGATTTTTATTATATCCATGTATTAAAATCACTTTCTTCACATTTAAAATAACCTCCTAAAGATAGTTTTAATAACTAATGTTACTTATAATCCCAATATATAAGCATTTTTAAAAATCTCACTTTTAATCTCAAGCCTTCTTTCATTAACCTTTAATCACTCCTGTTTCTCTTCATAATCAGCTATTATAGTCTCTACTAAACCCAAAAATATCTTAAATAAGTTAAAATATTTAATATGAGCCAGCTCGTGAACTGCAATATAATCAACCACACTCATTGGAGTCATAATTATCTTCCAATTAAAATTTAGACTATCTAGGTTGCTACAACTACCCCAATGGCTTTTGTAGTCTTAGATTTTGCTTTTTCTTAATCACAGTTATATCTAAAATCACATTCTTTACAGATTTTATTTGAAGGTTTTTCTTTAACATTGAAATTATTATTAATTATTTTTCCTACTACATTATCAAAATGATTATCTGCCTTCGTTATATCTTTACTTTCTATTTCAAGTGGCATTTTAGCTTTTTGGGGATCATCTTCTCCAGTCCAGTATATATAAGCTTCTTTAATATCAACTCCATGCTTTGTTTGAATTAAATTAGAATAAGTTGCCATTTGAAGCTTATATTTTTTTAAAAGTTTTTTAGATTCAATTTTTTGTTGTGATTTAAAATCAACTAGCTTATAATTTCCTTTTTCATTTAAGATCAAATCAATTTTACCATTGATATAATAGGAGGGTTTCTCTACTGTAATTGGAAGTTCAACTTCGTCAATCTTATTTATCATATCTTCATTGTTTTTATAATAATTGATAACCTGTCTTAAAGCCGATTCTTTAGTTTGGGGGGCTAATGTGTGTTGTAAATGTTCTCTTAAGTTATTGTAATTCTCTTCAAAAAATTCTTCGATCTTGTCTTCATTTAAGATTTTCTCTTCACCATTTAAACAGCAATTATGGATATCCTCAATACAGTTATGAACTAAGCTACCGAACATATTACCTCCAGTTCTACTGGAAACAAAGCTTACTTCTTTATAAAGCTCATACTGGCGTGGGCAAGTATCATAAACTAAAATATCAGAAGTTAAACTAAACTGTTTTTTTACCAATGGATCTTTTTTATGGTCAATATCTACATCTAACCATTCCTCTTTATTCACTTCTTCAATACTTCGTATGCTTTTATAGGATGGTCTTATCCGCTTATTAGCTCTCTTTCTATACTTGGTTAAAACTAAAAACTTCTCAGCTCTAGAAAAAGCCACATAATACCTTCTCATATAATCAAAATCAGTAGTCTTACTATAGTCTTCAAAAGAAGGCCTATGCTTAAATTCTTTTAGCTCCTTATCTAATCTCCCGCTACTCATAGCTCTCTTGCCAATATTACCTACAATAACTACTGGAAACTCTAACCCTTTGGATTGATGAATAGTCATTATTGATACTGCGCCTTTTTGAATTATCTTTTCTTTATCCTCAAATTCATTCATCCCACTTTTATGGATAACATATAGAAAACTACTAAATAAATTTCTTTTTAGATAGTTAATGCTTTTAAATGTTATCAGTGAACTTCCTTTTAAATAAAACTTATTAAATTTGGCAAGTAGCTCAGACATTTTAGCCAGATTATACTTTTCAACACCATCTTCTTCTAGATACTCTTTAAAGGGAGAAAATTGAAACATTTGATATAGTAAGTCAAGTAAGTTTTCATCAGATGTCTCACTATTTGCTACCATTTCTTTATAACTATTTTGTTTATCTTCTATCCAGTTAAATAACGCAGAATATTGGTTGTTTTCTTTTAAATCTTCTAAGTCTGTAGCTATATTTTCTAAATAGCTCATCCAACTTTTAGAGAAGCTAACCTGATTATAATCAAAATCTAAGACTTCCATTATGGCTCCAATGAAATATCTAATTTCATCGTACTTAAAAAACATTTTAGCTCTTGGACAGTAAGAAGCTATATCTCTTTTTGCTAAAGCATCCATAAAAGGTTTCGAATACTTTTCCTTAACAGAATCTAATAGTATTGCAACTTCACTATAATCATTTATAATTTCTTTTTCTTTTAATCCTTCAATAAAACCGGCCACTTTTCCAGCTTGATCAGCCTGATTTTGACCATCAATTTTAAATACACTATCATAAAATGGAAGTTCATTTTCTTCGCAAGGAAATATATATTTATCAAATCTATATTTTCCCCACTCAATGTTAGTCATAAATTCACTATAAAAACCAATTATATAGCCATGAGATCTATAGTTAATACTCAGATCAACTCTTTCACAGTCGGGAAAGTTTTTCGGAAACTCTAAAAGATTTCTAACAGTAGCTCCTCTAAATCTATATAGAGACTGGTCTTCATCTCCCACCACACAGATATTTTCTGTCTTTTCAATTAAGTCATAGATGATCTTTTCCTGAATATAATTAGTATCTTGAAACTCATCTACCATAATATATTTAAATCTATCTTTTAGTTCTTGAGCTGTATTCTCGTTCTCTAATAATTCATTAACATAATACTGTTGGAAAGCAAAGTCTACATAATTTTTTTCTTCTAAAAGCTCTCTGTATTTAAAATAGGCATATCCTAACTCCCTGAAAAAAACATCATTGCTGTTAATTAATTGCTCAGGTTCAATCATCTCTTGGGTTAATTTATTAAAATACTTAAGTAAGCTACCTATTGTCTGCCATTTATACTTCCATTTGCTTAAGAACTTTTTTTCTCTATTTTCATCATAAGAATTTTCAATTATTTGATCAAAGTTATCATTTACAAAAAACTTCTGCATCAATTCATCTAGTACTTCATAGCCTCTGCTTATTTTGTTGCTATACTCATTAAATTCCCTCAAAATATCATTACAAAAGCCATGAATGGTATTGATTATGATATCACTTGTATCCACGTTAGCTTCCAATCTATCTATGATATTAGCTATTCTAGTCTTCAACTGCAAGGAAGCCTTTTCTGTAAAAGTGCAAATCAATATATCTTCCGAAGGAACCTCTTCATTCACTAGTAAATTAACCGCCCGTAGTACTAAACACTGGGTCTTTCCAGAGCCTGGTCCAGCAACTATTAAAAGGGGGCCTTCCGTAGTTTCAATAGCTCTTTTTTGACCATCGTTAGGTTCAAAGTTCAATTTTTTATAGATCTCCTCCAAACTCATCACCACCTTTTATTATCCTTGCTTAATTATTGCTTTAAGAAGCTTATCAATAGGGTTTATTCCCCTTGCAGTTACTGTTATATCATCTGTAAAAATCATATTTAAGTCATTAAAATCTTGTCTTTCCTTTCTAAACTTTCCTCTTGCACTTTGAAAGTTAGAATAAACCATAATAAATGAATTAAGAATTATATTTTCCTTTATTTCAGAATTAAGAGCAATTTGTACTTCCTTATCTTTAATTTCTTCGGCTAGTTTTACCTTTGGATCATTATCTAGGTCTTCTAGAGGAATAATACCTTTAGGATCAACAAAAGTTATGTACTGCTTATTATCTTCCTTAATCCATAAAATGAAGTCTGGATAATATCTATCAGCTTCATTGAGAAAGCAAACCCCTTTACTTCTAGTTAAATTCCTCAGTAAAAAGAGTTCTCTACCTTCAAGAAAATCATCTGCTTTACCACTACTTAAATGTTCACTTAAAAGATCAACAAATCTTCTTTCACTATCTTCTAATCCCTGCGGACTTGATTTTATCTTCTCCCCATTCTGGCCTAAAAGCGGTTGAAACAAATGCCTGTCAAAGTACACGTTGTCCAATTCTTCTACTCTATTTAATTCCGCTGTATATAACTTATCAGTTTTTTCTTCAATTAGTGTTGTGATTTTATCTATTAATTGATGTTCTTCTTTATCAATTTTTAAAGTGTAATCCTGAAAGTTAGGATCATCCTTTGATAGACTCTTATAGACTAACTTATCGTCTTGAAACTTTTTATTTCTTATTCTGTAGTACTTCTTAATATATTTTTTAAGAACTCTTCTAGCAAGATCTTCTATTCTATCTAAGTCAGAAAAGCTTTTTAAAGATAAAGTCTCATTATCACTGTAAATCACATACACATCACTATCCAAAATCTTTTTCAAAGTTTCTTTGCGGATGACTAAGTTATTAAAATCTTTGGTTCTTTAATTAATGTTGTGAAAAATAATCTCTGTTGTAATCGAAGTCTATTAGAAAATAATTACAATAGGCTTCGAGCTTTCTTTTATTTCTGTTTTACATAAAAGCTATAAACAACCTATGTCTCAAACTTTCTAAATTAGTTACTCCATATCCTATTCGCTTTATTAATTTGATCTTATTATTTATTCCTTCAGCAAATCCATTGCTTATCTTTGTTTCAAAAAA
>NZ_JALKBZ010000059.1 GCF_023227765.1 Fuchsiella alkaliacetigena
GAGAAAGCCTGGTCAAATGCATTTTTATTTTTGAAATTTACATATTTTTCTTCACAACATTAGTCAGAGATCCAAAATATATTAATATTTAAAGGAGAATTCAAATGCTAATCAAAGAATCAATTAAAAACATAACACAATTAATCGGAGATCCAACTAGAAATGTCCCTGCCGGAGGCCCCATTATTGCCTCCACTGCTCTATTAGGAGTTTCTCTGCTAAAGTTATCCTATAATATTAGTCAAAATGAATGGAGTCCAAATAAAAAAGAAAGACTACAGCAATACCAAGAAAAATTAAATGAACTGGAAAAAGAGTTATTCGTAAAAATGGAAGCAGACTTAACAGCTTATCAAAAAAATCTCGATAATCAAGGCAATAATTCTCAACAGCTTAAGTCAATCATTGCTATCCCCTTAGCTATAGCTAAAATTTCCACTGAACTTCTGCAAATAACTGCTCAATTAAAAGAAGAATTTCATAAAAAAGTTGAAGCTGATCTAAAAATAGCTATTTTAAACCTAAAAGCAAGCCTCAAAGGAGCTTTAAGTATTATCAAAGCTAACTCCCAACTACTCCCCCCTACAGACTCCTATCTCAAACAACTAAAAAGTGAAATAGCTGAATTAAAAGAAAAACTTCAACAGCTTTAATTTTACTAATCATCCTCAGTTAATCTATCTATTAAATCTCCCACTCTCTCTTCTCTCTTTTTTCTTGCTAACTCATCTTTAGTAATATTAACAGAAAGCAGATCCCCTTCCCTTACTTCAGGCGGTAAGTAAGCTAAGGGCCAGTCTAAACTCAAGTTCTCCTCGGGCTGTATTAAAAGTACGGCCCAGTCTCCTTCAATCCGATCTACCACTAACTCCAATTCCATCTTTATTCCCTCCTCAGCTAATAGAAAAATTTACTCCTTTTGAAAAATAAAGATATACTCGTGCTTGAAGATATAAAAGCCTCCCACTAAGGCTCGATAACGCCATAAATTCTTACGCTGTCGTTTAGCCTGAGTATCTTCAAAATTCTTAACCACAATAGACTTTAAGATATAGCCTCTTTTCATTACCTCCTGCATAGAATAAAAACCTAAAGGAATCCACTCACTTCCGGCATACTTGTCTCCAATTATCAAAACTAAATAACGGCCTGACTCTAAAATATCATAAGTATTATCTACTACCTCTCCTAATTTAGTTAAAAAGTCTTTTTGGTTTTGAGCATTAGATAAATCCTCTTTTCGTTCACTAAAACTAATAATGTCCCAGTAAGGCGGATGCATAATCAGTAGCTGTACAGCATCTATCCCCAATTCAGTTAGTCGCTGCTCAAAATCCAATTCAGTACTATCCCCCACCCAAACCTCACTCTGCACTTCCTGACTGTTACTTTCCTGAGCAATTAACTCTTTAGCTTTAGCAGCTACTTCACTCTGTAGTTCAACGCCAATCCCATTTCTACCTAAGCGCTGTGACTCTATTAAAGTAGTACCACTACCTAAAAATGTATCTAAAACCCACTCCCCTTGCTTAGTATATCTTCGTAAAAGTTGATTTGGAATTTGAGGAATAAAGTTTCCGTGATACCAGCCTTGATGCTTACCAGAACTATCCCTTTTCTCTAACAACCACAAACTATCAGTAAGAATATCTTTATATTCTTTCCAACGATTAAGATTTATATCATTAATACTGTTAGTTCTAACTTCAGTTAAAGCTTTAATTAAACGTTCTAGATAGTACTTCATCCTTTTTATACTTTTAGCAGCTAGGATCTGTTCTAATTCGTTAACAAAGTATCTTTCTTCCATTTCTAGATCCAATTTTTGCAGTTCCGTATTATTAATTTGCTCCTTTAAGTCCTTAATTTGATTATCTAACTGCTGTTTATCAGTTATTGTAAGTAGTCCTTTTAATCTATTTACTAATTCATTACCCTTTACCATAACGATCGCTCCGCTAATTAAGATTTAGAAGGCCAAGGCCCGTAATACTGATAGTACTGGCACTCAATTCCCCCATTATATAACTTTCTCCTTTTGCTAGCCTTTTTACCATATAGCTTTTCGAAATTTTGATGAGAAGTTAAAACATAGATAGACCAGGTATCAAGGGGCCTAAATTTATCTCCCATCAGTCTATACAACTCCTCTACCTCTGCTTGAGGAGTCAACCGTTCTCCATAAGGCGGATTAGTAATAATATATCCATACTCTCTATTAGTTGAAAACTGGGCAAAAGGCTTAGTCTGAAAATGAATCCAACCTTCCACCCCTGCTTTCCTAGCGTGATGACGAGCTATACTAAACATCTCGCTATCGATATCAGTACCCATAATTAAACGAGGCTCTAACTCATCTTTAATCGCTGCTTGAGCCTTTTGGCGAGCCTCTTTCCATAAAGAATCCGAAATATTAACCCACTTTTCAGCTGCAAAGCTACGCTGCAAACCCGGAGCTATATTTTTACCCAGCATAGCTGCTTCGATAGGAATAGTTCCTGAACCGCAAAAAGGATCGATTAAGACTCTATCGGGCTCCCATAGACTTAAATAGATCATTCCGGCAGCTATAGTCTCCTGCAAAGGAGCAGGAGTGGAAAGCTCTCGATAACCTCGCTTATGCAGCCCACTGCCGCTAGTATCAATAGTCAAAGTAGCTATATCCTTCTTTAAGGCTACTTCTATAGGATAAAGCGGGCCCTCTTCATTAAACCACTCAATATTATACTTTTCTTGCATATTATCGACTATAGCTTTTTTTACTATAGACTGACAGGTAGGAACACTATGCAGCTCTGAGCTGATAGACTTACCTTGCACCGGAAACTCTGCCTCTTTAGGTAGCCACTCAGCCCAAGGTAAAGCCTTAGTCTTTTCATATAATTCATCAAAATCAGTAGCTTCAAACTCTCCTAGTTTTAAGCGCACCCTCTCAGCTGATCTCAACCACAGATTAGCCTCACAGATAGCACTCAAATCACCAGTGAAGCTCACTTTACCATCTTCTACTTCAATATCTTCAAAACCTAGTTCCTTAACTTCTTCTTTAACTACCCCCTCCAAACCAAAGGTAGTAGTAGCTATTAGTTCAACCTTTTCCATATTCACTTAAACTCCTTCCTTAATATTGACTCCTGCTTCTTCAAGTTCCTCCAGTGCTTGGTATATATCACCGGGATTAGCCCCTACACCCTTAGTAGCTTTCTCTAATAAATTAACCTTAAATCCGGCCTCTATTCCGTCCAAAGCTGTAAATTTAACACAAAAATCCAGAGCCAAACCACAAACATCGATTTCTTCAATTCCTAGTCCCTTTAATAAAGCAGCTAATCCTAAGTCCTTACCATTATTTTCTCGAAAAGCAGAATAACTATCCACTTCTAGATCAGTACCTTTGCGAATTATATAATCGAAGTTTTCACTATTAATCTCAGGGTGAAATTCAGCTCCCTGACTACCTTGACGGCAATGAACCGGCCATAATAAAGGCCCTATTCCCTGTTCATTGCTGTAACGTGCAAAAGGCTCTCGATCTAAATTAACAGCAAAGCTAAGGTGCTCCTGGGGATGCCAGTCCTGCGAAGCAACTACTAATTTATAGTCTTCACTAGCTAAAAGCTTATTAATCACTACATTGATTTCCTCAGCATCAGGAACTGGCAAAGAGCCTTGACTATAAAAATCATTTTGTACATCTATTACTAACAAAGCTTTATTCATTCTCTCTCCTCCTTTGCAGGTATATTGAGGCCTATAAATTAAAAATCAATACCTGATACTGAAATCACTGAACTCGTCTTGATGCTCCTCATCTATAACTTCCATCTCCTCTACTTTACCCATCCGGGGCCCTTTTTTAGCTAACTCAAGCATCTCCCGTACTCTATCTTCTGCTCCTACAAAGACAGCCTCTACTCTACCGTCGATTAGATTCTTTGCCCAACCGGATAAGTTAAGCATCCTAGCTTTACGTCGCAAATAAGCTCGAAAACCAACTCCTTGTACTCTCCCACTTAGAAAAATACGTTTGCGTATCTTTTCGGCCATCTTTATCACTCCTCCATTAATTGCTTTTTTTATAATTTCTCCTTCAAAGAATTTTTCCCTGCAATAAATGTGAATAATAAAGTAAAAAGCTCTACTCCCTTGAAGATATTTTCAAGAGAATAGAGCTTTAAAATAACTAAATTAGTAATTTTCAGCTTCAACTTCAAAGAAGGACTTAGGATGAGCACAAGCAGGACATTTTTCCGGCGCCTTTTTATTCTCAATCAGGTAACCGCAGTTTCTACACTCCCAAGTTACTTCTTCATCCTTTTCAAATACCTTTCCTTCTTCTAGGTTTTTAAGTAGCTCCTTATAGCGTTCCTCGTGAGCCTTTTCAATATCAGCTAGCATTTCAAACATACGAGCACACTTTTTAAAGCCCTCTTCCTTAGCTTCTTCGGCCATGCGAGGGTACATATCAGTCCACTCTTCATTTTCTCCCTCAGCAGCAGCCTTTAAGTTTTCAGCAGTATCGCCGATTTTACCTAAGGCCTTTAAGTGCATCTTAGCGTGGGCCCGCTCATTTTCAGCAGTCTTTAAGAAAAAGTCAGCAATCTGATTATAGCCTTCTTTCTTAGCTACCGCTGCAAAGAAAGTATACTTGTTTCTAGCTTGAGACTCTCCAGCAAAGGCTTCCCAAAGATTCTTTTCAGTCTTAGTTCCTTTTAAATCGCTCATCAATAGATCACTCCCTAAGTATTAGTCTTTAAACAGTCTTCCAAAGTCCATGTAAGTTACAGTAAGCTCTAACCTCATAATCAAGATCAGTATCAAGCTTAAACTCGGCTTCAGCCGGGCCCGCAGTCTCTAACTCTGCTCTCAATACCTGCTCCGAAGTTAAGACCTCAATAAACTGGATATAGTGCTTCTCCTCCATCGGATGAGCTACACTGCCTACTTTAATTAACAGACCTTCGTCTGTTTCTTCCACTACCGGTAGATGTTTTTCCTGCCCTTCTTCTTCCACCTTCAGCTCCAGCTTATCCATCGGCTGCTTACAGCAGACCAAAGCCGGGGCTCCAGCATGAAGGATTTCAATTACATTTCCACAGATCTCACATTTATATACTTCCCTCAATTGAGTCATTATAACTCTCCTTTTAGCTTATTAGTTATACTCTCTAAATCATCAGCAGTCGGTATATACTGAGCCTTAACACTATCTAAAAGCTCAAAACCACACTCAGTAAATACTTTTTCTACCTGCTTAACACTTTGACCGCCCCAACCATAGGAACCAAAGGCTAAGCCAACTCTATCTTGCGGAGCTAAACCCTTTAGATAGGTTAAAAAGGAAGCCACCGTAGGGAATAGACCGTTATTTAAGGTAGGGGAGCCTACACAAATATACTCCGCCTCGATAACCTCGGTCATAATATCGGAAATATGGTTATCGTTTAAACTCATCACAGTCGCTTTAATCCCCTGAGCATCAAAGGCAGAATAGACCGCCTGAGCCAGTTTTTCAGTAGAGCCCCACATAGAGTCGTAAACAATAACTGCCTTCTCCTCGGTTTCATTACTAGCCCACTTTTGATACTCTTCAATAATTTCCTGAATATAAGTACGCCAGATAACCCCATGCGAAGGAGCTATCATCTCAATTTCCAGTCCCGATAAAGCCTCTAGAGCCTTCATTACCTGTCTACCGTAAGGAAGAACTATATTAGCAAAGTACTTTTTAGCCTCTTCAATTAAAATTTCATAGGGAAGCTGATCATCAAACCTATGCCAATCAGCAAAATGCTGTCCAAAGGCATCATTGCCAAAGAGTATCTTCTCTGATGGCAAATAACTAACCATGTTATCCGGCCAATGAACCATCGGCGTCAAAGCAAAGCTAAGGCTCCTTTGACCTAAGTCCAAGCTATCCCCATTGTCTACTATTTGGTAGTCCCAGTCCTGCTGATAATGCATCTCCAGTCCTGCTTTTCCTTTAGCAGAAGTAACAATCTGTGCTTCAGTAGCCACCTCTTTAAGAGCAGGTAAGCCGCCGGAATGATCCATTTCTACGTGGTTAGAGATAATATAATCTATCTTAGCTGGATCGATGACTTTAGCAATCCGTTGCAGCATCTCCTCAGTATGGTTCTCTTTAACAGTATCGATTAAGGTAATTTTCTCATCCACAATCAAATAAGCATTATAAGTAGAACCACGCTGAGTTAAATAACCGTGAAAATTTCTAACATTCCAATCAATAGCACCTACCCAATAAACATCTTCGGTTAATTTTACTGCTTCCAAATTACTCGTCCTCCTCAAAATCTTCTTTGCCTACTCCACAAAGTGGACATACCCAGTCTTCAGGTAAATTATCAAAAGAAGTACCTGGCTCTATATCAGCAGCTGGATCACCTTCCTCAGGATCATAAACATAACCACATACAGTACAACGATACTTTGCCATTCCATTCACCTCCTTATAATCCATACTCACTCTTATTAATATTAATATCAATTAACACTTACTATATAATTATTACTATATAAAAGTTAAAACTCCTGCTAGAATATACTTAAAAAGTTAATTTTTTTATAAGCAGCTAGTAAGCCAGTAAAGACAATTATCTTTTAGCTCCAAGCTCAAAGCGCCGTCTTTTTTTAAATGACTGAGAAAGGCTGTAACTCCAGTCTTAAGTAAATAGTACTGCTGAGCAGTTTCGATCTCAATTCCATAACTACTAGTTAACTCCTTTAATACTTCCTCAGTACTTTTAGCTACCTCAAGCATAGTCAAGATTTGCTCCTCAATCTGATTAATTAAAGCTAGATTCTCAGCTATTAAGTCTTGAGGATTCTCTCTCACTTTACCGTGACCAGATACATAGTAGCTATACTCACTAGCCAAAAGAAACTGCAAAGTCTCTTTAGCCTGAGTTATATTTACGTGAAAAGGAATCTTATGCTTAGCTAAAACTGCCTTGCTAAAAAAGGAGTCAGCACAGAAGATAATATTGTCAAACACCACTCCTAATTGATTAAAAGAATGGCCCGGTAGTTCGATTATTTGCAGTTCCACTTCTGTAAAACTCAACTTGTCCTCTTCAATAATCCGATCTACCTGGGCCGGCGCTCCCAATAAAAACTTATTCTCCAACTCGCTAATAGGAGCTGCTCCCGAAAAAAGATAAAGTGGCTCCAGTTGAGGATACTCTATAACTGCTGACTCCAAAGCCGGAGCATAAACCTCCAGTTCAGTCTCTGTTTGTAAATAAGCAGTACCTCCGTAGTGATCAGCATGGGAGTGAGTATTGATTAAGGCCTTAGGTTCTAAGCTTCGGGCCCGCAACAACTGCAAAGCCTGCTTAGCTGTAGCCCCATCCAAACCACTATCTATCAAAATCACTCCATCTACATCCACAATCACTCCTATATTAACCTTATTCCCCAAAATATATACCTGTTCTGTTAACTGCTCTAACTCCATTCTTCACTTCCTCACTTTCTCATTAAATTAAACAAAGCGAAAAACGCCTTAAACAGGCGTTTTTTAATTAAGAAAAAGCTTTAATAAAGCGCTCTCTAGACCGATCATAGCTTTTTTCTACTTCCGGAGGAAAAAAGCAAGCAGGAAGTTCATCGTTCTGGCGATGATGTCTAACACAAGCGCAGCAGTTCCCTTGTCTAGGACAATCATCATAAGTACAAGCACAACTTTCTAAGTTTTCTTGAGCATTGTCACATTCAGACATCTTAAGTCCCTCCTTTAAGATATACTTAAAATTATAGTTTCTTTATCGAAACAGAAAATCCTTTATTTATCCGCTGGAGAGTTAAAATGATCATAACCGCCTGCCACAAGCTGCTCCTTAGTATCTCCTCTCTGAAGGACTAAGCCTGCTGACTGAGAAGTTGCCCGTCCGATAGTATAAAGAGGGTGCTGGAACTTTTCTTTAAATGCTTGTTTAAGCTCCTTAACTGCTGATTTAGAACAGGTGAATACAAGTTGAAAATCCTCGCCGCCAAATAGGGCCCAATCCAAAAAGCTTTCTTCCATCTGCTCCGCTAAAGACTTAACCGAATCCAAAACTGGAATTTGCTCCGCCCAAAGTTCAACTCCTACTTGACTAGCCTCAGCTATTTCCTGAACCTCACTAACTAACCCATCGCTAATATCATTCATAGAAGTTATTCGGCCAGTTTTAGCCAAAAAGCGACCTTCTTTAAGCCGCGGAGCAGGCTCTAAATGCTGGCTAAGTAGAGCAGAATATTTCTCATTTTTAGAATAACCTCGCTTAATCAACTCTAAGCCAGCCTTTGAAGCTCCTAAACTACCAGTCACTAATACCAAATCACCTACCTCAGCTCCTGAGCGAAGAGTAAGCTCTGCCGGAGCTACCTGACCTAAAACAGTTACACTAATGACTAACCCTTCTTTCACTGAAACAGTATCCCCGCCTAAAAGATTAGCCTGATACTCCTTACAAAGAAACTTAATACCACGATATATCTCTTCAACATACTCCACTTCAGTACTTCCAGGTACAGCTAAAGAAACTAAAATCCCAGTTGGCACTCCTCCCATTGCTGCTAAGTCACTAAAATTAATTGCTACAGCTTTATAACCTAACTGCCAAGGAGTAATTTTTCTTCGTAAAAAGTGAACCCCTTCCACCATAGTATCCACCGCCGAAAGCAAATACTTTTCTCCCTCTAGCTTCTCTACAGCAGCATCATCGCCAATTCCTTGTACTACTCGTTTGGGACTATAAATAGAGTTCTCTTTAATTTTATCTATTAGTGCAAACTCACCTAAATCTGCTATTTTCATAGACTACCCGCTCTCCTCTATTCAAGACTATTTTACCAACTCTAAAATCTGCTTAAACTGCTCACCAACACCTACCTCCAATAACTCAAATAAAGCCATCTCCGTACTGCTTAACTCAGCTCCTAAATCCCCCATTCTAGCTAAGCCAACTTTCTTATCACTAAGCTTTCTAGAAGAGACAGCATCACTAAGCACCTGCACTCCATAATCTAAGTCCAGTAAATCCCTAACAGTCTGATAAACACAGATATGAGTCTCAATTCCTACTACTAAAAGATTCTGAGAGCCTAAAGACTCCAAACGCTGTTTAAACTCCTGATTACCACAGGCACTAAAGCTAGTTTTAGCTATAGGCTGACTATCCTCAAACAGCTCTGCCACTTCAGATATAGTTTCTCCTAATCCTTGCGGATACTGTTCTAGCCAAATAATAGGTAGATCTAAAATCTGAGCTCCCTTAATCACTTTCTCCAAATTCTCAAATAATAAGTCCTGTTCATACATTGACCTAGCTAGTTTCCCCTGAACATCAACCACTACCAAAGCCGTCTCCTCTATCTTAAACATAAAATCACCTCTACCTCTTATTTTAAACCCTTCTCCTATCTTTTGCAAATACTTAATTCATAGGCGTTAACTTAAAACATATTTCTCCAGTTAAAACACAAGTTCAAAAAATAAAAAACCACCTTTTCAGGTGATTATAACATTATTCTGATTATATTAATCTATTCTTTAAGCGACAAGGAAGGGGTTGCCCCCAAAACTTCAGTCGTAGTAAGCCGTTTAACAGAAGACTGCAACTCTTTATAAAGCTCTTCATCTTCTTCAGTAAATGATTCTAAATCCAATTCCTCTTCTAATTTAGTAGCCTTTTCCAAAATCCTTTCAGCATCTTCCTGAGTAGCTGCATCCCTCAACTTTTCAACTAATGCTTTTAATTGATTAAGAGTTTCTTGATTTGAAGATTCAGTATCTGCTCCCTCGCTTTCAGGTAACTCTTCCCTTACTTCAGCCAATTTATCTTCATACTTTACCGCTAATTCCAAATCAGCAGGATTAGCTTGTCCAGAAAAGGTACTCAAAACCTGATCAGCCTCTTCTAAATAACTTTTCTTTTTTTGTACATCCTCTGTTGCAGCTACTTCCTCAAATAGATGAGTAACATATCTTTCGAAAGTCTGCGGATCTGCTGGCTGATTATCAAATTTATCCTTTAAGACCAGCTTAGTTAATATATTATTATCTCCCAGTTTAGAATTTTTCAACTGTTCAATATACTCATCCTCCGTCTTTTCTTGTTCCTGAGACTGATCATCATCATTGCTAAATTTCTTCATAAAAGCAAGGATCTCTTCCAGCTTTTCATCTTTTATAGAAATCTTCTCCTCAATTTTAAGTATATAAAAAAACAGAATTAAAGTTGCTAATAAATTTACTATTGTTAATAAGATCAACATTCTACCACTCCTTTAAAAAATAAAGCCCTTTTTACTCTTAGATTTATTTTGGTTGTTCTCGCAGCTCATTGTTGATATCCTTACGCCGCTTCCAAACAAAGCCTATTGGTTCATTAACTAATTCCTTTTCTTGCTCACCTTGACTTACAGAATAACGCAGAAATTTACCATCTGTTTTTGGAATTAAAGTAGTATATCCTGTTTTAGATAGCTTAGAATCAGCAAATTTAAAGCCTTTTTCTTTTTCGGCAACTGAAGAATGACCTCCAGTATATCGTCTTTGTACTTCCTTTAAAAAATCTTTACAATCGGAGTGGCTTTTAATTACTCTATCTTTAAACTGCAACCACTTAATAGCCTTTTCTTGCTGGCTAAAAGTCTTTAATTCTACATAAATTGGTTTTTCTATCTGCCTTTGTTTATCAAACTTAAACTCAACTCTATATACATATAACAACGGAAAAGCTGAACCAGTAGACCAACCTAAAAGATAATCAATATTATTTTTGCTAATTAACTTTTTTTGCTTTGCATATTCATTAGCCCCTTCATCATACATTAAGTTAATACCATAATTATCCCAAAAAATCGATTTAAGTCCGCTCAGTGAATTAGGTTTAAACTTGCCAACAATAAAGTTTTCCATTATATCAAATTCCTCCTCCATAGCTTATTTAATCAACAAATTCAAATCTATACTGTTGCTCTTTATGATTAACCTCTGTAAAAAAAGTCTCTAATGGCCTAGCATATATCGGAAAGTCTCTTTTTAACGAGCTAAGCATTTCCCTTACTTCCCAGCCAGAGTTTTTAACAATTAATTCCCCTTTTGAATTCTTAGCTAGATAATCATTTAAAAAACACTTTCGTAACTCCATTTCCTTAAAAACTAATATTGCCTCCCCAGTTTCAGCATGCTCAGCAACACATACTAAATTAAGACATTGAGTATCGGTATCAAAATGAAGGGGGATTAGCTCTTCACTTGCTGGCTGATAGATTACTAACTCCCTTAAGCTTTCTGCATACTTAGCTATACACAACACTCTATACTTTTTCCCCTCGCAATGTCTAACTACTGGTCGCTCTTCTATTCTCTCGCTTAAAATATTAATTAGTTCATCCATCAAAATCCTCCTTAGAGAAAATTTAGCTAATAATATATGTTAGTACTACACCAATATTTTACCACAAAAGCTTAAGCTTTAAAAGACCTTATCTCAATATTATTACTATTAATCCAGTAAATATAATCAAAGGTCTACCCAATTGGATAGACCTTTCAATTCATTGATCTATTTTTAAAAACTTGGACTTTTTACCCTTTCCCAAGCAATCATACCTCCAGATAAATTATAAACTTTACTAAATCCACGTTTTGCTAAAAAATTACCGGCCTGTCCACTACGATTACCACTCCTACAAACCAGAAGAATCTTTTGCTCTGAATCTAACTGTTGGTAGTCCTTCTTCAATTCAGCTAAAGGCATCAACTCTGCTCCCGAAATATGTCCTGACTCGAACTCATAAGCTTCTCTAACATCGATAATCAGTACTTCCTCCTCAACTATCATCTCTTGAGCCTTAAATACATCTATATCTCGATAATCATTATTGCTAACTAAAATAAATAAAGCAAATATAGAACAAGCAACTATCAAAAGCAGTCCTATTTTTCCTAGCTTCTTTAGCATTTTTCACTCTCCTTAAACTAAGAGCAGAGATAGTTTCCTACCTCTGCTCTATGCTAATCTGATATTAATTCTTTTAACTGCTCCTTACTAGCCAATCCTACCTGTTTATCTACAACTTCGCCCTCAGCAAATAAAATTAAAGTAGGGATACTCATTACTCCATATTCAGAAGCCAAGTTTTGATTATCATCTACATTTACTTTAGTTATCTTAACTTGCTCAGCACACTCTTCAGCTAACTCTTCTAAAATTGGAGCTAACTGCTTACACGGCCCGCACCAAGGAGCCCAAAAATCCACTAAAACCTTTTTTTCACTTTCCAAAACTTCAGCTGCAAAGTTACTCTCTTGTAGTTCAATTACATTTTCTTCAGCCATAATTCAATTCCTCCTTATTCAACCTTATAATAGTATTAAGTAAGTTATTCTACAAAAGCAAAGTTTTCCCTTTTTCTATATTAATTAAATCAATCTGATAGCCTTATTATCACAATGTCTCTTACATTTCCCACAGCCAGTACAAAGTTGATTAACATATATCTTTCCATCTTCAAACTTGATAGCCTCTTTGCTACAGTGCTGCCTAGCACTACAGTCTTCAGACTGATTACATGCCTCTAAGTCAATATAAGCTCGCTTTATCATTCAGTGATCCCCCTCCCCTACAACGGGGTGTTTACTGTAATTATATATAGTATTTCAGCTTCTGTCAAGTAAACTTAATACTCGATTTTAACCTGTATTTAATACTAACTTTGCTCCCGCAGCCAACAAAATTACTCCTGCTAATTTAGTCCAGTGAAAAGGAACAGTATCTAAACCCCAAAACCCAAAGTGATCTATAATAGCAGCCGTAGTTACCTGCCCTACAATAATACTAGCCGTAGCATTAGCTACTCCTAACTTAGGAATAGTGACCACCACCGTATAGATAATAATTACATTTAGGATACCTCCGACATAGACATACCAAGGAGCCTCAGTTAAATTGCCGAAGTCTCCTTTATTTAAATTCAATAAAAAGATAATAACTGCTATTAAGCTAGTACCAATAACATGAACTACAAAATTGGCTTCCCATAAGCCGGTTATCTCTCCTAAAACAGAGTTCAAAGAACCTTGAATGGCCATAGTTATCCCAGCAACTAAAGCTACTAATAAAAATAATATTTCAGGCATTATTTGTATATCTCCTTTGATAAGTTTATTGCTTTTTCAACTATCACCATTATTATCTCTTTTAAATCTATTTATATACATCTTTATCTTCTGCAAGTACATGCTCTAAACCCTGACTAAATAGTTTTAAAATATGATCATCAATTAATGAATAGTAAACCGACCTACCCTCTTTGCGATATTTAACTAAGTTTAAGTTTCTTAAAAGCCTTAGCTGATGAGAAACTGCCGAAGAACTGACTTCCAAAAGCTCTGATATATCACAGACACAGAGTTCAACATTACTTAGAGCATGAATAATCTTAATTCGAGTAGGATCGCCTAAGACTTTAAAGGTTTCAGCTAACTTGAGTATTATTTCTTCGGATAGTTCTCTATCCTTGATCAACTCAATATTTTCTTTGTGAAGTTCATGAACTTCACAGCTTAAACACTTCTCCTTTTCAGGCATGTAATTAATCAACTCCTTTATAATACCTTGATTTTCATTATATAACAGCACTGATTTAGATGTCAATTATCTAAACTACAGTTTCAGGGCAATCGCAAGAAAGAACTCTAAAATAGATTTAATTTCTTCCCTTTAAGATGCTATAATTAAAAGCAAAA
>NZ_JALKBZ010000006.1 GCF_023227765.1 Fuchsiella alkaliacetigena
AATTCTGGAGAGGTTTATCAGTGTACAGAATTAACTAATAAACAGCTTAAGATTCTTAATATGACAGGGGTTGAGAGACCTTCGAGGTTTCCAAATATTAAAGAAAAAACCTAGTAACATGCTTAAAAGTACTCTAATCCTTCGTAAACACTGCTATAATAAGTGTTTGCGTGGGGTCTGTTTACCTAGTAAGTGTCGAACTCGGGTTAAAGTGATATTTTTAGCTACTTGTTGAGAGGTAATTATATCCTGAATGTCGAAGTAGTATATAGCAAGGGGGTGTTTTGATAATGGTAAAAATCCCTATCGATAGACTAGAAGAAGTAGGTGGCTATTACGAAAATCTATTAGTAGAATCCTTAAGTGAGATTGAAAGAGTTAAGGATGTTACCGAAAAGGAAGAGCAAGAAGATAGTCCAGCCCGAAAATACTTAGATAAAGTTTCTATTTCCGAGATTGGGAAGGAGATCAGTAGTTTATATCAGCGTTTAGAAAAGCTGGGTAATGAAGAAGCCTTGCTGGGGTTTAAGCAACTGGTGGTAGATTTGGCTCAGGATGTAGATAAAAAGGAAACGGTTAATTTCTTAAAAACAGCTAAAAAATTAGCAACAGAAGATATCCAGAGTTATGAATATTTATTTGTTTTAGCTAATCGATTATATGCTGCTGACTATAATACTCGCGCTTGGTTAAGTACACTTAATAACTTAACAGTAGCAGAACAAAAGCAGTTTATGCAGCTTAGTGACTGGATTATTAGTGCTGAAGATGATGAACTGGAGGCTAGACTATGGGAAAGTTTTATGGATACTACTAAATTAGCCTTGCGAGCTGATCAGCAAGAGCGGAACTTATTGAAGCAGTTATTTACTGAGTTAAGAAGTCAGTTAAGCCTATTTGAAATGGAAGGTTTTTTAGAGAACTTTAGAGAGGAGATTTCAAGTTGAGGAGGACAATTTAATATGTTATCAGGATAAGTGGCTGGTCAAAGTTGAACAAAGACCAGCCGTTTTTTATTTATTCCCAAATATGCTTTTCAAACTCCAGTTTTTCACCTGGAGAGCTAATTAAAAAATGCTTTTCCTGTTCGGCAGTGCTTAATTCAGTAAAGCAGATTAGCTTTTCTAGAAGCTCCGTCTTTCCAGCAATTACTTTATAGTCTACTCCGCTTCCTCGTTCTTCATTTAATAGTTGATCAGTAAAGTTATATTTTGCTTCAGCATACTGGTGATGAATAGGAGCTAGATTATCATTATCGATTAAAGTAATGCTTTGATAACCCTTTAAGCATTCAAAACTGATATACTTAGCCGTTTCTTCAGGATAGGTTTTTTGGTGTTGATAGCGTTCTTTTTGGTGCCAGCTAACTCTAGTTGAATTTTCTTGTTGTTGATGTTCTAAAAATTTGTTTAACCAAACTTCAGTATTATCGGTTAAAAACAGATGCTCTTTAAAGACATCGCCACCACAGTCGATCCAACCTCGGCTGAGATAAAAGGTATTGCTATTTTCAATATTTCCCTGAGCTTCTTGATCTCCTAACAGAAGGGGGATACAGTCGTGAACAAAGGGAATTACCAAAGTGGCTCTTTTAGTGCTTAGACCTTCTACACCGCCGCTACAAAATCCATAACCTAAAAGTAGATAATCATAGTTTTTTTGAGCTTCTAATTCGTCTATTTTAGCTTGGATTACGGCTCTCATTTCTTCCTGGTTGGGCAAGTCGTGAATGCCTTGGGGTAGGAACTCAATATTTATTTCTTTATCTGCACTTAGAGTTAATATTTCCTCGTATAGTACTTCGCAAGCAATAATCGCTTCCATTTTTACCCTCCTGTTATATAGCTATTGATAGTTGAATAATTAATATCGGTCTAATGTTTCAGAGGATAGATGATAAAGGATAGATTAAGGTCAAAAGATAAAGTTCAAGATCTGTTTGACACAGACTAAAATCTGACTAAGTTCTGACTAGACATTAAAACATAAGTTCAAAAAATTATTTAAAAGTTTTTATTCAACCCAGGGCTTCACCGCAAGGGTACTAGCTCCGCGTCGCTTCTTCAAGGATTAATATCCTTTCAGGGCGCACCACAAGGGTACTAGCACCTAAAGGTATTAACTTCGTGTCACTTCGCGTCACTTTTTCAAGGATTAGCATCCCCAGAGTAATGACTAGCTAAAGTTCTAGCGTCGTTTCAGGGTATGTGGCTCCAACAGATTTTAAAGGTTTTAAGGTTTTGTCAGATTTTTGTCAGAACTTAGTCACCCCAAGGGCACTTCCCAGAGTAATGACTAGCCAAAATAATGGCGTCGCTACGGGGCGCTGTGTCAAATAAGTTTTAATGTCTTGAACTTATTTATCCTCTATCCTCTGTCCTTTATCATTTGAACTTTATAACAATTAAGCTTAACTCAATGCTCATAATAACATTATTACTTAAAAGGCAGTAAAGTTCCTTCTTAAATTAACAGTTTAAAGCAGTTTACATAGGATGGTAGTAAGGAGGAGGACTTAATGAGTGAAAAGTTTGAAATTGAAACTGATAGCTTGACTGAATTAGAAAGAAAGTTTCATCAGGTGTTAATGGTGAATGAACTCTTTGCTGGCAAAGGAGCTTATGAATTACAGCATGCTAAATTAGGCCAGAGTGGTTATAGTTTTGGCCCGATTCAATGGGATTTAAGCCAACGAACTGAGGCTAGAAGAAACTTTAAACGAATTCTATTAACTGTAGGTAGTTTTTCTAAAAATGAATTAGGGGAGATAATGAGTAAGGTTAAAAGGAGTGGAGCTAAGCTTAATAAAGAACAAATTAAAAAGATAAACGAAGCTTTAAGTAGTCCGCGGGGTAAGCAGATAATTGAGGAATTATACTTAAAGGAGTTAAAAAAGAATATTAATAGGATTGAAGAGGTAATAGAGGAAGTAGCTAAAGCTGAGTATCGTGACTTTTTGGATTCAACAGTAGCTAAACTTTTTTTATTGGACTATCATAATCAGTTCGATATTTCATCGGGAGGAGAGATGGAGAAGTTTTTAGCTGGGGAAGAAGTAACTATTGGCAAGGGAAGAAGGGTACAGGTAGAAGAAAGCTTAGGTTTAGGGGATTTGCTTAATTTTTATTTTAATACCTACTATGGTCAAAAACAGCCCCAGGACTTAATTAGACGCTTTAATAATGTCTTAGCCCAGGTAGAAGTTGAAAATTTAAAGTTGGCTGAGGATGATTTTAAACAGATTGCTAGGGTATTAAGTGATCAGCGAGAGTTAATTTTTGCTGCTGGTACTGAGCGAGCTTTAGCTTCCTTAATGCGAAGAGCTACTCGCTGGGCTTAGTGGTTAATTTTGATTTATTTGGGAAGGAGGATTATAGTTTTTGTAGTATTAGTATAAGTAAGCTAAGCTAAAATTTAAAAATGAATTATATAGAAATGGAGGTTGATTAAATTGAAAGAAAAAAAAGAGCTAGAAGTTACTCAATTGAAGGCTGATTGTCAGCTGGATAGTTTTGATTTTGAAACTACTGAAGAGATAGATCCCTTTGTTGATGAGTTAATTGGTCAGGATAGAGCTGTTAAAGCGATGGATTTAGGCTTGAGAATGGAGCAAGAAGGTTATAATGTATTTATTTCTGGAGCTACAGGAACTGGGCGGACTACTTATGCTAAGACTTTAGCTGAAAAGAAGTCTAAGACTCAGGAGGTACCTGATGACTTATGTTATGTTTATAACTTCAATGATTCTCAGCAACCAAAGGCCTTACAGTTACCAGCAGGAACTGGAGTTCATCTACAGAAGGATATGGAGCAGTTAATTAAGGAGTTGCGGGCAGAGATTCCGGAAGCTTTTGTAGGAGAGGAGTATGAAGAAAAGAAGAAGCAGATAATGAACGATTATCAGCAGCAGTCTACTGAGATAATGAATAAATTTAAAGAAGATATTAAAGAACGAGGATTTGTATTGCAGAATACGGCCCACGGATTATTGCCGGTTCCTATTAACGAAGCAGAGGAGCCTATAGATCAGGATGAATTTAAGGAGTTAGCTGAAGATAAAAAGAAAGCTATTCAAGAGGAAAGCCAAAAGATTCAGAATGAATTAGAACAGATAATGAATAAGATTCGTAATTTAAAGTCTAAGGCTCAAGAAAAGTTGGAAAGTGAGGAAAAAAAGATAGCTTTAGCGGTTATTCAGCCAATTATAGCTAATTTAGAGAATAAGTACTATGATTGTGAGCAGATTTTAGATTATTTACAAGAAGTACAGCAAGATATTATTGAGAACTTAAGTGAGTTTAAAAAGCAGCGCAAAGAAGAGCAGTCCCAAAAGATGGCTCTTTTGCAGAAAAAGAAAGATCCTGAATCCTTTTTTATTCGTTATCAGGTTAATTTATTAGTTGATAATCAGGATACTGAAGGAGCACCGGTAGTTTGTGAATCCAATCCTAGCTACTATAATCTCTTTGGTAAAATTGAAGGCAAGAGTGAACTAGGTACTATCACTACTGATTTTACTATGATTAAGCCGGGAGCTATTCATAAGGCTAACGGTGGCTATCTAATTATGAGAGCTAAGGACTTATTTACTAAAATATTTTCTTGGGAAACCTTAAAAAGAACGCTGATTAATCAAGAAGTGGTAGTCGAAAATATTGGTGAACAGTATCGAACTGTGCCTATTGCTAGTTTGAAGCCGGAAGCTATTCCTCTAGATTTAAAGGTGATTATGATTGGTAATCCGATAATTTATCAACTGCTTTATCATTATGATGAGGACTTTAAAAAATTATTTAAGATCAAGGCTGATTTTGATGTGGAAATGAAACGGGATCAGGAGAATCTACAGAAATTTGCTTCTTTTGTAACTTCGATTAGCCAACGAGAGGGGATTAGACACTTTACTTGTTCGGCTGTAGGCAGGATAGTAGAGTATAGTAGTCGTTTAACTGGAGATAGAACTAAGATATCTACTAAGTTTAATGAAATTATGGAGCTGCTTTTTGAATCCGAGGCTTGGGCTGAGGATGATAAAGAGTATATTGAGCAGGAAGATGTAGTTAAAGCAATTCAAGAAAAAGAACTTCGTTCTAACTTAGTAGAAGAAAAGTTACAAGAGATGATCGATAGAGGAAATATCTTAGTAGATGTAGCTGGGCAGGTCGAAGGGCAGATTAATGGTTTAGCAGTTTATCAAACGGGACAGTACTCTTTTGGGCGTCCAGTTAGGATTACGGCTCAGACCTTTGTAGGTAAAAAAGGAGTTATTAATATAGAAAGAGAGGTTAAGATGAGCGGTAAGATACATAATAAAGGAGTAATGATCTTATCAGGCTTTTTGGGCGGTAAGTATGCTCAGGAGAGACCTTTGAGCCTTTCAGCTTCCTTAGCTTTTGAACAGAACTATGGTGGTATTGATGGCGATAGCGCTTCCTGTGCTGAACTGATAGCCTTGTTATCCGCTATTTCTGGTCTTCCTGTTGAACAAGGATTAGCAATTACCGGTTCAATGAATCAAAAAGGGGAAGTTCAACCGATTGGAGGAGTTAATGAAAAAATAGAAGGCTTTTATGAAGTCTGTAAGCTTAAAAAACTGACGGGAGAACAAGGAGTAATAATCCCGGCTCAGAATGAGGATAATTTAATGTTAAAGGATGAAGTGGTGGAGGCTGTTGAAGCAGGTGACTTTCATATCTATTCAGTAGAGAAGATAGACGAAGCGATAGAGATTATGTTGGCTACTGAAGCTGAGGAAGTACATCAGCAAATTAGAGAGAGATTGGATGAGTTAGCTACTAAGGCTGCTGAATTTGCTAAAGGAAATCAGGAGAATGAAAAAGAGTAATAAATTCAAATTCTAAGCAGGATTTAGCAGGGAAAATATTGAAGGTAATTTATGTAAGGAATAATTATCATTTTCTGGTTTAACAGCAGATTCTATACTTAATATTTTGAGTTCTATCAAAACAAGGATTGAAATGAGGGTAAAGTCATTTAATTTTATTATTCCATCAAAATAAGGCTGTCCTGCAGGTTGCTTAAAGATATAATAAAAAAGCTGAACTGTAATTAGGGCCCGGTTAAGCTGGGCTTTTATTATTGATAGTTTTAGACTGCTGACTATATAGTCAGCAGTCTATTTATAAACCAAATTACTTATTTGGAATCCATTTCTATAATTTCTTTAGCTAAGACTAAGTATTCTTTAGCTGCTCTAATTGTATTATCGAATAAGTTAATAGGCAGCTCTTCAGTTTGGGCTTCGGGTATTTTAACGGTTTTATGAATTGCAGTTTTAAATACCTTATCGCCGAAGGTTTCGGCTAGTTCTTCCTTAAATAGATTTTCCTCTTCTCTTTTACTTTCTACTCTAGTTAATAGAGCTCCTTTGAGGTTTAAGTCCGGATTAACTCTTTTTCGAATTAACTCTATTACCTTCATTAACTGTTCTAAGCCTTCCACTAAACTTTTCTTAGCAAAAATAGAAGGTTCAACAGGAATAATTACGTCGTTGCAAGCTACAAGAGCATTAATAGTTAGTAAGCCCAGGCTAGGATGGCAGTCTATAATAACATAATCATAGTCCAAATTTTCACTTTCTTTTAACGATTCCTTGAGTAATGTTTCTCGACTGAGTTCTCCAATTAGTTCTACTTCGGCAGTAGCTAGGCTGATATTTGAGGGAACTATATTGAGATTATCAACTTTGGTGGGGTAGATTGCTTTAGTTAGAGGTAGTTTATTAACTAAGATATCATAAATAGTGTTTTCAGGTTGCTTATTGAAGCCTAAGCTTTTAGCAAGGTTGGCTTGCGGATCCATATCGATAACTAAAACTTTCTGGCCTAGTTCTACTAATGAAGAGGCTAAATTGACAGCAGTGGTAGTCTTAGCTACTCCGCCTATTTGGTTGACAATAGATATTATATTCATAATTCTTTTTCCTCCTTTGCTGATAAATTTACTGCTAATGTTCTATTTCTATATTTAAAATCAAACTCCTTTTAAAATTACTTTTTTTGATTTAGTAGGTATTTTAGCTTTTGTACTGAAGTATAGATTAAGAGTTTATATATCAATATTGTTATGAAGGAAGGAGTATAGCCGATGAACTTAGCTGCCTTAGGAATTAAAGCCTTAGCTGGAGGCTTAACCGGATATGCCACTAATACCTTTGCAATTAAGATGCTTTTTGAGAAAGTAGGTCCACTAGGAGGAGTAATTTTAGAGACTCGAAAAGAGTTTACCGAAAATACTAGCCAACTGGTAGAAAGAGATATAATTAATCATCGTACTATAGAAAAGGAGTTAAAGAAAAAAGAATTTAGAACTGTTTTCATCCAAATTATTGAAGATATCTTAAATGAATATTTAGCTGCTAATACCGAAGATACTGCTTTGGCTAAACTTCCGGCGATGGAGCAGTCGCTTAGTAACTTTTTTACTTTTTATGAAGAAGAGCAAGAGGAGTTTATAGCTAAGCTTTTAAAAAGTATAACCCCTCATTTAGCACTTGAGGACTTAATAGGAGCAGAGCAACTTGAACACTTAGCAGAAAGATTTATTCATTTTGCTTTGGAAGTGGTAAAGGAGAACAATATTATTGAAGAGCTGTTGACTGCTTTATATTATGAAAATCAGGAGCAGCAGTTAAATGACTTTATTCCTCAGTCGGTATTTGAAGAGCTAGCTAAAAATTTTGAGGTAGCTACTGAGGACTTTCATTTAAATTTGAAAGAGGACTTTGAAGCTGAAATCGACTCTACAATAGACAGGCTTTATCGAGAGTTAGAAATAAAGGATATTTTAAAACAGGTTGAAGGTAGCTTGAAGAAAAAGTCTTTAGCAGAGCTTTTAGGAAAAGAGAGTACGGCCCAGTTAGCTAATCAGTTTTTAGAGCGAGTGCTTAAGTTTTTGCAGTCAGCTGAGGGAAGAGAGCTAATAGTTAGCTTTTTAGAAGAAGTAGTGGACTTATTGAAAGGGATTGAACTTTCTATTTTAGAACTGCTCAGTACTGATTTGCGCCAGAATTTAGAGAGCTTTATGGAAAATAAACTACCGGGAATTATAGAGGATATAATTAGCTGGATTAAAAGTAATCAATTGCAGATAGAGGATTTAATTGATGAAGCTGTTAAGGAGGCTTTAAGCGGAGAATCACCGCAACTGTTGGACTGGCTCCGGCAAAAAGGTAAAAAAATTCTTTATGAGGTAGTTTATAGCGGTAATTTAGCTAAAAAAGAAGGATTAGTAGCTAAAATAATTCAGGGAATCAGAGAGGAAACAGATATTCAATTATTAAGCAAAGAGGTAACAGAGCAGCTGGTAGCTTATATCAGCACAAAGGAGATTGGGGAGATAGTAAGCGATTTAGAGGCTAAAGGTCTGCTTAAAGTAACAGAGCTGAGTAAGGTTTTGATGAGAAATTTAGCTCGCTATCTTAAAGAGGCTGATTTGAGTGTTTTTGATAATTTATTTACAGTGGCAGTAGGTCAAATTATAGAGCTAGATTTACTTGAGCATTTTGAGGAGCAGTTAAAAGAGTTTTTAGTTGATAAGTTTAAGAATGATTTTTTATTTACCGCTAATACTACTGATATTTTACAACAGAAAATAAGAACTAAGGTGTTATCTGTTGGCAAATATAGTTGGGCTGAATTGATAGATGAAGAGTCTTTAAATAATTACACAGAGTTTGCTCAACAGAGAAGTTGGAGAGTGCTTAAAGAGGAGCGGGCCCGATTAGTAGCTAAGACTACAGAGTTTAGTAAAGATTTATTGACTAAGAAAAAGTTAGCTGAACTTATAAACAGAGACATCGAAGCTAGTTTAATTAATAGTTTAGGCGAAGTATCTACTTATCATTTACAGAAATACTTGAACAAAGCAGAACAGAAAGAGATTAGTTCTTTTTATTTTTGGTTGAGCAGCCAAGAGAATCTTCCTCAAAATTTAACTGAGATAATGTTAGAGTTAATAAATAGAAATTTAGGAACTATAATAGAGGGGAGGATTGAAGAAGTAGTTGCTGATAATTTATCTAAACTGCCCGATGCTGAACTACAGAAGATGGTGGAGAACTTTATGGGCCAAGAATTGCAGCCAATTACTCTTTTTGGAGCCGGCTTAGGAACTGTAGCTGCTGTTTTAGTTGAGCTAGGACAGAGTTATTTAGGTCTAAATCACAGCTTAAGCTTGCCACTTTCACTTTTCACCTATGGATTAGTGGGTTATTTAACTAATGTAATTGCTCTGAAGATGATATTTAAGCCTTATTCTGCCAAGCGGTTACTAGGAGTTCAAATTCCTTTTACTCCAGGGGTAGTAAGCAAGCAAAAACCTAGATTTGCTAAGTCTATGAGCTGCTTTGTAGAAGAAAAACTGTTAAATAAAGAGGCAGTAGAAGAGATATTCAAAACTAAGCGCCAGTTGATAACAAGCAACTTAACAGAAACTCTTGCTAATGATGATTATCAATTAATTGTAGACTTTTTAAATGCAAATAGTGATTTTATTTCCCAGGAAATTTTGAAGCTATTGTTAAGGCTTGTCGAAAGTAATCAGCAGTACTTAGTAGAAAACTTAACTGTTCAATTGAGCAAATATGACTTAACAGAGCTTGATTTTAAATTTTGGGAAAGTAAAGTATCTAAGCAGCTACATACTTCTTTGAGCGGTCTAGAAGCTGTATTAATCGATAAATTAGAATCTTTACTTAATAGTTCTGCTTCTTTAAAAAGTATACTGCCTGATTTAGTTTTGGAGGCCTTTGCTGAGGAAATGGAACAGCAGATAGTTGAAAAAATAGCAGAACTGCTGAACTTACTTAACGATAAGCAGGGATTAAAAAAGCTAATTGGTAGCTGGGAAGAACACTTTGATATTATAATGGAACAGAGTTTGGAGCAGTTGATTTCGGCAAAGCAAAAGCAGGCTTTCAAAATAGGAATTAAAGATTATTTGTTTGAGCAACTTAACTCAACTGAAGCTAGACAGAGAATATTGGACTTAGTTGAAAATAAGCTGTTTAAGCAAGTAAATCCAGAGCAGAAGTTGGGTGATCTATTTGACGGGGTATTAATGGAGAGTTTAACCCAGGAATCTGATTATCTAATTAAGGCTATTTTAGCCAAAGGTGAAGGTTATCTGGCTGAAAATAGAGCAGAGATTAAAAGATTAATCGTACAGGAAGCTAAACAGGAGTTAGCTAAGGAAAAAAGTAGTGGTTTAGGAGGCTTTTTAAAGGGCACCTTTAAGGAATTAACCTTTAAAGGTTTAGATGTCTACAGTTCTATGCAAGAGGTAGTGGATATCTTTATCGATACTAAGTTACCGGGATTTGTGGAGGATAAAGAACGAGAGCTAATAGCTATTTTTAATAAATCATTAAATAACTTTGCTGAAACTAGGCTGAAAGAATTAGGTCTGGATCTAAATCAGGAGGGAATAAGAGAAATTGTAGATCGTTTAGTAATTGAACCGAAACTGATTCACAACTTAGAAATACTGGTGGATAGAGTGTTAGATTCAGTATTTAAAGTAAAGCTTAAGTCACTGTTGGAGATTGTTTCTGTAGATAGTATTTTTGCTGTGTTAGCTATTTTTTCTCAGGAATTGGAGTTATTGCAGTATGAATTAGCAAATAACTTAGTTCAGAAGGAATCTTTGGTAAAAAAAGATATCAGTAATCTATTGAAGAATATATTTGAAAAAGAGCTACTGAGCTTGCCGTTAGCCCAGCTGACAAGAGGCATATCTAGCCAGGAGTTATCTCAGCTAGTTAAACAGTTTTTAGCTGCTCCGGCCTTCAATGATAGTTTGGAGCTTTTAGTGAGCCAGTTACTCAATAAGCTCAAGGAACAGAAAATTGATAGTTTGGTGAATTTGGACTACTTTAAGAGTGACCTACAGCAGACTATAGATACTTTATTGCGTACTCAACAGTTTAGAGAAGATTTGAGGATGAATTTAGAGCAGCTGATAACTATAATTATTAAAAATATAAATGATATTTTGGAGCTGGAAACCAAGGAATTTGTTTTAGATATTTTAATTAATAGCAGCTTAGATGGAGTGGAGAATAACTTTTTGTCTTTAATGAATTCTGTTAATATTAGAGAAGTTACCGAAGAACAGATAAGTAATATGGACCCTAGTGAGATTGAAGAACTATTTAATTCTTTTGCTAAGAAATACTTTCGGAAACTAGAACTTTATGGCTGGATGGGGAGTTTAGTGGGATTAGTTGCTGAGTCAGCAATGTTATTATTTTAAATAGATAAGGAGAATACATAATAAAAGGAAAAGCATATTTATTTGTAATTTTGGAGGAATAGCTTTAGTTGTTTCAGCAATTATTTTAATTAATTTTGTAGATAATAAGTGACTATTTTAAGGAGAAAGAAGTAACTATCCTTCTAGCTTCTTTTAATCTTTTTTCATATTTATCTTCAGCTGCCATGAATATAATTACAAAAGGTTTACCTTCTTGTTGAGCAACTATTAAATGCCCTTTCATTTCTCCAGCATTTAAATCTATACCTTGAAAGTCTACTTCATAAGCTGCTTCTTCGTTGAGAATGATTTTTTCTTGAGTCTCAATTGTTATTTCCAAATAGTTTTCTTTGATTATAGTTAAAAAATTATTTTTAATTCCTTCTAAAGAGCCATAAGGTTCATCTCTAGGTAAAAATAGGGCTATAGCTACTTCGGAATCATCAATTGGAGAGATTGCAATTTCATTGTTATTTTCGCGAATTATTTCCCAGGTTGAAGGGAGTTCTATTGCAAAGTTACTTCGGGAGTGTTTATTCCATTCTGTTTTAGGCTCTTTTTCTTCAGAACCATTAAAACAGGCAGTAATAGTGAATAGTAAAATTAATAATATACATATATATAAGAATTTTTTAGTCTTAAACATAACTAATCCTCCCTGAAATTAAAGGTTTTAATTATTTAACTGAGCTAATTTTATAGATGATCTAAGTAATTTTCTTCTGTGCTAGCGTTTTCAAAGTCGGTACTTTGGTAGGAAATTTTAAAATTGATATTATAGTTTCTGCCATTTAATCTGGAAGTGATTTCTACGTCATTAGTAGCCCATTTACTCCAAAATTCTAAATGTCCTAAAGAAATGGCTAAACCATGGCTAGGTGGTTCATTTTCGAATAAGTTATTATGCCAGACTGTCTTATCCTCTGTAGGCGGGCCGTACTTTTCTGATAATAGATTTACTAACTTACTGTAGTCATCGATATAGTTATTAGGATTAGTATAATTATTGTTAAATCTATATTCTGCAGCAGCTAATTGATTTTCATAAAAGAAGTAAATCAGAGTAGTAGGTAGCCCAGCTACTTCAGTTTCATAGACTAAAACTTCATTCTCTTCAGCTAAAAGTTCAGCTTCTTCATTTTCTAGTACTTCTTCTAGAGTCATCTCCCAATTCACATTTCTAAAGTCTGTTATTTCCGCTTCCTGTTCTAGATCTATATTAGCTATAGCGGAGGAAGAGATTAAAATTAAAATTATAAGTAATAATCCTGATTTTTTAAGCTTGGACATTATAGACACTCCTATTTGCTTTTGTACTTTAGTATTGATAATATATTATCATATTCTTGAATGAAATACAATTAAATAAAGTTATTCAAAAGCAAAAGAAGCCAACAGTGATCTGGGCTCCGGCTACTGCAGATCTTTAAGGAACCTACAACAATCTCTCGACTGCTATAGATCCGGTTCAGACCTACAGTAACCTTTGCTTGCAGATGATAGAAGAAATCTGGGGACTAATGATAATCTCTCGACTACCATTAACCCGGTCAGCTCCTATCACCTGCTTAGCTCGATCAACCTAGACTCTTTGCCGAGCCTACAGTAGCCTCTTCGGGCTAAACTGCAGACTCTTAGAGAGCCTAGACTGATCTGCGCGCCAGCCATTACAGATCATTGACTGACCTGTAACAGCCTTTGCTCGATCGCTATAGATCCCGTTGGAACCTATAACGATCTGCTCGCGACCACTGTTGACCTCTTTCGTTTATTATAGTGTCCAGTTAGCTAAGTTTTATACATGAAAAATGAATTTTTTTGAATTCATGTGTAGCTAGTTATAGAATCTTATTATAGAAAAGGGGGTTTTTATGATTTTTATGAAGATAGATAAAGTTTATCAAAAGGAACTAGATAATCAGGATGAAGTGATTTATGAATTTGATAATGGGAATAAAATAATTATGCACAGTGATGATAATGTTAAAAAACTTAATATTGATAAATGGGAAGAAATTAACTTTATTCCTGAGAATTTCAAAGAAATTCAAAGAGAGCTTAATTTAGCAGAAAAAAAGGAGTTAAAAAGATTTTTAACTCAGCGGGATCAAGACTCTCAAAAAGATAACTCAATTTGGAGTAGAATAAAGAGTTATGGGCAAAGTATTTTTAAACGATTTAAAAAATAGACTTTTTACTTATGAAAAGCAAGTTGAGAGGTGCTAATAATGAGCTTAGCTGAAGAGATTAAAAGATATGCTAAAGGTATTGGTATAGATGAAGTGAAAATTACTACCGCTGCTTCTTTTCCAGAGTTAAAGCAGTTTTTAGAGGAAGTAGATAGCAGGGGTTATTTAAGCCGTTTTGTTAATCGCGATTTTGAGTTAATTACCGATCCTCAAAAGGTATTAGCTACAGCTAAATCGGTAATTGTCTGTGCTATTTCTTACTATGTTGAAGAAAATAATCACTTAGATGACCAGCCTAGAGGAAAGTTAGCTAGATTTGCTAGAATTAAAGATTATCATGATCTTTTAGGTGAAAAGTTGGATAGGTTAGTGGAGTTTTTGAGTAGTAAAGCTAAGGGTTTAGAGGTTAAAAGTTTTGTGGATACAGGGCCCGCAGTAGATCGAGCTTTAGCTAGAAGAGCTGGTCTTGGGTGGCAGGGTAAGAACTGTAGTATTATTCATCCAGAGTATGGTTCTTGGATTTCTATTGGCGGAATAATTAGCAATTTAGAATTAGAAGCTGATGCCCCTTTAGCTGAAAAGTGTGGAGATTGTCGCCGTTGCATTGAAGCTTGTCCTACTGGTGCTTTAAAGGATGCTTATACTTTAGATGCTAGTAGATGTTTGGGTTATCTTACTTTAAGTAAGGGTTATATACCAGAAAACTATCGTCGGCAAATGGGGGATAGAGTTTGGGGCTGTGATAGTTGTCAGGAGGTTTGTCCTTATAATCAACAGGCAAAGGAGAGCCGGGGGAGAGATTTTCAACTTCAGCACTTAGAAACTTATCCTGAGCTGAAAGATTTATTAAAGTTAAGTAATCAAGAGTTTGCAGAAAAGTTTGCTGAGACAGCTATGGATTGGCGAGGAAAGCGGCCACTTAAGCGTAATGCAGCTATAGCCTTGGGTAATTTTAAGGAGCAGGGGTCTATTCCGATTTTAACTAAGGCTTTAGATGATCCTCAGGCTGTGGTACGAGGACATGTGGCTTGGGCCCTAGGAGAGCTAGGAGTTGCTCGGGTAGTCAATTCTTTAGAACAACGCTTAGCAGTGGAAAAGGATAAGCAGGTACAAAAGGAACTAAAGAAAAGTATTAAAAGGCTTAGTTAATATTTAAAAGTTTGACTTTAGACTATAAGCATTAACTGATAACACTTTTTATAAGGGATAAGTTAATGTCGAGGGGTCTTAAATAGATAATTCTGAACATTGTAAAGATAACAACTTTTTTACAGAAAGAGGATATTAATATCAAGATAGATAATAATATTAAGTAGTTAACAAGTTATTTTCATCACAAAACTTATTTTGATGGAGGTGATATTTTTTATTTCCGTTTTGTGAAAATGATTACAAAAAAATTGTGAGGTGAGTTAAAAATTGAAAAGACGCCAATTTTTAAAGTTGATGGGTGGAGTAGGGGCTTTAAGCATAGCTGCAAGTGCAGGCTGTCTGCCTAGGCGCGGAGTTGAAGCACCAGCAGAGTTTCCAGAGGCTTCAGAGTACGGAGGACAAGAAGTGGAGGCCACAGTTGATTCTCAGACTGGTGAGGTAACTGTTAATCCCGATATTGTAATGCGCCATAGTGCTTGTGTAGGCTGTTATAGCTCTTGTGGAAATAGAGTTAAAATTAATAAGAAAACTGGAGAAATAATGCGAGTTTTAGGGAATCCTTATAGTCCTAATAATGCTGAACCTCATCTTCCTTATGAAGCTTCTTTAGAAGAAGGTTATTTAGCTTTTAGTACTTATCAAGATAAAGGGCATAAAGGGAGAGCTACCATCTGTGCTCGTGGAAGTGGAACTTTAGAATCACATTATGATCCAATGAGGATTCTTGTGCCTTTAAAAAGAACAGGAGGTCGAGGTGAAGGTAAGTGGAAGCCGATTACCTGGGAAGAAGCAGTGAATGAGACAGTAGAAGGTGGAAAGTTATTTACTGAGGCCGGGGAAGAGCAAATAGTAGAAGGGTTTCGTCAAATTAGAGACTTGAAAAGTTCTTTAGATCCTGAGCAACCTAAGTTTGGCCCTAAAGCTAATCAATTAATCTTTAATGGTGGTCGTGGTGATGGTAGAACAGCCTTTGCAACTCGTTTTATGGCAGCTTTTGGTTCTGTTAATTACTATAGCCATGCTTATTCCTGAGGTGGAGCTAAAACACCCGCGTCGCGGGTGGCGACTAATGGAAATATAGGTAAACCAGATATAAATAATTCCAAGTTTATTCTTTATTTAGGCTCTTATCCAGGTCATGCTGGTAAGCCAATGCAGGCTATTGCTCGTCAAGCAGCTATCGCTAGTACTGATGGCGATCTTAAATTTGCCGTGGTAGATCCGGTGATGGCTGGAGGTGCTGTTTCTCCTTTGGTTGATAATGGAAAATGGATACCAATTAAGCCGGCTACCGATGGAGCCTTTGTAATGGCTATGGTACGGTGGATTATTGAACATCAGAGATATAATGCTGATTTCTTAAGTTCGCCTAACTTAGAAGCTGCACAAAATAAGGGCTTCAATAGTTGGAGTAATGCAGCTCATTTAATAATTACAGATCCCGAGCATCCTAACTATCGTAAGTTGTTGAGAGCAGAAGATCTTGGTTTGGATGCACCAACGGGTGAGGATAACTTTATAGTTATAGATGAAGCTGGTAAAACTCTGCTTTATACAGAGTGCAGTACCGGTGATTTATTATTTGAAGGTAGTGTTGAAGATAAAGATGGTAATTCTATCAGTGTAGAGACTGGATTTGTAGCTTTAAAGAAGAGTGCTTTTAGTTATAAGCTTGAGACTTACTCTCAAGAATGTGGAGTACCAGTGGAAACTATTATTGAGTTAGCTAGGGAGTTTACTTCTTACGGGACTAAGGTAGCTACTGAAGGTCTGGGAGGAACTGCTGCTGCTAATGGAGTAGCGGCTGGCTTATCTCATTATGTACTCTGTGCTTTAGTAGGTGCTGATAATAAAAAGGGTGGGATTATCGCTCGGAGAATAAGTTTCAGTAAGTTTGGGCCCGGCCCGCGTTATAAAGTAAATGTAATTCCAGATGCTCCTGAAAGAAAGGGGATGGGAATTAGTCGGACTGGTATGAACTATGAGGATACGCATGAATATCAAGAAAAGATAGCTCAAGGTGAAGATCCTTATCCTGCTGAAATGCCTTGGCATCCAGTAGGTAATGTGAATGCTGATAACCAGGCTTTATTTTCTATGATTAATCGTTATCCTTATCAAGCTAAGATTTTAATCAATTGGATGGCTAATCCTTTGTTAGCTTTTCCGTCAGCTGATCAAGAAAAAGTAATCGCCGAATTAAAGAAAACAGAGAACTTACCGCTTTTTATTTCTATAGATGCTTTTATGGCTGAGACTACTTCATTAGCTGACTATGTAATTCCTGATACTACTGGCTATGAAAACTGGGGTATACCCAATATTGAAGGAAATTTCTCGGGAAGAGGTGATTCAGTTAGATGGCCGGTAGTCAAGCCTGCTACAGCGGAAATTGATGATAACCGTTATGCTTGTTTTGAGAATTTCATAATCGATGTAGCTAAAGAAATAGGAGTACCTGGATATGGTGAAGAAGGTATTTTGGATGCAAATGATAACTTATTACCTTTAGAAACTCCAGAGGATTACTTTTTAAGAGCCATAACCAATGTAGCTTATGATCAAGATCCTGTTCCTGATATTGACGATGAAGAGGCTAAGTTACAAGATTTAGTAGGAGCTAAGGCTAATTGGAAGCCTGTTGATGATATTTTGCAAGCAGACGAATGGGCTAAAGCAGCTTATGTTCTTTCACGCGGTGGACGTTTTGAGGAATACGGAGCAGGCTATGATGGAGATAATCGAATAGATGGTTATTTTGGTTGTATTAGTATCTACTCCGAATGGATGGCTAGCTCTAAGAATTCTTATAATGGTGAGTTCTTTCCAGGGGTAATTACTTGGGAGCCTGAAAAGTTTATTGATGGAACTCCAATTAGTGACTATTTTCCAATAGAAGAATGGCCTTTTAAATTAGCGAACTATAAAGCTAAGTTTAGAAGTGTAACTATGATGCCTAATAGTCCTACTCTTCAGGATTTAGGTGAAACCAACTATATTGAGATTAATCCTGAAGATGCTCAAAATCTTGGTTTTAATGATGGCGACGAAGTGAAACTGGTCTCAGCTACTGGCGGTGAGGTTACTGGTACTTTAGTAGTTAGAGCAGGAGTAGCTAAAGGTACTATTGCTTCTACTTTTGGCTATGGGCACTGGCAGTATGGAGCTGAGTCTTATTGGATAGATAATGAAAAGATTGCAGGTGATTCAGCTAGAGGAACTGGAATTAATGCTACAGGAATCGGTCTTTTCGATCCTACAGTAGATCAGCTCTTCGGTTTTAGTGAATCAGTTACTGGCACGCCAAGTCGAAATGGAGGAGCCTTCCGTTTAGAAAAACTCTAATTATTCCTTAGCTCCCTATTTTGGGAGCTGAGGTTTTAAAAACTGAAATTTATAATAGGTTGGGATGTGATTAATATGGGAGAACAGGAATTAGCTTTACTTAAAAATAGACTTCAAGTTTATGAGTTTTTTGCTAGCAGTTTATTAAATAAACCAACTGTTGAGTTATTAGAGACTTTGCAACAAGAAAATGACTTCTTTGCTTCTTTAACTGAAAAGGAGTTAGTACAACCGAAGTTATATGATCTAGAAGTATTTATTCAAGAATATTATGATCGTTTTTTTGTTCCTACTTCCGGTCTTTATGTACCTCCTTATGAATCTGCTATTAGAGGTCGTAAGGAGCAAGAAGGTGAACTTCGTTTTGGAGGTTTGAATGGAAGAGAAACTCATCATGTAAGTAGTTGTTATCAAGCTGTTTCCTTTCAACCTCAAAAGCTTAACATGTTTGCTCCTTTAGGTGATATTAGACTGGCTGACCATTTAGCTTTAGAGTTGGCTTTTCTAAATTATTTATGCCAAGGTGAAGTTATGGCTTATAAACAAGCTCAAGAAAAACAAGTCCATAATTGGCAACAATTACAGGAAGAGTTTTTAACAGAACATTTGAATTGTTGGTTGCTTGATTATACTGAATTAGTTAAGAAAAAGGGAAGTGGCTTATATAGCTATTTAATGCAATTAATTAGTGCTTGGGTAGAAATAGATTTAGCTTTCTTGGTTGAGAGCAATAAATAAGGAGAGGTGATTAAAATTGACAACTGCTGAAAAACGTTATGCAATGGTAATAGACCTAAGACGTTGTATAGGCTGTCATGCTTGTAGTGCTGCTTGTAAGATGGAAAACTCAGTACCGGAAGGAGCTTTTAGATCTTTGGTTAAGGAGTGGGATAAAGGGGTTTATCCTGAGGTAAGTAGAGTTAAACTACCTATTCTTTGTAATCATTGTGCAGACACGCCATGTATCTCTGACTGTCCTACTGAGGCTACTTATGCAGTAAGCGGAGGAGCAATTGTAGTAAATGAAGAGGACTGTATAGGTTGTGGTATTTGTATTGAACAGTGTCCTTATGAGGCTAGATATATAAATCAAGAGACTAAAAAGGCTGAAAAATGTACTTTTTGTATCCATCGGGTAGAGAAGGGATTAATGCCATCTTGTGTTAGTTCTTGTATTAGTCATGCTAGATTTTTTGGTGACTTAAATAATCCTGATAGCGAAGTAAGCAAATTATTAGCTGAACAGGACTGTCAAGTTTTGAAGGCAGACTTGGATTTGGGGTCTCAAGTTTATTATATAGGTCTTAAAAAGGCTATGGAAGGAAATAGGTTGACGGAAGTAATACCAGGTTAAAGTTAAGGAACTTTTAAAAGGTTGCTGATTTGTTAGTATTCAGCAACCTTTTTATTATGTAAAGATTATAGAATTAAAAAATAAAAGAAGCCAACAGTGATCTGGGCTCCGGCTACTGCAGATCTTTAAGGAACCCACAACAATCTCTCGACTGCTATAGATCCGGTTCAGACCTACAGTAGCCTTTGCTTGCAGATGATAGAAGAAATTTGGGGACTAATGATAATCTCCCGACTACCATTAATCCGGGCAGCTCCTATCACCTGCTTAGCTCGATCAACCTAGACCCTTTGCCGAGCCTACAGTAGCCTCTTTGGGCTAAACTGCAGACTCTTAGAGAGCCTAGACTGATCTGCGCGCCGGCTCTTACAGATCATTGACTGACCTGTAAGAGCCTTTGCCCGATCGATATAGATCCCTACTGGAACCTATACCGATCTGCTCGCGACCACCGTTGACCTCTTTCGTTTATTATAGTGTGCAATTAAGCTGCTTTTATACATTAAATGATAGATTTTTTATTTTTCAAGCTGGAACTATTGTAAAAATATATCTAATTACGGAAAGGTTTGAATGAAATTATCTAGAATAGATAAGATATAGATACCTAGAAGGAGGAAGGATTGATGGTAGAAGTAAAGCTTAGCTTAGGAGCTAAAGAAGCTGTTTTAGAAATAGAAAAGGAAACTAAACTTTTAGAGATATTACAGAAAAATAACTTTGAAATAGATGCTGACTGTGGAGGTGCTGGTAGGTGTGGAAACTGTAAAGTAGTAGTCCAGGGAGAGCTATCGCCGCTAAAAAGCAAAGAGCGAGACTTATTATCAGAACTGGAGTTAGAGCAAGGGGTTCGTTTAGCCTGCTTAACTGAGGTGGAAGGTGCAGTTGAAATAGAGCATCTCTTAGGTAATAGGACTAGCTTACAGATTTTAGATGAAGGAACTGAAGGTGAGTTAGCTTTAAAGCCGCAAGTACAAAAGCAGTACTTAGAGTTAATAGAGCCCAGTTTAGCAGATCAGGTTTCTGACTGGACTAGAGTTCTTAGAGAATTAAAGCAAAAGCCGGAGATTGAATTGGAACTGTTAAAACAGCTACCAACTATTTTGAGAGAGGCTGATTATCAGCTAACGGTGGTGCAATTAGCAGGACAGGTGATTGCTTTAGAGGCAGGAGATACTACTGCTGATATTTATGGGCTGGCCTTTGATATCGGTACTACTACCGTAGTCGGTTACTTATTAGATTTAAGTACCGGGGCTCAGTTGGGGAAGGCGGCCTTAAATAATCAACAGATGTCCTACGGAGCCGATGCTATTTCTCGGGTTAACTATACTTTGGCCGAGGAAAAAGGGGCTATCAAGTTACAGGAAAAGATAATTGAAACTATTAATCGGATTATTTCTCAATTGCTTAGCGAGCACCAAGTAAATAAAGAGCGAGTTTATGAACTAACCTTTGTAGGTAATACTATTATGAACCACTTATTATTAGGTTTAGAGACGGAGTATATAGCCAAATCTCCTTATGTTTCAGTAATTAATGAAGCTCAGTTGATTCCCGCTCATAAGCTAGGTATAGAGTTGGGAAGTAGTAGTTACTTAAGCTACCTACCTAATGTAGCTAGTTATGTAGGCTCTGATATAGTAGCTGGGGTTTTAATTTCAGAGATGGCTGAGAGCTCGGAGTTGAAATTATTAATAGATTTAGGTACTAATAGTGAGATTGTATTAGGTAATCAGGAACGGATAATTGCTTGTGCTGCGGCAGCGGGCCCGGCTTTTGAAGGAGCAGAGATCGAGTTTGGAATGCGGGGGACTGAAGGAGCTATTGAGAAATTGAGGATTACAGAAGCAGGGGTAAAGATAGAAGTGATTGGTCAACAGGCTCCCAAGGGAATCTGTGGTTCGGGAATTGTAGATTTATTGGCTGAACTATTGAAGAATGGCTTAATCGATAAAACAGGTAGACTTTTGGCTGCCCAAGATTTGGACGATGATGTAGCTGAGAGTATTAAAGAGTTGATTATAGAAGAAGATAAGAGTAGAAAGCTGATCTTAGTTGAAGCTGAGCAGAGTGCTAGTGGCGAAGCAATCACCGTTAGTCAGAAGGATATTCGAGCTATTCAGCTGGCCCAAGGAGCCATTAGAGCCGGTATTAAAATTTTAATGAAAGAGTTAGGAGTAGAGATTGCAGATATAAAAGAGGTATTGATTGCTGGTGGTTTTGGTAATTATATTGATCATCAACAAGCGGTGGAATTTGGACTTCTGCCCGCTGCTGACGAAATTGAGTATCGGGGGATTGGTAATGCGGCTGGTAGTGGAGCTAAAGCAGCAGTTTTGACTACCGATAAGCGTAAAGCGGCGGAAAAAATTGCTCAAAAAATAGAGTATTTTGAACTATCAGGACGAGCAGATTTTCAGACTGAGTTTACTGAGGCGATGACCTTTAAAAAGTTTGAATAAATATTTTAAGGGTGATATAAAATTACAGGGAGGTAGCTTCTTAGAAATGGTACTCGAAGGCGATGATATGTGTTTTGCTTGTGGAGCTAAGAATCCTATTGGTTTACAACTGGATTTTGAAACTGAAGAAGAAGTGGTTAAGGCTGAATTTATTCCCCAAGAAGTTCATCAAGGCTTTGATGGGATTATGCACGGCGGCTTGACTTCCACTTTATTGGATGAGGTGATGGCTAATACTCTTTATTTAAAAGAAGTTAAAGCTGTAACTGCTAAGTTAGAGCTTAAGTTTCGTCAGCCAGTGCCTATTGGTGAAAAATTAATAGTTAAAGGCTGGATAGAAAAAGAGAAGCGAAAAACGGTTTATACTGCTGCTGAATTGTTGAATACAGCAGGTGAAAAGTATGCCGAGGCAGAAGCAGTATTTATGAAACAAGTTGATTGAATAGTCCTAGAGAGTATAGATTAATTAATAATAGGGCACCCTATTATTAAAAGATGGGTGTTTTTTAGTTGTATTTAGGAGGAGGAAGATTAAATGAGTGCTAGAAAAAAGATACTTGATTTTATGAGGAATGAAGCTTATAAGCCTTTAAAGGCTGAAGAACTATTATCAGCTTTTGAGATTGAGCGAGAAGAAAAACAGCTTTTTTTAGAGATTGTCGATGAGTTAGAGGCTGAGGGGAAGATAGTACAGACCCGGAGAGGCAGATATGGGTTACCTGAAAAGATGAACTTAGTTGTAGGTAGACTACAAAGACATAGTAAAGGTTTTGGTTTTTTGCTTCCAGATGACTTAGAAAAGGAAGATGTCTATATCAGTGCTGAAGATGTGAATGGGGCTATGCATAATGATCGGATTATTGCCAGACTTAAAGGAACTAAGGATGGTAAAAAGCTGGCTGGAGAGATTATTAGAATCTTAGAAAGAGCTAATCAGCAAATTGTAGGTAATTTCGAAGATAGCAAACATTTTGGTTTTGTAATTCCCGATGATAGTCGAATCTATCACGATATCTTTGTACCTAAGGATGAAATTAATGGAGCTAAGCAGGACCAGAAGGTAATTGTAGAGATTACTCGTTGGCCAGCAGAGCGGAGAAATCCTGAAGGTAAGATCGTAGAGGTTCTTGGTGATCAAGGAGATCCGGGAGTAGATATTGAAGGAATTATTCGTCAATTGGGGCTTCCCCAGGAATTCCCAGCCGAGGTGAAGGATTATGTAGCCCAAATTTCAACGGAAATTCCCCAGTCAGAAGTCGAGCAAAGACAGGATTTCAGGGAACTAAAGATGGCAACTATTGATGGTGAAGATGCTAAAGACTTTGATGATGCTGTATCTATAGAGAAAATAGCTGAGGATAAGCTTAGATTGGGAGTTCATATTGCTGATGTGTCTTATTATGTAAAAGAGGAGAGTATTTTAGATTTAGAGGCTCGTTCTCGAGCTACTAGTATTTACTTAGTGGATCGGGTAATTCCTATGTTGCCGGAAAAGTTATCAAATAATCTCTGTAGTTTACGCGCTGGTGAGGATAGATTAGCTATGACAGTGATGATGACTTATAATTTGGAGACTGGCGAGTTAGTGGATTATGGGTTTTACGAAAGTATTATCAATGTTGATCATCGTTTGACCTATGATAAGGTTAATCAAATATTAGTCAATGATGACCAGCAATTAAAAGAGGAGTATAGTGACTTTATATCTGAAATAGAACTAATGGAGGAACTATGCCAGCTTTTAGGTAAAGAAAGACGCGAAATAGGAAGTATTGATTTTGACTTTCCGGAATCTAAAATAAAACTGGACGAGCAGGGTAAACCAGTAGAAATCGAGATACGAGAACGCAATGTTGCCGAAAGATTAATTGAAGAGTTTATGATAGCTACTAATCAGGTGGTAGCTGAGGAGATGTTCTGGCGGGATGTTCCTTTTATTTATCGAGTTCATGACTATCCTGATCAGAGCGATTTAGAGGAATTAAATGAGTTTATCCATAATTTTGGTTATCATATTAAGGGAGTGACAGAGGAAACTCATCCTAAAGCCCTCCAGACTGTGTTAGAAAAGGTTAAAGGCGAGCCGGAAGAGAGAATAATTAATACTGTGCTCTTGCGTTCAATGAAGCAGGCTCATTATGCTACTCAGAATATCGGTCACTTTGGTTTAGCAGCTGAATACTATTCTCACTTTACTTCTCCAATTAGACGTTATCCTGATTTAGTTATTCACCGAATTATGAAAGAAGTATTAACTGAGGGTTTTTTAAAGGAAGAAAAAAGAGAAAAGTTAGAAGAAGAACTGCCAGAAATAACTGAACACTGTTCTATTAATGAGCGCAAAGCTGCCGATGCTGAACTGGAGTCTAAGGATTTGAAAAAGGTAGAGTATATGGAAGGTAAAGAAGGGGAGACCTATACTGGAATCATTAGTGGAATGATGTCCTTTGGTTTCTTTGTAGAACTGCCAAATACTATAGAAGGCTTAGTGCACGTAAGTAATTTAACCGATGACTACTATATATACCACGAAGAGCAGCAAGCCTTCATTGGGGAAAGGACTAAAAATATTTATCGTTTAGGTGATGAAGTAGAGATAGAGGTTGATCGAGTTAATATTGTTGATAGACAGATAGATTTTATACTCAGCAATGGATAGGATAATTAAACTATAAAACTGGCTATTTTTTGTAAAATGTGATATAATATAACTACTCGGGAAGGAGTATAGGTTTTAAAATGATTTGCTAATTCCCTTGACATTGAAAATATAGATGTTATAATATCATGTGCACTGGTTAGTAGGGAGTGAATAAATATTGAGCGAAGGGATTAAGATAGTTGCTAGAAATAGAAAGGCAAGGCATGAATATCATATTGAAGAGACTTATGAGGCGGGAATAGTACTACAAGGAACTGAAGTTAAGTCTATTCGCCAAGGGAAAGCCAATCTCAAGGATAGCTTTGCTATAGTTGAAAATGGAGAAGTGTTTTTGCATAACCTCCATATTGCTCCTTATAAACAGGGAAATCGTTATAATCATGAGCCTGAACGAGTGCGTAAGTTGCTTTTGCACAAGCGACAGATTAAAAGCTTAATTGGCTTGACTAAAGAAAAGGGTTATACTTTAATTCCTTTAAAGCTTTACTTTAAGCGAGGTTTGGTTAAAGTTGAATTAGCTTTGGCTAAAGGTAAGAATCTTTATGATAAACGACAGGATATCAAAGAAAGAACTGCGCAAAGGGAGATTGAGCGAGCTTTTAAGGATAAGCAATTGAATAGATATTAATGGGGGTGTATTGGGACTCGACTTGGGAGTTGACTCCAGGACAGCGGACCGAGGACTCCTTTCACTCGTAAAACACTGGAACCTAAAATTATCTGCAAACGATAATAGTTACGCACTAGCTGCTGCATAGAGCACAGCTACGCTTAAGTAGTCCCTGTCTGTGGGATTGCTTAAGTGTCATATAAAGCAGGCTACTCATTCTCTGAAGCCTGTAGGAGAATGGGGAATTTTGCAGGCTAGTAGTTTTGAATCCAGCTTCTGGGAGTCAAAACTACGATTTTAAAGCAGGAGCTACGTTCGTAGAACCCTGAGGGGAGACTCTTAAGGACGGCGGTTCGAATCCGCCCACCTCCACCAAATATAAATTTTTATTTGCAATTTAGTTAGGAATATGTTAAAGTATTAGATGTGGAATTAATAATTGAATAAATTTTTGATGCACGGGTGTAGCTCAATTGGCAGAGCACTGGACTCCAAATCCAGGTGCTGCGGGTTCAAATCCTGCCACCCGTGCCATTTATATTACTGATATATCAGAGGTTGAGAGGGTTTTTAGATTTTAAGCGGGAAAGGGATTTAAACTGAATCCTGCCATAATCCTGCCATTTAGATGAAAATTCATATAGTTGCTTTTTAATTTCTGTATTGTAGGCCATATTATCTTACTTGATAATGTGGTGTTTTTTTATGAAATAATTGATAAAGAAGTAAGCAAGGAAAAAAAGAGGGTCAGCTAATGCTGGCCCTCTTTTTTTATCTCTCTAGTAAATTTTTAAATTTTTCAGCTGCTTCTTTCTGCATTGTAGGGATGACGTGAGAATAAGTGTTAAGGGTTGTACTTATATCAGAATGACCTAGACGCTCCTGAACTACTTTAGGATGAACTTCAGCCTGCAACATCAAAGTAGCATGGGTGTGTCTTAAGCTGTGAAAAGTAAATTGCTCTAATCCGGCTTTTTTTGCTACTCGATTAAATCTGTCAGAAGCAACTTTAGGATAAAATTTATTTCCATTATTTTTACCGAATACTAGATTATAATTGTCGATATAGTCTGATCCTAGTAGCAATTTATATTCATTTTGCTGCTTTTTACGATTCTTAAGTATTTCAATAACATCTTCAGTAATGTCTACCCCTCTAATACTGGAACTACTTTTAGGTTTTTTGAAAATAGCTCCTTTTTCTTGGCTGATTATTAATGCTTGTCGTACTCTAACTATTTTATTTTCAAACTCTACATCAGACCAACGCAATCCCATAATTTCCCCACGTCTCATACCTGTATTAACGGCAAAGTAGATTAAATCATAAATCCAGCCTTCAGCACAGTTTAATAGCTTGTGTAGCTGTTCTTTATTTAATGCTTCTATTTCTGTATCCCGTTTACTAGGCGGTGTAACAAATTCTAAAGGATTGTGGGAAATTATCTTCCACTTACGGCCGTATTTTAAAGCTTGAGATAAAACTCTATAATGCTGGAGTAAAGTAGTACTGGACAAGCCTCCTTTAACTCCATCAGCTCGTCCAGTCTTTCTCTTTTTAGAGATATATGACTTGATATGCCTTCCCTGAAGTTCATTTGCTTTTAGTGCGCCTAAAGAAGGGATGAGGTGAACATCTATAATCGTTTTATATCCTTCATAAGTAGTTGGACTTAATTCAATCTCTGCGTAATCTTCATACCATTCTAAGAGCAAGTTAGCAATAGTATATTTATTGGGATCTACAATTATCTCCTGTTTGTGTTTGAGTTCCATTTCTGCGGCCCACTTTTTACCGTCTTTTACTCGGTCAAAAGTTTTTGATTTTCTAATTCGTTTACCAGTAGCTGGATTTTTACCTATATCAACGAAAAATTCATAAGTTCCTGCATTGGTTTGACGATAGGTTGCCATGCTCTCACTTCCTTCTAAATATTAATAGTATTTTTTATGGTTTCTTAATTATTAGAGATATGAAATATTTTGCTATTTTTCAAGTCAGTTATCACCTTCTTATAAATCAAATCTAACTTCGATTGCCTTTCCAATGATTTCAACTTCATTTTGTTTAAGAACTAAAGGTTTATATTCTGGATTATCTGTTTGTAATATTAAATTATTATTGTTAATACTATACACTCTTCTTACAATTGCTTTATTAGATTTAGTCGGGATTACAATTAACATATCTCCATCTTCAAATTCTGATTGTTTACGAACTAAAACTAAATCGTCTTTTTGGATTCTATTATTCATCATAGAATTATCCTGTATTTTCAAAAAGAAGAATTGACCATCTTTTACTTTTTCATATGATACTTTTTTGTATCCTACTGTATTTTGTTGATCAAATATGGGGGAGTTTTTTAATATTAATTTTAATACAGGAATAATTTCAAACTCTTTTTGCTTGTTTACTGTTAAGCTTCCTGTTACTTCTGATTGTTCATTTAACATGCCCTTTAAATTTGTGAGGTCAATATATCCTGCTTTTTGCATTAATAATTCATAAGAAACATTCAAGGGTTCTGCTACTTTTTCCATAGTTTTTGGTTTTAATTTTCTTTGATTTCTTTCTATCTTAGAAAGATGCGAAGTGCTAACTCCAGTTTGTTCTTGTAATTCAGTTAAGGTTAATCCAGCTTCTTTTCTTAGTTTTTTTAAATATTCTCCTATATTTTCTTCCATTTGGCTACCCTCCTATTTTATTTATTAACTATAGTATATATTATTTTGATATTAATGTCAATAGTCAAAAGGATAAATTAGATATTACAACAAAAATAAAACTTGACATAAATGACAAAAGTCTATATAATTATCCTAGAAAGAATAAAAAGGTGAGGTGTAAAATGTGAAAACAAATTTTAAAAGTAAAGAATTTAAAAGAATCATGAATGAAAAGGGTTTGAATGAAGCCCAAATGGCTGATAAGTTAGGAGTTGACGTTTCTTACATCTATAGACTTTTAAATGGGGAGAGACAACCAGGGCGAAAGTTTATATTAGCGGCTGTTGATAAGCTAGATCTATCTGTTGCTGACTTATTTGAGTCATCAATTGAAGAAAATTAATTTTGGGGGTAATTATAATGAAAGAAGATATTAGTAATAGTTCTTTTGAAAATTTAATTGAGAAGAGTCGGCAAGAATTCCCCTTTTCATTGAAAGTAAAGGATTTAAAAAGACTTCTGCCTCACGGGGAGACTAAGATTTATGAAATGTTAGAACGTGAAGTTATACCAGCAAAAAAAATAGGGGGAAGGTGGGTTGTTTCTAGAGATAGATTTTTAGCGTGGTATTATGGGAGCGGTGAGTAAGTTCTGGATATAAAAAATCCCCTGTTAACGGCAGGGGGAGGGGTTGATAAATATAATAAAACTTAACTATATTATATCAGTTCAAAAGTATAGAAGCAAGCTTAGATTGGATTCAAAGATAGTTGGCGGAGTAGGTGATAGTTAAAGTGAATGTTTTTGAGATAGTTAAACAAGAGATAGATATAGTAGAGGTTTTTAATAAATATTGTAGTGGGGAGTTGGAGAAAGTTGGTCGCAGTTTACGAGCCAGCTCCTGTCCTTTTTGCGGTAGTGGTGATGGTTTTACAATTAATACAGAGGGTAATTATTATAAATGTTTTAGCCGTAAACCAGGTGGTTGTAATGGTACTGGCGGAAGTGTGATAAATTTAGTGATGAAAGTTGAAGGAATTATGGAACGCATAGAAGCTGTTAAGACTTTAGCGGTAGATTTTAATTTAGATGTGGATTTTGATAGTGAGCAGATAGAAAATTGGAAAAGAAAACGGGAGAATGAACAAAAAAGATTGCAGTTAATAGAGGAGTTTATAAATAAAGCTCAGCAAAGACTAACTTCTGAACATAGAGAAAAGCTTTTAGCACGGGGATTAAATGCTGAAATAATTGACAAGTATAGGTTTGGATATTGTCCTGAATTTAATCGAGAGCGATTAAGGCAATTAAAAGAAGATCAGCCGGGTAAGTATCAACAGTATAAAAAGATAGGCTTAATTAGTGGAAAAGGAAATTTTCTGGGTAATGATAGGATAGTAATTCCTATTTGGCAGCACAGTAGACCAGTTTACTACATACTTTGGGACTGGAACGGTACTGAAGCTAAAGACTTTAAATATCTTAATCCGGCTGGCTTAGATATACCTGATTTTATTTGCTATCAGAATGGTAACTCAGAGCTTTGGGTAGTAGAAGGTGTTTTTGATTTTTTCAGCATGATAGCAGCTAATAAAAGTGTAGCTGTTGCCTTTGGGGTGAATAATACGAGTGGAATTATTGATAGGTTGCAGAAGATTAAGGATAAGTTGGTTTATGTAGCCTTTGATAATGACGAAGCAGGACAGGCTGGAGCAGCTAAGATAGTGAAGACAGTAGGAAGAGCAGAAAAGATAGATCTGCCAGCTAAAAAAGATATAAATGACTTATTGCAAGAATGTAATGGTAACATTGATTCCTTTAACCGAAAATTAGCAGGTTTAAAATGGCCTGATCCGTTACCATTTACTAATTATAAAGTAGAGGAATTAGCTCCAGCTGTATTACCCGAGTGGTTAAGGGACTTTGTAGAAAGTGTAGCTGAGTTTACTCAAACACCGGTAAGTATGGCTATTATGTTAGTTTTATCAGCTCTAGGGACTGCTTTAGCTAATAAAGGAGAAGTTGAGATTAAGAGAGGGTACACGGAGCCACTAAATATTTGGACTTGCTCAGTTTTACCTACAGGTAGCCGGAAGAGTCCAGTATTTAGTAAGGTAACTGAGCCTATTGAAGAGTATGAGAAGCGGAAAACAGAAGAAATTGCACCTGAGAAGGAAAGTGCTGAAAGAAGGAAAGATCTTTTAAAGGAAAGGATTAAGAATTTAGAAAAGCAGGTAGTTAATACAGACGATGAAGGGCAGAGAATAAATATTTTTAATAATATAGATAATTTAGCAGATGAAGTTAGGGACTTTGAAGTGCCTAGCATACCGATATTATTTGCAGATGATGTTACTACAGAAAGCTTAGCTCAATTAATGGCTAATAATTTTGGTAGATTCGCAGTTTTAAGTCCAGAAGGAGATATATTTAAGATAATGGGCGGATTGTATAGTAGAAAGGTTAATCTTAATAACTATAAGAAGGGCTGGACTGGTAAAGAAACAATTAAAGAAGGAAGAATGGGCCGTAAAGGAGTGAGAATTAGCAAGCCTGCTTTGACTATGGGCTTGACGGTACAACCTACAACAATTAGGGATTTAGAGAGCAAAAATATATTTAGAGGTGAAGGATTACTGGCTCGCTTTCTCTACATTATGCCTGATAGTTTAATAGGGAATAGGAAGTCTGTATTTGATGTAGCTGAGTTAGATAAGTTAGCAGAGAGTAGATATAAGAAAGGAATGCAAGCTCTACTTAATAGCAAACCTGAAAAAGAAGAAGGTGAAGAATGGGAACAACATAAAATTAAACTAAGCACTGAAGCTAAAACACTATTACATAAATTTAGCATTGAAGTTGAAAAAGAACTTAGAGAAGATGGCAGGCTTTATAATATAAGAGATTGGGGTAATAAGCTTACAGGTAATGTAGTAAGAATAGCTGGATTATTACATTTAGCCGCTCAAGTAGACGCTAAAAAGGGGGAAGTTAAAGAACTATGGGATAAACCTTTAAGTGGTGAAGCAATGCTGGCAGCAGTTAGTTTAGGCAGAAAATTAATGCAGCACGCTTTAAAGGTATTTAGCTTATTAGATGTAGATCCGGAGATTGAATTAGCTAGGTATGTATTGAAAAGGATTAAAGATGGAAAGGAAAAAGAGGCAGTTGGAGAATTGCCAAAAAATAAAGATGAACTAGATAGAGCTGCTCTATATAAGCTAACTAGAGATAAGAAAGATATTAAAAAACCTGATGACTTAGAAAAGCCATTAAAATTATTAACGGAACTAAATTATATCAGACTTCAAGAAAGAAAAGGGAGGCTTACAGATCTGATAAAATTAAATCCTAAGTCTAGCACACTTAACGCACTTAGCGCACTTAAGGGAAAAGAAACAGAAATTATAGAAGTATAATATACAGTATAGTGGCGCATTTTTAAAAAATAGTTTATAAGCAAAGTGCGTAAAGTGCGTTAAATGCGTATATATTTAGGCTGAAAATAAGGCGGTGATTACAATTAAAGCTCAGCAGATTATTCAACAGGCAGATAGTAAAGGGATAAAACTCCAACTTAATAACGGCAATATCAAGTGTGAAGCTCCCAAAGAATTTATAACACAGGAATTTATATCTGCTTTAAAAGAAAATAAAGCTGAGGTTATAGAGGTATTGAAGCAGCTACAAGATCCGCGGTCAGACTTAGAGGAAGATTCTAAGTTGTGGGCCTTATTACTAAAAACAGCTTACGCTTATGATGAAATGACTCACGGTACCTTGCACGGCTTTAGATGTGGTGGTGCAAAATTGGAGCTGGAAAAGGGGAGATTAGAGTTAAAGCCTAGATATGGCCCAGATACTGATTACAGCTGGCAGACTGAAAAGGGATGGTTTAGAGATCGCAAAGAATGGTTACTACCTTTAGCTGAGGAGATTAAAGAAGTATTCACCAAGACTAGTAAGGAGTTGAAGCAAAATGTTAGCAGTACAGAACAAACTACCTTACCGCTATATGAAAACAGAACTTAGGCAACTACTTAAGTCTATGACTATATTGGTAGATACTCAGGAACAAAAAAATAAACATATTACACTTTATTTAAGTAAGCATAATACTCCTTTTAAGAGCAAGAAGTTAGAGTTTGGAGATTATTCAATGATGTTACCAGCTAACGAAGAATTGGGGATAATTAGGGATATTTATTTTGACAATCAAATTGCAATAGAACGTAAATCTAATTTAGAAGAGCTAAGCAATAATCTGACCCAGGGAAGAACTCAGTTTGAAAATGAGCTAATCCGGGCCAGCAACTCAAAACTTATTCTTTTAATTGAAGATGCCCGAGCTTATGAAAAAATACTAAATCATAACTATAACACTAAGTACAAACCTAAAAGCTTTCTGGGTAGTCTTATGGCTTTTCAAGCTAGATATGACATAGATATTCAATTTCTGAACTCCAGTTATTCCGGTAATTTTATCAGGTGGACTTTTTATTATTGGCTTAGAGAGTTTTTGAAATAGCTTGTCTAGGTTAAAAATGCTAAAGATCAGGAGGTGATTAGCTTGTCCAAATATAATTGGAATGAGATAAAAGCAAAGTACGAAACTGGAAATTATAGTATGGAGCAATTAGCAAATAACTATGGTTTTAACAGAGATTATGGTTATCAAAAAGCAAATAAAGAGAATTGGAAAAAAGGAAAAACTAAGAAAAAACTAAGGAAAAAAACTACTAAAAAGATTTTAGATCAGGAAGCAGACCGGGAAGTGAAACTTAGGAATATATATAATGATGTATTAAATAGTATTCGTGATGAATTGGTAGAGGAGTTATTTAGTGAAAACTGTAGCTTTGATAGATTGAAGCAGCTTAAAATTAGTAGTGAAACTTTAAGGAATTGCCGGAAAGAGCAGTGGGAAGTTAACGAAGTTAAGGAAGTTGCGAAGAAAGTCAAACAAGAAATTGAAGTTGATAATGGACTTGCAGGTGATAAATCAGCGAAAGAAATACTTGCGGAGAAGTTAGGACAAATGGGCGAAAGACAAAATAACAGTATTAGTTAATACACTAATCTTAATTTTATAATAAAAGCCAGATTTTAAATAAAATTGGCCTGCATTATTTTTAGATCAGATCTTATTTACAACCTGCTAAAAAAGTAAAACTTCTTAATATTTTTCTTTGAAAAGCTCTAAAACACTTTGAAATACTAAAGTCCGGCCAGATCCTTGATCGGACTTCTTTCATTATGTTTTATGATAATACCATCCATTTTATTTTTTAGTATAATAGCTTGTCTAATATAATATCAGCATATTATATAATAAATAAAAAAATGAAAAATATTTGTTATTTTTGCCTCTGTATAAAGGATAATATATCTATTTGAAGAAATTAATATTAAGAAACCTATATTAATGGGATTAGAATGTATTAATTGGATAGAAAATTAATGATTAATTATTTAAGTGGACATTACATGTCTGGATGTTTATGTTATTATTTATTTAAGATTCTTTAGTAAAGGAGAATTCAAATGGCTTATATAGCTCATTCTGAAAATAACCAAGGTGAATTTCATTTACTAAAAGATCATCTTCATAAAACAGCTAAAATGGTAGAGAAGTTTACTAGTAAATGGAATGCTGGTGATTTAGGATATGCTTTAGGATTAATCCATGATATTGGAAAATATAGTGATGATTTTCAAGATTATTTATTAAATGATGATAAAAAAAGTGCTGAACATAAATATTTGGGAACTATGATAGTGTTTAATCATTTTCAATTACTCTCTTTTATAGTAGCTGGTCATCATGGTGGGCTCCATAATTTTGTTGATTTAAAAAATATCAGTAAGGATTATAAAAATATTTTAGATAAGAAGAAAGAGGTTATTAAGCGATTTGAAAATGAAATTGATAAATTGCAAAATATTGACTTTAACTTGCCTAAAAAGCAGTTTGAAGATGACAAATTAAAATATGAATTTTTTTTAAGAATGATGTATTCTGCTTTAGTTGATGCTGATTTTTTAGATACAGAGAGTCATTTTGATCCAAATAAGGCTAATTTAAGACCCCAAAAAAGCATTAGTATTAAAAAACTTTGGGGATTATTTAAGAAAGATCAACTTCAATTAATTAACTCAGCTGAAAATACAAAAGTAAATAGAATACGTGATGATATATATAGGCAAGTTATAGCTAAAAGTAATGAAGATGAAGGCTTTTTTAGTATGACAGTCCCAACAGGCGGAGGAAAGACAAGAACCGGATTAGGATTTGCTCTTAAACATGGAGCTCTCAATAATATGGATAGGATTATAGTAGTTATTCCTTATACAAATATAATCGAACAGACTGCTAAAGAATATAAAGAGATTTTAGGAAAGGATAATGTTATTGAGCATCATTCTTCAATTGAAATAGAAGATGATTCAGAAAAGCATCGTTTAGCAGCAGAGAATTGGGATTTACCTATAGTTGTAACTACTTCAGTACAGTTTTTTGAAAGTTTATTTGCCTATAAACCGAGCCGTTGTCGAAAGTTACATAATTTAGCTAATTCAGTTATTATTTTTGATGAAGTACAGACCCTGCCGCCTGAATTACTTGAACCAATCATTTGGGTATTAAAAGAACTCGTTAATCAGTATAGTTGCAGTATAGTATTTTCTACGGCTACTCAACCTGCTTTTCAAAAAAGATCTGGATTTAATGGGATAGAATCTATAGAAGAGTTAGTTGATAATCCACCTGAATTATTTTCAAAAATGAGCCGAGTAGAATATTGTGCTGAGCAGTTTGTTGAAATAATGAACTGGCAACAGGTAGCAGGTATAATGTTAGAAGAAAAACAATCTTTAGTCGTGGTTAATACTAAAGATCAAGCTGCTGAATTATATCAAGAACTAATAAATTCTACTTCAGAAGATAAAGTTTTTCATCTTTCTAATAGTATGTGTGCAGTTCATAGAAAGGATATTCTGGATAAAGTTCGCGATAGGCTTAAATTAGGACAAGCCTGTTACTTAGTTTCTACTCAGTTAATAGAGGCAGGGGTTGATATAGATTTTCCGCTTGTGCTTAGAGCAATATCTCCTCTAGACAGTATTGTGCAGGCTGCTGGTCGTTGTAATAGAGAAGGAAAATTAGATAAAGGTAGGGTTATTATATTTGAACCAGAAGAAAATGTATTACCTAAAGGTATATATAAGACAGCTACAGCTAGAACAGATTCTTTTCTTAAAGAGTTAAACAAAACAGATAAAAGTGATCTTTTTAAAAGATATTTTAATTCTCTTTATCGCGATATAGATTTGGATAGTAAAAATATTAATAAAGAAAGGGAATCATTTAATTATAGAGAAGTGGCACGTAGTTTCAAAATTATTCCTGATGATAGTTTTAATGTAATAATTGAAAATTATCAAGAAATAGAGGGCTATAATCCTGCTGTGATCAGAAAAAAGGGTTTTATTAGTCGAGAAGAATGGCGACTATTACAACCCTATACAGTTTCTTTAAAGAAATACCGCTTGAATGAATATTTGAAAGAGGGTTATATTTCTGAACTAATTGAGGGGGTGTATATTTGGGGAGCAAAGTATGATCAAGACTTAGGGATTAAAGTTGATAATTATGAGGCAGATAGTTTAACGGTATAATATTAGCAATTACAGGAGGTGGTTTTGAATGTCTAATCATTTTTCATTTCCTCCTTTGGAAGTGAAGGTTTGGGGTGATTTAGCCTGTTTTACTAGACCGGATATGAAGGTGGAAAGAATGTCTTATCGAGTTATGACTCCTTCGGCAGCTAGAGGTATTCTGGAGTCTATTTTTTGGAAGCCGGAATTTAGGTGGGTAATCAGAGAGATCAAAGTTTTGAATCCAATTAGGCATATTTCTATTAGAAGGAATGAAATAAAAAGAAAAATTCCAGCTGACTCTGCAAAAAGCTGGATGAAAAATAACGAAAGAACAGATAGATATTTTGCAGATGTTGATAGAACGCAGCGTAATACTTTAGGTTTAAAAAATGTTGCCTATATTATTTCGGCTAATCTAAAGCTTAAAGACTATGCTAGCAATGAACATCCTGCTAAATACAGGGATCAATTTAGGCGTAGAGTAAAAAAAGGTGAGTGTTATAGCAGGCCTTATCTGGGTTGTCGAGAGTTTGTGGCTTATTTTGCTTCGCCTGATGGAACCGAAAAAACTATTAATTTAAGTGAAGATATAGGACGAATGTTATTTGATATTGATTTTGAAAATGAAGATAAGAAAGTGCCACATTTTTTTCAAGGCAGAATTGAGAATGGAGTATTAAAGGTTCCTTTACAAAAGTATGAAGAGGTCTGGGGGATTTCATTATGATTTTAGAAGAATTATGTAAGTATGCTGCAAGAATCAAAGATTTTCCGCCACTCCATTTTGAACGTAAAGAACTGGATTGGATATTAGAAATTGATAGCAGAGAAGATTATAAATTTATTCCCCTTGATAATGAGACCAGTAAAGAGTTTTTAATGGCTGCTAATCTAATTACTCGTTCTGGAAGAGCAGTAAGACCAAGATTATTAGCAGATAAAGTTGGTTATGTATTAGGTGATATAGAAAATAGTCAAGATGAAATGAGTTCTTTTAGTAAGAAGAAATTAAACTCTTTCATAAAAATAATGGAAGAATGTTATGATGAAACTGGAGAAAAATTGTTTAAAGTATATCTAGACTTCATAGAACAGAGAGAGGAAATTGAATTTCCAGAGGAGCTTGATAATAATGATTGGATTGGAGTTAGAATTAAAGGAGAGGATCTATTAGAAAAAAGAAGCATCCAAAATTTTTGGCAGAATAAGCAAGAAAAACAAGCGACTGAGAGAACGGATTTGGTTAGTGAATGTATGGTTTGTGGTAAAGAAAAAGCTATAGCAGATAGGCATCCTGAAAAATTAAAAATCCCAGGTGGTCATGGAAGTGGTAATCCCTTAATATCTGCTAATGAAGATGGTTTTGAATCTTATGGTTTGGAAGCTTCTTTTATTGCACCGGTTTGTTTTGATTGTGCTATGCTTTATGGAAAAGGTGGGAATAAGCTATTAAAAGATAAACAACATCGTCTTTTTGTAGGTAATGTAATTTATTTATTTTGGACAAAAAATGATGTAGAGTCAAGTATAGCTTCTATCATTAGTGATCCTGCCCCAGAAGAGGTTAGAAGCTATATTAACTCTTATCGAAGAGGTAAATATAATGAATTAGATAAAGAAGAGTTTTATTTACTTGCTTTGAGTGCTAATCAAAGTCGAGTAGTAATTAGAGATTGGTTAGTTTCAACTCTGGAAAATATTAGTCAAAATATAGTTAATTATTTTTCAGAAATGAGAATATTTAATCCTAACTATGAAGAAAAAACTAGATATTATAGTTTGAATTATCTTAGTTCTGTTACTGCTTTTAAAAATGATGATGTGATACCGATAGTTGCTGAGTCATTGGCTGCGTTTGCTCTTAAAGGTAGTCCGATATTGCCTGCTGTACTTTATAAGACTTTAGAAAGAGTTAAGGCTGAGGGAGTGAATACTCCTCGGGCCTCATTACTTAAAATGTTTTTTAATTCTCAACCAGGAGGTGAAATTAAAGTGGAGGAAAAGCTAGATAAAACTCAGAAAAACCATGCTTACTTATGTGGAAGGTTATTTGCGGTGATTGAGCAGATTCAAAAAAAAGCTTTACCAGGTATCAAGTCTACTATAGTTGACCGCTTCTATGGAACAGCTTCAGCTTCACCAGCAGCTGTTTTTGGAAATTTAATTAGAAAGGCTCAACATCACTTAGCTAAGTTAAGAAAGGATAGTAATAAACGAGGTATCTATGTTAATTTGCAAAAAGAGATGGAAGAAATAATGATGGAACTTTCAGACTTTCCAAATGTACTTAGTTTGAAGGAGCAGGGATTATTTGCCCTTGGTTATTATCAGCAAAAGGCTTATAGACCAGAAAAGAAATCTGATAAGGAGGAGTAATTTATGAAATATAATGATGTTAATAAAAGACATGACTTTGTATTTCTTTTTGACGTGACAGATGGAAACCCCAACGGAGATCCTGATGCGGGAAATTTACCACGAATTGATCCCGAAACGATGCAGGGTTTAGTCTCAGATGTCTGCATTAAGAGAAAGGTTCGGAACTGGGTGAGCATGACAAGTGAGCAAAAAATATATGTGGAAGAGCAAGGAATACTCTATAACAAGCAGCAAAAGGCTTTTGAAGCATTAGAAATAGACGAAGATAATAACGATAGAGAATCAATTGAAAAAGCTAGACAGTGGATGTGCAAAAACTATTATGATGTACGTATGTTTGGAGCAGTTATGAGTACCAGTAAGTTTAATTCAGGTCAGGTAAGAGGGCCAATGCAAGTTACATTTTCACGTTCAGTTGATCCAGTAGTGCCGATGGATCTTTCTATTACTCGGGTAGCTGTTACGAAACCTGAAGATGCTAGACAACAGACCAGTGAGGAAGAGGGAGAAAGTTCAGATAAAGTAACTGAGATGGGAAGAAAATCTATTATACCTTATGGATTGTATATAGGTCATGGTTTTTTTAATCCATTTTTTGCTGAAGATACTGGAGTTGAACAAAAAGATCTTGAGCTTTTTTGGGAAGCTATTGAAAAAATGTGGGATATTGATCGTTCTGCTAGTAAAGGATTTATGGCCTGTAGAGGTTTATATGTTTTTAGTCATGATAAAAAAACAGGTAATGCACCCGCTCATAAGTTAGTAGACTTAATAAATGTATCTAAGAAGGACAATGTGCAGGCTCCAAGATCATTTAATGATTATGAAGTTGAAGTAGAGGAAAGCAAAATACCTGAAGGTGTAGAATTAAATATTTTAGGTGGTTGATTCTTATGTTTGAGTATGATCATTTTGCCTGGAGAAAAGAATATTCAATTCCTATATCTGCTCTTCAGCATTATGCTTATTGTTCTAGACAGTCAGCTCTTATTCATGTAGAAGAAATATATGAAGAAAATATTTTTACTTTAGAAGGTAATGCTGTTCATGAAAGAGTTGATAATGCAAGTAATTATTATAATAAGGATAAGGAGTGTGAAAATTCTGTACCTGTCTGGTCAGATACTTATGGCTTATATGGAGTGATAGATTTAGTGGAATTTTCTTCAGGCAATCCTTATCCTGTAGAATTTAAAAGAGGAAAAAAGAAGGCCAAAGTTGCAGATAAAGTTCAATTATGCGCTCAAGTAATATGCTTAGAAGAGATGTATCAAATTGAAATTGATTTAGGCTATATATATTATAATAAATCAAGACAGAGAGTTAAAGTTGATATAAAAAAGGAGCTGCGAGAAAAAACTATAGATGTTATAGCTGGAGTTAGAGAACAGATTGAAAAACAATTAGTACCAGCTCCAAACTACTCTAAAAAATGTAAAAACTGTTCTTTGAAGGAACTATGCCTTCCAGATTTAAATGAAAGATTAGTTAAGTATAAAAAGTTATTAGAGGTAGGTAATTAAATTGACTCGAAAATTAGAGAATACCTTGTATGTAACCAATGAGGAGGCTTATTTAAGAAAAAGACAGGATATTATTTTAGTCTTTATTGATGATGAAGAAGTGCTTAGAGTTCCTGGTTTGCATTTAGGTGGTATAGTTTTATTAGGTAGAGCGGGAATTAGTTATCAAGCCTTAGATTGGTGTGCCAGAAATGATGTAACGGTAACCAGGCTTGATCGGAATGGACGTTTTATAGGTAATTGGATTGGCCCTGTTTCTGGAAATGTTAAATTGAGAGTTGATCAATATAAAAAACTGGATAAAGAAGAACAAGTTCTAGGACTAAGTATTGATTTTTTAAAAGGCAAAATTTTTAATTGTCGTTCTAACTTGCTTCGTTCAGCTAGAGATATAGATGATGTAGAAAAAGAGGAGTTACTTAGGAAAAATTCTTCCCAATTACAAAAGTTAATTAATTTGCTTGATGGTGGAGAAAGTTTAGAAGAAATTAGAGGATTTGAAGGTAGAGCTGCTAAAGTATATTTTTCATCGTTTAATGCTATGATTCTTGATAAAAGCTCTTCTTTTGAGTTTACTGGCAGGAAAAAGCGTCCTCCACGGGATAATGTTAATGCTATGTTATCATATCTTTATGTACTATTATGCCATGACTGTAGATCAGGATTAGAAGGAGTGGGGCTTGATCCTCAAGTTGGCTATCTTCATGCTATTAGGCCTGGTAAACCAGCATTAGCTCTTGATTTAATGGAAGAATTACGTCCAATTTTAGTAGAAAGATCTGTTATTACATTGATTAATCGTGAACAAGTAAAGGAGAAAGATTTTAATAAAAAACCTGGTGGAGCAATTGAAATGACAGAGGAATGTCGCAAAACTATAATTAAGCATTATCAACAGAAGAAATTAGAAGAAGTCTATCATCCTGTTTTAGAGAAAAAGGTTCCTTATGGTCTGATACCCCATATTCAAGCTAGATTTTTAGCGAGAGCAATAAGGGGAGATATTGATTATTACCCAGCATTTTTATATCAATAAAGTGAGGTTATTTTATGTTATTTGTTTTAACTTATGATGTGTGTACTGAAGATAAAGCTGGTAGAAGAAGATTGCGTAAAATAGCTAAAGCTTGTGAGAATTATGGACAAAGAGTACAAAAATCTGTTTTTGAATTTCAATTAGATAAGAAAAAGTATTTTTTATTAAAGAAGGAAATAATGAAGATAATGAATAAAAAAGAAGATAGTATCAGGATATATAGGATAGTTGAGCCAAAAGAGCAGTATGTTGAAGAATATGGTAACTTTGAAGCGATTGATTATGAGAATGATACTTTAATGGTATAGGTTGCGAAGGTGTGGTGTTTGAAAATATCAAGTATTTTCGCAAAAAGCTTATAATTATTAGCAATTCAATATTTCGAAGGGGGGAGATTAATTTGAAAAATTTTATTTTGGGAGGTGATGAAAGGAATTTCGCAATTTGGGTCTTAAGAATGGTTGATATGTTGGGCAAGAAATTAGGTGCTGTTGCACCCAGCCTAACCGCTGGGTGAGGATTGAAACGTATAGTCTGCCATCAGTCGGCAGTATCTCCCTTATGTTGCACCCAGCCTAACCGCTGGGTGAGGATTGAAACAGATGACCCTGATGGTAAGTTAGAAAGTATAGAATGTTGCACCCAGCCTAACCGCTGGGTGAGGATTGAAACCGCTATAAAACTGAATGTATATTTATTATTTGAGGTTGCACCCAGCCTAACCGCTGGGTGAGGATTGAAACAATAAAAAGGAGTGGTTAAATTATGAATAAGTTTATGTTGCACCCAGCCTAACCGCTGGGTGAGGATTGAAACAACTACTAAACTTCTTAACTTTCCCCAATTGAGGTTGCACCCAGCCTAACCGCTGGGTGAGGATTGAAACCATCCCTGCTAACCTTCCCAGATTAGCAAGAATTGTTGCACCCAGCCTAACCGCTGGGTGAGGATTGAAACAGTAGAAATGATAAAGATTATGATAATGGTGTGTGTTGCACCCAGCCTAACCGCTGGGTGAGGATTGAAACGAGCACTTGGAATCAATATTATTTGCGCAGCTAGTTGCACCCAGCCTAACCGCTGGGTGAGGATTGAAACAGGAATCACCATAAGAGGCGAAATTAAGCGCGAAGTTGCACCCAGCCTAACCGCTGGGTGAGGATTGAAACAGATTGTGACGATGTACGAAAATGGAGATGGTGCGTTGCACCCAGCCTAACCGCTGGGTGAGGATTGAAACTATTTTAACTGACCTCCAACAATGGCAATATATTTTGTTGCACCCAGCCTAACCGCTGGGTGAGGATTGAAACTTCTACTGTCTCTAATTTCTTAATTAAGTTAGTCAGTTGCACCCAGCCTAACCGCTGGGTGAGGATTGAAACAATAAAAGGAGATGAATAAAAATGACTAAATTTAGTTGCACCCAGCCTAACCGCTGGGTGAGGATTGAAACTTCATACCTTGTCAAAAATCAGAGAGGGGGGGAGTTGCACCCAGCCTAACCGCTGGGTGAGGATTGAAACTACTGTTTCCACGCTAAAGTTTGCTCTTATATCTGTTGCACCCAGCCTAACCGCTGGGTGAGGATTGAAACATATCCTGAATTAACGTGAATATCTAATATGTCGTTGCACCCAGCCTAACCGCTGGGTGAGGATTGAAATCATGTGGAAAGCGAAACTGATTTGACAGACGATGTTGCACCCAGCCTAACCGCTGGGTGAGGATTGAAACAGTCAAGGTGCTAATGTAGGTGGGGTGGCTGAGCAGTTGCACCCAGCTTAACCGCTGGGTGAGGATTGAAACATGAAGGTAAAGTCACAGTTATAGAAAAGTTAGGTTGCACCCAGCTTAACCGCTGGGTGAGGATTGAGGTTCCCTCATTAAATTAGACACATAGTGTAGTGGTTTTGCTCTCGTTTTCGTACTCTTCCGGACTTTTATAGTCTAGAGTTGAATGTAAGCGAATTCTGATATAGAAAATTTCTATGTATTCAAGTATATTTTGCTTAGCTTGATGCTTAGTTTGATACTTATTTTTGATAATTTAATTAGTACTTAGGATAGTTTTTGTTTATTTTCGTTTTAAAATCCTGCCATAATCCTGCCAAAAAGGCTGATAAAGAGTGATAATGTATAAAAATCAGCATTGTAGTGATTGCTCCTGAACCTTGTTATAGCGGGGAGTATGGGGAACTATGATAAAATATAAAAAGGCACTATAGGGACTCCAAATCCAGGTGCTGCGGGTTCAAATCCTGCCACCCGTGCCATTTATATTACTGATATATCAGAGGTTGAGAGGGTTTTTAGATTTTAAGCGGGAAAGGGATTTGAACTGAATCCTGCCATAATTATGCTATTTACATAAAAATTTATATAGTTGTTCAATTTCTGTATTGTAGGCCATATTATCTTATCTGATAATATGGTATTTTTTATGAGGTTGAAAAAATCTCTAAAATGACTATAGCTAAAAGAATTTTGAATGTTTATCTATAAATTTAGCTTAATTTGTTTTTTAGTAGTTGCTTTGATAATATAGATGATAGCGCTGAATATATAATATAAAAATTTCCCCTAAAGAAAGGAGTAAGTAAATGTTATCTAAAAAATATATTGTTTTAATAATAGTAGCAGTATTACTAATATTAGTTTCAGTGATGGGAGTTAACTTTTTACCAGCTATGTATTATGAAAGTAATCTAGAGGGTGCGGGAACAGCAGCAGATCCGTTTATTATTAATGATTTCGAGGATCTGGAGAAATTATCAAGTAAGCATTTCTGGAGTCAAGATTATAAGTTGGAGGCTCATTATAAATTAGGTGCTGATATAGATGCCAGTGTAACTAGAAATAATTATAATGAAGGAAAGGGTTGGAAGCCTATAGCTTCACAGGAAGATAAGTTTGTAGGAGAGTTTGATGGTAATGGATATAAGATAAAGAACCTTTATATTAACAGAAAGGATGAGGATCACATAGGTTTATTTGCTTCCAGTACGGGAGTGATTAAAGATTTAGAGCTGGTTAATGTTGAGATTGAAGGTGGTAATTCGGTAGGGGGATTGATTGGCAGTAGCAGAATACCCTCTAGTAGTGCGGAAGAAGAGTGGAAGATAGTTAATTCAGCTGTGGAAGGAACGGTCAAGGGAAAAGATCTTGTAGGAGGTCTGGCCGGGAATATTGATCATTATGGTCTAGTAAAGGATTCACATTTCAGTGGTAGTGTTACTGGACAAGGAGTAGGAGGATTAGTTTATTATAATGAAGGTGTAATATATAATTCATACTTCGAAGGTCAGGTTAAGGGTAATAATAGTTGGACAGTAGGGGGATTGGCTAATGCTAATAGTGGCTTAATAGAAGCTTGTTATACTTTAGGTAAGATCAGCGGTGAGAATGAAGTGGGAGGTTTAGTTGGTAATAATCGTTATTTAATAGTAGATTCATATAGTAAAATGGATGTTCAGGGAGAAGAGAGAGTAGGAGGCTTAGTTGGATTTAATGAGTCTGGGAGTCTGTCTGGTTCTTATGCTCAGGGGGAAGTTAGAGGTAAGAATAAGGTAGGCGGTCTGGTTGGCTATGGTATGTCTTATGGATCTGCTGAGTCTTCAAAAATATCAGCTTCATCTGCTGAAAATGCTAAAGCAGGAGTTATCGGTGAAGATAAGGTGGGAGGTCTGATAGGTCATAGCGAAGGGATGAAAATAAAAAATTCCTTTGCTAAAAGAGATGTGCAAGGTAAAGAGTTTGTAGGAGGATTAGCAGGCGGCAACGAAAAGGGGAAGATTCTAGATTCTTATGCTGAAGGTAGTGTTAGTGGTCAATACTTTACTGGTGGTTTAGTTGGTGGTGATCAGGAGGGGTTAATTAAGAACTCTTATGCTACAGGTAGTACATCTGGGGATGAGTATGCAGGTGGATTAATCGGCACTAATGCCTACGGAACGGTTAAAGAGTCCTATGCTACAGGTAAGGTTACTGGCTATAATTGTGTAGGAGGCTTAGCAGGGATTAATGGCGGTGATATAAGGGATAGTCATGCTAAAGGAGATGTTGATGGTGTTGAGTTAGCCGGGGGATTAGTAGGTTATAATAATGAAGGACTGATAGATGCTTCCCATGCTTTGGGAGATGTTGATAGTATTGAATTATCTGGAGGATTGGTGGGGCATAATGATGAGGGTTCGATCAAAGACTCTTATGCCCAGAGTACTGTTAAAGGAAGAGAGAGAATTGGAGGATTAGTAGGTAAGAGTACTGGCAGAATAGAAGATTCTTTTGTTTCAGGGGAAGTATTTGGTCTTCAAGAGAGCGGCAGAATTGATCAGCAAATGGGTGGTTTAGTAGGCTATAATGGCGATGAAATAGAGTCTTCTTATGCTGAAACTGATACTGTAGGAGATGAAAAAGTGGGAGGACTTGTTGGTTATAATCATGGGGGAAGAGTAAAGTATTCATACGCTAAAGGAACCCTCCAGGGCAAAGAAGAAGTGGGAGGATTAGTTGCTAATAATACTCATGAGAGACTAGAGACGCATGTTGCTCGTGCCATGATAAGACTATCCTATTCTAGAGTTGATGTAGAGGGGGAACGGAAAGTAGGAGGAGTGGCTGGAACTACTTCTTACTATGTTAGTATTACCCAATCTTATAGTAGTGGTAGAGTTAGAGGAGAGGATAAAGTAGCTGGTTTAATTGCGGTAGATGAGATGGAGGCTCATCCGCATCATAACTGTTATTGGGCATTAGATAGGACTGAAGAGCGTAATGCTCCTAATATAGAAAATGTTATTGCTACAAGTACTGAAAAAATGAAGAGGAAAGAAACTTATGAAGATTGGGACTTTGATTCTGTCTGGACTATTGATGAAGGGAGAAGTTTTCCTTATTTTCAATGGGAAAATAGCAACTAAATTATTTGGCAGAGAATATAAAAGTCTTTTCTAACAGGAAGTTAATTTAAGTAAATTGATGCTGAAGGACTTTTAATCAAGTCTAAACTAGTATATAATTAATTAGATTATAAATAATGGCTAACCATTTTAATTTGCTAATAGATTAAATTTTAAGAAGGATGAATAGATTATGGGTTGAGGGTATAATTTCTCTCAGCCTTTTTTAATTTAATAGAGGAAGACTGTTATTAAGGTTAGGTGGGTTAAAACTACTATGGAATCTTATTTAATTGAAGAAGAGATTACTACTACTCGGTTTTTAAAAAATATTATTGTTTTAGCCGGGCCCGCAATTATAGAGATGCTTTTGAATACTGTATTGGGATTAGCAGATACTATTATGGTAGGCAGGGGAATTGGAGCTGCTGGTTTAGCGGCCGTTAATTTAGCTAATCAGATTGCTTTTCCGATTGTCTTTATTTTTTCAGCCTTTAATATTGGTACTACAGCTATTGTTTCTCGTTACTTTGGGGCCCGGTGTGATAGTAGAGCCCAAAGGACAGCTAGCCAGTCTTATATGTTAAATGTTATTGTAGGTCTATTTTTAACTGTCTTGATCTTTTCAACTTATGAACAACTGCTTAGTCTATTTCCAGCTGAAGCTGAAGTAGTGAAGATAACCATGGAGTATTTAGAGATTATAATCTTTAGTCAATTTTTTATGTTGATTACTATTTCTTTAAGTAGTTCCTTTCGCGGGGCAGGTGATACCACTACTCCAATGCTGATTAATGGTACTATTAATCTACTTAATATTCTTGGTAATTGGCTGTTGATTTTCGGGATCGGTTTTTTTCCTGAATGGGGGATTCGGGGAGCAGCTATTGCTACTACTTTATCTAGGATTATCGGTGCCCTAGTCTTCACTATCATTGCTGCCCGAGGTAATAAAAAGATTAGCTTAATCTATAGATGGTTTAAGATTAATTTTAAACAGATTAAAAAGATTTGGCGTATTAGCTGGTCGGCAGCCCTAGAACAGTTGATTATGCAGAGCTCTATGGTGATTTTGAATTACTTAACTTTGAAGTTAGGTACTATCGATTATTCTGCTTATAATATCATAGTTAGATTAGAATCTATTTCTTTTATGCCTATTTTTGGGATTTCTATTGCTACGACTACTTTGGTAGGTCAATACTTAGGAGCGCAGGATCAGCAAAATGCTTTAAAAAGCGGTAATCTATCGGCTCTTTTAGGAATAGGACTATCTTTTTTATTAGGGATTTTATTTATTCTCTTTCCTGGGTTTTTAGCTGGAATTTTTATTAATGATCCGGAGGTAGTTAGTTCTACAGTACTGCCTTTGAGATTGGCAGGTATCCAGCAGATTCCTATTGCAGTAATGATTATCTATTCCGGTGCTTTGCGAGGGGCTGGCGATACTTTGCGAGTGATGTGGATTACTATCATTCGCATGTGGGGTTTAGCAATTCCGATTACCTATTTTGTAGTTAATTATACAGATACCGCCTTGCTAGGAATCTTCATTGGTCAAAATATCACTTTTGCTGTAGCAGCTTTGATCTTTTATCTTTATTTTAGGACGGAAAAGTGGGCCCGGATAGAAATATAATGCTGATTTGGTCTTGCTTGACAAAGTTCAGCTTTTCTGTTAAACTTAGATGTGGTTTTAGGAGCCGATTAACTTAAGGAAGGGGGGGAGAAATATGGATGAGGATTTATGTGACTTTAGCAATAAAATTGTTAAAGTAGGAGTCAATTTTATTACTAAAGTTACATTACTTTCATTGGTGAAAGTTAGACTTTTAGAATAACTGTCTAAATTAGGAGGGATAAAAATGAAGGATAAAAAGAAATCTAAAAACTTTATACTATTACTAAAGAAGTACTTAAAGAATGAAAAGAAAGAAGAGTTAAATGATTTAATTGAAGAGATGCATTATAGTGATTTAGCCGATATAATTAGAAGCTTTGAGATAGACATTCAGTTACGTTTTTTTAAATTAGTGGTTAGTCAACACTCAGCACAGATTTTAATGGAGCTAGATCAAGGAATTAGACGGGAGATAATAAATAGCTTGAAATTGGAAGAGCTAACCGATTTCTTTGAAGAGCTTCCTTTAGATGATAAATTGGAGATGCTTAATAACTTAGATGATCAATATCGAGAAAAAGTATTGAACTCCTTAGAGGATAAAGAAGAAATTCTTAAATTTTTAAACTTTGATCCTGATTCTACAGCTAATCGAATGAGCAGCGAATTTATTAAGGTCCCTGCGGAGAGCACTGTAGAAGAAGTAATTGAAATGATTCGTCGACAGGGTGAATCTGCAGAGATAATTTACTATATTTATGTAGTTGATGAGCAGGCTAAGCTAAAAGGAGTACTTTCTTTAAGAGAGTTACTTTTAGCTGATCATAAAAGCAAAATAACTGGAATTATGAATACTAAGGTGATTTCTATTGAACCCGGTTCTGACCAGGAAAGAGCAGCTCATTTGATGGCTAAGTACGATTTAATCTCTTTACCGGTGGTGGATTTAGATAATCATATCTTAGGTATAATTACTATCGATGATATAGTTGATGTTATTCACGAAGAAGGAACTGAGGATATATTTAAAAAGTCAGGAATTACTCAATTTGAACAGCAGGAGACTGACTTTAGCAGTAACTTAGTCTACGGGAGTGTAGCTAAGGTAGTTAAAACTAGAATGCCTTGGTTATTATTTGTATTATTAGGGGGCTTATTTGCTGGAGGAGTAATAGAAGCCTTTGAAGAAACTTTAGAGTCCATTGTTGCTTTAGCCTTCTTTATTCCGGTAATTATGGATATGGGAGGTAATGTAGGTACGCAGTCTTCTACTATTTTTGTGCGGGGTGTGGTTTTAGGCCATATTGATATTAAAGACTTCACTAAGTATTTCGTTAAAGAGCTTGCTACTGGGGCCTCTATAGGCTTGATTAGTGCTCTTGCTTTAGGAATTAGTACTTATTTTTGGCAACAGGAGCTATTATTATCTTTAACGACTTCCTTAGCGTTGTTTTTTACTATTATTCTAGCTTCCGCTTTGGGATTTGTTATCCCTTGGCTCTTAATTAAGCTTGGTTTTGATTCAGCTTCTGCTTCAGATCCTTTGATTACTACCCTTAAGGATATTACCGGTTTATTGATTTATTTCGGGATAGCTAATTTATTAATGGGACATCTATTATAAGCAAATATTTGGCGATGAAGCTCGCCGTGATATCTATAGATATCAGAACCGCCGTATAGGCTGATGGCTTCTACTCTGCATAGGGGTAGGAGCCATTTTTATTTTAATAAATTTGAGGAGGGGGATAGATTATGTTATATAGTATTGTTTTAATTTTAACTGTAGGCTTGATACTGGGCTTTGTATTTAGTAGGTTCAGGCTGCCGGGGTTATTGGGGATGCTTTTGGCGGGAATTTTATTAGGGCCCTCGGGCTTTGATCTCTTAGCTGAAAGCATGTTGGATATTTCTCAGGATATTCGAGAATTAGCTTTAATTATTATTCTGTTGCGGGCTGGCTTAGGAATTAGCAAGGAGACTTTAAAAAGGATTGGTAATACAGCATTGAAATTAAGTTTTATTCCGGTGATATTTGAAGGTGCTGCCGTAACTCTTTTAGCTCGATATATCTTTGCTTTTTCCTGGCTACAGGCTGCTATTTTGGCCTTTATTATAGCTGCTGTTTCTCCGGCAGTAGTAGTGCCTTCTATGTTAAAGTTGAAGCAGGCTCAGTACGGTAAAGAAAAGGAGATTCCTACTTTGGTTTTAGCTAGTGCCTCTATTGATGATGTTTTTGCTATTACTATGTTCAGCATATTTATGGGGATCTTTAGGAGTGGGGAAGTAGCGGTAGCAGCTAACTTGAGCCAAATTCCTATTAAAATTATAGGCGGAATTGCTTTAGGAGCTATTTTAGGCTATCTCTTAGTTAAGTTTTTTAATAGATATACAAAGTTAAACTTAACTTATCAGACTTTAGCTTTGCTGATTGCAGCTATTTTTGCTAATGTATTAGGAGACTATTTAGGTTTGGCTAGCTTATTAGCAGTGATGACTATCGGTTATTTGCTGTTGGAGAAAAGTAAAGGATTGGCTGAGGATCTGTCGGCGGTATTGAATAAGCTCTGGATTCCAGCGGAGGTCTTTCTTTTTGTTTTGATTGGAGCAGCAGTGCAGATTGAAGTTGCTTATCAGGCTGGACTGTTAGGGGTACTGTTAATTGCTGGTGGTTTAGTATTTCGTAGTTGTGGGGTGTTGATAGCTACGGCAGGTAGTTATCTTAACTTCAAAGAACGAATCTTTGTTTTGATTTCCTATTTGCCTAAGGCTACAGTTCAGGCAGCTATTGGAGCTGTGCCTTTAGCAGCAGGAGTGGCAGATGGTGAACTGATCTTAGCTTTAGCAGTAATGTCGATTATCTTAACTGCTCCTTTAGGAGCTATAGGGATTGAGCTTTTTGCGCCTAAGCTATTAACGGTTCCTGAATCTACTCCATTAGAGCAGAAATAGAGTTCTTTTATAGAAATTTATAAATAAACCCCGGTTAATAATTTTTTAAATTACACTAACCGGGGTAACATAAGTAATCTTTTTAGCTTAGAAAACCGAAAATTACTCTTCTTCTTCGTATATAGCTTCTATAGGACATACTTCAGCGCAGTTACCACAGTCTACACATTCTTCTTCGTCTACATCGTACTTCTCTTCTCCTTCTACAATTGCTTCTACTGGGCATTCCTGTAAACATTCTGCGCAAGCCACACATTCATCATTAATAACGTGAGTCATTCTTATATTCAGCTCCTTTCTTTAATATATGTTAATATTAATACAGCTTTTCCTAATTATAATAACATGTTAAACTGTTTAAGTCAATATAATTAGAATAAAATTTACTTGAATTCACTATAATAACATATTAATTTATTTGAGTCAACCTTCCATTGTGATTTTGTTTAAGAAAGGAGGCCACTGTTTAAAATTTCAGTAGTTAAACGCTGCATTAACTGTTGCTCTGCCATTTCTCGTAATGGACTCCAGTCTTGATTGATTATTGCATTAATAGAGCCCATAGGTATTCCGGTTTGAATGGAGATAGCTTCCATTAATCTTAACTTACCGGTAGTCTGCAAATGATTCCAATCGGTGTTCAATACTGCTTCAGCTTCTGAGTAACTTAAGCCTTGCTCAACTAGTGCTTCTTTTAATTGTGATTTTAATTTAGGTTCTAGCATTTGAAAGTTACCTTGAGATAAAGCAGCGATTTCATCGGGAGCTAAGATTCCATTAGTCATTGTACTTAACTCTGTTTTTAATTCTTCTTCTATTTTAGGGATAGCAGCTTCAAAATTACCTTTAGATAGTTCAATTATATCTTCAGTATCAAGTAACCCTTGAGTTAGGTTGCTGACTTCGGTGATTATATCATCTTGAGTGATTACTCCGTAAGCTTTTAAATATTTGATTTCATCTTGAGAGTCTAGGATAAGATGTACTTGATCTCCATTTTGTAAAGTATCTAACTCAATTATCTGGTTATTTCTACCTAATAAAGCATCAGGCTTTAAGTCTAAAATCATACTTTGACCGGTATTAGTGGCAACTCTGATTTTTTTTGCTAAAGAATATTTTTCTGTTAAACTACCTGAGACTACTTTTAAATTAGCAAATTCATTTAAAATTGTGGCTATTTCAGCTCTAGTAACGTAATTATCTGGCTTAAAGTTATCACCTGAGTAATCAGTAAAGAGTCCTAATTTGCTAATTAAGTTAATTGAGTTTTTAGCTGAATGTCTTACTATATCTTGATAAATATTTTCTCTTAACCTTATTTTAGTTTCAGTTCTGTCTATTTCTAAAGCTCTACTGAGGATTTCAGCTAATTGGGCCCTAGTAACTTCATTATTGGGCTTGAATTTATCTTCTGCTAGAGTAGACATAATATCTGCTTCTACTAGCGCCGTTATATATTCAGCCTGTTCGTGACCTTTAAGATCTTCAATTTCAATGTTGCTTACTCCCTCTAAGTCCATAAGTTTTGCTAAGCTGGCAGCAAGCTCTCCCCGTTTGATTAAAGCATCGGGTTTAAACTCATCAGCAGAGTAATTGCTAAGAACATTGGTGCTTAATAGCTTATTGATTTCTGTTACTGCTTGATGCGTGCTAATATCAGTAGCTTGATTAGCATCTACTAAAGGTAAATTGATTCCTACAATGAATGTGATTACTAAGATTAAACAGATAATGCTTTTCTTCATTTAAATTACTCCTTCCGTTTGGGTGGTAACATTTGCCTTGATATGGTATTAAGTTGCATGTTGTATTCAATTAGAATTCTATCATAAGTTATTTATAATATCTACTTTAGAGGTGATGTAAGTTTTGATAACAGAGGCAAATTTTAAATTATTACTTTGATTTAACAGGGATTATTAAGTTTTTAAGGAAATATTAAAAGAGGTTGTATTGGGAATAATAAACTACTATAGATTAACAGTGGATAAGTTAAAAGGAAGGGATAATTATGGGAGATAATAAAGATTTATTTTTACTGGATGGTAATAGTCTACTTCACCGAGCATTTTATGCTTTGCCTGAAAGCTTAGAGACTTCTCAGGGACAGTGTACTAATGCAGTTTTTGGCTTTACTAAGATGTTATTGCGTTTGATAGAGGAACAAGATCCAAATGCTTTAGCCGTAGCTTTTGATTTGAAGGGCCCGACTTTTCGTCACGAGGAGTATCAGCAATATAAGGCCCAGCGAAAGGAAACGCCTGATAAGTTAAAACCTCAGTTTGCAATGGTTAAAGAGGTCTTAGCTGCCTTTAAGATTCCAGTATTGGAGTTGGAGGGCTATGAAGCTGACGATATTATTGGTACCTTAGCCCGAGTTGGTGAGAAAGAAGGTTATGCGGTGACCATTGTTACTGGAGATCGTGATGCTTTACAGCTAGTTACGGAGCAGACGGAAATAATGTATACTAAACGAGGGATTAGCAATATAATTAATTATGACTTAGCAGCGGTACGAGAGGAGTATGAGTTAGAGCCGCAGCAGTTAATAGATCTTAAGGGCTTGATGGGCGATAAGTCCGATAATATCCCCGGTGTGGATGGAATTGGGATTAAAACGGCAACTAAGCTGTTACATGAGTTTGATAGTTTAGAGGAAGTTTTAGCTAATATAGATCAGGTTTCGGGTAAGAAGCGCAAGGAAAATTTGACTAAGCAGGCGGAGCAAGCGCGGATGAGCAAAAGCTTAGCTAGAATTGAGCTTGAAGTGCCTCTGGACTATGATTTGCAGAACTTCACCTTAACTGAGCCCGATCAAGAGCAGTTAATTGAGGTTTTGGGTAAGCTAGAATTTAATAGTCTCTTACAGGAGTTAGGTGGCTATGAAACTTTGAGTTTTAGTGATCAGGGCCAGTTAATCACTGAGTTAACAGAAGTGGAGGATTTGGTGACTAAGTTAAAACAGGTAGCTAAGTTTAGCTTTAACTTTAACTTCAGTAATACTGAACTATATCGACAGGAGGTAGAGGGCTTAGCTATAGCATGTAGTGCTGAAGAAGCTTATTACCTGGATTTTAATGAGTTAGCTACCACTAAAGTTTTAGCACTTTTAAAGGAGTGCTTTAAGCAGGAAGAAATTGCTAAGCTTTCTCCGGGAGCTAAGGAAAATGTACTCTTTTTAAAAGAGTCGGGAATAGAGTTGGCTGGCTTGAGTTTTGATCCTCTGTTAGCTGATTACTTGCTTCAACCTTCAGCTAAAGAGTATAGTTTAGCTGAATTGGTGCAGACTCATTTACAGCATGAGTTAGCGGAAGATTATTCTTTAGTTCAAGAAGAGACTGCGGCTGTGCGAGTACTTTTTGAATTAGAGGAGATTTTGGAGGAAGAGTTGGTTCAGCGGGATTTATTGGAGCTGTTTAAGGAAATGGAAGTACCTTTAGTAGCTATTTTAGCTGAATTAGAGTTAAATGGAATTATGGTAGATCGCCTAGAGCTGGAGAGATTATCTGCTGCTTTGGCCGAAAAATTGGAGGAGATTTCAGAGCAGGTTTATGAACTAGCAGATGAGGAGTTTAATCTTAACTCTCCTCAGCAACTAGGGGATATTTTATTTGAAAAATTAGGTTTGCCGGTGATCAAGAAGACTAAGACTGGTTATTCTACTAGTGCTTCTGTTTTAGAAAAATTAAAAGATCAACATGAAATTATACCTCTAGTTTTAGAGTATAGAGAGTATCAAAAGTTGAAGTCTACCTATGTAGACCCCCTAGCTGATTTGATTAATCCTCAGACTCAGCGAATACATAGCTCCTTTAATCAGTTAGTGACGGCTACAGGTAGATTGAGTAGTACAGATCCTAACTTGCAAAATATTCCGATTCGTACTGAGGCAGGGAGGGAGATTCGAAAGGTCTTTGTAGCTGAAGAAGGACATCAATTATTAGCAGCCGACTACTCACAGATAGAACTAAGGGTTTTGGCTCACATTTCCGGAGATGAGAGTTTAATTCAAACCTTTATTGAAGAAGAAGATGTTCATACTAGAACAGCTAGCGAGGTCTTTGGGGTAGCGCCAGCAGAGGTAAGTTATCAACAGCGGCGCAGAGCTAAGGCCATCAATTTTGGAATTGCCTATGGTATAAGTCCTTGGGGTTTAGCAAAAGATATTGATGTAAGCCAAAAAGAAGCTGAGGACTATATAAATCAGTACTTTGAGCGTTATCCGCGAGTAAAAGACTATATGGATCAAAGCATAGAACAGGCTAAGGAAGAGGGTTATGTAACTACTTTACTTAATCGGCGTCGTTACTTGCCTGAAATTAAAAGCAGTAATTACCATCGCCGTAGCTTTGCTGAAAGGATGGCTGTTAATACTCCAATTCAGGGTAGCGCAGCCGATATTATGAAATTGGCTATGTTAGCTGTAGCTGAAGAGTTAAAGCAAGAACAGTTGCAGACCAAGATTTTATTACAGGTTCATGATGAGTTAGTTTTTGAAGTGCCTAAGTCAGAGTTAGGAGAAGTTGAAGAGATGATTAAGGCTAAAATGGAGGGAGTAATAGATTTAGCTACTCCCCTAGTGATTGATTTAAAAATAGGTGCTAACTGGCGGGATATGGAAGAATTAGCTTTGGAATAAGAGGAGGTTAAGGATAATGTTAAGTGAGGAAAAAATAGATAAGGTGTTAAAGGCAGCTTTGGATAAAGGGGGAGAGTTTGCGGAACTCTTTGCTGAGAAAAAGGTTAATAATTATTTAAGTATGGAAGATGCTAAAATAGAAAGGGTTAAGACTGGTTATGACTTAGGAGTAGGAATCAGGGTTATTAATGGTGAGCAGGTTTCTTATGCCTATACCGATGAACTTAGTTTGGAGAATCTTTTAGAGACAGCGCGAGTAGCTGGAGCGGCCAGCAAGTATCAGCCAGGGCATAGTCTTAATAATCTACAGAGAGAAAGACAGGAGTTAAGGCATAAAATTGATATTGAGCCGCACGGAATAGAAAAGTTCAAGAAACGAGAACTTTTGGAGGCGGCTAATGAGAGTGCCCGGGCCGTAGATGAACGGATTCGTCAGGTGGCAGTCAACTATTTGGACTATGAACAGGAGGTACTGATTGCTAATTCTCGCGGTTTATTAGTTGAGGATAAAAGAATCAGAACAAGATTTATGGTTAATGCTGTGGCTGGCCAAGGAGAAATTATTCAGACCGGTCGCGAAACTATCGGTCAGCATGCTGGTTTTGAACTTTTTGAGCAGTATCAGCCAGCCGAATTAGGAAGGCTAGCAGCTCAGAAGGCGGTGACTATGTTAGAAGCTAGACCGGCTCCTTCGGCTAAACTGCCGGTAGTGGTGAATAACGGTTTTGGGGGAGTTTTATTTCACGAAGCCTGTGGTCACGGCTTAGAAGCCGATGCTATCCAGAAAAACTCCTCAGTCTATACGGGGCGGATAGGAGAACAGGTAGCTACCGATAAGGTAACAGCTATTGATGATGCTACGGTTAGTAATGAATGGGGTTCTTCAGTAGTCGATGATGAGGGAGCGCCGGCTCAGGAAACGGTATTGATTAAAGATGGAGAGTTAACAGATTATATGCATAGCTTAAAGACGGCCCGGAAGGCAGAACGAGAATCCACGGGAAATGGACGTCGTCAGTCCTATCGCCATCCGCCTTTACCGCGAATGAGTAATACCTTTATTGCTGCTGGAGACTCCACTCCGGAAGAGATAATCGGCAGTGTAGATAAAGGACTCTATGCTAAAAGTCTTAGTGGAGGTCAGGTAGATCCAGCTACTGGTGACTATACCTTTACAGTAGCCGAGGGTTACTTAATTGAAAAAGGTGAAGTGACGGAAGCTGTACGCGGGGCTACCTTAGTGGGTAACGGCCCGGAAAGTTTACACCGAATTTCTATGGTAGGGAATGATTTAGAGCATGCGCCGGGAATGTGTGGCAAAGATGGTCAGAGCGTGCCAGCAGCCGTAGGTCAGCCTACTCTGTTAATAGATGAAGTCACTGTAGGCGGTACAGAAAGGGAAGGTGAATAGATATGTTAGCTAAGTTGGATTTAAAGCAGATAATTACTCAAGGACAGGAGTTAGGAGCAGCAGAGGTAGAGTTATTTTATCAGGAATCCAAGGAAAATGAACTAGAAATCTATGAAGGCGAAGTCGAATCCTTAAACTCAGCTCATACCAAAGGTTTAGGAATTAGGGTTTTCAAAGATAATCAGATGGGCTTTGCTTATACTTCTCAGTTTGAGCAGGATGAATTGGAAAGAACTCTCAAGGAAGCTATAGCTAATGCTCAAGTAGCTAGTACAGATGAATATCGAACTTTACCAGAGTTGAGCAGTGAAGTTAAGCAGTTAGATTTATATAATGACCAGTTAGCAGCTACTCCAATAGAGGATAAGATTAATCTAGCCCTAGAGATGGAAGAGGTAGCTTTGGACTATGATCAGCGAGTGGATTCGGTAAATAAAGTAGGTTATGGAGATAACGAAGTACAGGTGCGCTTAGTTAATTCTAAGGGTTTTGATGAAAGTTATCGTCATAATTACTGCTATGCTTATCTATATGTAATTGCTCGTCAAGATGAAGATATAGAAACGGGAACGGCCGTTACTTATGGTGACTGCTTAGCCGAATTAACTCCTCAGCAAACAGGCGTTAAAGCAGCTGAAGATGCTGTTAGTTTATTAGGAGGGGAGCAGGTGGAGTCACAGGAAGCACCAGTTGTTTTGCCACCTAAGGTAGGTAGTATGTTTATGTATGTCTTAGCTCAGACTTTGACTGCGGAAGCAGTGCAAAAAGGACGTTCTGTTTTTGCAGAAAAATTGGGAGAAAGTATAGCTGCTGAACAGGTGAATATTATTGATAATGGTTTATTGGAGGAAGGATTGCTTACGGCTCCTTTTGATGGCGAAGGTGTAGCCTGTAGTGAAACTGAGTTAATTAAGAATGGGGTTTTAAAGAACTTTATTTACGATACTTATACGGCTAATCAGGCTGAAGCTGAGTCTACCGGCAATGCTAGTCGCGGCTCTTATCAAGGGATTCCTAGTGTAGCTCCTAGTAACTTTTATTTAGCACCTGGAGAGCAGACTGCTGAGCAGGTGATAGATTCTGTAGAAGAAGGATTTTACGTGATGAAGGTTTCGGGTCTGGTAACTGGAGGAGCTAATCCTATTTCTGGTGAATTTTCGGTAGGAGCTACTGGGCGCTGGATTAAAGATGGAGAGCTAACTAAGCCGGTGCGGGAAGTGACTATTGCTGGTAATTTGATAGACTTCTTACAGGATATTGATTTATTAGCTGATGATTTAGAGTTTAATCCGATGATTGGAGCTTATGCTACCCCTACTTTTAGAGTTAAAAAATTAGCGATTAGCGGTTATTAATTGTAGTATCCCTTCACAAATTGTTTGTTATTGAGTATAATATTAATTGAGCAATATTGTTATAAAGTTCAGATGATAAAGGACAGATGATAGAGGATAGATAAAGTTCAAAAAATTAAAACCTTTTTGACACAGCGCCCCGTAGGAAGTGCCCTTGGGGTGACTAAGTTCTGACAAAAATCTGACAAAACCTTAAAAATTTTAAATGATTTTTTGAACTTATATTTTAATGTTTAGTCAGAACTTAGTCAGATTTTAGTCTGTGTCAAATAGATCTTGAACTTTATTTTTTGATCTTAATTTATCCTTTATCCTCTATCATCTATCCTCTGAAACAATAGAACGAGTTTGTTTCATTGATGATTATACAAAAAGTGAGGAGATACTAATGAAGCTTGAATCTAGATATAATCAAGGTCAGCGAGCAGGAATTATAACTCTAATAGCTAATATAGCCTTAGGTATTATAAAAACAGTAGTAGGGGTGCTCTTTAACAGTCAAGCTCTATTTGCTGATGGTTTACATTCGGCTTCGGATGTTATCTCTACAGTGGTGGTAATGGTAGGCAATAAGGTTTCTAGTAAGCCACCTGACGAAGAACATCCCTACGGTCACGGGAAAGCAGAATCTATTGCTACTAAGGTATTAGGAATTATCTTAATTATTGGTGGAGTTACTATTTTAAAGGATAATATTGATACTATGTTAAGTGGAATTACTCAAATTCCAGGGAGCTTAGTACTCTGGACGGCTGCTTTTTCTATAGTGCTTAAAGAGATTATGTATCAGTATGTTTCCAGAGTAGGTGAAAGAATTAACAATAAGGCTTTAATAGCTGATGCTATTCACCATCGGACTGACTGTTTATCTTCTTTTGCTGCGATTTTAGGAGCTGGTGGGGCTATACTAGGCTATCCTATCTTAGATCCCTTAGCTGGAGTTGTAGTAGCTTTACTTATCTTGAAAATGGGTTTTGAGGTTTTTAAGGAAGCAGCTAATGACCTGATGGATGCTGCTCCCGATGAGGAAACTTTTGCTGAAGTTCGGAAGGTTATTATAGAAATAGATAGAGTTTTGGCTATTAAGAGCTTGAAAATTAGGGCCCACGGCCCGAGATTATGTATAGATGTAAGGGTAGTTGTGGATAATCAGTTAACAGTGATCGAAGGACACCGGATAGCAGTTAAGGTTAAAGAAGAAATTTATGCTGAGTGTGATAATATCCAAGAAGTATTAGTCCATATTGATCCAGAAGGAGTTGTAGAAGGAGAATATGTTAATAGTTAATTTTTTAGCTAATATAATATATTTAAAGCAGTGGAGGGATAATAAATGCCAGAACTGCCGGAAGTACAGACTGTAGTAGATACTTTAAGCTCACGAATAATTGGCTTAAAAATCACTGAAGTAGAGGTTAAAGTTGAAAAGTTAATTGCTTTGTCGACAGTAGCTGACTTTAAAGCTGAATTAATAGGTAAGGAAATTAAGGGGGTTAGACGGCGAGGTAAATATATTATTATTGAACTGAGTGATGATAAATACTTAATAGTTCATTTGCGAATGACGGGTCAACTGCTTTATGCTGCTCAAAATTTGGAGTTAGCAAAACATACTCATGTAATTATTAGTTTTGCTAATCAGCATCAACTACGCTTTATTAATAAACGGAAGTTTGGGCGAATATATTTGGTTTCAGACTTTAGTGAAGCAGGTTCTTTAGCTGAGTTGGGCCCTGAGCCTTTGAGCGAAGATTTTACTTTGGATACATTCAAAGCTCTTTTTGAAAATAGAAGAGGGATTATCAAAAATTTGTTACTTAATCAAAAATTTTTAGCCGGCTTGGGGAATATTTATGTAGATGAGGCCCTTTATTTAGCAGGAATTCATCCTCTGCGTAAAGCAGATCAGATAAGCGAAGAGGAGTTAGCTAAGCTGTATCAGGCTATTCGTAAGGTTTTGAAGGATGGGATTAAGCACCGCGGTACCACTAAGTGGGACTATGTGGATGGTAGTGGGCAGGCCGGTGAACATCAAGACTATCTCCAGGTTTACGATAGAAAAGGTAAGAACTGTTATGATTGTGCTGAGCAGATAGAGAAGATTAAAGTTAGTGGAAGAGGTACTTATTTTTGTCCTGAATGTCAATTAAGCTAATTAGTTGCAGACAAGCACGAATCTCTGCTCTCCTCTCATATATTAAATATGAGTAAATTTGAGTAGTTAACTCAGATAGGGAGGGAGCGGGGATGGGAACATTTTCGATGGTAATTTTGGCTTTAGCTGTTAGTTTAGATGGAAGTTTAGCAGGAATTACTTATGGTTTGCGTAAAGTAAAGATACCAAAGCTTTCTTTATTGATTATTAGCTTAACCTCTGCTACTGCTGTTTTAATTTCTATGGTCTTAGGTCAGTTTATAGCTCAATTTCTTTCGCCAGATTTTGCTGAGCTAATAGGCGGGCTAATGTTGGTTTTAATTGGTTCTTGGATCTTTTATCAGTCTTTGCGACAGCTGATGTGGCAGAGAAGCTTAGATTCTGAAATTGAGATTGATAATAACTTAAGTGAGCGAGAACTATTATTTAAATTAAATATCAAATCACTAGGTTTAGCTATTAAGATCTTGCAAGAGCCGATGCAGGCTGATTTAGACCATTCCGGAGTGATTAGTAAGGCTGAGGCTGTATTTTTAGGCTTTGCTTTAGCTTTGGATGCTTTAGGAGCTGGCTTTGGAGCAGCTATGGCCGGTTATTCGCCGTTAATAACTACTATTTTTGTAGGTGTATCTAAGTTTGTTTGTATTTCTTTGGGACTTTATTTAGGGTCTAAGTTTAATTTAGGTGAAAATAACTATAAAGCAACTTTATTACCAGGTTTGCTATTAATTTTATTAGGATTATTTAATATTTTCACTTAAAATAAAGGAAAGCTATTGATTAATAAAGAATTTAGAAATAATATAATTTATAAAGGAGTTATTTAAGTTGATTATTGGTTTAACAGGTGGAATAGCTAGTGGTAAAAGTACGGTAAGCAGGATATTAGCGGAATTAGGAGCAGCAATTATAGATGCCGACCAACTTGCTCGAGAAATTATGGAGCCTTATACTCCAGCTTGGTGGGAGGTTAAAGAAGCCTTTGGAGAAGAGGTGTTTTTGCCTAGTGATGAGTTAGATAGGGAGCGCTTAGCTGAGATTATTTTTAATGATCAGGCTGCTAGAAAAAAATTAGATGAGATAACTCATCCGTGGGTAAGGATTAAAATTAAGCAACGAATTGAGGATTTACAGAGCTCTGGAGAAGAAATAATTGTAGCTGAAGTCCCATTATTAATTGAAGCTGAAATGGTGGATCTATTTACTGAAGTTTGGGTGGTTTATGTAAAGCGCGAGGTGCAAATTAATAGATTAAGAGAACGTGAGGGAATAAGTCGTCAAGCTGCTATTGCTAGAATAGATTCTCAGCTTTCTTTGGAGGAAAAAGTGGACTATGCTCAGCGAGTGATAGTTAACGAAGGTAGTAAAGAGGAGTTGCGCCAGCAGTTGTTGTCTATTTGGAAGGAGATAAATAATGATTAGAGTAGCCTTGATTGCTCATGATGAAAAGAAGGATGATTTAATTAAATTTATCAAAGAAAAGGAAGAAGTATTTAAGGAACTTGATTTAGTTGCTACTGGAACTACGGGAAAATTGATAAATGAAGAGACTGATTTAAATGTGACTCGGATGGCTTCAGGGCCCTTAGGTGGGGACCAACAGATTGGAGCTAAAATCAGTAGAGGAGAGCTTGATGCTATTCTTTTTTTACGGGACCCTTTAACTGCTCAACCTCATGAGCCAGATGTTAGTGCTTTGCTCAGAGTTTGCGATGTACATAATATTCCTTTGGCTACTAATTTGGCTACTGCTAATATGATTCTATCATTTTTGCAGAGGGAGTCCCTTTAAGGAGGGGTTGCTTGTTGTTTATTAGTAATATTTTTTTTAAAAAAGCAGCAGTGATAATTATTATTTTGATAGTTGTGGCTTTATTATTTTTCAACTATCAACGAATTTTGAAGCTGTTTTATCCTTTGCACTATCAAGAGGCTATTTTTAACTATGCTCAGGAGTACGAGATAGATCCTTATTTAGTGGCAGCGATAATTAAAGTAGAAAGTAAGTTCAGTGCTGATGCTACTTCACCTAAAGGGGCTCGAGGGTTAATGCAGATTATGCCTACGACCGGAAGATGGATAGCTGAAGAGCTGCAAGTAGAGAACTTTACTACTGAAGATCTTTATAATCCCGAATTAAATATTCTCTTTGGTTCTTGGTATTTATCTCGTTTAATGCAGGTTTTCAGAGATGATTTAACTTTGGTAATAGCTGCCTACAATGGAGGCGAGGGAAACGTAAGAAAGTGGTTAAAAGACAGAAGATGGACAGGTAAAGAAAAAGATTCTTATCAAATTCCTTTTCCAGAAACAAGAAACTATGTAGAAAAGGTATTAAAAACTTATCAACGATATAAAAGGATTTACCAGGACTGATTTATTTGGTAAATCCTTTTATGGTTTTGAAAAATAAAAGCTTTTGTTTAATACTTGGAGTTGTTGGCGATAGCTGTCCTAGGAGTAGTTTTGTTTTTTGATAGGAATTATTTTTTCCACATCTACTAATTCAAAGAAACGCTTTACAAAAGAGTAGTTTAAATTAGTAATTATAAGTTCACTGTCTCTTTTTTGAAGTTTTTTTTGTAATGATAGTAACTTATCTAGAGCATAACAGTCGATATACTTTACATTTTTAAAGTCTATAATTACTTTTTGGTAGTTAGTTTTAGCTATTTGTGAAAATATTTGTGCTAACTTTTGTTTATTTTCAAGGTTCATTTTTTGATCTGGGATTAGAAATAACTTTTCTTGTTTCTCTTGAATAGTCATAGACTATCCCCTCCTTAGATATTAAGTATAGATAATGATTATTATTACTGTTAATATTTCAACATTTCTTTTAGGGAATGTCAAGTTGTATTTGTTAAGCTTGCTGGTGTTTAAAAAATACTTATTTGACTTATAATCTCAGCTTATATTATAATGAATGATAGAGTTGATAGATTTTGATGATATATTATTAATAAAATAAGAGAACAGGAGGAGTTGCAATGAAAAAAATAGATGCTAGAGGTTTGGACTGTCCTCAGCCAGTGATTAAAACTAAAAAGGCTTTAGAAGCAGAAGAAAAGGTAATTACTTTAGTGGATAATGAAATGGCTTGTAGTAATTTGCAAAAGTTAGGTCAAAAGCTAGGTTATGAGACAGAGGTTTTAACAGTAGATGATGATTTTCAAATAGAGTTTTCAGCTAGTGGAGAGCCGGTTACTTCCTCGGTAACTTCGGCTGAATTTGAAGATAGCGCTGATAATCAAAAAAAGGTTTATTTTATTAATTCCGATGTGTTAGGTCAAGGAAAGCGAGAGTTAGGAGAAGTTTTAATCAAGGGATTTATCTATACTTTAACAGAATTAGCTCCGGCTCCACGGGCTATTATTTTTATGAACAGTGGGGTAAAGTTAACTACTTTAAACGAAGAGGTAATAGAGAATTTAGAGATATTAGCAGAAGCTGGAGTGGAGATTATTTCTTGTGGAACCTGTCTTGATTATTATCAACTAGAAGATAAGTTAGAGGTCGGGTCGGTTTCTAATATGTATACTATTGTGGAGCTATTGAACTCTTATCCGGTGGTTACTGTTTAGAGTTTAATTATATACGTTAACTGTTGTGTTTATGGTAATTTGTGGCTTTATTGATTTTGAGTTTACTTAATAATTAACTGTACTGTCAGGGGGAATTTGATGAGTAAGCAAAAGCGATTAACTGAGTTAGCTAAAACGGGTGGTTGAGGGGCTAAGTTGGGCCCTGAGGCTCTATCGCAAGTTTTGCGATCAATTCCAGTTTTAAGTGATGAACGAGAGTTAGTAGGTTTAAGTACCGCTGATGATGCTTCGGTAATTAAGTTGAATGAAAAGCAGGCTTTAATTCAATCAGTGGACTTTTTTACTCCGGTGGTCGATGATCCTTATATTTTTGGACAGATTGCTGCTGCTAACTCCTTAAGCGATATCTATGCCATGGGAGGAGAAGTGCTTAGTGCAATGAATATTGTGGGCTTTCCTTCTTGTTTAAGTACCGAGATTTTGGAGAAAATTTTACAAGGCGGAGCGAATAAGATTAAGGAAGCAGGAGCTATCTTAGCTGGGGGGCATACTATCGAGGATGATGAGCCTAAGTATGGTTTAGCAGTGAGTGGCTTAATTGCTCCGGAGAAGTTAGTTAGTAATGCTGCTGCTGAAGCTGGTGATACTTTAGTGTTGACTAAGCCTTTAGGTATTGGCGTGTTATTGACGGCCCTCAAAGGAGGTTTAGCTGATTCAGAGGCTAAAGAGCAAGTAATTGCAGAGATGAGAACTTTAAATAAGCAAGCAACTGAAGTGATGCAGGAAGTAGGGGTTAACGCTTGTACTGATATAACCGGCTTTGGACTATTAGGTCATTTGTGGGAATTAGTAAAGGCTAGCCAAGTGCAGGCGGAACTGGAGCTTTCTCGAATTCCTTTCTTAGCCGGGGCTTTAGACTGGGCCGAGATGGGCTTGGTGCCAGCAGGAGCTTATCGCAATCGAGACTATCTGCAAGGGGAGGTCAGCTTTGCTGCTGGAGTAGCAGAAGCAGAGCAGGACTTATTATTTGATCCGCAGACTTCGGGTGGGCTATTGATTTCTGTGCCTGATAAAAAGACGGAGAGGCTATTGGACAAGCTACAGCAGGCAGGAGTAAATAAAGCAACTGCTATTGGTAGGATTGTAGCAGGCGGGCCCGCAATTAAAGTTAAATAGACTTTCAGCAGAGCAGTTATCTAAAGGATAGCTGTTCTTTTTTTGTTATTTTCTATGTATAAAAGTAATCTAAGTTAGCAATAATATATATAAGTTAGGTGGAAATGAGATCTCATTAATGGCTGCAAATTGAAAATTTTCTAATATGGGAGTGAGAAATATGAGTTTAGAAGAACTAACCAAGAAGGAAAAAATTATTAATTTCGCTCGTAATGACCCTTTTTTGAAGATTAGTGATATTGCTGAACATGTGCAGACTACCCCGCGTTATGTAAGAACTATCCTTTCGGAGGCAAATATTTCTTTGATGAAGTTAAGAGAGAAGTATGCTCGAAATATGGAGCAAAAGCTACAGATTAAAGAAAGTACTAGCCAAAGGGTGCAGGTGAGGTTAATTGACCAAAAAGGAGAAGTAAGTACCGGTAAAGTTAGAGTAGATAACTTAGCTGGAGAAGAATTTAAAGAGTTAGAGCCTGATGATTCTGAGCAGAAATTATATAAGCTATCGCAAAGACGAATGGTCGGTCAGAACTCCTTTGGGGTACAAGAGATTATAACTTACTTAGCTGCTGATTTTGATGAAGAGAGTATTCAGGATTTAGATTCATTATATGAGTTATTTGGTAATGGTGAAGAGAGTGATGAGCTAGCAGGTTTAAGGTTTAGGAGCAATATTATGGAAGTGGAAAGTGCCAATCAGCTCTTAGCTGAGCTGCTGGAGATTAAAAAGAATAAACCGATTATTAAAAGTCAACGTTTGATTTTAGATGGTGAACAACCAGTGGCAATTGAAAACTGCTTTTTTGATGCTAAGCAGGTACAACTGATAGTACCAGGTGAGTTTGTAATTTAGAGCCGGAGGAAGTAGTCTAGGGGTGTAATGCTCCTGGGCTACTTTTTTTAATTTGTGATTGACATTTCGAAAATATGTGGTATAATTAATAATTGTAAATAGAAAAAGCCGGGGTGGCGGAACTGGCAGACGCGTAGCGTTGAGGGCGCTATGGGCAGCTTTGCCTGTGTGGGTTCAAATCCCACCTCCGGCACCATTTTTAAGAGCAGAGGATAATTCAATTTTATAATTGAGATTGAGGGGCATACTCCGAGTTGGGGTATGTTTTTTTATTTATTTAAAGAAGTGGGCCCGGGATGCTTTGAGGTGAGATAAAATTATTAAAGATAGTTGAAAGTCCTATTTTTTTGTCTTTTTTTGAAGGTTTTATTGTTTTTTTGTCTAAATTACTTTATATAGCTAGTGGTTTTTAGCACAAAGAATTAAGTTATAAAAGGATAGGTGAGGAAATGAAAAGTTTATACCTTCATAAAACATATACTTTCAATTTTTCGATCGGTAGTTTAGTTTTTATTCCCACTTTGGCAAAGTATTATTTATTTAAAGATAAAAATATGATAAAAAATATTCCTTCACAAGTTTATTCTCCTAAAAAAGCTATTTTCACCCGCAAAAAAGATTTTAAAATGGAAAAGCGAGTTTTATTTATAACTGAAGACTGTAATTTTAACTGTGTTTATTGTTATGAAGGAGAAAAAAGTAAAAAACATATGGATAACGGTTTAATTAAAGATGTAATTATTGACCTTTTTTCTAAAGCAAATGCTAAGAATTTAGATAGGGTTTCTTTTTCTTTGTTTGGCGGAGAGCCGACTCTGGACTTTGAAAAGTTACATTATATAATAGGCTTATCAAAAAAGCTAGCAAATCAATATGATATAACTTGTAATCGTTCAATTGTCACCAATGCCTTGCTAGATAGCTCTGATATGGACTATTTAATTGATAAGTTTGATAATATCTTTATTTCTTTAGATGGGCCTTTTGAGATAAATTCTTTACAAAGGTATTCTAGTAATAAGCAAGAGGATTATAAACAAATATTTAGCAATGCTAAACAAGTTTATAATCAAGCACCTAATAAGTTGCAGTTTAAAGCAACAATCACTTCAAAAACAATTGATAAATTGGAGGAGATTATGAAATTTTTTAATTCTGAATTTCCGCTGATCCCCCAATTATATCAGCCTTGTATGGTAGAAAAAGATAATGAACTTTATATTGACTTTAATAATTATTTAGAAAAATTCTTTTTAGCGAGAAGTAAAAACCCTTTAAAAAAATTAGTTACTACTTCTCTATTTAAACATGTTCCTTCAGATGTTTTTTGTAATTTGCCTTATAGGAGAGTAGTTCTTCCTACAGGAGATGTATTAGGCTGTCATCGGCTTAGTATTAAAGATGAGAACGATGCAGTTAAAGACAACTTTGTAATTGGAAAGTATCAGCATGGTAAATTGACAATTGATAAAGAAAAAGTAAATAAGCTAAAAAAGATAAATATTAACAAGGGTTTAGCTGAGCAATGTAGTGATTGTTTTGCTAGATTTCATTGTGCTGGAGGGTGTGCAACTATAAAATTGAATCAAAACTTGAACCCTTATCAAGACCCTATACATTATTGTCAAGGGATTAAATGGTTTACAGTTTGTATGATTCTTGAGAAGCTAGGCATTGATTTTAAGCCTGAATTTAAAGATCTGGCTGTAATTCAAGAGCATAATGATAAAAGAATGAAAGAATTAGAATTAGATAAAGCAGCTGATTTTAAATATGATTTAATAGAAAGGAGAAAACAATGAAGCAGACAGTAAGCCCTACTCTTTCAATCCAATGGCATCTGACAACTAATTGTAATAATAAATGCAAACACTGTTATATGTTTGATGAGGATACTTATGATGAAGAACGGAACAAGGAGTTAAGCACGGTTGAAATAATTGATATTATAGATGATATTGAAAGCTTTGAAGATAAATGGGGAGCAAATATTAATAGCTTTTTTATGACAGGAGGAGACCCGTTATTAAGAAAGGATTGGGAATTGATCTTTGAAGAGCTCAAGAAAAAAGGTAAAAATATCTATGTGATGGGAAATCCGGAAAGTTTGACTGAAGATAACTTAAAAAAGTTATCTGATTTAGAGGTAAAAAGCTTTCAAATGAGCTTAGATGGTCTTGAAGAAACTCATGATTACTATAGAAATAATGGTAGCTTTAAAAGAACAGTTCGAGCTATTGATAAACTGAGGGAACATGATATTAAACCTAGTATTATGTTTACCTTAACCCCTGAAAACAAGAATGAATTAATTCCGCTAATGAATTTTGTAGCTAAAGAAACAAATGTTTTAGGTTTTGCTTTTGATATTTTATCATCTGTAGGAAATGCGCAAGGAATTGAGAAGCAGTTTAATGCTTTAGAATTAAAAGAAATATTTACTAGCTATTTGGAAGAAAAGAGAAGATTGCACAAGGAGGGTTATAAGTTATTCTTTGGAGAAAAATCTAACTTCTTTAAATTGATTAGATTTGAAGAGGATAATTACTATCCTTATGCTCCTGAAGAATTAACAGCAGTTTCGGGTTGTTATATAGGTTTAACCTGTTTTACTATTATTTCGGATGGTTCTGTATTAGCTTGTAGGAGATTTCCTGAAAAAGTTGGTCAAATGCCTAAAGAAAGTTTTGAAGATATCCTTTTAGGCTCTGAAACTTTAAGGAAATTTAGAAGACCTGACTTTTATGAAGAATGTGGTGCTTGTGACTTCTTTAAGGTTTGCCGAGGATGTCCAGCAGTAACCTATGGATTAACCGGAGATGCTTTTAGCAAAAATCCCTTATGTTTTAGGGATAGTCTTTCTAAAAAGAATACTTTAGACCTTAAACCTAAAAAAAGCATTAAGCTAGATACTACTTATGAGGAAGAGTTTGATTTGATAGCTAATCATTTTAATAATATTTTCAAAGAAAAGTATAGTGATTTTATGAATGATGAGAAAATATTAATGTTAATTGGTAAGTTCTTAAATGATATAGATGAAAAACAATCATATATGAAAGATCCAGATAAATATATTACTAACTGTAGTTTTAATTTAAATGAGCTACAAAAAACTTTTATTAATTATTATTTGCTTCGTTCTAAGCAGGGTAAGGTTAGAAATGTAAAAAGATATTTCCTTTAATAAGTTATAGTACTTTGAAAGGGGGTGAAAGTAATGGCTGTAGCTACTTTTAGTGATTATGATTTACTTTTAGGTAAGTTATCCTTAGATATGGAGTTTGCTAAAGAGTTTATTGCAGATCCTAAAGCTATTTTAGCAAAATATTCATTAGCACCTGAAGAAGAAAGCAAGTTAATGAATTTAGACTTTGAAAGATTTGAAAATGCTATTAATCATACTCAGGTTAATTCGAGTGACTGTGATAGTTGCTGTAATGGCGGACAACCTGATGGTGATTGTAGTGAGTGTTTTGCTGCTTGTTGTCAGTGATATGTAAAATGCATAAATGAAGTAAGGATTAAAACTTTCTCCAGAACTGGAGAAAGTTTTAATTTTTATAAAAAAGTGTAGAGAGGATATCAAGTTAGTTTTTTGGTTTTGAATTTTTTAGAATTAAAGATTAATTTTGCAGGAGATAATTAAATATTTATAGAATTCCTTTATTAAGAATAGTTATCTTTTTTAAGGAGGGATATATTAATGGCTGAAGTAGGAGAAGTTTATGAATGTGAAATCTGTGGTATTGTAGTTGAGGTTAAAGAAGCTGGCGGAGGAGAGCTTGTTTGTTGTGGAACTCCTATGGAATTACAGGAGTAGTCTTTTAAAGTGCAATTTAAGATCCAGCTTGCAGGGGATATTTATTTAAAGTTTCTGCAAGTTGGGTGGAGTAGGGCCCTGGTTGAAAAACTAGGGCTTTTTACTATTTCAGAAAGTTTTTTAGTATCATACGCGTTAATTCAAGCCATAAGTTTCATTTGAAAAGTCAGAATTTTTTGCTAAATTTAAAGGGTTTTCCAAAGTATACATATAATTAAGTAATTAATGATAATAACATTAACTACTATTAAATGCTTTTGCTGAAAGACTATAGTATATAAATTTTAGTAATGTGGCACGAAGTGCCACAAGTCGTGAGCTATGAGCTGTGAGTCATGAGCTTAGTTCAAGACCATTAAGTTTCGTTAAAGCTGTATTTTTTATGGTTTTGATTTTAGCTCAAGACTCATAACTGTTGTCCAGAGTGCAACGACCAACAAATTAACTAGAAAAATGTGTATTAAGTTGACGTGTATGATTAAAAAGTATAATAGGAGTGAGCATTAATGTCCTTTAATTATAGGTTAATAGATTATGAAGATGGGCTACCTATAAAAATTAGTTTTGATTATTCGACTGATGAACACTTACATAATGCTATTGAATTTATTTGGGCTTTGCAAGGAAAGCTATATATTCAGTTAGAAGACAAGGAGTATTTTCTTAAAGAAAATGACCTATTCTTAATTAATAAATACACTTCCCATAAGATAATAGAATCTGAAAAAGAGGGGGTCTATTTGCGAATTAATATAGACCCCAGAGTTAGCGGTGATTATAGCAATAAATACTATAGCCTATACTCTAATAATACATCTAAAGACGAGTATGAAACTTTACGCTTTTTAATCAGTCAGCTAGTATATATCTATAAAAATAGTTCTCCAAATAAATTTAATAAAATAAAAGAGGGAGTTATTAAATTAATGAGCTTCCTTGAGCAAAACTTCACTATTGCAAGTGATAGTTATAATAGCTTATTTGAAAAACAAAAATATAAAATAATTAAAGATGTTATTGAGTATATTGATTTAAACTATATGAAGGAAATAAAATTACAGGAGATTGCAGTTGAAAAGCACTATAGCACTTCTTATTTATCTAAACTCTTTAAAGAAATTGTGGGCATTAACTTTACAGATTATCTCGACCGAGTTCGTTTGCAGAGTGCGATTTCTTCTATAATTTATAGCAATAAAAAGATAAGCCAAATTGCCTATGAGAATGGTTTTAATAATCTCAAAAGTTTTTATAGAGTATTTAATCGTTATAATAACTGTACTCCTGTAGAATGTAGAAGTAGGGCCCAGATAGATAGGTCAAATAGTGGTAAATCCAAACTTCACCCTCAAATCAAAAAGTATTTAAGCAAAAGTAAAATAAACTCAATAAATAAAAAGGAAATAACTGAGAAAAAAGTTTTAATTGATTTTAAAAAAACGGGTGATGAACTAAATAAAGTATGGGAGAAAATAATAAATATTGGCTCTGCAACTACAATCTTAAATTCAGATATTCAGGCTCAAATAAAAGAAACTCAGATAGAAATTGGTTTTGAATATTTAAGGTTTGAGGGAATATTTAATGATGAAATGCAGGTTTGTAGAAATGATACTCAAGGAAATATAAGCTATGATTGGAAACTGGTAAATAAAGTCCTGGATACTACTTTAGATCTCCAACTTAAACCCTTTATCTGTTTAAATTTTATGCCTAAGTTTATGGCTAAAAATAAAAAGAAAACATTTTACTATAATAATGCCTACTGCTCTCCGCCTCAAGAGATTAGTCAGTGGCTTGAACTGGTGGATTCTTTTATAGTTCACTGTCTTAATAGATATGGGCTGGATTTGGTTAAAGAGTGGTATTTTCAGGTTTGGAGCGAGTTTTCATATGCTTGGTTTGCCTCAGATCAAGAGTATTATAAGTTCTATCAAGAAACGGCTAAGGTTATTAAAAATATTTGTAGTAGTTTAAAAGTGGGCCCGGCTTCTGAAAATTATTACTGCGGTAATATTAAAGCAAAAGATTTATTAGCATTCTGCACAGCTAATAAGGTTCCTTTAGACTTCACTTCTTCTCATATCTACCATAACTATATTTCAAATAAGGATAAACTAGATATTACTAAATTTGATTCTTTTGATGAAAAATTAATGCATCTATCTTTTAGCTTTCATGATAGACTACATACTATTAATACCATAGCAGAAACTAAAAAATTAATAAGTGACTTTTATTCTGAAATTGAATATATGGTAGTTCAATGGGGGATTAGTTGGTATATGAAGGAATATATCCATGATACAGTCTTTATGGCTGCTTATATAGTAGATACTGCCTTGAAATCAAGGAATAAAATAGATGGTTTGGGGTATTTATTATTATCCGACGGATTATATGAATGGTTAATTGATAAAAAACCGTTTTTTGGCGGGTGTGGACTTTTTACCAGAGAGGGAATTAAAAAGCCTGCTTATTATGCTTTTTACTTTCTTTCTAAGTTAGGGAGAGAGGTTATCGAAGAGGGAGAAAACTATATTGTCAGTAAAAGTGGTGATAATATACAGATATTAGTCTATAATTACTCATATCTAAATAAGCTATATATTCAAGAAGGTCATAGTGCAGTTTCAGAAAATAATAGATATCAGGCTTTCGAGAAAACTGATACTTTAAAAATGAAGATAAAGATTAGTAATATCAAAGGGAAATATAAACTTAAGCGTTACTTTTTAAATAGAGATAATGGTTCTGCTTTTGATGAATGGATAAGCTTAGGCTCAGAGCAGCAGTTGACTGATGAAGAAATTAAATACTTAACAGCAAAGTCTTATCCTGGCATGAAAATAAGATATATTGATTCGCAAGGAGAATTTAAAGTTAGTTCAGAATTAGAGGCTCACGGGGTAGAGTTAATTTTATTAAATAAATTATATGAAAATTAGATATTAATCAAAAATCTCCTAAAAAATAGGCTGTTTTTGATTTTTGATTAGTTTTATCTAGATTATTCAAAATAATTAAAAATATACTATAATTTAATAAAATATTAACAAGATTTTTTGGATTTTTTCCTATATTATGTTAGTGATAGTTTAAAATTAGCTAAGCAAAGTTAAAAAGAGAAGTATCAATTTCTAAATTCAGCTGAGCAAGGGAGAAAATAAATATGAAAATAGAAAGAAATTTAGTGAAGATTATAACTCAACTCTTTGATACTTGTAGTGAACTGCTGTTTAAAGTTCAATCAATAGAGGATAAATCTATAGTGGAGGATTTAAATAATATACTTTCTGCCGTTAAAGATATGAATAATTTTTTTAAAAGAATTACTTTTAAAGATCCCGAATTAGAAAAAACAGACTTAAGAACTATTCGTCATGATCTTTATACATATTTGAACCATATTTTAGGCTATAGTGAAATGCTAATTGAGGACTTAAATGATGAGCATGATAAAGAAATCCTTGAATGCTTAGAGAGAGTCTATGGATTTGGCAGTCAACTACAGGACTTAATTCAAAGTCTAACTGATACTTCGCAGTTAATAGATATCAATTTAAACCATTTAATTATTGATAAGATTGATTCTCAAGCAAAGATTAAAAAAGATACTTCTTCAGTACCTAAAGCTGAAGATAAGCAAGAGCATTTAGTACTTGTAGTTGATGATGTTAAAATGAATAGAAATTTGCTTAAACGGAGGTTAAATAAGCTTAATTGTCAAGTTAAAGAAGCCAAGGGTGGTTATGAAGCTTTAGAGTTACTACAGAAAAATAGCTTTGATTTAATCTTATTAGATATAATGATGCCTGGGCTTGATGGATATCAAGTGCTATCTAAAATAAAGAAGGATAAAGAATTAAAACACCTGCCAGTAATAATGATTTCAGCTGTAGATGAGATGGATAGTGTAGTTCGCTGCATTGAAGATGGGGCAGAGGATTATCTTGCTAAACCTTTTAATCCGATATTGCTTAAAGCACGAGTTAATGCTTGCTTAACCAAAAAACGCTTTCATGATCAGCAAGAAGCTTATCAGCAAAGAATAGAAGAGTATAATCTGCTTTTGGAACAGCGAGTTCGAAAACAAGTTAAGAAAATCACTAAAGCACAGATGGAGACTATTTTTGCTTTATCTAAATTAACTGAATCTAGAGATCAAGAGACTGGCTTTCATTTAGAGCGGATACGTGAGTATGCTAAGCTATTGGCTTTGGAGTTAAGAAAGACTGAGTTCTATGAAGAAATTATAGATGATGAATTTATTGATATAATTTATGCTGCTAGTCCCCTGCATGATATTGGTAAGGTAGGAGTTCCAGATCGTATTTTGCAAAAACCAGGTCAGCTTAGTGATGATGAGTTTGAGCTAATGAAAACTCATACCACTTTAGGAGCTGAAACCTTGCGAGCAGTTGATAAAGAGTCTGCCGATAATAAGTTTGTTAAGATGGGTATTGAAATTGCTGAAAGCCATCATGAAAAGTGGAATGGTCAGGGTTATCCTCAAGCTAAGAGAGGAAAAGAGATTCCTTTGCCGGCCCGGATTGTTGCTTTAGCAGATGTTTATGATGCCCTAAGAGCTAAACGACATTATAAAGAGCCTTTTTCTCATAAAAAGTCCAAGAAAATAATTCTAGAATCTAGAGGTAGCCATTTTGAGCCAGCAATCGTGGACTCTTTTATAGCTTTGGAAGCAAAATTTGAAGAGATAAGGGCTGCTTTAAATGAAGGTAGTTAAGGAACAATGAAAAGTTTATTGGGAAAAATCGACTCTTTATTTTCTTGATTAGGATAGATATTGAAATGCTGATGTCGCAATAGAGAGGAGATTTATGATGAAGGTTGGAAAGCAAATAATCAATTCTATGAATCAGTTAATTGATGATTGCAGTGAGTTAGTATCTCTGCTTCAGAGAATAGAAGCAGAATTTATTTTAAATGATTTAAATAAAGTGATTTCTTCAATTAAAAACATGAATAATTTATTTAAAAAAATTATTTTTCAGGTTCCTGAATTAGAGGATATGGATTTAAGAACTATTCGTCATGATCTATATACACTGCTGAGTCATATTCTGGGTTATACTGAAATGTTAATGGAAGATTTAAATAAAGAAGAACACCGAGATGTTTTTGATTATTTAGAAAATATTCTTGAAAGTGGTAAACAACTGCATGATTTAATTAGAAATCTGGTTGATTTTTCGCAGTTAAGAGAGATAAATATTAAGCGGTTAACAAATATGGATATTCAGCCTAAAGAAAAAATAATCAAGAATAACTATTGGCAATGCTCTGAAAACAATGAGAAATATTCAATACTTGTTGTTGATGATATAGAAATAAATAGAAAGCTGCTAAAACGCAAATTAAATAAATTTGATTGCTTTGTTTATGAAGCAACGAGTGGATATCAGGCTTTGAAACTGTTAGAAAAAAATAATTTTGATTTAATTTTACTGGATGTTATGATGCCAGGAATAGATGGGTATCAGGTATTGGAAGAGTTAAAACAAGATAAAAATTTAAAACACATTCCAGTAATTATGGTTTCTGCTTTGGATGAAATGGAAAGTGTAATTAAATGCATTGAAATTGGTGCTGAAGATTATCTTACTAAACCTTTTAACTCTGTATTACTTAAGGCGCGGATTAATGCATGTTTAGAGAAGAAACGTTTATATGATCAGCAACAAATTTATCAGCAAAAAATAGAAGAATATAGTTTATCTTTAGAATATCAACTTCGGAAAGCAAAAAAGCTTTATAAACAACTCAATAAAGAGTTGGAAAAGGCTCGTGAAATTCATAATCGTAATCTTCCCAAACAGCTTCCAGAGATCAAGGGTTTGAATTTAGCTACTTATTATAGTCCTGCTAACAAAATTGGGGGAGATCTATATGATATTATTAGGTTTAAAGATAAACTTTTATTTTATCTCTCTGATGTAACAGGACATGGGATTGATGCTGCGATGATGAGTGTCTATATTAAAAATATGATTGATACTTATTTTGAGTTGCACTCTGGAGATAGAGAATTAAAGCCTAAACAGGTACTCAATTATTTGATTAAGCGATATATAGAAGAAAATTATCCTTTAGATTATTTCATAGCTATTTTTCTGGGAGTTCTTGATTTAAAAGAAACAAAGCTTAGATATTGTAGTGCAGGTATGCAGATTGCTCCGCTGCTATTAAAGGGAGAAGGTGAAATTAAAGAGCTTAAAGCAGGAAACTTGCCTATTTCACCTGTGTTATCAAAGGATTTGTTGGAATATCAAACAGAGGAAGTAGATCTTTTGCCGGGAGAAACTATATTTTTTAGTAGTGATGGTTTGGCAGAACAGATGGCGGCTGGAAAGTGTTACTATGATAGGCTTAAATTCATACTTAGAAAAAACTCTTCTTTAAAACCCAAAGATATATTACGGGTTATAAATAATGATTTTCAAGACTTTATTGCTAATACTACTAAAGACGATGATATTACTTGTTTAATTATGCAGATTGATCGTGGATTCTTATAGATTTGGAAGCAAAGTTTGAAGAGATATGGACTTCTTTGAATAATGGATAGTAATCAAATAAAGTAAACTTGAAGCTACTGTTAATCGGATTTAGACAGACTAGAAATAAATCAGGTCGAATATGATTTTGAAGTAGCTCTAAAAAAGATAGTAAACTTCTTAGCTAGACTGGGAGGTAATCAAAAAATGAAAATGCTTAATACTTATTACCAGGATCAAGAGAACTTAAATAAGTTTATTGAAAAGAATGAACTGGATGATAATAATTTGTTAGTCCAAGTATTTGCTGGTAATTATAACCAAGAACACATAACTCAGCTTGTAACTGAGTTGAAATCCCTATTGCCTGAGGCGGTTGTCTTAGGCACAACTACTGGTGGAGAGATAATCGATGGGGAGAATAAAGAGGAAACTACTGTTTTGTCTTTTGCTAGCTTTAAAAAGACCAGTTTAGACTCCATTTTTCTGCCCTATAATGGAGAAAGTAGTTTTGAATTAGGAAAGAAAATAGGTAGCGAGTTGATTTCAGAATCAACACAAGCTATTATTCTATTTTCAGACTGGGTTAATATTAAAGAAGATTTACTTAAAGGGATCAAGGCTGTTGATAGCGGAGTTATAATTGCCGGGGGCAAGGCGGGGGATAATTGTGAATTCGAATTTAAAAATAATCGGATTTTTCTTAATCAAAAGATTTCTAGAACTGGAGTTGTAGGAGTTGCCCTTAATAGTCAGGAGCTAAAAGTTTATTCTGATTATAATTTAGGCTGGCAGAAGATTGGTAAGCAGATGGAGGTTACTAATAGTCAGGGAAGCAGAGTATATACGATAGATAATCAACCAGCTTATGATATTTATGCTAAATATTTAGGTCAAGATGTCGCCCGAGGACTACCCCAGACAGCCGGCCCAGCATTTCCTTTGCTGGTGGAAAAGGATGGAATTTTAGTTGCTCGAGGGGCGGTAGCAAAACATGATGATGGCTCTCTAACTTTTGGCGGTTATTTGCCCCAAGGCTCAAAGGTATATTTAAGTTATGCCCATATTGATTCAATTATCGATAATAATAGAGAACTGCTCTCTAGATTAAAAAAAGAGATTGCGCCGGAGGGAATCTATATTTATTCTTGTGCAAGCAGAAAAGCAGCCTTGCAGCAGAATTTAGATCGAGAGTTAAAGTTTCTAAAAGATGTTGCTCCCACAGCTGGTTTTTTTACTTATAGTGAATTTTACACTGGAGAACAAACAAGTAGCCTACTCAATACAACACTGACTATACTTGCCTTATCGGAAGGAGGAGCAGTTGAGACTGAAATTGAAGTTCCTGATTCTGAGCTAGAAGATGACTGGGATACAAATACAATTAAAACTTTAACTACTTTGGCAAATACTGTAACTTCTGAACTGGAAGCTGCTAAGGAAGAAGCTGAGGCTGCTACTCAAGCTAAGAGTGAATTTTTAGCTAATATGAGTCATGAGCTGCGTACTCCAATGAATGCCATTATCGGTTATAGTGAAATGTTATTGGAGGATGCACAGGAGATGGAGCTTGATCTTTTTATTGATGACTTAGGAAAGATACAGGCGGCAGGAAAGCACCTGCTGTCTTTGATTAACGATATTTTGGATTTATCTAAGATAGAAGCAGGTAAAATGGATCTATATTTTGAGACTTTTGATTTGGAGGAGGAAATAAGAGGAGCAGCTGATACTGTGGCTCATTTGATAGAAAAAAATAATAATCAGTTGCAGTTGGAGATAGCTTCGAATTTAGGGAAGATGTATAGTGATTTGACAAAGCTAAAACAGGTATTGATTAATTTACTTAGTAATGCAGCTAAATTTACTGAAGAAGGGACTATAACTTTAAGAACGCAGTTGTTAGATGCTTCGGAAGAGTTTGTTTGTTTGCAGGTAGAAGATACAGGAATTGGTATGAGCGAAGAACAATTAGCTGAACTATTTGAAGCCTTTACGCAGGCTGATGCTTCAACTACTAGAAATTATGGGGGTACTGGCTTAGGACTAACTATTAGCAAGTCTTTTTGTGAAATGATGGGTGGAGGAATAGACGTAGAAAGTGAGTTAGGTAAAGGTTCTACTTTTACTGTTAAATTGCCAGTCAATGCTAAGGCAGATAATGAAGCTTTGACTGATAAAAGTCAAGAAAAAGAGAGGAACTTTTAGGTCATATGAGAGCTTTACTTAAAAAGATTTGTTAATCGAGGAGAATATAAAATGATAGCTTTCTTATTTTTTCTAACTATGTTTATCTATTTATTAATCGGTAGTTATGGTTTTTCTCTTAATTCTAAAAGTAGCTGTAATCGTATCTTTGCTCTAATTTCTTTATTTATGGCTTTTTGGGCCTTTACTATTGGTCAAATGACTATGGCTCCTACGGAGGAATTAGCTTTCTTTTGGGTAAGACTTTCGGTTTTTAGTTGGACTATTTTGCCAGTGATGATTTTACACTTTGTTTTAATTTTAACTAAGTCTAAGTTTTTAGAATATCGCTGTTTTTATTTTTTAAACTATCTGCCGGGTTTGCTTTTTGCTTATGGAAATTTCACTAACTCTCATGTGGATTATTTTGTTCAGCAAAGCTGGGGTTGGGCTTTTAGCAATTCTCTTACTTCTGGTTGGTATATAGCTCATACTGTTTACTACCTATTCATTATTTTATTTGCTTGCTTTTTATTATGGAGATGGGGTAAAAAATCTCAGCAAGAGAGATTTAAAAAACAGGCTAGAATTATAATCAGGGGTCTTAGTTTATTTTTAGTCTTAGTTTTTATTCTGCAAAGAGTTTTACCCCAATTGGTAGATATATATCTGCCTTCTTTTTATTCAGTTTTTGGAATTATTTGGTTTTTGGCTATGTGGCTAGCTATTACTAAGTATCGTTTATTAACCTTTACCCCAGATATTGCTACCGAAGAGATTATGGCTAATATACTGGATCTTTTGATTTTGGTAGATCGTGAAGGGAAGGTAATTCGAGTTAATAAGCAGACGGAAATACTGCTTGGTTTTTCGGAAGAGGAATTGACTGATAAAAAGGCTAGTAATATAGTTTTGGAAAGAGAAGAGTTTTCACAGCAAATGGGAATGGTAGTTTTGGTTGGTGAATCTCAGTTTGAAGGAGAGTTTAACTATCTAACTAAGGAAGACGATTTATTACCGGTTCGAGTTAAGGCTACGGCAGTAAAAGAGGATAAGAAGCTGTTGGGAGTAGTGATTGCTGCTCAGGATCTGCGTCAGGAAAGAGAGTTGGAAGCTAAAGCAGTGGAGTTGAAACTAGCTAAGGAAGAAGCTGAGGCTGCTACTAAAGCTAAGAGCGAATTTTTAGCTAATATGAGCCATGAACTACGCACTCCTATGAATGCCATTATCGGTTATAGTGAAATGTTATTTGAGGAAGCCGAAGAGATGGAACTGGAGGTTTTTGCTAATGACTTAGAAAAGATTCAGTCTGCTGGCAAACACTTGCTGTCTTTAATTAATGATATTTTGGATCTATCGAAGATAGAAGCGGGGAAGATGGAGCTTTATTTGGAGACTTTTGATTTAAATGAAGAAATTGAAAATGTAGTGGATACGGTTGCTCATTTAGTAGAAAAGAATAATAATCAGTTTCAGATAGAGGTAGAGCCTGATTTGGGGAAGATGCACAGTGATTTAACTAAGCTCAGGCAGATACTAATTAATTTATTGAGCAATGCAGCTAAGTTTACCGAAAATGGAAGTATAACTTTACGGGTAGAGACTGCTTCGTCAGGAGAAGTTTCTTTTGAAGTGGAGGATACCGGAATTGGGATGAGCAAAGAGCAGTTAGCTAAGTTATTTGAAGCCTTTACTCAGGCAGATACTTCGACTACTAGAGAATATGGAGGCACTGGCTTAGGGCTAACTATTAGCAAAGTTTTTTGTGAAATGCTGGGTGGAGAGATAGAGGTGGAGAGTGAGCTAGGAAAAGGTTCTATCTTTACTGTGAAATTACCAATGAATTAGGAGATAACTTAGTTTTTTAGGATAAGTAGCTAATTAAGAGAAGTCTTATAATAATACAAGGAGTGGTCTATTTATGAAAACTGAAGAAGGAAAAGACTTGCAATTGGATATTCGTTTAGGTTCATCCTTTGCTCAGGATAGTATTAGAGCGGTTAGGGAAGTAGCTGCTCAAATTCGCCAAGCTGATCCTAATGCGGTGGTGATCTTTTTTTGTTCATCGCGTTATGACCATAATTTGATAGCTGAAGCTATGCGTGAAGAATTTTCTGAGCAGACGGTGATTGGTTGTACGAGTGCCGGAGAATTGGTTGGTGAGGCAGGATATAAAGAAGGAGGCTTGGTTGGTGCTAGTCTTTTATCTCCTCACTTAATAGCTCATCCTCATTTGATGGATAACCTTTCTGATTATGTAGCGGATAGGGCCCGAAATTTAGCAGATCAGCTATGTGAGCAGTTGCTTTTAGCAGATGCTTATGACCCTAAACGTCAATTTGGTCTATTATTAATTGATGGGATATCTTTGCGAGAGGAGGTAGTAGCTGCTTCGCTATATAATTGTTTAGAGGGGGTGCCAATATTTGGAGGTTCTGCTGCTGATGAACTAAACTTTGAAGAAACCTTAGTTTATTATGATGGTGAATTTCATTCTGATAGTGCTGTTTTTACCTTATTTGAGTGTGATTTGCCTTTTCAAGTTTTCCGCTTTCAGCATTTTGAGCCAACCGATAAACGTTTGGTGATTACCGAGGCAGATCCTGCCACCAGAATAGTCTTTGAAATTAATGGGCTACCTGCTGCTGAGGCATTCGCTGAAGCAATTGAAGTGCCAATTGAAGAATTTGATGCTGATGTTTTTGCTGCTAATCCGTTGATGCTTCGAGTTGGTGGTGAGTGGTATGTTCGGGCAGTTCAAAGTGCTAATCCAGATGGTAGTTTGAGCTTTTGGTGTGCTATAGATAAAGGATTAGTTCTAACTGTGGGTCAGGGCCAAGACTTAGTAAAGAATATTGCCAATAGTATGGATACCCTGCGTTCTACCTTTTCGGATTTGCGTTTTGTGCTGGGATGTGATTGTCTTTTTCGTCGCTTAGAGCTTTTACAAAAAAATAGGCTTAATGATGCTTCAACTCTGTTTAAAGGGATGCCTTACTTAGGCTTTAGTACATATGGGGAACAGTATAATGGCTTACATATTAATCAAACATTGACAGGAGTGGTTATTGGAGGTAATAGCAAATGACTGTTAAACAGAAGCAGAAATTAGAAGAGCGTATTCTAAAGCTAGAGTCTGAGTTAGAGCGTCAGCAGAAGATAAACCAGGTTTTAATGGATCGGGTTGAGCAATCTATTGATGCAGCCGATAGTAGTTATGCTCTTTTTGAGCACAATGTTATTTTGCAGAATGCTGTAAGTAAGCGTACTGCTGATCTGGAACAGACTAATGAAGAGTTGCGTCAGCAACGAGAACAGTTAAAACAAACACAAAAAGAACTAGAGAAAGCTAATCAAGCTAAGAGCACTTTTTTGGCTAATATGAGCCATGAATTAAGAACTCCTATGAATGCTATTATTGGTTATAGTGAAATGCTTCTGGAAGATGCTGAAGAAATGGAGCTGGATTTTTTTATTGATGATTTAAGAAAGATACAGACAGCAGGCAAACACCTGCTTTCTTTAATTAATGATATTTTGGATCTATCCAAGATAGAAGCAGGGAAGATGGAGTTATATTTAGAAAGTTTTGATTTGGAGGCGGAAGTAAGAGAAGTAGTTGATACTGTAGCTCACCTGATGGAGAAGAATAGTAATCAATTTCAGCTAGAGATAGCTTCAAATTTAGACAAGATGTATAGTGATCTAACCAAGCTTAAACAAGTGCTGATTAATTTACTTAGTAATGCAGCTAAATTTACCGAAGAGGGCACTATAACTTTAAGAGTAGAATTGATAGAGGGTTCCGAAGAATTCGTTTCTTTTCAGGTAGAGGATACTGGAATTGGAATGAGTTCAGAACAAGTAAATAAGCTATTTGAAGCCTTTACCCAGGCTGATGCTTCAACTACCAGAAGGTATGGCGGTACTGGTTTGGGACTGGCAATTAGTAAGGTTTTTTGTGAAATGTTAGGTGGAGAGATAACTGTAGAAAGTGAGCTAGGTACAGGATCTACTTTTACTGTTCAATTACCAGTTAATACCAAAGAGGATAAGAGAGACTCGACTGATAGTAAATATAAAAAGATAAAAAATAAAGAAGAAACAGTAAAGATAACAACTAGAAGTCAGGAAGAAGCTCCACAACTTAAGAAAAAAGAAGAGTTAGTTTTAGTTATTGATGATGAAAGTTCAGTTAGAGAGCTGCTAGCTCGTTATTTAACTAAAGAAGGCTTGCAAGTAGTAACAGCTTCTTCCGGGGAAGAGGGCTTGAAGCTGGCTAAAGAAGTAAAACCAAAGGTTATTATCTTAGATGTGATGATGCCTGGAAAGGATGGCTGGTCAGTACTGATGGAGCTAAAATCAAGCCAAGAGTTGCAGCAGATACCGGTAATTATGTCAACTATAATCGATGAAAAAAACAAGGGCTATGCTTTAGGAGCAGCAGCATACTTGACTAAACCGGTAAAGCGGGATGCCTTGCAAAAGGCTTTAAATAAATTAAGATTAAAGCCCAATTCTTCAGTATTAGTAGTGGAAGATGACCAGCAAACTAGAGAATTGTTACGCAAAATTTTAGAGAGTGAGGATTATGCTGTTTTGGAGGCTGAGAATGGTCAGGTAGCTTTGGATATTTTAAGGGAGATAGATGATCTACCTGGGATAATTTTATTGGATTTGATGATGCCTCAAATGGATGGATTTCAGTTTGTTGAGGAACTAAATAAAGAAGTCGATTATCATAATATTCCCGTGTTAGTAATTACAGCTAAGAAGCTTACTCAAGCAGATAGAGATAGGCTAAACGGATACGTGGAGAAAATCATAACTAAAGGAAGTATTAATAAAGATCAACTATTAGCTTATATTTCTTCGGCAGTATCGACTTTAAAAGAGTGTAGGAGTTAACTCAAAGATTTATATAATTAAAAAGGAGGAGCAAAATGGCTAAAATACTGTTAGTTGAGGATAATGAAATGAATCGTGATATGTTATCACGGCGATTGAAAAGAAAGGGTTTTGAAGTTGAAGTAGCTATAAATGGTTCAGAGGGAGTAGCTAAAACTCTGGAAGAAGAGCCTGATTTAGTCTTAATGGATATGAGCTTACCTGTGATGGATGGCTGGGAGGCAACTAAACAGATTAAAGCTGATCTTGGTACAAAAGAGATCCCAATTATTGCTTTGACTGCTCATGCTATGTCTGGAGATAGACAGAAATGTTTAGATGCTGGCTGTGATGAGTTTGAAACGAAACCGGTACAGATGAATAAACTGTTGACTAAGATTGAATCATTGCTTTAGTTATAAAGGTCAGCGGCTCTTTAAGGAGAGCTGTTGGCTGATGTTTTTTAGGTGATAATTGAATGAACAGTAGTATCCTGGTGAAAACCAGGATTTTTTACTATATTAAAAGGATATTTTTATCTGCTGCTTGAATTAAGAGTATAGTAGGAATTATAATGAATTGCAATAGGTATATAATGAATCGTAATAAGAAGCACATAAACTAAACTATTTGGAGGAGATTTTTGTGGATAAAAAGAGGACTATATTCGCAATTATATTTTTTATTTTTTCATTAGTTTTACTTTGGTCTATTAATAATTTATATTCAGATTTTTTGATCGAAAGAGAAAAAGATAACTTTTCTTCGCTAGTTTCTAGCTATAGATCTTCTTTAGAAACAGAACTTAACTACCAGACTTCTATTATCAATTCTTTGGAATCTTTTGTAAAGATAGATTATTCGGCAGCAAGAATTGAAGAGGAGTTTGATATTTTTGCTAGTGGTATTATAAATCCGGCTATTAGTCACTTTAGTTTAGCTCCTAATGGTGTTATTTCTTATATATATCCTTTGGAGGAACGAGAACATATTTTAGGTAATGATCTCTTTGCAGATCAGCGGCCTCAAGTAAGAGAGACTTTAGAGTTGTTAGAAGAAAAGCGAGACATTGTGATTAGCGGGCCCGTTGAACTTCTTTTAGATGATACTCTAGGCTTAATTGGCAGAAAACTAGTCTATGAAGAAGATGGTGATATTTGGGGAATCGTTAATATTATTTATAAACTAAAAGAGGTGATGCAGAGAGCAGGCCTTGAAAAAGATCATGAAGAGTTGAGATTTTCTATTATCAAAGAGGACGGTACTCCAGTTTATCAAAGTAAGGAAGAATTACTTGCTTCACCAATTGAAGAAGAGTTAAAGATAGCTAATGAAAATTGGACTATCAAAGCAACTAGGAATAAAGATTGGGCTGAGTATATCAACACATCCCAAAATATTTTTTTAGGACTAACTAGTCTGATTTGGCTCTTTATCAATGGAATTGTCATTTATGGTTTAAGGGAAAATAAGTATTTAAATGAATTAGTTGCTCGAAAAACCGAAAATTTAAATAATACCAATCAAAAGTTGGCTAAGATTAATAAAGAGCTTGAAGCAGCAAAAGAAAAGGCAGAAAAATCTAATCAGGCTAAAAGCCAGTTTTTAGCTAATATGAGCCATGAGATTAGAACTCCTATTAATGCAATAATAGGTTTAAGCCATATTGCTAACTCTAAAACAGATGATCCCGATCTGAAAAAATACATTAACAAAATTCAGCGTTCTTCGGATAGCTTACTAAATATAGTCAATGATATTCTAGATTATTCTAAGATTGAAGCGGGTAGCTTGGAATTGGAAAAAGCAGACTTTTATATTTATCAGTTAATAAATAGTGTAGTAGATATGTTTAGCTATCGAGTAAAGAGGAAAGGTTTAGATTTGAAGACAGTTATAGATGAGAAAGTACCGATGTATGTCGAAGGAGATCCTTTGCGATTAAAGCAGGTACTGATTAACTTAGTAAGTAATGCAGTTAAGTTTACTGAGCAGGGAGAGGTTATAATCAGGGTTAATGTTTTAGAGAGAAGTGAAGAAGAAGCTGAACTCAGCTTTTCAATTGAGGATACCGGGATAGGTATTGTTGATGCAGAGCAGGAAAAGTTATTTAAAGAATTTTCTCAAGGTGATTCTTCTACTAGTAGAAAGTATGGAGGGAGCGGATTAGGCCTGGCTATAAGTCAGAAGTTAGTAGAGCTGATGGGAGGTCAGATTTCAGTAGAGAGTAGTTTAGGAGAAGGTTCTACCTTTACCTTTGATCTTAACTTTAAAATTAAGGTAGATTTAGATGAAGTAGAGTTGATGTTAGATAAGAAGGGTTTGCGGGTTTTAATCGTTGATGATGAACCTAGCTCGCGAGAACTTCTTGAAGATTTAGTAGCTTCTTTTAATTATCAGTATCAAGTAGTTTCTTCAGGGAAAGAAGCTATTGAAGAGATTAAAGCAAATAATCAGCATGAGCAAGGTGAAGCTTATGACTTAATATTACTTGATTATAAAATGCCTGAAGTTGATGGAGCAAAAGTAGCTCAGTGGGTTAAAGAGAAAGCAGAACTAGAGAAGGTTCCAGCAGTAATTATAGTGACGGCTTATGAAATAGATGAAATTAAAGAGCAAAATGAAGAGCTTCCTGTGGAAAAAATCTTAGCTAAACCGATCAACCAATCAAAGCTGTTTGACTTGATTATTAAAGTATTTGGACAACAAGAGTATCTCTTCTCTTTAGCAGAGCAAGAGGCTAAAAAGGATGATTTTTTCCGAGCAGACTTAGTAGGAGTTCAGGTTTTGCTTGTTGAAGATAATCTGATTAATCAGGAAATTGCTAAGGAGTTATTAGAAGAAGCTAACTTAAATATTACTATAGCTGAAGATGGGGCTATAGCAGTTGAGAAGGCTCAAAGGAGAAGTTATGATTTAATCTTGATGGATGTGCAGATGCCAAATATGGATGGCTATCAAGCAACTAAAAAGATTAGAGTTAATTCTAAAAATGAGGAAACTCCTATTATTGCCATGACAGCTCACGCTATGGATAAAGATAGAAAAGCCTGTTTAGAAGCAGGGATGGATGATTATATATCTAAGCCATTTAATCCCCAAGACCTCTTAAATAAGTTATCTAAATGGATTAAGAGAGAGCTTAGAATTGATGGAGAAGATAAGACTAGCTTTTTAGATCCTTCAATAGAGATAACTGGATTAAATTTAGCTTCAGCTTTGCAAAGAGTTAAAGGGAACGAGAGATTATACTTTAAAATTTTAAAGACCTTTTTAAAAGATAATCAAAATATAGGTGCAGAGATAGAAGAAGACTTCTTTAGTGCTGATTATCAGCTTATTAAAGAGAAGGTTCATAGTCTTAAAGGAGTGGCTGGTAATATAGGTGCTACGCGATTGCTTAAGTTGTGTCAAGAAATCGAAACAGAGATCGCTAATAATAGCTTAAGCAAAGCCAGTATAACGGAGTTAAAAGAGGAATTATCAGTATTGAACTCCTCAATTAGTGAGCTACTTTCAGAATATGAGGATAGTGAAGAGAGTGATACTTTAGAGGAGCCGGTAGCTGCTGAAGAGTTTTATCAACTTTTAAGTGAATTAGAAGCTAAGTTAGAGGCTAATGATTTTATTGAGGAGGACTTTATATTAGAGTTAGATAATTGTTTACCAGCTCAAGAGGAAGTGAGAGAGCAGTTTAACTCCCTGCTCGAAGCTGTGGAGAACTTTAATTATGATGTGGCTCTATCTATTTTGAATAAAATAAAGCAAGATGGTTTAGACCTTGAGGGGGGAGCTAGATGAATAGTTCCAGACAAGAAACTATTTTGATTGTTGATGATGAAGCTAGTAATATCAGAATACTAGGTGAAATGCTGAAAGATTGGGATTTGAAGGTGGCTAAGGATGGTCAAACAGCTTTAGATATTGCTAAGAGTACCTTGCCGGATATTATTCTCTTAGATATTATCTTGCCTGATATAGATGGCTATCAAGTTTGTAAGGAATTGAAGGAGTTAGCAGCTACTAAAGAGATTCCCATTATTTTTATTACATCTAAAGATAGGGTAGAAGATGAGGTTTATGGCTTGAGGTTAGGAGCAATCGATTATATTACTAAGCCTTTTAATTCGGTAATTGTGAGAACTAAAGTGGAAAATCATTTAGAACATAGAAGAGCTAAAAAGGAGTTAAAAAAGTTATCTCAAGCTGTTGAACAAAGTACAGTCAGCATATTAATTACAGATCCGGAAGGGAAAATAGAGTATGTTAATCCAATTTTTACTGAGTTAACGGGTTATAGCTTTGAAGAGGTTAAGGGGAAGGAGCCTAGTTTATTAAAGACAGATTATCATTCTGATTCTTATTACCAGGATTTATGGGCAACTATTTCTGCTGGTAAAGAATGGAAGGGTCAATTTTATAACCAGAAAAAGAATGGAGAATATTTTTGGGAGGAGGCAGTTATATCTCCGGTTAAAGATGAGCGAGGAGAAATTATAAACTATGTTGCTGTTAAAAAAGATATAACTAAGAGAAAAGAGGCGGAAGATAAGTTAGTAGCTAAAAATGAGGAGTTACAAGATACTAAAAAGATGCTGAATAAGATTCTTGATTTATCAGCGGAAGGAATTAGGTATGTAGCTAAGGATTATAATGTGGTTAAGTTTAACGATAAGTATGAGGAACTAAATCGACTTTATTTAGAAAAGGAGGGTTTGTCTTTAGCTGAAGTTATCGATGAAGAGGGAATGCTAAAGTGTTACGATACGCTCTGTATTCAAAACTGTGTCTATCAAGAATGTTCTTTGGTACAAGCTATGAATGGTGTTGAAAGTATACAAAGGGATGTTGAACTCAACTTGGGAGGAGTTAATAGATATTTTATAGTTACGGTAGCTCCTTATAGAGATGATAACGGTCAATTAAAAGGGATTTTACAGAGTTATCGAGATATAACTGAACGGAAAAAGAAGGAGCTAGAGATAGAGGTTCAAAAAGTTGAGATGGAAAGGTTATATGATGATTTACAGATGAAGCTTGAAAAGGCAACTCAATTACACCAACAGTTTCTGCCTAGTCAATTACCTGAGGTGAAGGGAGTATCCTATCTTAGTTATTTTCAACCGGCGGATAAATTAGGAGGAGACTTTTATAATGCTATCAGAATTGGAGAGCAGTTGCTGATTTATTTAGCAGATGTAAGTGGACACGGAATGGATGGTTCTATGTTGAGTATTTTCTTAAAAGAGACTATTGATAATTATTTGCTGTACTATCATGATCAGGATGATGATTTGAAATTAAGTAGCTTAATCAGCTATGTAGCGGATAAATATAGAGAGCAAGACTTTCCAGCCGATTATTTTATCTGTTTATTAGTAGGTCTTTTAGATATTGAGAAAATGGAGATAACTTTTGCTAATGCCGGCTTTCAATTTCCACCTATATATATAAGTGAAGAGGGGGACTTATCTACTTTAAATTGTGGAGGAATGCCTATTTCTTCGGCTGTTTGTGAAGACAAGTTCTTGGAGTTATACTCATCAGACTATGAAGAAGTGAAGATTTCTTTGGCTAAGGGCGATACTCTCTTTTTAACTACCGATGGTTTGTTAGAAGAGAGAGTGGAAGGTGAGATTTATGAGGAGGAGCGTTTAAAGGAGCTTTTAGCTGAGAACTATGTTTTACCTGTTGATTTAATTATGACTAAGATAAAAGATGACTTTAAAGACTTTTCGGGCAGCTTAACTGGTCAAGATGATTTGACTTTTTTGGCCTTGAAAAGAGATTTAGAGATAATAGATAGCTTTGAGAAAACAATTAAGAGCAGCATTGAGGAAATGTATCAGGTCAAGGAGGAATTAATGGATTTTATTGCTCCTTATTACGAAATGCCTGACTTGATTTGTGTTGGTTTTCAAGAGGTGGTGACTAATGCAATAGAGCATGGTAACCAGATGGAGCTTAGTAAGGAAGTTACAATTAGAGTAGAGGTAACTGAGAAGTATATTAAAGCTATTATTACAGATCAAGGAGAGGGATTTGATTGGTCGGAGAAGCTAGAGCAAGAACTTGATATAGAGAGTGACTTTGCTAACGAAGAGGAAAGAGGTCGGGGGATTAAGATGGCAAATAAGTTATATGATGGAGTCTGGTATAATGAGAAAGGCAATCAAGCTTATCTTTTTAAGTTAAGAGAAGATTAAAAACTATAATAATAGATGTTAAGAAGCGGGCCCTACTTAAAAAGCTAGGGTTTTTTATATTTTCAAAGGATATTTTTGCCTATAAGTTGAATAAAAAACATAATAGGAATTATAATAATTAGGACGTTATCAGTCAAAGGAGGTTTTTAAATGAAGATGGATGCTTTTACTAGAAAGGCTCAGGAAGGAATAGCTGAAGCTCAGTATTTGGCAGAGGATAATCAAAACCAGGAGGTTTATCCGGCTCATTTACTGTTAGCTTTACTGACTCAAGGTGAGGGGATAGTCAGACCTATTTTGCAGAAATTAGCTGTTAATTTAGATAGTTTAGAAGAGGATTTGCGAGGGTTATTGGATAAGTTTCCGCAGGTTTATTCCGAAGGGGGAGAGTTATATACCTCGCAGGAGTTAAGTAAGGTTTTAAGACAGGCTAGGCAGGAAGCTAAGCAGCTAGGTGATGGCTATATATCTACAGAACATTTTTTATTGGCAATTTTAGCTGAGTCTAAGACTAAAGCGGCTCAGTTGTTGAAAGAGTATGGAGTTGAGATTAAGAAACTCCGCGAAGCTATTGAAGAGATTCGCGGTGGAGAAAAGGTAAGTAGTCAGAATGCTGAAAGTCAATATCAGGCTTTAGCAAACTATACTATTGACTTAACTGATTTGGCTCGGGAAGGAAAGCTAGATCCGGTGATTGGTCGGGATGAAAAGATCAGGCGGATTATGCAGGTTTTATCGAGAAGGAGAAAGAATAATCCGGTTTTGATTGGAGAGCCTGGGGTTGGTAAGACGGCTATTGTAGAAGGACTGGCGCAGCGAATTATTAGAGGTGATGTCCCAGAAGCTCTAAAGGATAAAAGGATAATCTCTTTAGATATGGGTTCTTTGCTTGCTGGCACTAAGTATCGCGGGGAGTTTGAAGATCGCTTAAAGTCGGTTTTAAAGGAGATTAAAAAGGGAGAAGGAGAGATTATGCTCTTTATAGATGAGATGCATACGGTGGTGGGAGCTGGAGCTACTGAGGGAGCTATGGATGCGGCTAATCTATTAAAGCCGGCTTTAGCTAGAGGAGAGCTTCATTGCATCGGCGCCACTACTTTGGCTGAGTATAAGAAGCATATTGAGAAGGATGCCGCTTTAGAGCGCAGATTTCAGCCAATACAGATTGCAGAACCTTCTATAGAGGATACTATTTCTATTTTGAGAGGTTTAAAGGAGAAGTATGAGATTCATCATGGAGTTAAGATTCAGGATCGGGCCCTAGTAGCAGCAGCCCAGTTATCAGACCGTTACTTAACGGAGCGTTTTTTACCGGATAAAGCTATTGATTTAGTTGATGAAGCTGCTTCTAAGCTCAGAATTGAAATTGATTCAATGCCGATTGAGCTTGATGAGTTGAATCGTAAGCTACGTCGCTTGGAGATTGAGAGAGAAGCTCTTAAAAAGGAAAGTGATCAGGAGTCTGCGGAGCGTTTGGAGGACTTAGAAGCAGAGATAGCGGATTTAAAAGAAGAGTTACAGCCTTTGAAAGCAAAATGGGAGAATGAAAAGAAGATTATTCAAGAGATCCAAGACTTAAAGGAAGAAATAGAACAAACTAAACTTGCCGCCGAAACAGCGGAAAGAGATGCTGACTATGAAGAGGCAGCTCGCTTAAAGTACGGCAAGTTAAATGAGTTAAAGAAAGAGTTAGAACTAGCTAATCAACGAGCGGCAGAGTTAAAAGGAGATAGAGACTTACTGAGAGAAGAGGTGGGCGAGGAAGATATAGCGGAAATAGTTGCTTCCTGGACCGATATTCCGGTGACTAAAGTGATGGCCGGCGAAAAGGAAAAACTGATTAATTTGGAAGAAGAATTAAGTAAGCGAGTAGTGGGGCAAAAGGATGCTATTAAGGCAGTTAGTAATGCTATTCGTCGTTCGCGAACTGGTTTGCAGGATGAAGATCGACCTTTAGGTTCTTTTATTTTTATGGGCCCGACGGGAGTGGGAAAAACAGAGCTAGCTAAGGCCTTAACTGAGTACTTATTCGATGATGAACAGTCTATGGTTAGGCTGGATATGTCGGAGTATATGGAACGCCACGCAGTAGCCAAGTTGATTGGTTCTCCGCCAGGTTACGTGGGTTTTGAAGAAGGAGGACAGCTGACAGAGAAAGTTCGTCGGAACCCTTACTCAGTAATTTTATTGGATGAAATTGAAAAGGCTCACGCCGATGTTTTTAACATCTTATTACAGATTTTAGATGATGGGCTGCTAACCGATAGCCACGGTAAGAATGTGGACTTTAGAAATACAGTAATTATTATGACTTCCAATATTGGTTCAGAATATATTCAGGATTTGGAAGAAGAAGGTGAGATTAAAGAGCGAGTTTTTGCTGCTTTAAAAAAGCAGTTTAGACCAGAGTTTATTAATCGGATTGATGAACAGATTATCTTCCACTCCTTATCTAAGCAGGATTTAGATAAGATTGTGAAGCTTAAACTGGCAGAATTAAGGACTAAACTGGAAAAGCAGGGGCTAGTAATTGAATTAACTGCTCGGGCTAAGGAGCAGCTAAGAGACTTAGGTTATGATCCTAATTATGGAGCCCGACCTCTGCAGAGAGTGATTCAGAAGTATATTAAGGATGAGCTAGCTATGATTATCTTGGAGGAAGAATTGGAGGATGAAAGTAAAATTATTATTGATTATCAGCAGAAATTTAGTTTTGAAGTGGCTGATTAGAGTTCGGCCCTGACTTAAAAGTCAGGGTATTTCTTTTTTAGAGATCTATACCTGAGTTTGGATTAAGCGAGTTGCTCGGAGCGATCATTGGGAGGTTTACTGAAGAAGTTAAGTGTCGTTTTGATGAGATGGGGATTGGGATTCCTTATCCACAGTTGGATCTACATTTAGATCCGCTGGTGCAGAATTATTTTGCGAATTACAAAAATCAGTAAACTGGGCTAATAGTTCAGAAGAGATCGACTTTAAATTTAAGTCTCGTTGAGGGAAGGCAATCTCTATTCCCTCGCGAGCAAAGTTATCCCAGACCGCAAAGAGAACCTCACTGCGGACATTATCGATTCCTTGTCCTGGATTATTTATCCAAAACCTTAGTTCGAAATCAACAGTATTATCTCCGAACTCCTTTAATAGACATTCGGGCTCAGGTTTAGTTAAGACTCTATCTATACTGCTCATTGCTTCCAAAATTAATTCTTCCACTAAACGTAGATCACTGCCATAGCCAACGCCAATTAATACATTTAGTCTAACCTTGCGATCGCTATAAGACCAGTTGATTACCTGTTCAGTAATGAACTTTTCATTGGGAATTAGATATTCTTTACCGGCTAGAGTGATCATAGAAACAAAGCGGGTTTCTTGAGCCCGAATCCGCCCAAAAACATCGTCAATTTCAATAACATCGCCGGGCTTAACAGATCTATCCAGCAAAATAATAATTCCACTCACATAATTGGAAACTATTTTTTGTAAGCCAAAACCGATTCCCACACCAATAGCACCACCCAGAAAAGCAAAGGTGCTTAGTTCAACTCCTAAGCTGCTTAAGGTAATTAAGACTGCTAAGGTGATTAATAGAACGCGAGTGGTTTTATATAATAACAGCTTGACTGAAGGAGTAAAGGTAGTTTTGAACTGAATCTGTTTTTTCAAAACAGAATGTAACTGTCCCGAAAGCCAAAATAGTAGAATAAAGATCAGCAGTCCGCTAATTATATCCAGTAAGGAAAGATTGATATTACCTCCAGTAAGAACTATATTATCCAGCATTTCTACTACTGGGCTATAGAGACCGATGATATTTAGAAAAGCTACGGTCCAGACAAAGTAAGAAAGTCCCTTGACCATCAAGCTTTCCCCAGGTAATAAAATGGAGATAACCCTAATTAATAGCCAGGCATTAAGTAAGTTACCAGCAATGGCTGTTAAAATAGTCGGTAGCCCTAAGGGAGTTCCTAATAAAAAATAACTCCAAGTAAAGAGCCACCATAAAAAGGGCATCAGCACTTCCTCAGCTAATTTTCTAGCTCGGTACATCTTTAAACCAGGGATTTTACTTAAATTATTTTTAACTAAACTTTTGCTTTTTTTATTTAAAAGCCAGGCTAGTAGAAAGAACATTAGTATTAGAGCTAGTTCTAACAGGTTAGTCCAACGTAAAAAGTATATATTAAACCAGTTAATTAGTCCTTCCCAACCTTGCACTAAGTCTACCTGTAGTTTAATAACTACTCACCTGCCCTTTATTGATTAAAAAATCTCCTTATTATATAGTCTTAGCTAGAAATTTAAAATATCCTGCTTGAAAATAAGAAGATGATAGCTTAATTTAAATCAATAAAAAATCCAGCCTTAAGCTGGAGATAGCTAAGTTAAACTTTATTTTAACCCGAGTTCGACAGTTCATAGGTATAAAATAACTATTTAGAGGTCAGAAACCTTGATATAGCAGGGTTTGTGATT